>JAEZGH010000139.1 GCA_023417065.1 Bacteroidota bacterium
TGAAACAATTAGATTCGTAACTTACGGTCATATGCAATCTATATGAAGATATCTCCTTGGAACCCGCCTTACCTCGCTCTCAAAATCGTGATAGAACAGGCCTATAATAGATGCGGATTAATAATCAGCAATGTGAAATACAATCCCGAAGGTACTGAGTATGGCGCTTCTTCCTTTCTCCTGGATGGTCACTCGATTGAACATAGGGTTTCCAAAGTAACACCCAAAAAAGCGGGGCAATTTGTTGCTATCTGGAAGCGGAATGAAAATGGAATAACAGAACCCTTTGATAGCTCCGATAAAATTGACTTCATCGTGATAACATCAAGATCAGGAAACGACATTGGACAGTTTGTTTTTCCAAAGTCAGTCCTGATTAAGCAAGGAATTATGTCCCACAATAGAAAGGGAGGGAAGCGTGGAATGCGGGTCTACCCGCCCTGGGATATCGCTCCCAACCTGCAGGCGGGGAAAAGTCAGTCGTGGCAGGTGAAATATTTCTTCCTCATTAACGATGAAATCACGGCGAACCCCAGACTCGTAAGAAGCATGTTTTCGCGAATAGGCGAGGAGGGGCATTAGCGCAGGCGTTACCCTGAGAATCGGATATCAGTTCCCGTCAACAGCGCTCTGCAACAAACCTTGAATCCGTTCACTGACCTTGATGGTGGACGCTTCCTGTATGGAGCGGGGTGACATTTTCTTCAGCGTTTTCCGAAGAATATCTACAACCTTTTCATCCTCGTGTTGAGCAGCAAAATCTTCGAGGTAGTGCTCGATGAACACCAGGCACACCACGTCTTCCAGTGTTTGGGTTTCTGGATTTGAATTCAGTTCTTTTTTCAGCAGGAGAAATTTTACCCTTTCAATCGTATCATCGTCATACCCCGCTTCATGAAGAACTGGCTCAATGACTTCTGCATGGTGGAACTTCTCGGCGCTTCGCCATTGAAGGTACCCCTTGCGGTCCATTGGATAGGAATTGCGTGGAATCTCCCAACGGCCGATGTGTTGCGCGCGCGCCGCCAGTAACAGGTGTTCCGGCGCATCAGGCGCATATTGATTCATGCGATCCGTCATGCGCTGACCATAGAGCAATTCCTTTGGAATAGCAGTTCCGTTGTGTGTTTCGGTGTGCGGATCGCGTGCATTGTATGCGTCGATCAGACTGTATGCTTTTTCAAGGTTTGCGTTTACCATGGAGAATGTTTCTCCGAATTTAAACAGCGAGTTTCATTTTCACGGCTTCTTCTTCAGGAATTTGTGTGAGGCATGCTGAAGCTGCGACTTTGCCAATGACGATTATACCAGGAGCAGATGGCTCCATTCCTTGCATTTGGTGCTCAAGAGAAGTAATGGATCCGGCGAAGATGTGCTGATCGGGCATTGTCGCATTGAGGATCACGGCCGCGGGTTCGTTAACAGAGCGATGACCGCGAAATAACGTCATGATCTCTTTCAATTTGCTGAGCCCCATTAACACAACAACAGTAGCAGATGATCTTGCCGCGAGCTCAAGATCACCGGAAAGTTTACCTGCGGCAGTCGTCCCTGTGATCACCCAGAAACTTTCACTGGCGCCGCGCCGCGTTACGGGAATGCCTGCAGCGGCGGGCCCTGCAATAGCACTCGAAATTCCGGGTATCACACGTGCGTTGATGCCGTGCCGGCGGAGATAGTCCACTTCCTCAGAGCCTCGCCCGAATACATAAGGATCGCCGCCTTTTAAGCGTAGCACCCTGGAGAACCGCTGACTGTAAAACAGGATCATCTGGTTGATCTCATCCTGACTGAACCTGTGGTTGCCTTTGCGCTTGCCTACGTCTATCAACAGACATTCGGGCCGGGCATGCGCTAATATTTGATCGTTAACCAGGGCGTCGAACAGGATCACCTCAGCCTGTTCAAGCGCTCGAATTGCGCCTACAGTCATTAATTCGGGGTCTCCCGGTCCGGCTCCCGCCAATATCACACGTGTTTCTGTTGAGTACATAATCTCTTGTGTTTACGTAAAAATACGTAATCAATTACTGATTATTCATGAAAAATACGTAAGATTACGTAATTATTACGGAAGATTCACTTAAATCGTTTGCACTATGGCTCGGATAATTGTCGTCGGTAACGGAATGGTCGGATACAAGTTCTGTGAGAAACTACGTAATCGCTCGTCACACGATATCATTGTATATGGTGAGGAGCCACGCCCCGCCTACGATCGCGTGCACCTGAGCAGTTACTTCTCAGGGACCACCTGCGATGAATTGTTACTCGCGCCGCGCGAGTGGTACGCAGAGAATGACATTACTCTACACACGGGTGAGCTGGTTACGGAGATCTACCGCGAACAAAAGACGATCAAGACCCACACGGGTAAAACCGATACGTACGATTACCTGGTCCTTGCGACCGGATCCAGCGCTTTTGTTCCCAGGATCGAGGGCGTGGAACGCCATGGTGTATTCGTTTATCGCACTATCGAAGATCTTAATCAGATTCTTGCTTATGGTAAAAAGTGCCGCACAGGCGCTGTTATGGGAGGAGGACTTCTCGGACTCGAAGCGGCGAAGGCGTTGCTAGATCTAGGTCTCGAAACCCATGTCGTTGAATATGCATCACGCCTTATGCCGCGTCAGATAGACGACGCAGGATCCACGGTACTGATTGGCAAACTTGCCGCACTTGGTATAACAGTGCATCTCGGAAAAGAAACGAAATGCATCGAAGGGAATGGAAAACTAGAGGGACTGTCATTTGCAGACGGTACACAATTACCTGTTGAGATGCTCGTCATCTCCGCCGGCATTCGTCCGCGCGACGAAGTGGCAAAGGCTGCGGGGATTAGTGTTCATCCCCGCGGTGGTATCCTCGTCGACGACCTCATGAAAACCAGCGATGACAACATCTTCGCTATCGGTGAGGCTGTTGTCCATAACAATATGGTCTACGGATTGGTCGCCCCCGGCTATGAAATGGCGGAGGTTGTGGCCAGGCAGATCGCCAACGAACCTCTTCGTCAGTTCACGGGATTTGACATGTCAACGAAACTTAAACTGATCGGCGTGGATGTTGCAAGCTTTGGCGATCCCTTCGGAGAAGCGAGCCCGTCCATACCCATCGTATTTACAAACCCTGTTAACGGCACCTATAAGCGCATAAACATTACTCCTGACGGAAAGCACCTCCTAGGTGGGATACTCATAGGAGACGCGTCACAATACAACATGCTTCACCAGATGGTGGTTAATCGCATGACGCTCCCCGAGGATCCGGCGTCCTTGATAGTCGGTGGAACAAAGACTAACAACGACAATGCCGGCGTCAAGGGCTTACCAGATACGGCACAGATCTGTTCCTGTGAAAATATTTCCAAGGGAGAGATTGTCAGACAAATCACTGAATGCGGCGCGTGCAGTCTCGATGACCTCAAGAAATCTACGAAAGCGTGTACAGGCTGCGGTGGATGTACTCCGCTGGTCAATGACCTTTTGAAGGTTACCCTCGAATCAATGGGACATAAGGTGAAGAAGTCGTTGTGTGAACATTTCGATTATACTCGTCAGGAGTTGTTTGATCTTATCAGAATCAAAAATATCAGGAACTTTGAGGAGCTTATTGATCTCCACGGCCGCGGTGACGGTTGTGAGATATGCAAACCCGCTGCCGCGTCGCTGTTTGCAAGTATATGGAATGACGCTATCCTCGAGCAGGAAACTATTCAGGATACCAACGACAGATTCCTCGCCAACATTCAGCGTGGGGGTACCTACTCCGTTGTGCCACGCATTCCCGGAGGCGAAATCACGCCGGAAAAACTGATGGCGCTCGGAAGGATTGCGCAGAAGTGGGACCTCTATACAAAGATCACCGGCGGACAACGTATAGACATGTTCGGGGCGCGAGTTGAACAGCTCCCTGAAATCTGGGCGGAACTCATCGCTGAGGGATTTGAAAGCGGTCATGCCTATGGCAAGGCCCTCCGTACAGTCAAAAGCTGTGTGGGAAGTACCTGGTGTCGCTATGGTGTTCAGGACTCAGTTTCGTATGCCGTGTTTATCGAGAATCGCTACAAGGGTATTCGCGCACCGCATAAAATCAAGGGTGCCGTTTCGGGATGTATACGCGAATGTGCGGAAGCTCAGTCGAAGGATTTTGGTGTCATCGCGACGGAGAAAGGATGGAATCTCTACGTATGCGGCAATGGGGGCGCCAGACCTCAGCATGCAAAACTCCTCGTGGCTGACGTCGATACGGAAACCTGTACAAAACTGATCGACCGGTTCCTGGCATTCTATATCAAGACAGCCGATCCTCTGACGCGCACGGCGACGTGGCTGAATAAGCTCGACGGCGGCCTCGACTATCTCTATGACGTTATCGTGAACGATTCCATCGGAATAGCCACCGAACTTGAAGAGCATATGAATACACTGATCGGGACCTATCACTGTGAATGGAAGAAGGTCGTGGATGATCCGTCACTCAAGGCGCAGTTCAAACATTTTGTCAACGCCGACGAACCCGATCCGACTTTGGAATTTGTCGACATGCGCGGGCAGAAACGTCCGGTTGACTGGAACATAAAAACATTGTAAACCGAAACAACTTATCGTATGGAAATGCATAAAAACGCAGGCAGAAAGACAGTCTCCGAAGCTGAAACGATCTGGTACAAGGCGGCACCTGTTGAAGCGTTCCCTCAAAACGGCGGGGCGTGTATCAAATACAAGGATATGCAGATTGCTGTTTTTAACTTCACCCGTCGCGGTGAATGGTATGCCTGTCAGAACCAGTGTCCCCATAAAATGCAAATGATCCTGTCACGCGGGATTATAGGGTCAGCCAACGACGAGCCCAAAGTAGCATGTCCCTTTCATAAAAGAGCTTTCTCCCTTAAGACGGGCTCATGCCTGAACGCCGAAGACTGCTCGATATCGGTTTTCCCCGTAAAGATCGAGAGCGGCTGGGTTATGATCAGTGTTCCAGCGTGATCACGTAGTTATTGAGGCTATTGTTTCAAAATAATACGTAACTTCGTACGTAATGACGCTGAAGTTTGATCGGGGATCGCATAAGACCAACCAGTTTGCAAAGCTGGGGATGTGGTACATTTTGGCGCTCAGTATCATTGTGCTGGTGGCCGTGATCGGGCAGATCCTTATTCAGCAACACTTGCACAAACAGGACAGTGATTCGCGGATCGTCAACCTCGCGGGTACGCAGCGCTACCGCAGTCAGTCAATTGCAAAGTCGGCGTTGCTTCTCTACAACAACATGTCGCATGCTCAGTATGCTGATCCGGTTCAGTCGCTGGATACGTTACTGGCGCGATGGCGACGCGCGCACTACGCCCTTCAAAACGGTGATCCTGAACTCGACCTTCCTGGAGACAACAGCGAGACTATCCGCACCATGTTCCGCGAAATAGAACCCTACTTCCTCGGTATTTATGAAAACGCTAACACAATCCTGGACTTCAAGCGCGGAATGCATAACGATACCGCTGCTGTTAGTCGGGCGATGGCTTCTCTCCTCGAGAATGAATACATCTTTCTTCAGAAGATGGATCAGATTGTGTTTCAGTACGACTATGAAGCCAAGGAAAAGGTCGCGACCCTCAGTCGGCTTGAGTACATTCTATTGGGCGTTTCCATCATAGTGATATTCCTGGAAATTGTTTTCGTCTTCAGGCCAACAACTATTCAGGTGAACAAGACGATGAATCAACTGATTTCATCTGAGAAAAACGCGAAGAAGCTATCCAAGGAAATTGGCGTTCTCTACGCTTCTTTGGAGAAGAGCTATGAGGAGCTTTCCAACGTAAACCTGCCGCCGGAAAATCCGCGTCTGTATGCCAGGACCGATCGCGGCGGAAACGTAATTTTTGTTTCGGATCTGTATACAGAACTCACGGGTGTTGAAGAAAAGATTTCCGCTGTTCCGCTTATAGAGTTCTTTCCGGGCTCCGGACTGACGGAAGACTGGTTTGAAGAAGTTATTGATTTGTTATCCGAAGGTCATACCTGGCAGGGGGTGATTTCATTCGAAGCAGCGGCCACGTCCCGTCACTGGATCGACGTAACGATTGTCCCCGCATACAACGAAGGTTCGGAAATCGAAGAATGGCTGGTCCTCGGATCAGACATCACGCTGCAAAAGCGCGCCGAGCAAACGATGATCGAAAAGAACCGCGCTTCGATCGAGAAGAAGGTGAATCAGCAGAAGTTCAGGTCTGTTCTCATTCTGGAGGGGCAGGAGGAGGAGCGAAAACGCCTTGCGATGGATATCCACGATGGTATCGGCCAGATGCTTACGTCACTGAAATTTCAGATTGAATCCATTGATTTTACGCGGAGAACGGAAGAGCTTCAGAACAAGTTGAATGAGATCCGTCAGTTGATCGCCGAAGTTATACGGGAGGTGCGACGAGTTACGTTCAACCTGAAGCCAACTGTCCTGAGCGACTACGGCCTTGAAGCGGCACTGAACGTTTTCGTGAGGGAGATCGGAAAGTTTTCAAATATAGAATTGACGTATTCATCGAACGCTGACAGCTCACTTCGTTTGTCCAGGAAAGTGGAAAACAATATTTTTCGGATTATTCAGGAAGCAATTAACAATGCGATCAAATACAGTTCTGCTTCCCGGATCGACGTTACATTGGAGCAAAACGACTCGGAGATAACGATACGTGTAGCGGACAATGGACAGGGCTTTGATGAGAAGCTGGTTGAAAAACGAAATGCGAATATCGAGTCGGGCCGTGGGTTTTTCAATATGTATGAACGCACAGAATACATCAACGGTAATCTCAATGTGAAGTCGGCCCCCGGAAAAGGGACTGTCATTACGTTAACAGTGCCGGTGATGAACGCGGTAGCTCTTGAACAATAGACCTATGGATGCAATAAGGATAGTACTGGCTGATGATCATGTGCTCGTAAGGAATGGCATCAAGGCGATGCTGGAATCAGATCATGATATCAAGGTAATCGGCGAGGCCGGCAATGGCGTTGAAGCGCTGGAGGCAGCCAAGAAGCTCCATCCCGATATACTTGTGCTGGATATCAGGATGCCGGAAATGAATGGCCTTGAAGCAGCGTCGCAGTTATCAGGTTTCTCGCCGGCCACCAAGGCGGTGATTTTGTCGATGCACGATTCCGAGGAGTACGTCTTGCAGGCACTGGACGCTGGTGCGTACGGCTATCTTTTGAAAGACACCGATAAGAACGAATTCATCAAGGCGCTGAAGCAGGTCTATTCCGGATCAAAGTACTTCAGCGGTGGTGTCTCCAACATCCTCGCCAACAGGCTGCTTGGATCGCGACCCGCTCCTGGCCGGAGTTCGGTAGAAGTAGATGCGTACCACCTGACAAAACGCGAACGCGAGATCCTGCGCATGGTCATCGATGGAAAACACAACCGTGACATCGCTGAGGCTTCAGGGAAGAGCGTTCGCACGATTGAAACTCACCGCTTCAATATCATGAAAAAGCTGGGGGTCAATAACGCGATTGACATGGTCAACAAGGCGATTAAGGAGAACCTTGTTTAAGGTTCTCAGCGTACCTTCTTTGCGTTGAATTCCTCGAACCAGAAGTCGTCATTCGGAACGTCGAAGGACAGTCCGATAACGTGGCTGTTGTTATCTGTTTCAAACTTCACCGTTCCAAATGAAAACCACGCGATTACTTCAGGATGATCCCATTCCATTTTCCAGGTGTCGTAATGCCAGTGGGAGAGGGTGGCTGTGAGATCCGGCGTATGTTCAAACTTTATCTTCATCTTCCCGCCGTCATCTGCGATCGAAATCTTGCCATAGGCGGGTGTTGAATAATCGCCGCAGTATTCCTGTTGAGGAACAGTTGGCTTGGTGTCCTGTTTTCGACTGTTAATCCGGTCCTGGATTCTCGTGTCGTTTTTGAGACGGTTTTTATAACGTTCCAGGTTCTCTTTCGACCAGTCACGCGGTGTTGCCTTGAGGAATGCATCCAGCGTGTAGTTGGCGAGTGCCGCGAAAATCGGTTTCATTCCATTGGTGAGGATCACTACGCCGAGGTTCTCCTCCGGAAGCAGAGCAACTGCTGATACCATGCCTGGATATCCGCCGGTATGACCCACGCGAAGTTTTCCCCGGTAGTCGCCGACTCCCCAACCTAAGCCATACCCGGAGAAGTGACCTGTGAGATCGTTCCTGCTGTGATCGACGACAAAGTTGTTGTGCGGTGTCCAGACCAGGTTGTGCGATTGCAATGACATTAGCGTGTCTCCATTCCAGATCCCGTGATTTAGGTGGAAGATCATCCATTTTGCCATATCGTTCACAGATGAGAGTATCCCGCCCGTTGCGGCCACGTTTTCCCAGTCTTCCCACGGCATTGGCGAATGGACGTCGTCTAAAAGAGCATGAGGTGTTGCATAGTTCCCTATTGATTCGAGGTCGCGCGTGCCAACAATGGTTCGCGACATTCCCAGTGGCGTGAGCAGTTCTTGTGTAACAAAATCCCTCCAGCTTTTGCCGCTCACACGTTCGATAACTTCCCCGGCAGTCACGAACATCACATTTGAGTAGCCGTAGCCTGCTCTAAAGCTGTAGGCAGAAGGCAAGTGGCGGACTCTCCGGATAATCTCTTCGTCGGTGAGTTTGGACCGGTACCAGATCAGGTCGCCGCTGAAAGTGCCCAGCCCGACGCGATGACTCAGGATATCCCGGATCGTTGCTTTGGCAGATACGGATGCATCAGGTAACTGAAACCACGGAATATGTTGAACAACAGGGTCGTCCCAGCTGAGTTTGCCTTTGTCGGCAAGGCGGGCGATTGCAGCAGAGGTAAACGCTTTTGAGTTTGATGCAATGGCATAAAGGGTATTGCCATCTGGTGTGTCGCTCTTGCCAGTCTCCTTCACACCGTAACCTTTGCTGAATACGACTTTCCCATCCTTAACGATGGCGATGCTCATGCCGGGTACGTCCCAGTCCTTGAGCGCTTTCGCATAATAGGCGTCGAGCTTCTTCAGGTCAGCTTGCCCGAACGCACCAATACATAGCAGGGAGAAGAAAAAAAGTAATGCTGGCAGACGATTCATATTCAGAGCTTTTTGTTGGTTTAAGGTAAGTAATCCCCGGATACTCTGAAAGGGCCATCATTTCAACGCCTGGGAGGAGTTCTTCAGCGGTGTTAAGAGGTACTCCAGCCCATTGATTTTGATTTCATACAAGGTGGCTAGCAACATGCCCAGCTTTCCTGGAGGGAACCCTTTTTTGGCAAACCATTCGAGATAGCTCACGGGGAGATTGCACAGAACAATGCCTTTGTATTTTCCGAATGGCATCCTCATTCTTACAAGACTCAACAACAGTTCACCATCGGGTGCGCCTTCTGTAACCATGGCCAAATATACTTGTTTGGACAGCAGCGAAAACATCTCTTAAAAAGTTGCCAGTAATTTTTGATTGGGGCTGGTAGTTGATGTGACGTGGATTGAATAAAATAATTGGCTCTCACCTCCCGGATTGCCATCGAACCAGACCCTTTTTCCAATTACTGCGCAAAAAAACCCTTTGTTCTGCAAACGATTTTCGATGCTGATCAATCCATTTCGTAAAAGAATACGTAATTATACGTATTCACTAGGTTGATTATTTACGTAAAAAATACGTAATTCAATACGTAGTTTGTTGGTCGGGTAGTTTACAGCCAGACGCCAGCCTTTCAAATGATCATTCAAGTTGAAAGGATCAAGCTGAAAAACTAAACCCAAAACATATGAAAAAACCTTTCTACGTAATCTTCTACCTACTCGTCCTCGCCGGACCCGCATCATGGGCACAGTTCACGCTCAGTGCAGACGTGAGGCCACGGGCCGAATTCCGGAATGGATTTAAGAAACCTCTATCGAAGGACGTCGATGCGGCGTTCTTCGTCGAACAGCGTTCCCGCCTGAATGCTGAGTACGTGTCTGAAAAATTTGACGTCTATATATCCCTCCAGGATGTTCGCATCTGGGGCGCGACAACGCAGGTGTATAAAGCAGATCCCGCACTTACAAACGTCTATGCAGCATGGGCTTCCTATAAATTCAATCCCGTGCACAAACTCGTTGTGGGGCGAATGGAACTCGACTACGACAACGTGCGGATACTCGGCAACCTCGACTGGGCGGCGCAGGGCCGGTCACACGACTTGCTCAAGTATGAGTATCAGGGAGCCACGACAAAGTTACACGCAGGTGCGGCGTTCAATCAGGATTTCAGCACACCGGAGCCAACGAAGTTCGCCAGCACCTATTACAGCGTGCCTAATAATTACAAAACCATGCAATACGTATGGTTCCACAAAGACTGGAGCAATAGCGGGCTGTCTGTATTGTTTCTCAACAACGGGGCATCGGCAACACGAAGTGTAAATGGAATGGCGTATGCTGACTCAACGATTTATTTCTCGCAGACCATAGGCGCTTACGGGACCAAGACCCTCGGTGATATCGCCCTTGAATACGACGGATACTATCAAATGGGAAAAAATCCCGCCGGTGCGCAACTCGCAGCGTGGATGATAGGAGCCAACGTCACCATCATGAAATCAAAACCAAATAACATCAACGTTGGCTTCGATTATCTCTCGGGCGACAAATCGGATACGAACAAGGATGAAGCATTTAACCCGCTCTATGGAACGCATCATAAGTTTTACGGGTGGATGGACTACTTCTATGTAGGCAATCCACACAAGAATCGCGGACTCGTGGATGTTTTTCTTAAAGCCAAACTGAAGGCGGGACCCAGGTCATCCGTGTTAGTTCACGGACACGAGTTCTTCTCACAGTCGCCGATAGTCAGTAACGACAACACCAAACTGTCATCGACACTCGGTACCGAAGTAGACATCGTATGGGTAGCAAACCTGGCTCCCGGGGTGGTCTTCAACCTCGGCTATTCTCAGATGTTCGCATCGGATTCGCTGGAATTCATCAAGGACGTATCCAACGCGAAGTCGAATACCAGCTGGGCGTGGGCGATGATCAGCTTTAAGCCAACACTCTTTACAACGAAACAGGAATCACCAAAATAGCCAACTAATCCAGAAGACATGAAAACGAAAAATATTACAGCGACTGCAGTATTCTCAATGGTTATGCTGCTGTTATCCTTCATGACGACTTCCTGTGGCAGCAAATCAGAGGCTGCATCTGCTGGTACGGTGGAGGCGGAAGATTTAAGCGGTGAACCCGAAAAACCTCAGCTGACGCTGGGATTCATCAAGCTTACCGACATGGCGCCCCTGGCAATAGCAAAGGAGAAAGGTTTCTTTGAAGACGAAGGTCTTTATGTCAAACTTGAAGCTCAGGCCAACTGGAAAGTTTTGCTGGACCGGGTGATCTCCGGTGAGCTCGACGGCGCACACATGCTTGCAGGTCAGCCCATAGGTGCTACCATTGGATTCGGAACACAGGCGCAGGTAGTCACACCGTTAAGCCTCGACCTCAACGGAAATGGAATCACCGTATCCAATGAGGTGTGGGCTGAAATGAAAAAACATATTCCACAAAAGGACGGGAAACCTGTCCATCCCATTAGCGCAGAAGCACTCGTACCCGTTATTGAGAAATTCAGGAATTCCGGAAAGCAGTTTAAAATGGGAATGGTGTTCCCGGTGTCTACTCATAATTATGAGCTGCGTTACTGGCTTGCAGCCGCCGGAATCTCACCAGGATATTATTCGCATACCGACATCACCGGAACAACGAACGCAGACGTGTTGCTTTCGGTGACGCCGCCACCTCAAATGCCCGCAACGCTGGAAGCCGGAACAATTAACGGCTACTGCGTAGGGGAACCCTGGAATCAGCAAGCGGTTTTCAAAGGTATCGGTGTACCGGTGGTTACGGACTTTGAAATCTGGAAAAACAATCCCGAGAAAGTCTTCGGTGTGAGCAAGGCATTTGCAGATGCAAACCCCAATACCCTCGTAGCACTTACGAAAGCCCTGATACGCGCCTGCAAATGGCTGGACGAAAACAGTATGGCTAACCGCAGGGAAGCTGTTGAAATACTCTCGCGTTCGGAGTACGTTGGCGCCGACGCCGAAGTCATTGCCAACAGTATGACGGGTACCTTTGAATATGAAAAGGGAGACAAACGCTCACTTCCTGAGTTTAATATTTTCTTCAATCATCATGCGTCTTACCCGTTCTACAGCGACTGCATCTGGTACCTGACGCAAATGCGGCGATGGGGACAGATCACTGAGCCGAAGGACAACGAATGGTATGTCGAAACGTCGAAGCAGATCTACCTTCCGGAAGTATGGATGAATGCGGCCAAAGCACTCGTGGCCGAAGGCCATCTTTCCGAAGATGAACTTCCCGATACCGACGGCTTCAAGGAACCCGATGGAAACTTCATCGATGGAATTGTGTACGATGGAAGAGACCCGGTGGGATACATCAGCAAATTCAAAGTCGGGTTGAAAGACGAAACACTCTGACCGTATACGAAGCAGAACCACTATAACGACAACGCTCATGAAAGAAGTAGCATTAAGGATTTTGAATTCAGCCGGTATGAGACGCGGCGTTTCATTCGGTAAACTCCTCTCCGGCGAGAGCCTGACGAGACAACTCGTGTTAACATTGAAGACTTCTGTTGTACCCGTCATGTCTATTGTAGCATTTCTCATGTTGTGGTCGTTTGCGGCGAGCCGGATTACGACAAGCCTGGGTCAGGTTCCCGGGCCGGTCATGGTTTGGGATCAGGCGAAGTCGCTGTGGGCAGAACACCGTGTTGAACGGGCCAAGGAGGACGAGTTTTATTCCCGCCAGGAACAACGTAACCAGACAAAGCTGGCAAAGAACCCAAACGCGAAAGTCGCCATCATGGAATACACCGGCAAGCCTACTTATATCGACCAGATCATCACCAGCCTCAAGACGGTGTTCATGGGCTTCATCATTGCGACAGTCATTGCGCTCCCCCTGGGCATACTGTGCGGACTTAGTCCTTTGGTGATGCGCGCATTTAATCCGCTGATTCAGATTTTCAAACCCGTTTCACCACTGGCATGGCTGCCTATCGTAACGATGATCGTCAGCGCCGTATACGTAACTAACGACGGCCTGTTCGCAAAATCTTTTATCATCTCCGCGATCACGGTATCACTATGCTCAATGTGGGCGACGCTGATCAATACTGCACTCGGAGTCGCATCTGTGAACACAGATTACATCAACGTGGCCAGGGTGCTGCAGCTTTCCCCGCTGAAGAAGACCTTCAAGATCCTTCTTCCTGCCACACTCCCGCTGATCTTTACCGGACTGCGAATTTCCCTCGGGGTGGGTTGGATGGTCTTGATCGCGTCAGAAATGCTTGCACAAAATCCCGGCCTTGGAAAATTTATTTGGGATGAGTTTCAGAATGGAAGCAGTCAATCGCTTGCCCGGATAATGGTAGCCGTGTTTACTATCGGTATTATCGGATTTATTCTGGACCGTGTAATGGTAGGATTGCAGAAGCAGGTAAGCTTTGAAGGTCGTAACAGCTAACTAATCTCACGATGGCACTTGAACTAGTTAACGTATCGAAAAAATTTGGCGACGCTGATATCCTGCGGGATATTAATCTCACTATTAACGAAGGCGAATTTGTAGCGATAGTCGGGTTTACCGGCAGTGGGAAGACTACGCTACTGAAGATGATGGCAGGCCTGCTTGCACCAAGTTCCGGCGAAGTACTTTATCGCGGTGTTCCGGTAAAAGGGCCTGATAAGCGTCGCGGTGTCGTGTTTCAGAACTACTCACTGCTTCCCTGGTTTACTGTATTTCAGAATATCATGCTGGCAGTTCAGGAAGTATATCCGGAGTGGTCAAAAAAGGAAAAGACCGATCATGTGATGAAATACATCGCCATGGTAAATCTGAGTCACGCCGCTAACAAGCGGCCCGGTGAACTGTCGGGAGGAATGCGCCAGCGTGTATCTCTCGCGCGAACGCTTAGTATGAACCCCGACATGCTTTTGATGGACGAGCCTCTCAGCGCGCTGGATGCGATCACAAGAGGCAGCCTTCAAAACGAAATCGTAAACATCTGGGAGCAGAATAAAACAACCGCACTGCTGATTACGAATGACGTTGATGAAGGTATCCTGATGGCGGACCGGATCATTCCACTCAATCCCGGCCCCAATGCGACGCTGGGTCCGGTGTTTTCAGTCAATATCGAGCGTCCCCGCGATAAGACGACGATGAACGACAATCCGCATTTCAAAAAAGTCAGGAATCACATTATCGAGTATCTGCTGGACATGGGCTCAGGTTCTTCGAAAACTGATACGCCAACGTACTTCCTTCCTGATCTCACCCCTGTATTGCCCGGCACTCGGAAACCCAAATCAAAAGCAGCCTGAAATCTGAATAGTTATGATAGCAACCTCTCCAAGATCCATTGAAATAAATCCCGAAGTGTTGAGCCAGGATGTAATGCTCGATATCCGGCAGGTGGCGAAGGTGTATCCTACACCGAAAGGCGATTACGTCGTTCTTGAAAACCTAAACCTTCAGGTCCATCAGGGCGAGTTCCTGTCCATCATAGGTCATTCCGGTTGTGGTAAGTCAACGTTGCTTACAATGATTGCCGGATTGAATTCCATTTCTGGTGGAGCAATCGTGCTCGATGGTCAGCCCATAACCAAACCGGGTCCTGACCGTGGTATCGTTTTTCAATCACCCAGCCTGTTGCCGTGGATGACTGCCATTGGAAATGTCATGCTCGGTGTCGAACAGGTGTTCCCGCACGCAACAAAACTCCAGCGGCTCGAAATATGCCAGTATTATCTTGACAAAGTCGGACTTGGCAATGACATGAATAAGAAAGCTTCGGACTTGTCGCAAGGGATGCAGCAGCGTGTGGGAATTGCCCGGGCGTTCGCGCTAAAGCCCAAGATACTCCTGCTGGACGAACCCTTTGGAATGCTTGATAGTCTTACACGAGCAGAACTCCAGCATGTTTTGCTTGAAGTATGGAATAAGGAGAAGATAACCGCGATCATGATAACGCATGACGTGGACGAATCCATCTTTCTTGCTGATCGCGTGATCATGATGACTTCCGGCCCCCGGGCAAAGATCGGCGATGTCCTTCACATCCCCTTTGAGCGACCCCGCGATCGGAAGGCAGTGATTGAACATCCCGACTATTATCATTACCGCCGACACTTAATCAACTTCCTCGAACATTAAAATCATCGTTGTTACCATCTGATCATAGCATGACGTTTCCCTTGAAGAATAAAAGCCTTACTGAAATAAAGACCACGTGTTCCTATTGCGGCGTCGGATGTGGTATTGTGGTAAAGAAAGACCGCAAGGGGAGGGTGACGATCGAAGGCGACAAGCATCACCCGGTGAATCGCGGCATGTTGTGCTCCAAAGGGATGAACCTGCACTACGCGATCCAGGACACCAGTGATCGGTTGCTGTATCCCGAGATGCGTTGGAGTCGTAACCACCCGCTCGAGCGCGTTTCCTGGGACGCGGCGATGCAAAGGGCTGCTGCCGTATTCCAATCCATTATCCAAACCCATGGCCCGGATTCAGTGGGATTCTATGTGTCGGGACAATGCCTTACCGAAGAATACTACGTCGCCAACAAGCTTTGCAAGGGCTTCATAAGAACAAACAACATAGACACTAACTCGCGCCTTTGCATGAGCAGCGCAGTGGCGGGGTATGCGCAGACACTGGGGGAGGATGCGGTTCCTGTTTCTTATGAAGACATTGAACTGGCCGATTGTTTTTTCATCACTGGTGCCAACCCGGCGTGGTGTCATCCGATTCTGTTCAGACGGATAGAAGCCCACAAACAAAAGAATCCTCATACCCGGATCATTGTCGTTGATCCAAGGCGAACGCAGACCGCGGCAATGGCTGACCTGCACCTTCAGATCACACCGGGTACTGATATCTATTTATATCACGCCATTGCGCGAATACTCATTGAGAACGGTGATGTAGATTATTCATTCATCGCTGCCCATACGGAAGGATTTGAGGCATACAAGCAATCCGTTTTCCGGTTCTCGCTGCAGGAGGCCGCTGAAACGTGTGACGTACGTCCGGAAGATATCCAGCTTGTTGCAACATGGATCGCTCAGGCCAATGGTTTTCTCACGCTATGGGCGATGGGTCTCAATCAAAGCGCGATTGGCGTTAACAAGAACATTGCACTGATAAGCCTCAATCTCATTACGGGCCACATTGGCAAACCAGGCTCAGGCCCTTTCTCGCTGACGGGTCAGCCTAACGCCATGGGTGGGCGCGAAGTCGGTGGACTTGCCACGATGCTTGCCGCACACCGTACATATGCAAATCCGGAACACCGCAGGGAAGTAGCTCAGCATTGGGGCGTCGATGAGGTGGCGGAACGCCCTGGCCTTACGGCAACACAAATGATAGACGCCCTCGAATCAGGAAAGCTTAAGGCAATATGGATTGTTTGCACAAACCCGCTGGTGAGCTTGCCCGATCTCAACAGAGTCGAAAGCGCCCTTCGCAAAGCACGATTCGTCGTAGTACAGGATATCTCGCGAACCTCGGACACGCTCCGGTTCGCTGATCTGATTTTGCCCGCAGCCGGTCATTTTGAAAAAGAAGGGACGATGACGAATTCGGAACGCAGGATCAGTTATCTGGGAAAGTCAATTGACGCGCCCGGCGAAGCATTGCCCGACGGCGAGATCCTTTGTCGTTTTGCGAAAGCGATGGGTTTTCATGGGTTCGACTATTCTTCTCCCGCCGAAATCTTTGAAGAACACGCCAGACTTACGCGCGGAACGAATCTCGATATCAGCGGATTGTCGTATCAGCAGTTGAGGGAAAAAGGCACCGTTCAATGGCCCATGCCTTCGCCAAACCATCCGGGAACTACACGCTTGTTTGAAGATCGCCGTTTCTTTACACCCTCTCACAAGGCGCGTCTCTTCCCTCTGGACGATCCGCGGAATACTTCAGAGCCAACAACTCCTGACTTTCCCCTTATACTTACAACGGGACGCATACGCGATCAGTGGCACACGATGACGAAAACAGGAAAGGTTCGAAAGCTGCGTCAGCACATCGCCAAACCGTTTCTTGAAATGCACCCACTTGACGCGCTGGTTCGTAAAATCAACGCCGGCGATATTGTGGAAGTGGAAAGTCCGCGTGGAATTGTGCGTGTACCTGTTGCGATTTCTGAAGATATCAAAAAAGGCGTTGTCTTTCTGCCCATGCACTGGGGCAGGATCGTCGATAAAGGATACGGCCGCGCGAACAACGTTACCAGTAACCGGATTGATCCCGTATCAAAAGAACCTGATTTCAAATTCTCTGCAGTCGAGGTACGGAAGTATTCCAAGCCTCGCGAAAAGGTTATCGTAGTTGGCGCAGGAGCCGCAGCATACCGGTTCATTCAAACCTACCGGTCATTGAATAAGCTTGACGAGATCCAGGTGTTCTCAAAAGAAAAGGATCCCTTTTACAACCGTGTTCTGTTGCCGGAGTATGTCAATGATACGTTACCCTGGGAACGACTCCTCAAGTTTAAAGACGGAGAATTCACTGAACTTAACGTTGACCTCGAAGTTGAAAATGAAATCGTATTCGTCAATCGTTCTCAAAAGAACGTTGTCGATAAATACGGGCGCAAACACGCTTATGACAAGCTTATTATCGCCACCGGAAGCCGCGCCAACGTACCTAAGGAAGCTCCTGTACACCTTCCCGGAATTTTTACCATACGGATGCGGAAAGACGCGGATGCGTTGAAAAATTTCATCAGGCCTGAAGCCCATGTTCTCATTATTGGCGGAGGTCTGTTAGGACTTGAACTCGCTGCATCGTTGCGCGAAATCGATATGCAGATTTCAATTGTACAACTGAGTAGCCGGTTAATGGAACGTCAGATTGATAACCTTGCCGGCCAACTTCTGCTGGACTTTGTCGACGAGAAAGATATCATGGTCTACCTCAATGATCAGGTTCAGGAAGTTGACTACCAGTTCGACAGCCGGAAATTAAAAGTGCAGCTGCGAAGCGGCAGGAAGTTGTTTGTTGATGCAGTCGTATACGCCGTCGGTACACGCCCGAACATTGAAATTGTTCAGGAAGCGGGAATTGAATGCGGACGCGGGGTCATCGTGAACGATCACCTCCAGACAAGCGATCCGTCGATATTTGCAATGGGCGAGATTGCCGAACACAGGGGCAGGATGCTGGGGATTACTTCCGCCGCGGAAAAACAAGCTGATGTCGTCGCGCACTTTCTCCATGGCAATATGCAAAGTGTATACGAAGGAGCGGTGCCCATGAACATACTCAAGTTCTCTGATTTTGACTTGTGTTCTATTGGAATTCCCGAAGTGCCCGCTAACGGTGAGGGATTTGAAGAGATTCTCTTCATCGACAAAAGCAAGCGCTACTATAAGAAATGTATTATTCAGAACGACCGGTTAGTCGGCGCTGTACTGGTTGGTGATAAATCGGAGTTTGCTGAGTTCAAGACACTGATTGAAAGTGAAATTGAACTTTCTGAAAAACGGATGCAATTGCTTCGGTCTGGAAAGAAAGCTGAACCCGTAATTGGGAAGCTCCTCTGTTCCTGCAATCAGGTCGGTGAGGGCAACATCAGTGCGCTTATTCAGGCCGGATGCGGGACGCTGAATGAAATCTGCCAGAAGTCGGGAGCAGGACTCGGCTGTGGAAGCTGTAAACCTGAAATCGTCCGAATCCTTAAGCAGATGAAAAATGTTGAAGTATAAAAGCACACGCTTCCGGTTGTGCAAAAAAATAATGATAATATTGTTGAAGTGAATGGAGTAATACCCATGGCCTACGTGGAAACCAGGAAGAGTGATCTTATACGAGCATTTGTTAAAGGTGGAATCCTTTCACCGGCAGATCTTCTCAAGATCATGCAGATCTCCCGTACTTTGGGAAACAAGTATGTGCTTTTTGGCTCACGTCAGGATATCATGTTTCCGGCCCGTGATGCCGACGAAAAAACGCTGGATACTCTCTTTCGTCAGATAAATATGGATTATGAGTTGGGAAGCGACTCATCGGTCTGTCAGAATATCGTTTCCTCTTATGTTGCCGTCAATATAGGTGAAACAACGGGCTGGGTAAAGGAGGATACATATCACTTCGTAATCGACAACTTTGACTACAAGCCCCGTATTAAGATAAACATTGTCGATCCGCTTCAGAGTATCGTTCCCCTTTTCACAGGCGAGGTGAATTTCATTGCGTCGCCGGAAGAGAATTACTGGTATCTCTATATCCGCGATCCCCGAAAGGACAATCAGATCGAATGCTGGCCCAAACTCATCTTTACACAGGATATTCCCCGGGTATGTCGAATGCTCGAAGAACTGATCCTTGACTTTCAACCGTTTGGCATCGATGAACTGTTCGTAATCCTCCAGGGCAAAATGCGCATCAACTACAGACCGATGACGCAACGCCTGAAGCTTCCGACGACGGCATTCCCATATTATGAAGGATTGAATGCCATGCTGAATGGCCAGTACTGGCTGGGCCTTTACTGGCGCAATAATCAGTATGATATCGACTTCATGACCGCGGCCTGCAGACTGTGTCAGGAGACTAAGGTGGGTAAAATAAACATCATACCGTGGAAGGCTTTTGTCATCAAAGGAATCAAAGCCTCCGATCGCATACGGTGGGAAAAGCTGATGGGTAAATTCGGAATCAATGAACGACACTCTTCGCTTGAACTTAACTGGCATCTGCCGGTAATTGACACAGAAGCGCTGGAGCTAAAACGCTTTCTCGTCCGCGAACTCGATCAGCAGGATATCAGCACCCATGGGCTAACCTTCTCGATCAAGACAAAGCGCGACAGCTTTCACTTCACCTCTATTGTGATCGAGAAAGATTACAGCAACGAGGCTGCGGAACGCTACAACATCCTTTACGCCAGGAATTTCAACCCGAACAACATCGCTTATCAGACGTATGTCAAAGGCGTGCGGAAGGAAATTATCCCTGCCATGCTTATTGAGTTGAGCAAGATTTACTTCCGGCAGCTCAATCCTGAGCAGGAGAGCAAGCCTGCAAAAGCCAGCGAGCAAGTAAATTCGTCAGCGCCTTTAGCTTATCAGTGCAGCCAGTGCCTTTCGATATACGATCAGCGATACGGCGATGCCGTGGCTAATATTCCCCCGGGTGTTTCGTTTGATGACCTTCCCGCCAGCTATTCGTGCCACGTCTGCGAAAGCCCTAAAAAATATTTTGTTCCCCTGCGCAGCTGACCTTCTTCCTCGGGTTATTGTTATATTGGCAGGCAGGAGTTTTTATCCTGTTTATCACATTGAAATAATTCTGTTATGAAGTGGCTTGATGTTCTGAAATACGCCAGGGAGGGTAGCCCTGCTCCTGATAAACGCGTTGAAAAATCCGACGAAGAATGGGAGAAGGAACTGACACCGGAAGAATTCTACATCGCACGGAAGAAAGGCACAGAGCGCGCTTTCACCGGCGAGTATTGTGAAGCTCATGAACCCGGGCTCTACGCGTGTCGTTGTTGTGGCACTCTCTTGTTTGATTCAACGACAAAGTTTGAGTCGCACTCCGGATGGCCCAGTTTCACGATCCCCGTAAAGGACAACGTGATCAGATACGAGAAGGATACAAGCTATGGGATGACGCGTATCGAGGTTATGTGCAATGTTTGCGACGCGCACCTCGGCCACGTCTTTCCCGATGGACCGCCTCCGACAGGCCTGCGTTATTGTATCAATTCAGCATCCATCAGGCATGTCGAATAAATCCTCTCTACTATGAAAAAGAAACTTGAAGGTCAGATAGCTATAGTCACAGGAGCCAGTTCGGGCATCGGTGCCGGTGTAGCCAAGGCGCTCGCCCGCGAAGGCGCTGCTGTGGTTGTTAATTACTCGAGCAGTGAAGGTAAAGCCCGTGAGGTGCTGAAAACGATAAAGGACGAAGGCGGTGAGGGATTTATCTTTCAGGCGGATGTGAGCAAGGAAGACCAGGTTGTCGCAATGTTTGCCGAAACGTGCAAGCAATTCGGAACTGTGGATATACTAATCAATAACGCCGGATTGCAGAAAGATTCCGTTTTTCATGAAATGACGCTGAAAGAGTGGAATCGCGTGATCGATATTAACCTCACCGGACAGTTCCTCTGCGCACGTGAGGCTATCAAGGAGTTCCTCAAACGCGGTGTGGTCGCAGAGAAGTCGAAGTCTGCCGGAAAAATTATCTGCATGAGTTCGGTTCACGAAGTAATTCCGTGGGCGGGTCACGTCAATTACGCCGCGTCAAAAGGAGGTGTAATGATGCTGATGAAAAGTCTTGCGCAGGAGTATGCACCTATGAAAATACGCGTTAACAGTATCGGTCCCGGCGCAATCCGAACCCCCATCAACCACGCCGCCTGGCAAACACCATCCGCCTATAAGAACTTGCTGAAACTGATTCCCTCAAAACGCATTGGCGAGGTTGAAGACATTGGCGGCGCTGCGGTCTGGCTGGCGTCAGACGATTCGGAATATGTCAACGGTATTACGCTGTTCGTCGACGGTGGCATGCTTCTCTATCCCGGCTTCGAAGACAACGGATAGGATAACTGCGCTTAAAGGCTTTGACTCTCCCTGTCACCAGTACAAGCCTGTAGAGAGTTACGGGTTTGTACTGGTGAAGCCAAAACTGTCACGCTATCTTGATAAAATTGTTACTTTTCAATGATTCTAATCATGGCCGATATGCTTTAATATTGAAAACTTGAGCCAGATCATCGGGAACTATAGTTAATGTAAGAAACGTGGTGGCGACATGAGGCGCAGGGATGGATTCATCCATCACAGGTCGACGCCAGACTGATTCAGACCCGAAAAAATAATACCGGAAAGATAGTAGTATTATTCGTGGACGATAGCGTAAAAACTATTATCTAAAGGCGGCCCCTTGTAACCTGTTTGTTGTACCCTAAGTTTTCGTTAACAGTAGAAAAGACCTAATGGTAACATCGGAAGAAAATCTTGTGCTGGACTTTCAAACGCTTCACAACCTTGAATGGATTGAAGCCAATGGGCTTGGGGGATTCTCCTCTGGTACGTTTTCCGGTGCTCACTCCCGAAAATATCACGGACTTCTCGTTGCGGCAATGCAACCGCCCGTAAAGCGGGTTGTTGTCGTATCCAAACTGGAGGAAACGATCATCACCGCGAAGGGAAGCTTTAACCTTTCGTGCAATCAGTTTCCAGGGGCACTACATCCCCGCGGTTTTCAATACCTCACTTCCTATAAACACGACTTGTTCCCTCAATGGATCTACCACGTTAACGGAATCACCCTGTCTAAAACAGTAGCCATGATTCACGGTGAGAACACAACGGTGGTTCTATACGAGGTGCTGGAGGCCCCGGAGAAATTTTCCATGCAGCTTCAGCCTTTCTATGCGTCACGGGACATGCACGAGCTGGCAAGAGCAAACGACTATATTGGTCTGCACTACCTTTTCAATCGCGGAATATTCCAGACGATGAACTATCAGGGGTGCCCTGAATTCTTTATCAGCGTGCCACGATCGCAATTTGTTGAAGGTCGCGTCTGGTACTATAACTTCGAGTATCAGCAGGAATATGTTCGCGGAATGGACTTCCGCGAAGACCTGTTCTCTCATGGAAGGTTTGAGGTTACTCTTCGGAAGGGCAGCCGCCTTGGTATCATCGTTTCACTCGAAAATCCGTCAGGACGCGATGCGTGGAAATTGTTCCGGCAAGAGCGTCGCAGGCGCGAAGCTGTCGCGAAACCTTTCGATCATCCAGGCCTGGCATCGCTGGCACTTGCTGCAGACCAGTTCGTCGTAAAACGCAACGACAGCAAAACGATTATTGCAGGCTATCCCTGGTTCACAGACTGGGGACGCGATACCATGATTGCCCTTCCCGGATTATGTCTGGTGACAGGACAATTCAGAGAGGCCAGGAAGATCCTGCAGATGTTTGCCGACCATGTCAGCGACGGCATGATTCCAAACAGATTTCCTGATGTTGGGCACGACCCGGAATACAACTCAATTGACGCTTCGCTCTGGTTCTTCTATGCCGTGTATAAGTATTACAAATATTCGTCAGACAAAGTATTTGTAAAAGGCATACTTCCTTTGCTCCGGGATATGATTGACTGGCACTATCGCGGCACGCGTTATGGTATTCACGTCGACAAGCACGATGAACTGCTGATGGGCGGAGATCCAGCCACGCAACTGACCTGGATGGATGCGAAGGTCGGCGAATGGCCGGTGACGTCTCGCTGGGGAAAACCCGTCGAAGTAAATGCCCTATGGTATAATGCACTTTGTGTGACTGCATTCCTGCACGACGAACTCAATTACCACGAAGACGCCGCAGATTTTACATTGAAGGCAGAAGATGTACGCCGGAGTTTCAACAACGTATTCTGGAATGAAGACCTCGGATATCTTTACGACTGTATTCAGGACAACCACCCTGTAACCGAAGTCCGCCCGAATCAGTTGTACGCCGTCAGCCTTCCGTTCCCTGTATTGTATCAGTCGCGCGCAGGGCGGATGATGGAACTAGTCCACGACCATCTGCTTACTCCTTACGGGGTACGCTCCCTGTCGCCACAGCATCCTGCTTTCAGGGCGCGCTACGAAGGCGGCCCGGATCAGCGCGATGCCTCTTGTCACCAGGGCCCGGCCTGGAGTCATTTGCTGGGACCGTTTATCGATGGATTATTCTACGCCATGGGCGACGAGGCGCGCGGTCTGGCTACTGAACTCGTTGAAAATATGTTCCAGCACCTGCATGACGGATGCGTGGGCACAGTGTCCGAAATCTTCGACGGCGATCCGCCGTATTCTCCCGGAGGAGGTATCGCGCAGGCATGGAGCGTTGGTGAACTGCTCCGCGTCGCCACTGAGTATGATCTTTTCAGTAACAGGTCAAGAGCGCTTGGATCAAAGGTTATTGAGACCGTGGGACTAAACGGTATTTAGCAATTCCGCCCGATACTTTGTGAGGATGCTCGACTTCGACACAAAACCCATGTATTTATTGTTGTGAACGACGGGCAGATTCCACAGACCCGTTTCTTCAAATTTTTTCAGCACGCTGTGCAGGTTCTCGTTTACTTTGATCACGCTGTTCACCGGCGTCATGAGCTTGTTCACAGGCATCTCATCCGGTTTGTCCGTGCTGAAGATAATCCCGCGGATGTCGTCGAGGTGAATGATGCCTACCAATTCACGATTTTCATTAATGACGGGAAAGGTGTTACGGGTTGACTTGCTGATCACCTGGATCAGCGCCTTGAGTGTTTCGTCTTCCCGGATCGTAGAGAAGTTCGTTTCAATAAGTTCCGCCAGATCAAGCTTGCTCAATATGAAGGTGTCGCGGTTGTCGACCGAGAAGTTCATTTTCGACGAGAGCTTCTTGGCTTCCATCGACATCGGTTCAAAGTATCTAACAACGATAAGGCTGAGCGCCGACACGATCATTAGCGGGATCATCAGTCCATATCCTCCCGTTATCTCAGCGATAAGGAATATGGCTGTCAGCGGTGCGTAGAATACGCCGCTGAGAATGCCCGCCATTGCCACGAGCATGAAGTTGCTTTCCGGCAGGTGGGAGAGCCCGGTAACATTTACCACCCGCGCGAATACATATCCAAGATAGGCGCCGACAAACAATGAAGGGCCGAAGTTTCCACCATTACCACCACTGCCCAGGGTTATCGCAGCCGCGATGGTCTTCATAAATATCAACCCACCGAAGAATATCAACAATGACGCCTCATGCTGGAGTATGCCATAGAGAATACTGTTGCGCGCGAGCTCGGCACCGCGAAGTTCCGAAAGCGTTTTGATGCTTTCGTATCCTTCACCGAAAAGGGGCGGAAAAAGCAACAACAGCACGAAAAGGCCGAACCCGCCCATAAGTACGCGCTTCCATACATTCTTTATGTTGCTCATCCTGTGCTCCACCCATGTGAACGCGCGCGCATAGTAAAGGGAGATCAGGCCGGCGATTATGCCGAGCAGAATGTAAAAGGGTGTATTGTTGTAGTTGAAGGGCTGCTGCAGCGAAAACGAAAGCACAACACCTTCCTGCAGAACGATGCGGGAAAGCAACGCACCACTGGCCGCCGAGATGATCAGCGGTATGAAGGCTGAGGCACTCACATCAGCGAGCAGAACCTCCACAGCGAAAAGTACACCCGCAATAGGAGAGTTGAAGGCGGCTGCGATTCCCGCCGATGCGCCGCAGGCAAGCAGAATGGTCCGTTCCTTATATGAAAGTTTATAGATGCGTCCGTAGTTGGAACCAATTGCAGACCCCGTGCTTACCATAGGCGACTCCAATCCCATGGATCCACCAAACCCAACGGTCAGGGCAGTGGTTATCATGTGGGAATAGGTTTGATGCACGGGTAGTACGCTTGAGTTTTTTGCTATGGCATACACAATCTCAGCACTTCCCTTCTTCAGTCTGTTTCGGAAAAAATATCGAACAACGAGAACCGTTAACGTGATGCCCAGTAGCGGGAAAAGCGCGAAAAGAAAAAATTCTTCGTAGTTCGTTGAATAAAAGGTAACCAGCGTTGCAATCGAGTGAACGAAACTTTTTAGAATTATGGCGGCCAGTCCTGAACAAAGACCTACCAGTATACTTGACAGAATGAAGAACTGTCGGGCCGAAAGCTTGTCGCGGAGGTATAGGATAGGAGCAGAGAGTATTGTGGATAGTCCCTTCAGCATTGTCAAACGAAAGTAACAAAATTAAACATTGTCGTATGCGATCCTAGTTGATGACCGTTTAATACGGTCGATTTGTAGCTAACTTTCCATGTTCAGTGCTTTTGAAAATCCGTAAATCTTCTCACCTTTCGGATTGGTTGGCCGCCGATGGCCATAATATTTGAATGTAATGAATCTTACGAAAGAGACGCCCCAACCAAAGAAACCCTCCGCCTCTAAGTTCCTGTCCTACATTCACAACCTCCGGGGAGTTGCAATCTTCTTCGTTGTCGGTGTTCATACGCGTGGTAACGCGATGGATTGGCAGTCGCATCCTGTTACGCACGATATCCTTGCCACCATCTTCGATGCGCAGGAAGGTATCGGAACCGTTATGTTCCTTTTTATCGCCGGTTTTCTGTTTCAGCATATCCAGAAAAACCGCTTCAATTATCCGAAATACCTCAAACAGAAGTTCAAGACGATCGTGATGCCGTACATCCTGCTCTCGATACCTATCATTACGTTTCGCATTCTGACCAATTTCCAGCCACTGTCACTAACGGAAGACTTTCTTCAGGAATCGTTCGTATACAAATTCTTCTTCTTCCTCATCACGGGTACGCACCTGGCACCGTTCTGGTTTATCAGCACGATCATAATTTTCTACTTCAGTTCACCCATCTTCCACGCGATAGACCGCCCGTTCTTTTATAAGTATATCTTCCCGGTGATCTTTATTGCAGGCTTATTCACATACCGGTCGCATCACAACGGAAATCCTTTCTATTTATACCTGCACTATGTGCCTGTTTATCTCGCAGGGATGTGTGCAAGCGCATACAAGGACAAGATCTTTTCCATGGACCTTCGCTATTTCTGGATACTGTTCGCAGCTTATGTGGGGATAACCGTCTTCGAATATCACGACTACTTCACTGCAGCGCGTGATATGACTTTTGAACAGCTCGTCAGTGAGGGCACAATCGTTTTTAACTGGTACATCGTTCGGTCCGTAATCCTGTGCTTTGCGATGTCGATGCTGCTGTACTATTTCCAGTTCATCAAGATGCCTGTTCTGCACATTCTGGGGGAATACAGCTTCGGAATATTCTTTGTTCACTTCATCATTCTCATCGTTGGAAGAAGACTCCTCGAAATGGTATTTTTTCCTGTTGACTTTTCAATATTTACCTATGCGCTCTTCTTCGCCGCGATTCTGGGCTTATCCGTTCTCGCTGTCTCCCTCATCAAAAAGGTGTTGGGGGATTACAGTAAATATCTGATCGGGAATTGATTGCCGTTCCAAGAAGTAACCATACCAAATAAAAAAGGCGAACCTCATCAGCTCGCCTTTTTATCTCAATCCTAAAAGTTCTTACGGTAATGCAACCCGCGATAATGCAGGCTTTTGCTGTAGCGAACCATTTGCATGCTGACAATAGTACGTGTCAAACGACACGTGCTTGGTTTTGTGGTCGCAGCAGTTTTCCTTGAGTTTCACCACCACGCGGCCTCTCGTGCTGCCGGAGAGAATCGCGTCGATATATTTATCCTTGAGGTCGTCGAGTTCTACTTCATTGGCGATAGCCGGAAGTTTATCACACACATTCCATTCGTTGATCAGTTTGTTCCACAACTGGATGCGCAGCGACATAGGAGTCTGGCCTGCGCCGATGCCCAGGAGGTTGACCCCATTCAGAATGAACGGATAGATCGGTGCGTCAAAGCGGTTTCCGGAAAGGAGGCCTGTGGCCACGATGCAACCGTCGCGCTTACAGTGTTTCAAAAGCGTTGTCAGCGTGTTGCCACTTACCGTATCGATAGCTCCGGCCCACATCGACCGTCCAAGTGGTCTGCCGGATTTGTCGTTGACGTAATCGCGCGATTCCACGCGTGCAGCGCCGAGGAACTTGAGATAATCAACTGCATCCGGTTTTCCGGTGACGGCGATAACCTCATAGCCCGCTTTGGCCAGGATGGCCACGGAAAGGCTTCCCACGCCTCCTGTGGAGCCGGTAACGACGATAGGTCCCGCTTCAGGCGTTTGGCCCATCGCTTCCATCTTGTGGAGCGCATATGCGGCCGTAAGACCTGCCGTGCCGATGGTCATACAATCCTTGCAGGAAAGCAAACTGGGTTTGGGGATAACCCACTCTGCCGGTACGCGAATATATTCCGCGAAAGCCCCGGAAGTGTTCATTCCAAGATCATAGCCCGTTACAAATACTTCGCTTCCTACAGGATATTTCGGATTAGAGCTCTCTTCAACAATTCCCGCGGCTTCGATGCCGGGTGTGTGGGGGAAGTTGCGGGAGATCCCTTTGTGGCCCGTAGCCGACAATCCATCCTTGAAATTCAGTGCTGAATAGTGAACCCGGATCAACAGGTCACCTGCCGGTAAATCGGAAACTTCCCGATTTACGATGTGCCGGTGAAATTGCCCGTCTTCACTTTCGGTGATTAGGAGTGCTTTGAAAGACATGACGTGTATTTTGTTGGTGTAAGTTATTTTTGCGCTAACGAGTAAAAACCATATACCCGCTTATTTGTATTTTGGAGATCGAGAAAATAAATCTTAACGTTGTCTGCTAGAGGGGCTTTCAATATCAAATATAGGATTTTTTTTGACTTCCGAAAAAAAAATGGCGCGTGTAATTTTTTTGGCCGTAGTGCACTATTTCAACGCAATTCTGGGAAAATCCCCCTCAGCGCCTCATTTTCAGGCCGCAAACGCTTTCAGAAATAAGCTGGCAGCTGTGTTATGTTTGCGTAAATTCGAACTTTTACGTCTAACCATATATCTATGAATAACGAATCAGCGCGGGTCAACCCGTCATCTGGCTCACAATTAAGTACTTCCTTGAAAGACATATTTACATTCAGAAAGGTCCTTTCTGATAAGCAGTTGCTGGCAATCGAACTTCTGGTCGCTTTCGTATTCTGCTTCGTCCCTCTTCTTTTTAATAACCCTTACAGGCTCAATATCTTCCTGTCATGGGAAGGCGCCTATCGCCTCTCTATCGGGCAAATCCCGTTTAAAGACTTCGCACTCCCCATGGGGTATGGGTATTGGGTAATCCCCGCCATTTTCTTCAAAATATTCGGCCCATTCATGTATTCCCTGATAAAGGCTCAGGTCTTTATAAACTTCGTTAGCGTGCTGACTTTCAGGGCTATCCTGAAAAAACTTGGCGTACAACCTGCGGTTATCCTCCTCTCGGTCATCATATTCTGCTTCTCTTACGTATCGTGGAATTTCTGGCCGTGGTATAACCACCTGGTGATTGTCCTCGGACTTATTGCTATCTACTGTGCCCTGAGTGCCGTTTTTGGATCAGTAAAGTGGAAAATCTTGACCAGCCTGGGGTTGTCGGCATTCTTTATCCTCTTTGCGTTCTTCACCAAACAGGACGGCGGGGCACTCACCCTCCTCATTGTATATGGAATCCTGGGATACGACGCCCTGGTTGAAAAATCATTCAGGAAGCTGCTGATTTTTACGGGATTCTTTATTCTCTGCTGCATCCTGTTTATTGCTCCGCTGCTGCCCTATGAATTTACCTATTGGTTTAATATGGGACAGCCGCCCCACGACAGCCGCATCCACTTGGTCAACTTCTTCAACGACATCGTGGGATGGTCGTACTGGCAGAAGTTCTTCCTGCTGGTAATCGCCGTCATCATGGTGGACAGATTCCGGGTATATGGCTGGGAATACTTCAGAAATAAACGCGAATTCCTCTTCGGACTGGTCTCTGTTGCGATAATGCTGAAATCCCTGATCATCCAGGTGACGAGCCATGAACCTCCCAATGGCGAGGTTTTCTTCTATGCATTTGGCTTCGCCTTCTGCTTCAGCTACCTGAAAATTTCCGGATCGCTGGCGGATTTCCGCCTGCTCGCGCTTTCAGGCGTTCTCGTCGTGTTCTGGTGGAGTGGTATCTATTGGAGGAATATCCAGCGCATCGTTGCCCAGAAGCCTGCAGTGGTTGAGAAAGCCGATGAGAGAACGTCGCATAAGTACCGCCTGGCGAAAGAATTCAAGACCATGGAACGACTGTTCCTGGCTGAAAACACGATCGAAGGCATCAAGAAAATTATGGCCCTGGAGGAATTCCGCGATAACCCGAATGTCCGCGTTCTCAACATGAGTGAGCTGACGTCACTGGCGTATGAAATTCCTTTCACACCGCTGACGAACCAGCCGATGTGGTTCCACCAGGGGGTTTCGATCTTCCAGAAAGAGGTGGACGAATTCTGTGTAAAGGTAGCTAACCTCGAATACGACGTCGTGCTGTTCGAGACGATCCCGGAAAAAGAGGTACTGAACTTCTATCCGATGGATGTTAAGGCGTGTCTGGACGAGCATTACCAGCACGAGTTCTCGTTCCTGGCACCGCGAACTCCGGAAGAGTCTTTCGTACACGTGTATACGAAGCCGAAAAAATAGGGCTGGGAGGGCTGATACAAGGCCTGATTATCCGGATAGTGATTACCGCTATCCGGATAATCAACCCCGCTTATTGAATGATTACAGTTACTTTGTTGATCCGTTTTTCTTCAAGCTTGCCGGTCTGCTCCCCACCTCCGGCGTTGTCCTTGTCGTCCTTGCGCGCGATCAGGTAGTATGAATGGGCTTTCAGATCTTTAAGTTTAAGGATTCCCTTGGCATCGGTCTTTCCTTCGGCGGCAACGTTCTCTTCTTTGAGGTAGTCTTCCTCTTTTTCAAATAACTGAACGGATGCTCCTTCGACCGTATTACCAAGTTCATCCCTGACGGTGACGTGCAGCGTTGTTTTGATAATTTGTGAGCTGCTGAGAATAATCGCAAGCGTAAGAAAGCTGGCGATGCGATGAATGCTTTTCATAGGGTCAGTTGTGGATTTAATTGCTTACGGAAGTACTGACTTTTTCGGCACTAGTCAAAATATGCTTTGCGAAATTGACATCTCGCCGGTTGAGGCGTTGCAGATGTGTTTTGAGGCGTGAAACGAAATCCTCATAATCTCTCGTTTCCTTGGGTGACCAGACCACTTCCGAAAGGGCACACGCGCGCGGGTATACCATGTATTCGGCGTGCTCACCGGTTTTGATGTATTCCGTCCACAGGTTGGCCTGCGCACCGAGAATGTGGGTGCCCTCTTCCGCCGACAACTGGGGTGGGACCGGCTCGTACTCGTAAACCTTGTTTACGGGAATATACCCTCCGCTTGCAAGGGGCTCTTTCCCGCGAACGGAATCCTGATAGTAGTCGAAATAACACCACTTTCCCGGTGTCATGATCACATCGTGGTTTTGCTTTGCGGCTGAGATTCCACCTTCTTCACCACGCCAGCTCATCACTGTTGCATTTGGCGCCAGCCCGCCCTCCAGGATTTCATCCCATCCGATGATCTGGCGTCCCTTCGAATTCAGGTACTTTTCCATGCGCTGAATAAAGTAACTCTGCAACTCATGGGTATCCTTCAGGCCTTCCTTCCGGATCCTCTTACGGCAATGCGGACAATTATTCCATCTGGTTTTTGGAGCTTCATCGCCTCCGATATGAATGTATTGACCTGGGAAAAGGTCAATCACTTCGTCCATGACGCCCTCCAGAAATTGAAATGTCTCTTCCTTGCCCGCACAAAAGATATCATCGAATACACCCCACGTTGTAGCCGCTTCATAAGGGCCGCCTTTGCATCCCAGTTCAGGATATGCGGACAGCGCAGCCAGGGCATGGCCGGGTAATTCAATCTCGGGAATAATCGTCACGTGGCGGTCGCGGGCATACTTGACGATGGCGCGAATCTCGTCCTGCGCGTAATACCCGCCATACCTCGTACCATCGAAATCTTTTAGCTGCTTACGCGTTGCCGTCGTGGCGTGCCCTACAACGGTCTCCCTGCGGTATGCGGCAATTTCCTGAAGCTTCGGGTAGCGCTTGATTTCGATCCGCCACCCCTGGTCTTCCGTAAGGTGCCAGTGAAAACGGTTCATCTTGTGATGCGCCAGCAGGTCAATATATTTTTTGATGAATTCAACCGGGAACATATGACGCCCCACATCGAGATGTAGTCCGCGGTACGCAAACCTCGGGTAATCGGTGATCTTCACATAAGGAAGCTCACCCGGATACGACTCGAGCAATTGCATGAGTGTTTGTGCGCCATAGAAAATTCCGGCGCGAGTGCCCGCAGCAACGCGAATGCCTTCTCTGTCTATGGTGAGGTCGTATCCTTCAACATGCAGCGTGGAGTCTCCCGTAAGTACGAACTCGATTTTTTTTCCTGAAGGTGATTCACTGACTCCGATTTCACTCAGAAACTGTCGCAGGAATGAAGTGGTGGCTGCAACCGCAGGCGGTGCAATGATTTCCACTCCCTGGTCAACAGGTAAGCGCTCCTTCATGACCGCCACCGATACCGGTTGAGGTATGAGTGGTAACGTTTCGTTGGAAGGAGTATATGCCGCGTCACGCTGGGAACACGCCCATCCGCAAAGCGTGATGATCACAATGATCGGAAGCTTCTTCATGCGCGATTCTGATGTCGACCTGAAAACAGCATTACCGCATCAGCACTACGCCGCCGCGAAACTCCTGGATACCATCTTCAGGATGATATTCGCTACGGTAGCGAACTACGTAAGCGTACGTTCCCGCAGGAAGTAGCTGACCAGACCCCTTGTATGCACCGTTCCATTTAAAGGAGCGATTCGATGATTCGTAAACCATTTCACCCCAGCGGTTGAAGATGAAAATCTGGAAGTCTTCGTCGGTGATGAATTGCGTCACGACAGCAAAGGCCTCGTTGGGTGAAACGGAGCTTCCGGGGCGGAATGCATTAGGCGCGCTGATTATAGGATCGCACTCCTGTACAATTTCGACGTCGGCAGTGTTCGGGCATCCGTCTTCATCGGTCACTTCAACGCGATACACACCTCCTGCATCAGCGACGTATTGGCGACCCGTTGCGTTAAGGGGTATAACCGCGTTGCCTTCTACACGGAACCAGTCGTACGACGCATATCCCGCGCCTGCATCAATTGTGGCTGTGCGCGTAGGGGCTGGTCCGGGATACGGACAAATGCGTTGCATCGGACCAAGCGTTACCTGTGGTGCCGGATTAGGGGTGATGCTCCGTTCCGCAGGCGGAGACACGCAGCCTTCGAGTGAACCGATCACGCGGTATGTACCGGCCTGATTAGCTGTAAGGACTGCGCCTGTGTGAGCAAGAGCGCCGCCGTTGAGGAACCATTGGTATTGGGTTACGTCAGGTCTGCTCGCTGTGGCGACTACCTGGAATTCGGTGCCCTCACATGCGAAGGGAGGCATGGTGATGTCTACAGTAAACGGTTCAACGATGCGAACCACGCGGTCCTCCGAGTCATCGCTGCAACCTGTCTGTGTGTTGATGACTGTTACCATAAAGGAGTTGCCGTCATCTGCAGGGCTAAGCGATATGTTAGGGGTGAACGCAAAAGGAGCGCCGCCATTCCGGCTCCAGCGGTGTATGTATTGCGACCCTGTTGGCGTTGACGTCAGCACCACGGGATCTATACATGCATCAGATTGGGTGAAGTCTGCCGTAAGCGGACCACCTACCGTAACGGTACGGGTAGCTGTCGCAGGACATGGAGTTGCGGGAGTACCAATGCTTCGCACTTCTGCGGTAACGACCCACGTACCTTGAGCGAGAGTGGCAGTGTTACCACTGACGCCTAAAATACCATCCCCTGTATTCTGCTGTGTTTTCGCTGTCCAGGTGATATCATAGTTCTGGCCGGGCGGTGGTGTGTTAAATATAAGTTCGACTCTGGGCGGATTCGAACAAATGAGATCATCGTCGATATGGATATCGTACGCGGGATCCTGCATGAGATCTACTGTTTCAGAAGCAACACATCCTGCCTCATTTTCCAAGCGGATTGTGTACATTCCGTCTAAAGGGGGTACCGGTACTGTGGTAAAGTTCGGCTCAGTCACTGTGACTGTTTTAGGTTCGGGCCCTTCACCTACTATTTGGCCGCCTTCATCAAAGATTTTATATGTGTAAGTGCCTGGTACCGACACGCCAACTACATCAATAGACATGGTTGGATGACATAACCCGGACGGCGTAGCTACTGCCGCAAAAGTGAAATCATTGTTGTTAATGTTTTCGGCACGAGTTGTAGAACAACCTGAAAGCTGATCCGCTACTGTGATCGAATAAACATCTCCAGCCAAGCCAGTAAAAGGCGGTATCACGTCTCCAACCTGAACATCAGAACCGCTTTGCGGCGGATTGGAATCTATGGAATAGGATAAGAAGCGTCCCGGGGGGGCAGTGATCGTCAATGCTATTTCTCCGTTGTTAACATTTGGATCGCAATCCGTATCCGGTTGAACGACAGTTGAGAATACAGGTATCGGATTCACGTTGACAATAACCTCATCACTGATCGAACAAATGTTATCTGTCAGCTCGAGACGAATAGTTTTCGCACCGGGAGTACTCGTATCCACCGGGAAAACATTTTCAACATTGGGCGTTGGTTGTTGAACGCCGTTTACAAACCAGTTCCACGTAGCGTTCGGGAAGACTGCTGCAATCTCGATTTGATGTGGAGTATCTTCGCAAACTTCTACATCCGGTCCGAGGGTCACGTTCCCAAAATAAGGGGCGATCAGGGTTTCACCCGTATTGACGCATCCTACTTCACTGGTAACGGTTACGCTATACCTTCCCGGAGTCGTCACCTGAATGGTACGCTGGTCTGATCCGGTGTTCCAGAGGTACGTATTGCCGTCAACGTGCGGGTCCGCAGCGATGAGTGTTACGCCCGTCTCATCACAAATTACACCGGGTTCGCCTGCAAGCATCGGCGGGGGAGGAGGAATGTCGTTGACCTCAAATGTATCGTCCTCCAGGAAGTATGGATCCTGTTCAGTGCCTTCACACTTGTTCCAGATTTTAACACGATACCTGTACGTTCCCGGCTGCGTGAAGGTCAATACTACCGTTGATGTATCGGAAGGGTTTAATGCAATAGGATTGCCCTGCGGATCGAAGAACTCCCATGAGAATTCATCGATGGTGTTGTCTTTTCCCGTGGCGGTAAATTCCGCTTCTGTGTTGATACACACCACCGGTACCGTTACGCCAGGTCCCTGGATTGGATTTGCGATCTGCTGAACAAAGTTGGGCAGCCCCAGGTTAACTGTTCCGCCCAGGGCAGGCGTTGCGTCAAGCTGGAATCCGGATTGCGTGTCTTTATCGTCCTGCGGCGTGATCGAACTGAGTTTGTCCCTGCCTGAAACAGCTACGTAGAGCTGACCATCCGGTCCGTATTGCATCGCTCCCGGTTGTGAACTTTCGGCACCGGTCATGACAATTGGTGTGGGCATCTGCACGTACTGATCCAGATCTTCGTCGTAGTAATACTCAATGATTTGACCCGGATTGCCGAGCACCGTTGCATACATCTTGTTTCCTGATGATGAGAATGCAACGCCGTACACCGGACCAGGCGCAGCTACTGACCGGAAATTTGTCACCTCACCCGTAGCTACATCGTAGTCGAAGATTTCAATCGTGTTGTTCAACGCCACCGCTAACCGCCCGGAGCCATACACCATGTATCCTTCACCGGACTCAGGAGAGGTAACGGAATGATCTGATCCTATATTCGAAATAACTGGTGCCGCGATTCCGTCAGGTGTCAGGCGATAGGCGCGGAAGGTGTTGCTTCCATACTCGTGAGCAAGGATAAAGTCACCCACGGCCAGCACGCGTTCTGTACTTCGCGTAAACAGGACCGTACTTGGCGGTAGGGTAGAAGGATCTCCATCAGGATCCACAATGCCGCCTGTGCCTCCGTTGAGTTTGAGATCAAACAGCGTGTAGCGCAGCTCAAAGGTTCCGTCGTCGATTTCCTGTGTGGTGAAGATGTAATACAATGTTTCGTCACCAGGCACCGCCATGATTACGGATGATTGTGTGGCAGTCGGACTTCCGCCGATATCCGTAGCGACGATATCTCCATTCCTGTTCCATACAGTGGAGCCATCCGTGTAAAGCACAGCCTTCCCGTTGCGGTCGGATATCGTTGCTGTACCTTCAGGTGCATTCATCGGACCGTTCAGAACTTCGATTGGCTCCGACGGTTCGCGGAACAGCGGGTTAAAATCAAGTCCCACACCATTACCAAAGTACCATACGTTCGCGCGTGGATCGGGAACATCGTATTCCTTCACGTTTACACCCGCATATGCTGCACAGGCACCGTCGCCAACGACAATGTAGTAGTATCCTGGCCGCGGTGGAGTTAATGTCGTCGTTGTCTGATCGGCCATCAAACCATCAGGTCCATACCAGCGGATGGTACCCTGTGTTCCCTGGATCTGCGCCTCGACAGTCAGACAGGGTGTACCGCCCGGACCACACGGAACCCATCCGGGTGGACGAACAATCGGGTCCGTAAACTCGTCGTGACATCCGGTCACTTCGGGTTCAAGTGTTATCTGCGTATCGAAATCAGTGATGTTGATGGTCTTCTCAAAAGACGTTGCTTCGCCCCCCAGGTAGGCAACTACGGTAATGCTTACTGGTCCGGCCTGCTCAAACGTATACACGGGGCTCCAGGCGGTTGAGAATGGCGTCGGATCGCCCGTGATGAACCAATGCAGACTGTCTGCTGCCGGAGTTACGTTGGGAAACAATTGCGTCGGCACGTTCGCACATCCGGTGCCTTCGAAATCAATATCAATGGTGACAGGGTGAGCCGGAATACTCGTTGAAAACTGCGTAGTACAAAACGAACCCGCGAATGCTTCAGCGTCGTAATTCACCAGCGCCGCGGTGCTGTCAGGGTCGTTGATCACACCCATGAGGATCTGACCCCCCGATTCATATAAATGGTAAAGGTTACCGTCAGGGCCGGACTGAATTCCATAGCTTGCTGTAATGGCATTGGGCTGGGGTAACACCGAGACCGGTGTAATTAAACCTCCCGTGGGATTCAGGTTTGTAAGATCGTATTGAACCAAATCGGGCTGGCCATTGGTACCGGAGGTGGAGATATAAAGATACTCCCCATTCGGGCTCCATTCGATGTCGTATATCCCGGCCGTTGATGAGGTGCCTGTGAGCGGCAGGGCTGCTTCAAATACAAGGGTTCCGCTGGCGGGGTCAAAGGTGAGTAACTCGGCATTCCGGCTACTTTCTCCCGGCGCAACAGCAAGTTGGCCGGTGGTTGGATTGTACGCGAAATTTGCCGCCGTTTCAATTAAACCCAGTCCGGAGAATGTTGACACAGTGGAAACACCACCGGAATTGAACGTGGTGACGTTATAAGTGTTCGTGCCCTCCGTATGGGTGATAAGGAAAAAGTCTGTACCGTTTTCGTGGGGAATAGTGATCATCGCCGGAGACTGATTGGTCAGGCTTCCGATCGCGGTATTTTTGCTTGCGTTTACGACTTCGCCGAGTGGTATCGATCCTGGATTTCCCTGTACTCCCAGATCGACGATCGAATAAGTGATACTACCGGTAGGGGAGTTGGTGATGATGTAGTACTGATCCGGCTGACCAGGTACCTGTCCAAGTACAACAGGCTGATTGCCGGAAGGGTCTCCCTGAAGACCGGCACCGTTAACCATCAGCTGATGGGAAGCGTCATACACGTTTACGCCATCGGTATAAAACAGAATGTTGCCTGTCGCGGGATCGGCGGCAACAGCTACCGGTCCGGTAAGGACTGCCGTGCCCGTGGAAATATTTGGTTCTTTATTCGTGCGATTGAATTCTATCGACCTGTTGCAGAAATACCACGTGTAGTTCGTGTAATTCTGGGCACCGGAAAACGTCGGGATGATTAACAATAACGAAATACAGAATAGTAAAAGTCTTCCTGTCATAATCTTCTTTCGGATCGATATACGATTTACCATTACCAAGCTCAACCTAAAACGCTCAAGTTAATGTAAAGTATACAATTTGGCCCAAAATTCCGTTAATTGTTGAGTGGTTTACCTTTTCCCCGGGAAGTATATACAGGGTACTTTTTCTTTATGGATAATGGTGAACAAATAAAATTCATTAATTTGCCCGGAGTGCTCAAGACAAAAGTTTGTAGACCGATGATCAGGTTTCTCCTGTTACTGGTGTTAATGCTGCAATTGAACGTGGTGGTAACTGCTCAGGACCCTCAATTTTCACAGTTTTACGCAGCCCCGTTGTATCTCAATCCCGCGCTGAGCGGAGGTACAGGGCAGGCCCGCGCCGGTCTCAATTACCGAAATCAATGGCCGGCAATCGATGCGAACTTTACAACGATGTCGGTTTACTTCGATTACTTTATTGAAGATTACAACAGTGGGGTGGGGATCATCATCAACCGCGATCAGGAAGGTCTCGCCGGGCTGCGAAGTCTGAGTGTAGGCTTGCAGTACTCGTATGAATTGCAACTGACGAAGTACCTGGGATTTCGCCCCGGTGTTCAGGTCGGTATCTACAATCGCGACATAAACTTCGGTAAACTAACCTTCGGCGATCAGTACGATCCCGTCACCGGCGAATTCCTAAACCAACCAACGGCTGAGCAATTTAACACGATGAACAGCCGGACTTTTGCAGACATATCTTTTGGTGGCGTGCTATTTACAAACAAGGCCTGGCTCGGCGTTTCGGCCTGGCATCTCACGCAGCCGAATCAAAGTCTTATAGGCGAAGTAAGCAAGTTGCCCATGAAGCTGTCACTCCACGGGGGATTCAAGTTTATGCTGAAGCCCGGCGTTGTTGGTTCGGGCGTGTATGCGAGAAACTCCGAAAGAAGCATCGCCCCGGCATTCCAGTACCGCCACCAGGGGAAGTTTGATCAGATGGACCTGGGTATGTACTTCACCTTTGAACCACTTGTCCTTGGTACGTGGTATCGCGGCGTGCCGTTTAAGAATTTTGGTCCTTATGTAAACAATGAATCAATTGTGCTGCTGATAGGCTTTACCAAGCTGGGAGCAAAAGACGGTATTAACCTGGGTTATAGTTTCGACTATACGATTTCGAAACTGGGACCACAAAGTGGGGGAGCCCACGAGTTCAGCCTCGTGTACACCTGGCCGATGCGCAATCCGCGGAAGCCGCCCAGAGATAAGCTGATAATCCCGTGTCCGGATTTCTAGAAACTGAGAGCCGTCTCAATCAAAGGGACGGCTTTTTTTTGTTGCCGGTTGCCGGATCGCTGCAATTGTCCGGCGAGTCCCGCTTTGTCCCGAGTGCCCGAACCAATAAAATTATCCTATACCCGGCGCTCCTATCTTCATTGCGCCTTCATACTCTCCTGCCAGGGACTTCGTGGTGTCTTCCTGCGCGCGTCATACATGCAGGAATGATTACGTTACCGTAAAGCAAAATTATAGCATAGATGGCCGTGCTTTATGCTATGTCTTTGCTATTACTATGCTTTAATTATGCTTTGCGTATGCTTTGTGCACCACTTCCTGTCGAAGAAACTACGGATTCCTTCGCAGGACCTGTAAAACGTCAATAAAGATTATGGAAACGAGTCGTGGGGGGATGACCTAAGATAACAGACTTTTCACTTTGAGACAAGCGAAGGCGTCTTTATACTTCCGATAGGATTTTCGATAACCTGTAACAGGCAACCGGCAAGCCTTACGCGACGGGCGTTTTGACTTGAGCCTTGATACCTGAACCTGGAACCTAAAAAGAAGAGGCTGCCTTGCGGAGACAGCCTCTTTTTTTTTTAGTGGTGATGTCCACCCGGTCCGTGTACGTGACCGTGAGTGATCTCTTCTTCAGTAGCATTGCGTACTTCCATAACTTCAACATCGAAGTTCAATTCAACGCCTGCGAGAGGGTGATTTGCGTCAACGGTGACATTGTCGGCTTCGACAGCAGTGACCGTTACCACACCACCCTGATTGGTGGAGAACTTCATACCTGGCTTCACTTCCTGAGTACCAAATGCAGAACGCGGAACCTTCTGAACCATACCGGGATCGACCTGGCCATATCCCTTTTCAGGGGAAATCTTTAGTGAGAATTTATCTCCTGTATTCTTCCCTTCAAGTCCTTCTTCCATTCCGGAGATAAGATTGCCTGCACCGTGAAGGTAGTAGAGAGGATCCCTGCCCTCGCTGGAGTCGATTACTTCACCTTCATTATTTCTCAACGTATAATGAATCGCGGCAACTTTGTTTTTCGAAATCTGCATATCCTATTATTGTTTTTATGTTATCATACGGCAGAACAGCTATGCCGTCCGATGCCCGTTATGTGATTTAAAGGTAACCAAACCTTTTTGATCGCAAAATCATGCGACTATAAATCAGGCTATTAAATAATAATGGCACCCCGCGAGGTGCCATTATCTCTCAAAAACTTCTTATGTTGATTAGCTCAATTCTTTTTCAAGTTCATCAATTTTTGCCTGAGCTTCTTCCTTACCGAAGGAAAGTGACATCTTATAAAGTTCAAGCGCTTCTCTTATGGTTTCTTTCTTCTTCTTGGGAGCGAATTTGGTTCTGTCAGCAGCTGTTTCGAGAGCCTGAGCCTGTGCGAAATACAGGTCAGCCTGAGTATTCTTAGCAGATGTGCTGGTTTCTTCAACCTGCGTTTCAAGCGCTGCTATATCCTGCTCGCGAAGTTTGATGGTTTCCGAATTTACGGCAAGTAGCGAATCGCGCTCATTCACAGAGCGGCTGAGGTTTGCATTTTCTCCGCGGAAGCGTTCTACTTCTTCCTGAAGGGCTGCAATCTGCTGAGATCTAAGTTCAAGGTCAGCTTTCAGACGCTTGATCGTAGCTTGTGTTGCACTGTTCCGTTTAACAGTTGTTTCAAGTTCGGCGATTTTAGCCTGTGTTTCACGGATGTGGTTGTTGATGCTTACAAGACGGTTCTTGTAGTCTTTGTAAGAGGTTCCTTCAACTACATCGGCGCGAAGCAGTTGACGGCTGGCATCGATAGAATCGATCAATGCGCCAACTTCTTCAAATTCCTTGTTCGTTTGCTGGCTCACCTGAAGTTCAGTCCTCAGTGAATCCACCTGCGCTTGCAAGCGGGTCTTTTCTTTATCTTCGCAGCTCCAGAGAAGGGCTACCAGTGGTAGCGCGAGAATTATCCTGCTAGTCATATACGTGTTGTGTTTAAGTTCACCGGAGTTCAGTTCAAAAGCGATGCGAGTTATAGCCGTAGGGTGTAGTATCCGTTAAACGGATGCTTTTGATGTTAAACGGTAAATTTTGACGTCGAGATAATTATTACGGATCCTTTGATCCCCCATCTGTGGGGAAATATTCAGCATACTGTTGAAGCACATTGGCCCGAAACAAAAAAATCCAGCCGAAGCTGGATTTCTATAAAATGTCTATGAGCCAATCGGTCCTATTTAAGCTTCCCTTTCAGGAAGCCACCGAGTGATTTTCCCGCTTTTGCATAAGATTCCTGCAAGCGGAGGCCGGTTTCGTAATCCATCCCGAAGGCATCCCTGCCGGGAGAATTTTTGATGCTGATTTTCGCCAGCACATTGTCAGGGTTGGCAGTTTCAACAAACCAAACTTCGGCGTCTATATAGGCGGGAACACGCATAACGCCCACGTTCCAGCCGGGTTCAGTACGCGTAGTTTTGAAGATCATCGTATAGGGACTTGAGTCGTCAACTGCCGACATTCCGGAATGCTTCGAGAACAGCTCGCGGAATTGAGGTTCAAAGCGATCTTTGCGGTCGGCTACCCACGCTTTCTCCCACGTGTCGCCACGACCAGGTTCCTTTTCATCAAGCTTTTGCTTTTTTTCCTGGATGTAGTCCTTCTCATCCTTGTCTTTCCCCACAATCATCGGGGAATAGGTGAATTCCGTCTTGAATGATTTGGCACCCTTCAGTTTCGCCAGATCACCTTCAATAACTTTGATTTTCTGAGCATTCACTGCCGTGAGGGACAGCATTAGCACAATAACAGGTAGGAAATGTCTCATAATGTATTTTGTTAAACAGCCTTCTTTAACGATGCCAGCAGGCGTTTGGATGATCCTTTTTGAACAAATTTACAGTTTTATTTTCGGGCGGCCCTAAAACCCCGTGTTCTTTCTATTTTTGCCAAAATTTGGTCCTGCTTATGAGTTGCCGATGGTTTTTTCTTTTCCTCCTGATAGCATGCTGTTCCCACGCCGTTGCCCAGATTACAAATATCAGACTCAGTGAAACAGCGGCGGATGCCACGCGGGATCCCTCCATTGCCATCAATCCCAAAAATCCCCTGAACATCGTTGCGGCCTCCGCCAGAGATCAGGTGTACGTTACCAACGATGGCGGGAAAACGTGGAAATCGCAAACGCTGTCGTCAACTTTTGGTGTAGACGGCGCACCGGTTGTTGTTGCTGATTCAAAGGGTACTTTTTATCTCTTTCACCTGACGGGGTCTGGCGATGGCGAGGAAAACCCGAATTCCATTATTTGTCAGATGTCCTCCGATGGCGGCGCGACCTGGGATGGCGGTACTCCCGTGGTTCCCGGTCCCGGGAAAGGTCATCATAAACCCTGGGCGTCCATCGATGGCAAGGGTCACGTTCACGTAACGTGGACACAGGCAGATAAACTCGCGAGCTCAGATTCCACTTGTCAGTCAGTCGTCATGCTGAGCTCTTCTTCCAACGGAAAGAAGTGGACGAAGCCAGTGCAGATCTCGAATCTCCCGGGCGATTGCAGCGACAATGGCAACACGGCTGCGGGAGCGGTCTCCGGCATGAGTGACGATAAGAAGCTCTACGTAGCGTGGTCGAATCGCAACAAAATATATCTGGACAGATCTTTCGACGGTGGAGGGATGTGGCTCTCCAATGATATCGTGGTTGGAGATCATCCCGGAGGCTGGAAGATGGTGGTGCCCGGCCATGCCGATTGCACTGGAATGCCCGTGCTTGTTGTTGACAGAAGCAAGGCCCAAAGTAAAGGACTTATCTACCTGGTGTGGGCTGATCAGCGCTCCGGTGAGAATAACACCGATATCTGGTTTATGCGATCAAACAACTTCGGTGATTATTGGAGCACGCCGATGAAGGTGGGAGGTGATCAGAACGATAAGCACCAGTATATGCCCAGGATGACGATCGATAACACCACTGGTTACCTGTATATCGTTTATTATGACCGAAGCGATTACGACGACAATCAGACCGATGTGTTCCTTGCCTATTCACGCGATGCCGGTAGTACATTCAAGACAATCAAAATAAGCGAGTCTCCCTTCATACCTGATGAATCTGCATCCCTTGGTGATTATGTGAATATTTCGGCTCATAAGGGCGTGATTACACCGATATGGACGCGTATGGATGAGGGCAAAACCAGCATCTGGACTGCAGTGATCAGGGAGGATCAGCTTCCAAAATAGGGGATGGCATGAGGTTTAATTCATATTTCTTAAAAACGAAATATGAAAACCCTTGGAATTATTTTAATTGTTGTGGGTGGTCTCATGACCATTTTCACCGGATTCAACCTCGTAACGAAAGAAGAAGTTGTGGACATTGGGCCACTGGAGGTTAACAAAGAAAAGAAAACACCTATAGCATGGTCGCCTATCATTGGAGGGGTCATCCTTGTGGCAGGGATTGTTGTTCTCCTTACGGGAAATAAAAAAGGAGTCTAGTCAAGACTCCTTTTCTGCTCTTGCTGGTGTCTTTTCCTTGCCGATATTCTGCAAGGCTTTGATAAACGTTTCCGTAGACTGTGCACCGGATATTCCAAACTTCTTGTCGACGATGAAGAACGGTACTCCTGTTATTCCGAGTTTATAGATTTCCTGTTCTTCAAGTGCGATCTGAAGCAGCGAATTTTCGTCCTCAAGCATTTGCCGCGTTTTTGCGGCATCAAGTCCCGCGAGCTCGGCAATCTTATACAGGTTTTCGTCATTTGACAGGTCAACGCCGTCGGTGAAGTAAGCTTTGAACAGAAGGTCTGCGACTTCCTTCTGACGGCCTTCAGTACCTGCATACTGGATCAGTGCGTGAGCCTTGCGCGTATTGGGATAGCGAAGCTGCTTATCAAAGTTGAATTCAAGACCTTCCCCGGCAGCAACCTGTGTAACATGCTGGGTCAGGCTCTGGTATCGTTCTTCACCACCGAACTTTTCGGACAGGTAATCCTTCTGATTTCTGCCGGAGTCGGGGATGGCGGGGTTCAATTCAAACGGGCGGTATTCAACCACGAAGTCGTAATCGTGTCGCAGCGCATCCAGGGCCGCCTCAAGCCTGCGTTTTCCAATATAACACCAGGGGCATACGACGTCGGAAACAACATCAATACTAATCTTTTGTTTCATGCAGAAGCGTTTCGTCAATTAACAGAGCAATATTAGATAAAAGTTCTGTTGCCGAAAGCTTTCGTTAAAGTGGACGGCAGGGTTCATTATAGTGAGATATTAAAACCTTTATACTATTTTTGTGTTCCAGTATTGAAAATCCAGAAAAATGACTGTAGACGAAAAAGTTAGATTCAAAGTAAAAGACCTTTCACTTGCTGATTGGGGTCGGAAAGAAATTCGCCTTGCCGAAGCTGAAATGCCCGGCCTTATGGCCCTTCGTGAAGAATTCGGCAAAGAAAAGCCGTTGAAAGGTGCGCGTATCGCAGGTTGCCTGCACATGACAATACAGACAGCCGTTCTGATAGAAACGCTTGTTGAACTAGGTGCTGAAGTTACCTGGTCTTCCTGCAATATATTTTCTACCCAGGATCACGCAGCAGCAGCTATTGCGGCAGCCGGTATCCCTGTATTCGCATGGAAAGGAATGAATGAGCAGGAGTTTGACTGGTGTATTGAGCAAACGCTGCATGCCTTTGAAGGTGGCAAACCGCTCAATATGATTCTCGATGACGGCGGGGACCTGACGAATATGGTGCTCGACCGTTTCCCTGAACTTGTTTCCGGAATCAAAGGCATCTCTGAAGAAACGACTACCGGTGTTCATCGTCTGATTGAACGCATGAACAATGGAAAACTTCCTATTCCTGCCATCAATATCAACGACAGCGTTACCAAGTCGAAGTTCGATAACAAATACGGTTGTAAAGAATCCTGTGTCGATGCGATACGCAGAGCAACTGACGTGATGATCGCCGGTAAGGTGGCGGTTGTAGCAGGTTATGGCGATGTGGGTAAAGGTTCAGCAGCATCACTGCGCGGCGCCGGTGCCCGTGTGATTGTTACTGAAATCGATCCGATCTGTGCCTTGCAGGCTGCGATGGACGGTTATGCCGTAAAACGCATGGATGATGCGGTGAAGGAAGCCGATATCATCGTGACAGCTACCGGTAATCACAGCATCGTCGTGGATCGTCATTTTCAGTCGATGAAAGACAAGACGATTGTTTGTAACATCGGTCACTTCGACAATGAAATCGATGTGGCATGGTTGAACAAAAACGCACAGAAAGATACAATCAAGCCTCAGGTCGATATTTACACGCTTTCGAACGGAAATCAGGTTATCCTGCTTGCCGAAGGCCGTCTTGTAAATCTTGGCTGCGCGATGGGTCACCCTTCATTTGTGATGTCGAATTCATTTACGAACCAGACACTTGCACAAATTGAATTGTGGCAACATTCAGACCGCTATGAAAACAAGGTGTATATGCTGCCTAAACATCTCGATGAAAAAGTGGCAAGACTGCACCTGAAGAAAATCGGTGTCGAACTCGACGTTCTCAGCGAATCGCAGGCCAAATACATTGGCGTGGAAGTAAAAGGTCCATTCAAGCCGGATTATTACAGATATTAGAATTCAGCCAAGCATATCTTGAAAAGGGCCCCGAATCATCGGGGCTTTTTTTATTTTGCGGTTTATTAATATCGGCCTAATGGAGACACTTTTGAAACTTGCTTTCGCAATACTCTTCTCAGCAATCGTATCAGGAGGGGCAGCGACGCTGAACAACGATGAACTCCCCGCGGTAAATGATATCCAGTTTATCTGCATGAAAACGCACAAAGCGTCTAACTCCTGTCATTTCAATTTCAAAGTGGATGGTGCCAAATTCCGTTTCGTAGATGTGGGATGCAAGTGGGGAAAGAAGAAAGACGAACTGGTGAAGAAGGTTGAAGAGGGTTCAATCTTTCTGGCGAAAGACTGGAAGATCAGTTGTCCGGAACCAAAAGGAGAAGAGGGCCTGTAAGCGTTCTGCGGCGCTGCAGGCGCATCACATCATTGCCGCGCATTCATCAGCTTGTTGAAAGATTCTACGGAGTTTGCGCCATCATCACCATCGAAAACGTTTTTTAGGCCCTGGCGGTAATACTCCCCGGATGGCATAAGTTATTAAGCGGGTTTATCAGAACCTTTAAAATAACCCTTATGAAAAAAGTATTATTCGCGATGGTATTTATCGCAGGAAGCGTGGTAGCCGCCAACGCACAGGAAGTTGAATCTGATAGCACTGCTGCTTCTTCAGCAGCCGTTAGCACTGAGGCTGCTGGTGAAGACCAGGGCCGTGTTGCGATCAAGACTGATGAGTTGCCCGAAGCTGTTAAACAAACCTTGCAGGACCAGGAGTACAAAGGCTGGTTAATCAATGCAGCCTATCACGATAAGAAGAAAGAACAGTACGAAGTGGAACTGAAAAACGGCGCTGATACTCAGACCGTTAAATTCAGCCAGGAAGGGCAACGCCTCGACAACTAGCCATTCACCGGGAATGCTATTGCTAAATGAAAGAAAGCTGGAATTATTTCCGGCTTTCTTTTTACTTTCGGCCACATATGGCTTCTGTTCTACTTATTGAAGACGACCTCACATTTTCAAGAATACTGGAGGGCTTTCTCAGCAAAAACGGGTATCAGGTTACCGTAAATCACAACGGCAAAGAAGGTTTGAAAACTTTCGAGTCACGACCCTTTAATGTCGTGCTGCTCGACTACCGGCTGCCTGATACAACCGGAATGGACTTGCTGGTGGAGATGAAAAAGATATCGCCAGAGATTCCGGTGATTATCATGACAAGCTTTTCAGATATCCGAACCGCTGTAAAGGCGATCAAACTCGGCGCGCTCGAATACATCACCAAACCAGTCAATCCCGATGAGCTGCTCATGCTGGTGAAGGAAGCCGTTAAAAAGGAAAAAGTTTCACCAGCCCGACGCAAGCCGGCTACCGAAACTCAGTTTGTGCAGGGGAGGAGTGAAGCCTCACGCAAATTACACGACTACATCCGACTGGTAGCGCCAACGTCAATGTCGGTCATCATTCAGGGCGAAAGCGGAACTGGTAAAGAATACGTTGCCCGTACGATACACAATCTCAGCCCACGCGCGAAACAACCTTTTATTGCTGTTGATTGTGGTGCCCTCTCGAAAGAACTTGCTGCAAGCGAACTGTTTGGTCATATGAAAGGCTCTTTTACCGGTGCTGTTCAGGACAAAACCGGCCAGTTTGAAGCTGCCCATACCGGAACGCTCTTCCTCGACGAAGTTGGAAACCTTTCTTACGAAGTGCAGGTAAAACTGCTGCGGGCCATTCAGGAACGCGTTATTCAGCCTATCGGAAGCAACAAGGAAGTAAGGGTGGATGTCAGGATCATTACTGCCACCAATGATGACCTTTCGGAAAGTGTTCGCAATGGTCACTTCCGCGAAGATCTGTTCCACCGCCTGAATGAATTTATGCTGCAGGTTCCGCCGCTGCGCGGACGTATGGAGGACTTGGATGAATTCCTTGACTTCTTCCGTGAGTCGGCCAATGCAGAACTTGGTAAGAATGTAACGGGATTCGCTGACCGCGTTATGGAGTTGTTTCGCACGTACGACTGGCCGGGAAATCTCCGCGAACTTAAGAACGTTGTAAAAAGGTCTGTGCTACTCACGACCGGCGACACCGTAACGATGGAGGCGCTGCCTCAGGAAATGGTTACCGGTGTGCGCCAGGCTGCGCCGAAGGTCTCCGATGTTCCTATTTATGACCTGAAAGCTCTTCAGGAAACGCAGGAGAAAGAAATGATCGTAAAAACGCTACAGGAGGTTCGTTATAATAAATCCAAAGCCGCGCGAATTCTCAATATTGACCGCAAGACACTTTATCTGAAGATGGAGAAGTACGGAATCGACTAGCTTACGATTTCGCCACAAGATATTCCGACAGATAAGCAACAAGACGCGCGACTTCTTCGCGTTGTGCGGAGATATCCGGTTGAATCGATTCCAGGGCTTCACCTTTGTCGATACGGATTTCCGTTTCCCGAAGTCTTAGCGAAAGTGAAAGCATACCAATCTGACCAACACGACCTGCCAGTTTATGTGCGATGTCGCGGACTCTGATGTGGTCATCGTCATTCAACGCTGTTTCAAGTTGACCGAGTTCCGAAAGGGTTTCTTCGCGAAACTGTTCTATGACGGTTTGCATCAGGTTCTCATCATACATCGTCATTTTCCGCAGCGGCTCGAGATCGATCTCTTCACGATTCTGCTGTTGAACAACGGGGCGCTCTTGTGTAATTCCAAATAAGCTCTGTAACTCGTCTTCGTGAAAAGGTTTCGATAACACGAAGTCAAATCCCTGCTCTTGCAGGAACTTCTTCTCCTGGGGGAAGACGTGGGCCGTAAGAGCGACGAACCGGGTTGACGCGGAATATTTTTTTCTCAACGCCTGACATAATTCAACGCCATTGATTTTCGGCATCCGGATATCCATCAATACGTGCGTCACTTCGTCGTCTGGTGTCCGGTTGAGCAGTTCTTCAGGGTCGTTGAACAGAATGTGTTTGATCTTGCTTTTCTTAAGGATAAGGCCACACAGTCGAAGAATCATAGGATCATCGTCGACGACGAGAACCAGTCCGGGGCCGGTAACCGATGCATCAACAGGTGCAACTTCAGCGGGCGCAACGTCTTCAGCGGTTTCACTTCTTTCGAAAGTCAGGTATACAGTGAATGTTGATCCCGTACCAGGCTCACTGTCCAGCGTAATGTTTCCGCCCTGCGCTTCGACGAGCGATTTCACAATAGTAAGTCCAAGTCCCGTTCCGCCGAACGTCCTGGTAATACTCGTATCCGCCTGTTCAAATTGGTTAAAGATCTTTTTGATATCCTCACTTCGTATACCGATACCGGTGTCGGTGATTTCGAACGCGCACGCAACTTTGTTGTCAGTCGTGAGATGTGTTTTTATAGATAGGCGGACAAACCCGCGGGTCGTGAATTTGATCGCATTGCCAAGCAGGTTGTAAAGTATCTGCCGAAGCCGGAACGAGTCACCAACCAATGAAAAATCCTTTGCTTCTTCAAAGTCCATGATCAGCGACAGGCTTTTCTTCTCTGCCTGAATACGAATCGCGCCTTCGACTTCGCGAACCACTTCCATCAGCTGAAATTTTTCCCGCGCGAGTGTAAAGTTCCCTGACGAAATCCGGCTGTAGTCAAGTACTTCATTTACGATATGAAGCAAGTGTTCCGAAGAACTATAGATCGCGTCGATGGCTTCAGGATCTGGTGATTTTTCCTGTTTAAGGTGTTCGGCAAATCCGATAATGGACTGAAGTGGAGTGCGAATTTCGTGACTCATGTTTGCGAGGAAGCGTTGCTTTATCTGGCTTAGCTCCTGTGCTTCGTCACGCGAGCGTTCAAGTTGTTCCTTGTAGAAATTGCTTTTACTTATGTCGATCCATATGAGATATACGAGCAATGCGGCACCAAGGAAGAAGGCAATCAACAGCACGCTGATTCGCCTGATACTTTCGCTCACCACCAGGCCGGCCTCGCCGCTCCGTGCCTGCATGTGTTCGTATTCTTCTTTTTCCACTTCACGGAGGATGCCGAGAAGCTGATTTACGAGGAGGCTGTTGGCATTGATAAGCTGAAGTTCCCGTTCGAGGAGCATTTTGCTTTGCGTACGCTGATCCTGTTCGAGATCATACATAATCTTTTCAATCTCTTCGAGGGCCTTATTCTGATTGGCTACCAGGAGTGTGTCCACCACTACACGGAATTCTTCTTCAACCTGCATCTGCACCGGCTCTGAATCCATTTCCGGCTTTTTCTTCTTGCCAAAGAGTTTACCCAGGAATGAGCGATCATCCACTTCACGTTTTGTGGTGTCTTTTATGTACGTCGTGGTGGTGCGCTTTTCGGTGGTGACAATATTCGAATCGACTTCAATTTTTTTCTTTTCGAGGATTGATGACAATGTATCGATGCGTCTTGTGAGAGATCGGTTGTCGATCAGATTGGATTTCAGTTTCAGGTAGGAAAAGAAGAGGCTGTCGCGGCGGTGAAGGATGTGCTTCATAGCCGAGATGCGCTCGAGCTGTGCGGAGTCCCACTCCATGAGACTGATTGAATCGATGAGGTTCATCGTTCGCTGAGACTGACTAAGGAATGCGCTGTGGGGCATCCGCGGGTTTTGCAAGGCCTGGGCGCGCTGCATTTGGTCCAGCGTTGTTACTTCCTGAAATACCTTATTGAGCAGGGTGAGTTTCCCGCTGGGTTCCGAGAGTTCCTCGACCTTGCCGAGCATATCCGTGAACGCGAGCCTGGAGATTGAAAACGCCACCAGGAAAGCGGCAAATGCCAGCAGGAACGCTGCCAGTATTTTTCCCTTTACGGATCGTGGATATAACTTTCCCGAGATTCGCTTCATTTTCTTTTTCTGACACCCGGTATTGAAATTAGAGAATTCTCACGCATAGGAGCCCTATAATGCAGGTAAACGACGATAAATCACGAATAATTTCTTCGAATATCAGGAATGATAAAAAATCTGATTCCAACAGAGGTGTCGCGAATTAGTTGAAAACCCATTCCACCAGGGTAATGGAGAACAAAAAGATGATCAATATGGAGACAAGGTTCAGTAGAATACCCGCGCGGGCCATGTCGGGGACACGGATATAACCACTCGAAAAGACGATCGCATTGGGCGGCGTGCTGATGGGGAACATGAATGCAATACTAGATCCCAGGGTAACCGGAAGTGCAAGCATTACAGGATTTACGCCCAGTCCGTCGGCGATGCCGAAGATTACGGGAACAAATATCTGTACGAGGGCCACGTTGCTCATGATCTCCGTAAGAAATACGGAGGCACAAATGAGAAACAGAATGAGCTTGGCATCGAAAGCGCTTCGTTCTGCGATCCACAACCCCAGCGTCTGAATGATTCCCGTGTTTTGAAGTCCCGTTGCCAGGCACAAACCACCTCCGAAAAGCAAAAGAATTCCCCACTGCAGCAGCTGTGTGTCTTTCCAGTCGAGGATAAACCGCATTTTTGAAAGGTCATCCGGCACCAGGAACATCAGCACACCACCCAGCATGGCAACATTGGTGTCGTTGAGCAAAGACCTTCCGAGAATCGCATTAATGCCTTCCTGTGTTATCCACAACAAAGACGTGAATGCAAAAATCGCCAGGATTCTCTTTTCGGATGAGCTGATTGGACCAAGTGCGTGTAGTCGTTCGCGCAACAGCAAATCGGTACCGTCAACCTTTTTTATCCTGTTGGGAAAAAGAATGCGCGTTACAATCAGGTAAGTGGAGGCAAGCAGGGCGATGGTGACGGGAACGCCGACCAGCATCCAGTCGCCAAAGTTTATTGCCATGTTATAGTGCTGTTCAAGAAGACCTTTGAAAACCGCATTCGGAGGGCTTCCAATGAGTGTGGCCATGCCGCCAATGGTTGCAGCATAGCCGATCGAGAGCATTAGTCCGAGTGCCAGATTGCGTTCTCTGGGGGCGAGTTCGTGGAGTGCCTGACGTGGATCTGACCGAATGAGACTGACCACTGAGGTTGCTATCGGAAGCATCATTATCGCGGTCGCGGTATTACTGATCCACATGCTCAGAATGGCGGTGGCGACCATAAATCCGAGGATGATTCCGTTGCCTGAGGTGCCGGTAAGGCGAATCAGATTGAGTGCGATGCGCTCATGCAGCCGATGCTTTTCCAGGGCCAGAGCGATAAGAAAACCACCGAGAAAGAGGAAAATTACAGGATTTGCATATGGCGCGGCGGCCTGACTCGTGCTCATCACCCCCAGGAACGGGAAGAGGAGCAGGGGGAGCAGCGCTGTTATGGGAATTGGAGCCGCTTCTGTAATCCACCAGATAATCATCCATGCCGCTGTGGCGAGGGCCTTCTCTGAGCCGGGGCCGAGTATGTCTTTAGGCAGAAACAGTAGGATTAGCAGAAAGGTCAGGGGACCCGAGCAAAAGGCGGCTATTCGAAAGGATTTTTGCGACATCAAGCTGGAAAATAGTAATCGTTATCCAACAAAAAAAGGTCGAATTACCGATTAAGGTGTCCTGCTCTAACTGTTCGGTTTGAGCGGCCTGGACTTTCGATGCAAAAATCAGTGTGTGTTTGTTCCCCGCAGGGGCGGGACTACGACAAAGAAGTTGTTTCCCGAAGTGGGTTAAAATCAAGGCTGAGGTGGCCCATTTTGAGACAGAAATTACCGGAAAAATCCAGGGGAGGCGCAAAAAATGCCAGAATCCCAGGATTTTCCAAAAGGGCACTACATTTTCTTCTTGTTGCCTGGTAAACAGATTGATATGGACTTCATGCCGATGATTTTTGGATTTGTTGTGGCATACGGTGCCTTCATACTGGTGGGCTACGTGCTCGCAAAATTGATCTTTCCATCACTGGAAGACGAGGCCACCAGAAAACAGAAGAAGACGCGCTTCAGAAGCTGACACTGAGGCAGGTTAACTATAAAGATTTTTATCCGTTGTGCGCGATGTACCGTTGGGTGCACGCACCATCCGGTGCACGGGTTGTTAAAGTAAGAAAGCCGCTCCCCCGCGGCTTTCCTCATTTAAGACCTTCGTTCTAAGATTTTTCCGATGCTATGTTAGTCATGGCTTCCCGCAAGATTGAAAGCGAGATAGATCTGACCCACCTGATTCTTGGTGTTGCCTAACATCGTGCGTGCAGCACTGCTTCGTGCGATATCTTTCAATCCATAGTTGTATCGGGCTCCGATTTGAGCGCTCTTACCGAGGTTGAAACCGATACCACCGACCAGACCGTAATCCCACTTTTCAAAATTGTTGCGGTCAACGCGGTCAAAAGTATCAGCAAGGTCTCCATCCTGATCAATGTTAGCACCTACGAGGTAAGACCAGTATGGCCCGGCATGAATTTCAGCAACTCCGCCAAGTTTAAATACGGCAAGTACCGGAACATCAATGTAACTAAGATTGAATTTGTACTCTTGCTGGATGACACCAGAATTCATTTCAATCTTATTACCCTTTGTTGAGAAGTTTACCTCAGGCTGGATAGTAAATGCACGGCTGGCAAATAACTGTCCGTAAACACCTGCATGGAAACCGAACTTGTCGTGACGAGTATTAGCATCGTCAACAATCAGATTGCTCCAGTTCAGACCTCCTTTAATACCAGCTCTTGGAGCTGCTACATCATCACTCCGGCGTTCATACCGATCGTTGCGATCATAATCCGTGTCGACGTCTACCGACTGCGTTGTGGTAGTTGTCGTCGTCTGTGTCTGCGATTGGTAAGTAATGGAATCTTGTCCTGATTGAGCTTGTGTATTCGATGAGAATAGTAAAATCCCCAGCGCCACTGAACAGACGATCATCATCTGATTTCTTAATTCTCCGTTTATAAGTTTCATATAGATTTTTATTGGTTTAACTAAAACTTTTAACGTTCTTAGAAACCAACGTGCCAACGTGAACACTATGCGTTAAATCGCGTCTCTTGCCCGAATAAGCGTTTTCATCTCAAGAAATTGCGGCTTGTCTTGTGCAGAATGTTCAACAATTTGTTGATCATGCCTGCGTGACTGCTCGTTGCTTACCACTCACCAGCTTTCCACGACTAACACCATTGGCATGAAGATTTGAAATGGTCGCTGTAAACCATATAATATTTAAAGCATATGAAGGGAACAGGGACATTTGTTGTGGGGCTGATTGTAGGGACAGCCCTTGGAATGACGGCGGGCATGCTGATCGCACCAACCTCGGGTTCGCAGTTCAGGAGTTCGATCATCCGCAGATCGCGGAAATATTCGAAGCAAGCCATCGACGCGGTGCGTCAGTACGTGGATGGAATCCGGCACGGGACGATCAAAGGCGACCCCGGGCTGGCGCAGGACGATACTGAGGAATTCCTCAACCGGCTTGCAAACGAGGCGAAAGGCTGACCGGTTAGATCCCGGCAACAAATTTTATCTCCCCTCGTACATTAACACTATTCTATGAAAACGCTATTGAGAATCGTGGTGAGCATTATGCTTACCTATGGATTACTAACTCTAACAAACTGTACTACAGATAATTCAAGAAATACGGCTGAGGTCAGAACAGATTTTGAAACGGAACGATCTGAAGTCGCTGAAGACTTGCGCGAATTGCGCGAAGACATCAGCGACGAACTGAAACAGATCGGAAACAAGATGGAAAATGCAGGGGAGAACGTCCGTGAACGACTATCTGACAGAAACGATGAATTGCTGGAGCGCAGAGAACGTGTAGACGTGGAAATTGAACGCGTCGAAACATCGACGGAAAACAATTGGGATGAAGTCAAGGAAGGTGCGCGAAACACATTCCAGGATGTGAAGAGAGAAGTCAGAGAACTGGCAGATCGGATTTCCGATTAAACATTACTTCCTATTGTCCATGGTTGCCGTCACATCCCATTTTTGTGACGGCATTTTTTTTGTCTGTCTATTTTGAAATGAATATAGTTGGTTTATGAAAAGGAGAATAATTAGTTTCTTGATCGCCATGTCAATGGTGCTGCTGATGCTGGGAGCTCAGTTTGTCCGATAAACGTTGTAACAACACGCTATTCGATCAGGACTGATACGATGAAGTACAGAAAAATCATCAGAATCAGAGCTGCATACATGATCAGATCAACCCGCACATACGGCTTGTAAGCCTTATACAATTCCTTCAATCTTTTGAACATATCCGTGTTTTCGCCCGATATAAGAAGTTTTTCCGGCGCAAAGGTAACCATTTGCGCGATTTCCCGTCTGGAGAAAAGTCAAGAAAAACTAACGCGGAGGATGGGGGTATTCGTTAAGATACTTGTCATCCGATTGTATAACCTAACAACATGATCCGATTCTTATTTCTTTTTTGTCTGATCTGTGGATTTCAGTTCTCAGACGCCCAAACGAAAGCTACGCTAAACGGCTACATCAAAGACAAGGCAAATGGGGAAGAACTTATTGGCGTATCCGTCTATCTCCCCGATTTGAAGGCAGGAACCATAACGAACGCATACGGTTTCTATTCAATCACCGTTCCGCCTGGCCAGTACCGCGTTCAAGTCAGTTATCTGGGTTTCCACACCCACGAACTCAATGTCGACCTGTCGAAAGATGTAACACTTAACATAGAACTTGAGGAAGAAGCGACCCAAATGCAGGAAATCGTCGTGACGGATAAACCTATCGACGTGAATGTGGCCGGTATTCAAATGAGCCGGAATTCGCTGAATCTCGATCAGGTGAAAAAATTGCCTGCACTCTTTGGCGAGGTCGATATTGTAAAAAATATCCAGATGCTTCCTGGCGTCGTTACCGCCGGTGAAGGTACATCAAGCTTCTTTGTACGGGGTGGGGGTGCAGACCAGAACCTCATTCTCATCGATGAGGCTCCTATATATGACGCCTCTCACCTCGGGGGAATGGTTTCCGTTTTCAACGCTGATGTGATTAAGGAATCCGAACTGTACAAAGGTGGAATTCCTGCGCGGTTTGGAGGGCGTCTGTCGTCTATCCTCGAAGTACGCACGCGCGATGGTAATAATAAAAACTTCAGCGCCGCCGGAGGTATTGGTACACTGGCGAGCCGACTTATGGTTGAAGGCCCCATCAAAAAAGACAAGAGCTCATTTATCTTGTCGGGGCGCACCTCCAATCTCGGGTTATACCTGAAGGCCGCCGATACCGATAATGGGGTGAATTTTTATGACCTCAATGCAAAAGTAAACTGGCGCGCAAGCAATAAGAACCGATTCTTTGTCGCAGGCTACAGTGGTCGGGATAAGATTTCGTTCGACGGTGGCGACGCTGGTTTTGGCTGGGGAAACTCTACCGTTACCGTGAGATGGAACCACCTCTTCAATGAAAGACTGTTCTCGAATACAACGCTGATCGGAAGTATCTTCGATTACTCTCTCGAAATCAAGGATCCTATTCAAGGGTTCCGCTGGACTTCCAACCTGCAGGAAGTCAGCCTGAAGAATGACCTCTCGTGGTTTCTGAATACTTCCAACGAAGTCACGTTTGGTTATCACCTCACAGGACGCAGATTTTCGCCCGCGCGCATTGAACCCAATGCATCGTCCTCCATCTTTCAGGAAACCGTGTTTCCAAAGATGTATGCACTCGATCACGCTATCTATGTCAGCAATCAACAACGTCTTAGCAGCAAGCTGATGCTCGACTATGGTGTTCGATTATCCATATTCCAGAATGTAGGTGAAGGTGAAGTTTTCCTGTATGAAGATCCGCGTGACAATGCAGATATCAACAGAATCGATACGCTGCGTTACAAACAATGGGAGACAATCCGCGCCTATGTTAATGCTGAGCCGCGTTTTGGCATGCGTTACAGCCTGTCGGATGAGCAGTCGATTAAGTTGTCGTACAACAGAATGGTTCAGAATACACACCTCGTTTCAGCAGGAACAGTACCGCTGCCTTTTAACACCTGGAATCCCAGCGGATATTATCTGAAACCTCAACTGGCCGACCAGGTTGCGTTAGGGTACTTCCACAATCTGAAACAGAACTCCATAGAAGTTTCAGTTGAAACGTATTACAAGAAGATGTCCAACGTTACTGACTTTGCCGACAACGCTGAGATCATGCTGAATCGTGACCTTTCAACCGAATTCCGTCAGGGTGACAGCTGGTCTTACGGTGCCGAATTCATGGTGAACAAAACGCAAGGGAGGCTTACGGGTATGGTAACGTATACATGGTCAAAGGCCTTCCGTGAAATCGACGGTGTTAATAACAGCATTCGCTTTCCGGCAAGTTACGACAGACGCAACGTCGCCAACGTCACCGCTGCGTACGATCTGAACGGACGGTGGTCTTTTGGCGGTACGTTCACCTACAGCACAGGCCGACCTATCACGATTCCTTCAGGTAAATACGAGTTTGGCTCTTATCAGCCTGATATTGTTTCAGAACGCAATGGTTATCGGCTGCCAGCGTTCCACCACCTTGACCTGTCTGCGACACTCAATCCAAGACGCAATGAAAACAGGAGATTCAAGGGGCAATGGGTATTCTCTTTATACAATGTGTACAACAGACAAAACGCCTTTACTGTTTATACCCGTACACGCCAGGATGATGAAGGAAACATCATAGGTGACGGCACCGAGAAGGAGGCCAGATTAATCTACCTGTTCCCGATCATGCCATTCGTGACATATAACTTCAAATTCTAAACTGGTTAACGATCAATCTGCATTCACGTATGAAAAATATAGTAATCCTTTCGGTTGTTCTTCTTTTCGCACTGACAGCATGCGAGAAAACCATAACGCTGGACCTGGAACAGACGCAGTCTCGTATTGTTATTGAAGGCCAGGTGACTGACATGAGGTCGAAGAATTTTGTCAAGATCAGTCGTTCCACAGGTTTCTACAACACAGGTAAGACCACCCGCGTGACTGATGCAACGGTGACAGTTGAAGATAACGCCGGAAATACATACAACTTTGTCCATTATCAGGGAACAAATGCTGATTCCATTGGCTACTATTTTCCCGAAGATCCGTTCGAAGGCGTGCCCGGAAGAACCTATAAGCTTACGGTTATCGCAGGTGGCGAAAAATATGAAGCAACGGATCAACTATTCCGCCTGGTCACTATCGACAAGCTTGAATACCGGATCAACGAAAATGAAAAGAAAGATCCTGACTATCCCGGACGTTTTTATGAGCTTCTGCTGTTTGTAAAGGAACCCCAGGATACGCGCGACTACTATCTGTTTAAGTCGTATCGGAATGATTCCCTGAAATATATGTACGATACAGACATTTACTTTGCGGACGATGAACTCATCGGCGAGAACATCGACGGCATTCCGTTGCCTGTATACTATGGGCTCGGCGACAAGGCCGGGGTGGAGGTGTACAGCCTGTCAAGGGATGCCTTTGTTTATTATCGCGACCTTCAGAAACTCCTCACTAACGATGGGGGCTTGTTCGGAACTCCGCCCGCGAATCCGCGATCAAATCTTACAAACGGTGCATTGGGACTGTTCCAGGCCAGCGCCATCCGGACAGGCGAACTCCATATTGAGTAGGTATTAAGCTGACAAATCGGGAACCGGCAGAAGGATACTACTATTTTTCTGCCGGTCTTGTTTTTAACCGACGGGAGTTTCATCTTTCATCCTGGTATGGCCCGAAGGAAAACTTGTTTGTTGATCGCCTGTTGTTTTGTCACTCAGTTCCTGCTGGGTCAGACAGTTTTTGAGAACAATCCGGCAGGTCTTCGCTGGTACAAGGTTAAGACTCCGAATTTCAATGTCTTGTTCCCTGAAGGGTTTGACGCGCAGGCGCAGCGAATGGCGAGTACGCTCGAACACATTCGGCTTGCCGAATCGAACTCAATGGGAAGGGCGCCGCGCAAGATCAACGTGATCCTCCAGAACCAGTCTTCAATCTCCAACGGATTTGTATCCATGTTCCCCCGGCGTTCGGAATTCTTTACGATGCCGCCGCAGAACTACAATTTCGTGAGTACGAATGACTGGCTGAATATGCTGGCAGCGCATGAATACCGTCACATCGTGCAGTACCGGCATGCGAGCCGGGGCTTCAACAAACTTGTTTTTTATCTTTTTGGAAATCCCTCCTTTGCGGGGCTGGCTCACGCCGCAGCGCCGGACTGGTTTTGGGAAGGTGACGCAGTCGCCACCGAAACGGCGTTCACTCATGGGGGCCGGGGAAGGATACCACATTTTGCTCTGGCGTTCAGAACCAACCTGCTTGAGGGAAGGACATTTAATTATCACAAGCAGTATCTCCGATCATATAAACACCATATTCCAAATCATTATGTGCTTGGGTTTCATATGGTGTCGTACCTGCGCAGGCGAACCAATGATCCTGATATCTGGGAGAAAATAACGGCGCGCTCGTGGAGCGTACCCTTTGTTCCTTTCGCGTTCTCGAATGCCATAAAGAACAAGGCCGGCCTGCATGTTACCAACCTGTACAAACAAATGGCGGCAGAGCTGACGTGGGAATGGAAGGCTCAACTCGATACACTGAATTTTACTCCATTCGAAAGAATCAATCAGCGCACGTCTTCCACGTATACCGATTACCTCTATCCGCAGCCCCAGCCCGACGGAAGTGTTGTTGTCAGAAAAGAAGGCATCGGTGATATCGAACAATATGTATCCGTCAGGGGCAAAGAAGAGAGAAAGATATTTACACCTGGATTCATCAACGACGCCGGCATGTTGTCAGCGCAGGAGGGCGTGATCCTTTGGAACGAATTCGGGTATGACCCCCGTTGGCGGATGAGGAGTTACTCCGTGATCAAGGCTTACGACAGCCATCAAAAGAAAATGGTCCGGGTATCCGACAAGAAAACGCGTCTCGGAAGTGCTGCGATTTCTCCCGACAAACGGTTTATCGTTACCATCCGTTCCGATAACGCATACCGTCATTCAGTAGTCATCATGTCGTATCCGGAGGGAAATATCCTCAAGGTATTCCCAAACCCTGAGAATTATTTCTGGTCTATGCCACGATGGAGCGATGATGGTCAGGCAATCGTTGTGCTGAAAACAACTCCGAAGGGCAAAGCGATCACTGTTCTCAATGTTCGCAGCGGTGAAGCCGAAGATATTCTTCCGGAGTCGGATGAGAATGTCGGCGCTCCGTTGTTATATAAAAACTTTCTGTTTTTTAATTCGCCTGTCGGCGGAATAGATAACATTCACGCTGTAGACTTGCGAACGCGACACCGCTACCAGGTGACTACGAGCAGGTACGGTGCGTATAATCCCGCTCCCAGCGCGGACGGAGCCTTCATTTACTATAATGATCAGTCACGCGATGGAATGGACGTTGTCCGGATATCTTTCGATCCGACGCAATGGAAGGAATATGTTCCCGACAGAGAAGGGCGGACTCTCTATGATCACCTCGTAGAACAGGAGGGAAGACCACATCTTTTCGACAGCATTCCGCAAAACGCTTATCCGGTTGGTAAATATTCCAGATGGAATGTAATCAATCCCTTCAGCTGGGGATTGTTTGTAGAAAACGATCTTGCAACGGTAGATGTTGGCATCACGTCTCGCGATATCCTTAGTACTACGCAAATCAATGCAGGGTACAGTTACGACATCAATGAACGTACGGGGCTCTGGCGTGTAGGGGCCAGTTATCAGGGATTCTATCCTATTATCGATGTGGATTATACGCAGGGAAAGCGAAGTGTGAATGAGGGCGCCGCCGTCACGACAATCATCCGCGGCAGCGACACTACGAGCGTGGTGAGGGATATGGTGTTTGACTGGGAGGAACAAAACGTGTCGGTGGGGTTGCGGATACCCTGGGTATTCAGCAAGTCGCGCTTCAGCTCAGGAGTCACCGTCTCAAACCGGATAGGCTACACGCGCGTACGCAATCTGGAGAATGAGTTTCTGAACGACAGGTTTTACCCAACGCTCATCCGAAACGACACTATCTTTCAGGGGTATCGCTTTCTGAACTACGTTGGCAATGGTGAGCTGATCTACAATCATTTTTCGGTTTCCGCTTCGCGGTTTCTGAAACGCAGCAGGAGGGACATCGTGAGCAGGTGGGGGCAGTCAATCCGCGCACAGGTGTACCACACAGCGTTCAGCAGCGACTTTACCGGGGGATTGGCATCCGTGACGGGGAATCTGTACTTCCCGGGGCTGATGAAGCATCATGGGCTTTACGGCCAGGCATCTGTCCAGCGGATTTTCAGTACTACTAATGATGCCGATGCAAGTGATGTCTACTACTTCAGGAACACGGTTCCACTACCGCGAGGCCATTCGCTGAGCAGGTTCCAGACCTTATACACGTTCTCAGCGAATTACACTTTCCCGTTATGGTATCCCGATATCGCTATCGGGCCACTTCTGAATTTGCAGCGATTCCGCGTAAACGCGTTCACGGATTACGCGTTCGGGGAGTTTTCCTTCTTCCGGGGGGCGAATCAGTCGTACTGGTCAGTTGGCGGGGAACTCTTTGTCGACTTCAATATTTTCCGGTTTATGCCTCAGTTTGATTTGGGCGTGCGGTATTCGTACGGAATAACTCCGTCGGTGTCGAACATTGAATTGGTGATCGGTACATTTAATTTTTAAGGAATTAAAATTTTCTTGAAAATCCTCATTTAAAACCTATTTTTGGAGGCTTCAAACGGGGTCGCACCTTTCTGAAAAGGTTTGCAATCCTGTTTTTTCATGTAACATAAAATTATCAGACGCAATGGCAGAAATTGTTCGCATGCCCAAGATGAGCGATACGATGACCGAAGGGGTTATCGCAAAGTGGCACAAGCAGGTTGGGGATACCGTGAAGTCGGGGGAGTTGATGGCCGAAATTGAAACCGATAAGGCTACGATGGACTATGAATCCTTCAACTCAGGAACGGTTCTTTATCTCGGAGCAAAGGAAGGGCAGGCCGTTGCCGTGAACGATGTATTGGCCATTGTGGGCGAGAAAGGTGAGGACTATAAACCCCTGCTCGAAAGCTCCGGGGCTGGAGGCGACGGCAAAGCCGCGGATAAGAAAGAAGCTCCGGCAGCCGAGCCGAAATCTGAAAGCAAGGCGGAGTCCATCGACACCTCAGGTATCAAAGCTGAAATCGTGCTGATGCCCAAGATGAGCGATACTATGACCGACGGCGTAATCGCTGCATGGCACAAGAAGGTTGGCGACGCGGTGAAGTCCGGCGAACTGCTCGCGGAAATTGAAACAGATAAGGCGACGATGGAGTATGAATCCTATAATACAGGGACACTCCTTTATATAGGCGCTGAAGCGGGGAGCTCTGTTCCCGTTAATGGCGTTCTCGCAATCATCGGTGAAAAAGATGCCGACTGGAAGACGCTGCTGAAGGCTCATGAATCAAATGCTTCAGGCGGCGCGTCTGAGGCCAAGTCAGAAGCCAAAGCAGATGAGAAGAAGCCTGCGGAAGCGAAGAAAGAAACGGCGGAGGCATCGTCTGACCACAGCACAGGCCGGATCAAGGCGTCACCGCTGGCCAGAAAGATGGCCAAGGAAAAGGGAATTGACATATCCAAAATCCAGGGAACCGGCGATCACGGCCGGGTGACCCGTAAGGATGTCGAAAACTTCAAGGAAACAGGAGCAGTTGCACCTTCGAAAGGTGGAGAAACTCCTGCAGTTGTGCTGCCCCGCGTGGTGGGCGAAGAGAGCTTTGAGGAAATTACCGTTTCGCAGATGCGCAAGACGATCGCCAAAAGGCTTTCAGAAAGCAAGTTTGGAGCGCCGCACTTCTACCTTACCATGGAAATCAACATGGATAAGGCAATCGAAGCCCGCAAGAGCATCAATGAGATCAGTCCGGTGAAGATATCCTTCAACGACATGGTTATCAAGGCCGCGGCCGCTGCACTTCGTCAGCACCCGGATGTTAACGTAAGCTGGCTGGGGGACAAGATCCGGAAGAATCACCACGTCCACATCGGCGTTGCAGTGGCAGTTAAGGATGGTCTGCTGGTGCCGGTAGTGCGCTTTGCCGATAACAAGTCGCTGTCACATATCGCCACAGAAGTTAAAGATCTGGCCCAGAAGGCACATGCGAAGAAGCTGCAACCGGCAGACTGGGAGGGCAGTACCTTTACGATTTCCAACCTCGGTATGTTCGGAATTGAGGAGTTCACGGCTATTATCAACCCGCCGGATGCGTGTATCCTTGCTGTCGGCGGAATTAAGGAAACTGCCGTTGTCCGCAACGGTCAGCTTGTTCCGGGTAACGTCATGAAGGTTACCATGAGCTGCGACCACCGTGCAGTGGATGGCGCAGTAGGAGCGGCGTTCCTGAAAACGCTCAAAGGGCTGCTCGAAGATCCGGTCAGAATTCTGATCTAAAATTAAATACAAAGTCCTGTCGACGGCAGGACTTTTTCTTTTGATCCATTTCATTTACGATACGTTATGACATCCGGCCAGGAAAGTATGTTTAGTAAAATCCACGCGACAACCATTATTGCGATCATCCATAATGGGCAAGTTGCGATCGGAGGCGACGGCCAGGCTACCATGGGGAACTACGTTGCCAAGAGTAATGTCAGAAAAATCCGCAAGCTTCAGGAAGGACGGGTGCTGACCGGCTTTGCAGGGTCAACAGCCGACGCCTTTACGCTCCTCGAGCGGTTCGATGAGAAGCTGAACGCTTATGGTGGAAACATGAAGCGTGCTGCCATAGAGCTGGCGAAAGACTGGCGTATGGACCGGTTCCTGCGAAGGCTGGAGGCGATGCTGATTGCCGTCAACAAGGATGAGCTCCTGCTGCTGTCGGGAAACGGCGATGTCATCGAGCCCGATAACCAGGTGTGCGCCATCGGGTCGGGAGCCATGTATGCCCAGGCGGCGGCGCTGGCCCTCAAGCAACACGCCCCGCACCTAACTGCCGAGGAAATGGTCCGCGAAAGCCTCAAGATTGCAGCCGATATCTGTATCTACACCAACCACAATCTGGTTATCGAAAAGCTCGGCTAACTTAGCTTCTATCGATCGCCGCCACGATGATTTCGCAGGATTCGCGGATCTCCGCCTCCGAAATGGTGAGCGGAGGAGCGAGCCGGAAACTGTAGGGATGCGACAGAAACCAGTAAGTTATCACCCCCATTTCTTTAGCGTTCTGGACAATGCGGTTGACCCGTTCAGCCGAGTCGAAGTCTATGGCGAACATCAAGCCGATTCGTCGTACCTCCTTTATTTGATCGTGCTTCAGGAGCGACTCAAAAAGTCGTCCCTTGGCCTCGACTGACGCGAGCAGGTCGCCGCGGGTCAGCACCTCAAGTGAAGCATGGGCGGCGGCAGCGACCACCGGGTTACCGCCGAACGTGGTGATGTGGCCCAGCATGGGATCGCGGGTGAAGGCCTCCATCCGTTCGCGGCTTGACACGAATGCCCCAATCGGCATGCCGCCACCCAGAGCTTTGCCGAGGGTCAGGATATCGGGCACGATGCCGAACTGCTCAAACGCAAACAGGGTTCCGGTCCGCCCCATGCCTGCCTGGATCTCGTCGAGGATGAGCAGGGCGCCGGTCTCGTCACAGCGGCGACGAAGGGCGACCATAAAATCTTTATCGGGGATCCTCACCCCGGCGTCACCTTGAACAGTTTCCATGATCACACAGGCAGTCTGGTCGGTGATTTTTTCCAGCTCTTCCTCAACGTTGAAGTGAAGAAACCTGACCCCGGGAAGCAGGGGACGGAACGCCTGTTTTTTGATTTCATTTCCCGACACGCTGAGCGACCCATGGGTGCTCCCGTGGTAGGATTTGTAGAAAGAGACGATTTCCGACCGGTTTGTGAGGCGTTTTCCAAGTTTAAGTGCGCCCTCGTTAGCCTCTGTCCCTGAGTTCACTAAGTATACGCAGTTAAGGTTTTGCGGGAGGTGCGAAATGAGCTTGGTTGCTAACTTATTGACGGCTGTTTGGACGAATTCACCCCAAACCATTACATGGAGGTGTTTATCGATTTGGGCCTTTATAGCCGCATTTATCTCCAAATTTCCGTGGCCGAGGGCCGAAACACCGATTCCTGAGATCAAATCGACATATTTTTTACCATTTACATCAAAAATGTAGACCCCTTCAGCGCGGTCGACTTCGATCAGATAGGGTGATGGTGAGGTCGGCGCCAGCGATTTGAAGAAGATTTCAGAGTCGGAAGCCATAGAATGGAGCGCAGTTTTAGTTTAGACAGCCTAGTATAACTTTCTATTCATGAGTGTTTTACTGAATCTCAGTAAAGTAGAACTGAAAGCAATGCAAAAATAAAAAGCCCCAAACGGGGCTCCTTATTCTTAACTAAAAAAAATGAAAAAAGTGGACGTTACCCTGTAAAAAGTGTCTTTCGACCAGGGCGGTTAAGTATCTTAATTCAGCTGCGCAGGCATTAGTTGTTCGGTCGATTTGCCAGCTACTGATTTTGCTTTGTTCGATGGTATTGCATTCATCGCTGATGATATAATGATTCCGATTATAATGACACCCAGCAGCGTAATGAACTGTTTATAACGTGATGTAAACCTGTTGCGGTTACCATAGCGCGGAGCGGAGTGTCTGGAATAGGTCATATCAGTTTGGCGTTGAATACGATTCAAAGTTGGCCAATTGATTTAAGGTCCGCTTGGGAAATCAGGGTAAAACCCTACATCGGTCATTTAGAATAAGCATTTGAAATTCCAGCACTTGGGGGGTGCCATTCAGAGGATCACTTTTCGTCACCGGGCGTGTGTCCCTCCACCAGTTTGATGAAGTCCCGGATGATGTCGTTGGGTACAGTGACCGATAAATGATACTGGCTGATGCGCCAGCCGGAGGGTGTTTTCTGAAGGACACCGGAGCCCCGGCAGACACCCATCCAGGTATCGAGGAGTTCTGAAAACCATACAGTGTTCCCGTCGGCAGATTGGTGGACATCGCGGTCGCGCGGCTTGAAGTCCCACGCACTGCCGCGGTCAAAGTACGGCTTCGCAAATTTAAAGAACTCGGCTTTCGTCCAGCGCTCGCCGGCATCCGTTCCGATATAGATGCCGTCGTCAGCGATGGCTCCGAAGAAGGCAGACGCGTCGGCCTTTGCCGCCGCCAGGTGCCAGTTGTCGAGAAAGGTATTGACGTCCCGCAACTCCTGGCTGTAGGACCGGGTCGAAATAATCAGCAGGAGAAGAAGACAAAATCGCATGGAGGCTAAACGTCGTTGACCGCCAGGAAATCCAGGACCTCGGCGTGGACGTTGCGTTCAGTGGTCCCGTCATAGTCCAGCGTCGCGATGGATTTGAACAGGTCGCTGACAATCCCCGGTTTGAAACCGAGCGCTTTCGCAAAGATCGATGCAACCTCCAGCTCTACGTCCTCAATGACGTCATCGAGGTAGATCATGTAAACCAGGTGGTAGATGGCCTCCAGCCGGGCTACCTTATCGGAAGGCTGTTGGTACGACAGGGTTTCAAGGTCGATGTTGGATTTGCGCAAATCGTCGGGACTTAATTGCAGCTGGAATCCCCATTTCAAGAGACAGCGAAGATACCTGCTCTGCATTTTTTCCGAATTCAGGAATAGTCCCAGGATATTGAAATAGCTTCCTTTGACTGAATCGAGGTGTTCTTTGTTCAGGTTGATATTCATTGCCACAATTTGAAAAGGCTAATTTAAAAACATTTTTGCAACCAGCGGGCGATCGGATGTTAGCGGCAGAATTTTCTTTTAAGCTCAGAATTTCCGGTTTCGCCGCGCATCTGGGCCTCGTACAGGTCTTTACAGATCTTGTGGTTTTGCTTCAGTTCAGCGTTTGCCTGCGCCCGGATGGCGAATGCGCGGCCCTTGTAGGGGCGGAGGAATATGGCCCAGTTGCAGTCCGTAACGGCTTCTTCGTAGTTCTTAAGCAGCATGTTCGACCGGGCGCGGCCCTCAAACAGGTTGTAGTAGATATCCGGAACATCGGGGGGGTGCACGATCAGTTCGAACGCAGCGCCGTAAACCTGAGTCAGGTTCTGTTTGAACAGCTTCTTGCCGAGGGTAAAGTATTGGAGCGCCTCCTGCGGGTCGTCCATCTGGTCGAGAGCGATGATGGCGATCTGGTACACAAGTTCGAGGTCCCACGGGCGTTGGTTGTGGAGATGCTTCAGGGCCTGCAGCGATTCCTTGTAGTTGCCAACGTAGTACTGGCAGAGGGACAGCTTCCTGAGCGTTTCAAACCGCACCGGCTTTTCGAACTCCTGAAGTGTGAGGTAATGGGTGATCGCCAGTTCGAAGTCCTTTTCATTGAACTCCTTGTCGGCCATGGATCGCAACTCGTTCACGAGGCTGTCGTTCACATAGATGAAGCGGAATTCACGGGGGTCGCCCTTCTTCAGACTTTCGATCATCCGGAAGGCCTGTTCGTATTGGCCCGCGCCAAAAAGGCTGTTGACTTCCTTGAGTGACCGTGAATTGGCCCGCCACTGCGCAAGGTGCTTTTGCTTCATGAAGTATTCCGCGGCGTGCACGAGCCCGAAAAAGAATCCGGAGATTACGATGAATACCAGGAATGCCAGCGCCTGGTTTTTGAAATACTCCTTGTCGAGTTTATAGTAGTATCCTGTTTGCTTTTTCCGCCACTGCTGATAGCGCTGGCGTCGGGTAGCTTCGCGTTCGTAAGCCGTCGCAGCTGCATACAGGGGGATGAGTGTGATTTTGGCGTCGTAGTTCAGCTTCCTGACGGGATCTGAAAGGGTACGGTAGGCTTCGTTGATGCGTTTGAACGTTTCCTCAGCGTCGGGATTTCCGGGATTGCGGTCGGGATGGAACTCCTTGGCGAGCCGTTTATAGGCAGCCTTGATGGTGGTCAGATCCGCCGAATGGGGAATTCCGAGGATATCGTAATAATTTTCCACGCCGCGAAGGTTATACTGAATTTAACGCATCAGACGGCATATTCTTCCATTTTACATGGAAAAAGATTTCGCCCTACCCGAAGGGCATAAAAAAAGGTGCCCGCCGGGCACCTTTTGTGGAAAAGCTCGCTGGATTATTTCTTCGCCAATTCCTGAACCAGGTCAATGAGTTTGTTGGAATAACCCCACTCATTGTCGTACCAGGAAACAACTTTCACGAAGTTGTTATTCAGCGCGATACCTGCTTTCGCGTCGAAGATGGATGTACGTGCATCGCCGATGAAATCAGATGATACCACTTCGTCTTCGGTATAACCGAGGATACCTTTAAGTTCACCTTCAGAAGCGTCCTTCATGGCTTTCTTGATATCTTCGTAAGAAGCAGACTTCTCAAGTCTTACGGTAAGGTCAACCACAGAAACGTCAGCCACGGGAACGCGGAACGACATACCGGTGAGTTTGCCTTTCAGCGCAGGGATAACGAGTGCTACTGCTTTTGCTGCTCCGGTAGATGAGGGGATGATGTTCTGATATCCGCCGCGTCCACCTCTCCAGTCTTTCATAGAAGGGCCGTCAACGGTTTTTTGAGTTGCCGTCACAGCGTGAACTGTGCTCATCAAGCCTTCTGCGATTCCGAATTTGTCGTTCAGAACTTTGGCGATAGGAGCAAGGCAGTTTGTTGTACAAGAGGCGTTTGAAACGATCGTTTGATCAGCGGTGAGTTCTTTGTGGTTAACGCCCATAACGAAAGTAGGAGTGTCATCTTTTGCGGGAGCTGATAGTACCACTTTCTTCGCACCAGCCGTGATATGTTTTTGAGCATCAGGTTTGGTGAGGAACAGACCGGTTGATTCGATAATGATTTCTGCTCCTACATCAGACCATTTCAGATTTGCCGGATCTTTCTCCGCAGTAACACGGATCGTTTTTCCATTCACGATAAGGTTTCCGTCTTTCACTTCAACCGTTCCGTCGAAACGGCCGTGAGTGGAATCGTACTTCAACATATACGCCATGTACTCCGGATCAACCAGGTCATTAATTCCTACGACTTCAATGTCCTGGCGTTTGAGCGCGGCACGGAATGCCAGACGACCAATTCGTCCAAATCCGTTGATTCCTACTTTAGTCATTGTATTCTAGATTTTTAGTTAAAATTTCGAAGCGCAAAAATATACCGACATATTGGTTAATCCATGATTAAAGTCGCGTTTTGAAAAATTTTTATTGCACAGGTTTGCAAATCTGAAACGTGGGTCTATCTTTGCACCACTTTTTGAAAGAACGACAACAACAATCCAACTTTCAGAAAGGAAAATTCCTTCAGATGGTCCGTTCGTCTAGGGGTTAGGACACCAGATTTTCATTCTGGTAACACGGGTTCGATTCCCGTACGGACTACCCAAACCTCCCTCGCGGAGGTTTTTTCTTTTTATACCGTTCGATAAATTCTATTTCGAATTGTACTCTTTACATACTGATCAACACGTCAACTCGTCTGCAATCGAGTGCGTCAACACATCATTGCCGAGTGAAATCAGTGATCCTATTTCCATCTCCATCTGATGGCTGATTCAATACCTGTTCTCTTTTGATTTATGAATAATGGCCGTACCTTAGTACTATGAATATAATCCTTGTGGATGACGATCTCGACGATGTATTGTTATTCAGGCAAGCCATAAAGGACATCAGCAAAACTGTTAATTGTGTGGAACTAGGCGGTGGTAGAGATTTGCTGAACTACCTTGAGGTTACGCCTTACAAACCTCGTATGATATTCCTGGATTATAACATGCCGGGTATGAATGGCCTGGAGTGTTTACGCGAGTTGAAGAAGACACAGAAATTCAATGGGATACCTGTAGTCATCTATACAACTTATCTGTCGGCCGAGCAGAAAGAAAATTGTGTGGCACTCGGTGCGTCCGTAATCTTCAAGCCCAATACCTATTCCGCGCTCCTCGAAGTGATTGAATCAAAGATCTTCGAATCTTCAGGCCCACTGAACTGACGCCGGCTGGCATTAGAATTTATCCACAGGGTATTACCCTCCGTCCGGGAAGACGTTTCGTTTCGCCTGCCGGAAGGGCATGGTTCGCACCCCTTTAACCCTGTCTATATGAAGAGAACTTTACTCACAGTTTCCCTGCTTGGATTCTTGTCGTGGTCTGCAGTCTATGGCCAGCTCGTCACCGATACCACCCGCTATTCGGAGACGGTATGGAGCATGAAGAAAAAGAAAATGGTAATGGAATACCTCGACCTGACGGAAGCGCAGAAGGCTTCGTTCTGGCCCATTTACGAAAACTACTGTCAGGCTATCCGTTATATCGAAATGGAAACCCTCGAAATCCTCGACCTGTACCATCGCACAGGCGCTTCCATGAAACCGGTGGATATCGAGAAATACTCAAAGCGCGTTTTGCAGAATGACCTGATGCTGGCGAAAGTCAGAAAGCAGTATTACACAAAGTTCAGCAAAGCCCTTACCCCCGACATCGCGTCCTCGTTTATGCACTTCGATAACATGATGCGCATGGTCATTCGTATGGAGGCCAGATCGGGAGCCGATGAAGCTGCCGTTGCAAAAGCATCCCTGAAGTAGCGGCCTCTGTGGCTTAAGATTAGTATCCGAAAACAAAGAATGTTTTTATAGTTGGTTTTTGATAAAGGGACAAATCGTTGTCCCTTTATTTTTTTTGTGCTGCCGGACTTTTTTTCGGTGCCTGGTGTGGATGCTTTTCCGGAAGTTGTTAGATTTGTAGCACGATGAACACAAAGAAGAAATTTATGGCTATCAACTCAACCGAAGTGCTGGCGCTACTTCAGTTGCCCGGGTGTGTACATTGTTACGTTGAATGATCTTTAGCAAGACAATATATAAGACAGGCCCGGGCGTTAAACCCGGGCCTTTTTTATTGGCGCAACTCTTTGATCCAAATTATGAGTCCACAACATCAACATATAAATATCTTATTCCGGCGTCTCATAGGCATGTTTGCCCTGGTAGACGAACGCATTGATCGCTGGCAGCGGGAGATCCCCGGAACAGCGTCTTATGACGTGCAACGCCTTGTGTTATCAGATATGATAAACGCGCTCTCAGAAGTTGGTTATGTTACTGTAAATGCAAAAGGGGAGGAGGGAGAAGTGTATTCATCGGCAACGGCGCAGCTCCTTTCCGCCGCAACGTCACAGGACGACGGCGCCGATACGCCCCTGAGCATGCGGAAGGTTCTCCGGCAACACCTCGGAATTCTTCTGTGGATGCTTGATCAACGCGAAGTAATTACCGAAAACGAATCGGAAATTGCTGACACCGCCAGGCGTGTTCACACAGTGTTGAAGGAATGCCTCGAACGCCTGAAGGTTCTCGAAAAATCGTCGGAAAGCACTAATTCCGAATCACCGCGTCAAGCTTATCCTGGATGAATCTGAGATGATATTGCGTCATTGGATCTTTTGCCTTTGGAATCGCCTTGCGCAGGCGCTCCCGAATATCGACGAGCTTCTGTTGCACGATAGGCCCGACGTCGCGATAACCTTTATGCTGACGTGCAGGATTTCGCAGGTCAATTAGTTTGTCAATGTACATCAGCTGAAGATTTCGGCGGTAACGTTCAATGACGTCGTTCGTGCGAAGCTCTGTCCACATCGCCGCATCCAAATCATTGAAGTAATCAATCAGGCGGTATGCGCTGTCACCGAACATGGCCTCGTTCTCGGTAAGACGACTCAGTGTCTCACTCCCCAGTAGTTTGTTCAGTACCATCTCCTGTGAACGGCTCACCACTTCTGTTGGCGGAATACCAATACGCGTCAGTATGGCGGAGTCCAGCAGCCACTTGGGGGTACTGAGACTGTGACGCGTAACGAAATCAAGTGCTTCGAGTTGAAGCTTTACTGGTACTACTTCATAAATAGGCCCCATCTGTTCCGCCGACTTGTTTGTTTCATAACGTCCTCCGATATATGCCAGCGCGTGACGGATGTAATTGTTAAGCTGGTCCTGCACGCCTTTATACATCCGTGCAAGATGGGTATAGCCTTCATTGGGAACGTACGTCCACTCCATCAGGCGCGGTACAACGCGCTGCAAATTCTTAATGCCGTATTCTCCGGCCTTCATTGCGTTATCGCCGAGGTCTTCTGTTTGTGAACGCGGATCGCTTGTGGCAAACTCTGAACCGAAGCGAAGCCGGTCATTCGTAGAGTTGGCAATGATCCATTGGTTCAATACCGGAATTTCTGCATCCGCACTTTTAATATCCGGAAACCAGCGGTAACCATATTCAATTGCCCACAGATCATATTCGCCGATGCGTCCCAGAAGGTCGCGGGGTGGAATACTGTCTTCAGGTTGCGCGACGTAGTTAAACCTGGAGTAGTCCATTATCGAAGGCGTATGACCATGTTCCCTCAGCCACTCCCGGTCGCGGAGTTTTTCAACCGGCACGGAAGAGCTGGAACCGAAGTTGTGCGTAAGTCCCAATGCATGGCCTACTTCGTGGCTCGCCACTGTTCGTATCAGGTCGCCCATCAGTTCTTCGTCGAAGCGCATGCGTTGTGCTCTCACATCATTCGGCCCGCATTGAATCATGTACCACTGTCGTAGTATAGACATAAGGTTGTGGTACCAGTTGATGTGGCTTTCAAGAATTTCACCGCTTCGCGGATCGGTAACGATAGGTCCTGATGCATTTGATATGGGCGACGGCTTATATACAATTGCTGAATGTTGTGAGTCTTCAAGACTCCAGTTTGGATTCTCCTTGGCGGAAGGAGCGATCTTCGCAAGTATCGCGTTTTTGAAACCTGCTCGTTCGAAGGCCACCTGCCAGTCCGTAACTCCTTTGATCAGGTAAGGCACCCATTGCTTGGGAGTGGCGGGATCGATGTAAAACACGATGGGCTTCTTCGGTTCAACGAGTTCGCCTGCAAGATAGCGTTCCACGTCTTCTTCCCTGGGTTCGAGTCGCCATCGCTTGATGTAACTGATAACCTTCACACCCTGCGGATTTGCGTCGTAGTCGGTATATCGTTCAGTGAAATATCCAACTCTGCGGTCTGCGTATCGCTTTCGCATCGGCTCCTGGGGAAGCAGCACGATAGATGAGTTTAACTCCAGTGTGAAGTTGTTTCGTGAGCTTGTTTCCTGATAAGTTTTGATCGTTCGGATTTCAATGTTCACGGGGTAGGCGCTGACATCTTTTATGTAGCTCATGTTGCCCTGCAGCGGCCCGACTTTCATGGCACGGCGTGATGCAGTACTGAAGAACAAAATATCGTTATCGCCATTGATATATTCCGTTACATCAATCACGGCACCTTTGTTCTGAGGAGAGAACGCGCTGATACCAAATGCAGCCACCAGAGGCTGAAGGTTTGAACGCACTACGGCGTGGTACATTGAGTTTGTTGAATCGCCTGGGTTCTCTTCGTACGTGATTCGGCGCAGGAATATTTTGTTGCCGGGCCCGCGTTCGAAACGCACGATAGTATGCCCGACCTGATCACCGGCATATCCTGAGTAACCGGGGCGTATGCCGGCTGCACCTTGCGCAATACGGCTTACGATCAGCAGGTCACGACCAAGGATGCTATCCGGCAACTCAAAGTAATAGCTGTCGCTGACTTTGTGAACCGTGAGAAAGCCCTTGCGCGTGATCGCATTTCGAAGGACAGAGTTGTAGCTCTTCGGCGCTGACGTCTGGCTGTTGGCTACGGGAACCGATGCTGGGGTTTCCTTCTTCGCAGTGTCTTCCGGTATCAAAGGAATTGCCGGGACGGATGTTGGCGCCTGCGTCGGCCGTTCTGCTGGCTTCTGCTCTGGTTGTTGTTCTGAAGGGGTTTCTTTGACGGGCGACTGCTCAGGTTCCTGTCCCCGCGTAAGATGAAATGTGAAGCAAAAAAATGTACATAGGATGAGTGAGAGCTTCCGCATGCTAAACCTTCTTTGTTTTTAATTGAACAAACCATAAGGCTGAAATAATTTCACCAGAAACCAATGAATATTTCGCGATGTAACAAAATTAAAAGAATAGTAGTTACTCCTTCATCTAAAGAAAATGACGGACCTTACGCAAGTGATAACGCTACTTACACCGGAGTATTATGCCAGCCGGCAATCAGTGCTTCGGTAAGAATACCTTTTGCTCGGTAAGTTTCTCCTCAAGCCAAACCTCATCTTCGGAAGGTTGCACTAGTTGATCGGCGGGAATTCCAAGGCTGAAAGCAATGGCGCCAATGCGTCCCTGGCCGTTAAACAGAACGTCAGGAACCCGTTCAGCTATTGGATCTTTATAAGCGTCTGCTGGCGAAATGATTTTCCAACCCTTGCTTCTCAACATCGAAATAAGATCTCCAAGAAATAACGCAGTAAGATCACTTTCGTGAAGCAATAGTACATGCTTTGGTGAGCGGCCGATAGTCTTGAGTGCTACGCTATCATAGAACAGCAAACTTTGATAGACGTGATCGAGATAGAATGCCTTAAGTCGTTCGTAGTTGATTTCATAATCCTTTCGCGCCGCATCGATCAGTGCGGAGTTGATAAACCAGTCATAGTTGTCGACAGTCACATAGCCATTTGCTACATTTAACGATTTCAACACCGACCGGATGGAATCCCGTTTGGGCCTGCTTAATCCTTCATTCAGATAGGGATACCTATACCATGGTTGCACGTCGCTCCAGGTGCGAAGTATTGAATCAGCTTTCATAATATCCTGAATGTATGTGTCGACATGAACACGCGAGGGGGAATAGTGCGAATGGCTGTGGTTCGCCAGCACATGTCCTTCACGCGTATAGGCCTTCAGTTGTTTGGTGTTGGTTTCATCAATACTACTTGTTATCACAAAAAAAGCCGCCTTCACGTTGTGTTCAGCCAGGTGACCACGGATTTTCGCCGCACGTTGCTCATAGGTAAACAACGGGCTGTCGAATGTTGGCGCATCATCGAATGTTAACGCCACCTCTTGTGCGGTTGTGCGAAGCGAGGTAGCAAGAGTGAGTAGAAATAGCAGGTATATTAACTTCATGGGGACCGGGTAGCTGTGCAAAGTGCTAAAGATTTTGAACAACAGCAACTGGCTGTGAAGTTAGTTCTACAAACGTGTGAAGAAGCAGATATGCCATCAGGCACGACATTTTGGCCATAGTGGTGATTAATTTTTTGAAACTACAAAACCCTTTTATTATGGCAGACAATAATCGCAATTGGGGAGAAAATCGCTCTTCAAATCAGGATTGGGATGATAATAATAGCCGCTACGGAAACGACGAAGATCGCGACTATCAGCGAGGTCGATACGAAGGTGGCCATGGCTCAGACTGGGGCCGGTCCGGCCAGAATTACGGTCAGGGCAACTCATATAGTGAAAGCCGCTATGATCGCGACCGCGACGATCGCTACAACTATGGCGGAAGCAACTACGGAAGCCAGTCGAATTACGATCGCGGCTATTCGAACTATGGCTCGTCAAATGATCGCTCAGGCCGTCGCAGCGAGAGAGGCGGAATAGGTGCAGGATTCGGCTTTGGAGAATCCGGCAGCTTCCGGTCTCGTTATGACCGCGAAAGACAAAGCTACTCACCGGGTGGCTATCAGAACTATGGTGGCGGCAGCGGCTATGGATCAAACCAGTGGACGGGAGGCTATGGTGGTAGTAGCTACGGCCGAAACTTCGGAAACTCTTACGGCAGTGGTTATGGAAGCAGCGGCTACAGCAGCGGCGGCTATGGTGGCGGCCTGAATGAATCGTCGCGTGATGATTTCGGCAGCAACTATAACGACCGCGGCTACGGCAGCTCGTGGGGTGGAAGCTATGGCGACCGCAACTACGGCAACAACTGGGAGCGCAGATCATATGACCGCGACCGCGGAAGAAATGAAGAACGCGGATGGTGGGACAGAACAGCCGATGAGGTATCATCGTGGTTTGGTGACGAGGACGCAGAGCGCCGCCGCCGCATGGATAAAATGCACAAAGGCAGAGGCCCTAAAAACTACCAGCGCTCCGATGAGCGTATCAAGGAAGATATAAACGACCGCCTCAGCGATGACTGGTTTGTTGACGCTTCCGAGATTGATGTTGCAGTTCAAAATGGTGAAGTGACATTGACAGGTTCTGTTGATGAGAGAAGTTCAAAACGGAGAGCGGAAGACATCGCTGAATCGGTATCCGGTGTGAAACACGTTGAGAACAGATTGAGGGTATCCGCAACGCAAACGACGCATTCACCAGCAGATGTGAACAGCCCTTATGGAACAGGAAGCACCGCCGCCACGACCGGCACAACCGGATTGGGATCGACGGCTTCGACGACCCGCAAGACGACGATTTCGGAAAATAAATAATCACGAATCGATTTGATTTACTCCGGAGAGTGCTTCTTTTTGAGGCACTCTCTTTCTTTTCATGGAAACCAATACACTGCAGCGGATTATTGAGTTCGCGGACCTGGCGCACGGAGATCAGCTCCGGAAATTTACAGGTGAAAGATATATTGTCCACCCGGTCCGTGTGATGGAAACGTGTCGTCAGTATTCAAATGATCCCGCCGTTTTAACTGCGGCATTGCTTCATGATGTTCTCGAGGATACATCGGTTTCGCGTGACGATATGTCGGCTTTTCTATACACTCTTTTGTCTGCAGACATCGCGAACGAAGCAGTAGCATTAGTCGTAGAGTTAACTGATATCTTCACCAGAAAAAACTACCCGCGCATGAACCGCAGGCAGCGCCGCCAACACGAATTTGAACGGCTCGCTCGTGCAAGTTCAAAAGCGCAGACTATAAAGTACGCGGACCTCATCGACAATTGTCTTGATATCGTACAGAATGATCCTGACTTTGCACGCGTTTTCCTGGGCGAGTCCGGAAAATTATTATCCATGATGAATAGAGGCGACCACGGTCTTCGTGCCCTTGCTGATGAAACGATACGCGCGGGCCGGGCATTACTCAAAAAGAGACCTGCATAAAAATATACAGGTCCTTCATTGTTAACGTCATACTTGTCAAATCGCGCCTGGCGAATCGACATCTCTGATTGTGAATGGCGGAGGGGATTGTTGTGCCCGCATATAGGCCTGATTGATCGCGTCAACGATCTGACCAATGTAATCGCGTCGATCACTGACCACCGCATTGCGTTCACCTTCGGCGGTAGCTATCCTCACCGCATACCGTTCCTTCATCAGTCCAAGTATCAGAATACCGATCAAAGCAAGTGCTGCTCCAGCCCATACCACTACAGTATTAATTTCAAAGGTGCGTCCGGCAATTGCCACATCAGGAATTGTTCCTGGTGGAACGAGTTGCATCAATCCAACGATGACCAATCCAATTCCAAGAACCAGTAGCAACACCGCTGGCAGACGGTTTGGTCGCAATACCAGCAGTCCGCACTTAAGTACGCCATCAAGCCGGTACGCATTCCGCTTCACCTGCAGGGTTGAATCCGTGACCTTGACGTCGTGTCCGTCGGTATAGATAACCCTCTCATCTCCTGTATCCGAATCGTTTCTTTTTATCATAATCCATTTGTTTAAGTTCCAAAAGCAGCCTCACGCATGAAAGGAAGCTGTTATGTAACAAGGACCAAATGTTATGCCTGGAACCAATATATATTGCTGGGGTACCGGCATATCGGACTAATGTCACAACTTGCGTATCACGATACTTCCGGAGTCGTCGGGCACCCGTACAACGGTACCTTCAATTCCAATGTATTCGGACTGCATTTCGCGTTTCGGGACAGCTCCATCAGTATCCGCGGCAACAGTATCTTTAAAAACCATTACGTGTTCGCCTACCGTTATGTCCTTGGAGGACAGTTTCTCGGCCGCGCAGTTGACGTCACCGCCCGCCAGATACTCATGGTAAGTGTTGTTGTCAAGTTTTACGGACTTAAGGTGCATAATCTTCTTTTTTCAGATATTTGAACAAATCTAATTCCAGCGTATTCTTCGCCGAAACCGCACACACTAGTATATTGCTGAATGGTATCGCAGGCAGTTGTAAGAGATGACAACCCCGTTTTTGAAATTGCACGAAACTTCATTCGCCAAACCGCCCGCTGCATCTTCCTCACGGGCAAGGCGGGCACCGGAAAGACGACCTTCCTGAGGGAAATAAGGCAAACTACACCCAAAAAAACAGTTGTAGTTGCGCCTACAGGAGTGGCCGCAATCAACGCTGGAGGAACTACAATTCATTCTTTCTTTCAATTGCCCTTCAGTCCGTTTGTCCCCGTTGCCGCAAGATCTTCGGAAGAGCTGTCCGACAGATATGCGTTGCTTCGGAATCTTCGCATAGAACAGGAAAAGCGAAACCTGTTTCGCGAGCTCGACCTGCTGATCATCGACGAAGTTTCCATGGTACGATGCGATGTGCTGGACGCCATCGACGTTATCCTTCGGCATTTTCGTCGCCGTGAACACGTACCCTTTGGGGGAGTTCAGGTGTTACTTATCGGCGATCTTTATCAGCTGCCTCCGGTGGTACAGCAATCGGAATGGAATATTCTTGGAGAATTCTATGACAGCCCGTTCTTTTTCGACGCCCGGGTGATGAAGGAAGCGGAGCCCATCTATATCGAATTGAAACACATCTACCGTCAGAGCGATCCCGCCTTCATCGCCTTGCTGAACAAAATAAGGAACAATGAGATTTCCGGCGAAGAGATCGAACTGTTGAATCAGCGATATGTTCCGGATTTCGATCCGCAGGAACAGGAGGGTTACATCACACTGACAACGCACAATGCCAAAGCTGATCAGATAAACTTCGACGCCCTTGACGCACTGCCTGGAGAAACGTCGATGTACGCAGCGGAAGTTGAAGGCGATTTTCCTGAACGAAACTTTCCGACAGAGCGATCACTTAAACTCAAACCGGGTGCCCAGGTAATGTTTATCAAAAACGATGTGGGGCCGGTTAAACGCTATTACAATGGCAAGCTTGGCAAAGTGAAGGCCGTCACGCCGGCGCTGATCGTCGAGTTTCCTGACGAAGGCGTCGAACTTGAAGTGGAAAAAGAAACCTGGCGGAACGTCCGGTATTCCTTCAACGCTGTAACAGGTGAAGTAGAGGAAGAGGTTCTTGGTGTATTCACCCAATATGGAATCCGCCTCGCCTGGGCGATCACCATTCACAAAAGTCAGGGGCTCACATTCGACAATGTAGTGATCGATGCAGGGCAGGCTTTCGCACCCGGACAGGTATATGTGGCATTGAGCCGGTGTACATCGCTTGAGGGTATCGTGTTACATTCGCGCATATCGCCGTATGCCATCCGCACAGACCACCGGGTAATTACTTTTTCCCGGAAGGAAAGATCTTTAAGCGAACTGGGACCACTGCTCACAGCGGAGCAACAACAGTATGAGTTATCAAAACTACTTGACGTTTTCGACTGGTCGATTCTTTCGGAAGAGCTTCACGAACTGAGAATTTTCTTAAGTGAACGCAAAAACATTGACAGGGAAGAGGCGATGCAGGTTGTTGATGATGTCGCGCAGGTGGTCACGGAGATGAATGACATCACCACGCGATTTGCCATGCAGCTTAGAGGCATCGCGCATAAACAGGAGTTCACGCTGCTGGTCGAAAGGGTAGAGGCCGGAGTGTCATATTTTTCGGCTGCCATCAATGAACGCATACTGCCACGGTTGAAAGAATACGACGATTCGTTGAAGTCGCTGGGCAAAGTAAAGCGCGTACGGCGGCGTATGAAAAACTTTATCGCGTTGTTCGAATCCTTCGCTTCTATCTTTGGCAAAGCGAAGGCGATCGCCCATCGGCTGCGGGATGAACATCAATGATATTTGATCGGAACGTTGCTTAATGGAATCCCGAAAAAACTCTGCGCAGCCAGGACCCGATGCCTGAAGACTGGTATTCCGCGGCACCGATGTCGTAGTTGTCCTCCGTCCTGCGGGGGCTGCCATAAAAATCAGCTTCAAAGTATTTTCCCTGAGGAAGCAAACTTCCGACATTGCGGCCGATGTCAATGATCGGCGATTTCTCCGACAGGCGAAAGTTGAAACGCGCTGCATCAACGAACCCTACGCGCGAGATATCGGCGGTGAAGAAGTTATTCCCTGAGTCCAGTGGGATCGTTTTCAGCGTAGTGATGGACGTTGTCTTGCCTCGTGCATCGACGGCTCCGGGATTGACGATGATGTTGTTCACCACCATCGTTAGTGGGGCGAGATCGGAATACAGTTTAAATCCTTCTTGTTTAGGATTGATAATCGTGTTGTTGAAAAAGAAGTAGCCGTTGCCGATGTCGGCGCGTTCGTCACAGAAGACTCCAGGGCCATCAGCATTGATGATGATATTGTTGAAGACGTAGTTGTCGGCAGACCCAAACACAACGATCCCTGCACCAAACCCTGTGTTGACGATGTTTGAATGGCAGACACCGGAGGTACCGGTTCCGATCGTGATCCCACCACTCTGATTTCGCTTCTGTGCGACCGAATAATTCTCCACGGTATTGCGGAAGATGTTGGCATCTTTTGTCGCGCAGCTCAGCTGAATGCCGTCCCAGCCAGCGTTGCGCACCAGGTTATCACTGATCCGGATATTTTCTATCAGGTGAGGTAACGCTTCGCCGCAGCGCGTCTGAGCCCCAGTGTAAGCGGTATGACCAATGTACATGCCTTCTCCTTCAGTGTCGTGCACATAGTTATGTTCGATGATCACATTGCGCATAGTATAGTTTCCGCGATGCGTTGCCTCATCGCATGTCGGGTCGGTCTTGGCCATGATACCCGCAAATCCAACCTTCGAAATCTCGATATGATCCACCTGGAAGTCAGACGTCAATTCACCTAAAACAAGCCCATTCGTTTTGGATTCCGCCAGCTTGATGCCATATGCACTCTTGGAATGGCCCCCTGAGAAACGGAAATGTGTACTGTTCGTGAACTTCACGATGAACGGTCGATCGGGGGCGTTGATCTCTACGGTGCCGCCACAGTTGCGTACCGTGATTGGTCTGTTGGCAGTACCCCGCAGGTTCACGAAGGTGAGTTCGCGGTAGCGCGTGGCTGTGCTGAGGCAGATGACACTCCCGGGTTTTAGTCGGAGTTTTTGGGCATCAACTATGGGCATGCCGGGAGGGACCACGTAGTCACATCCCCCGCACGCAGCGGGAACATCAAAAGAAGGCGTAACGTCAGAAAGTAATGCGAATAGAAAACTGATGAGGAGAGTCAATATCGGAGAGGTTGCCAGGAAAAATCCAAAGATACATATAACCTGTAAACGTTCATCGGATGGTGTGCGGCAAAACAAAAAACGGTGGCAAAGGCGCCACCGTTTTGTTGAAATTGAATGCTATGGAACGTACTACTATTAATTCAGCGTTTGTTCGGCTTCCTGAATGACGGGTTTTCCGAAGGCGATACTGTAGGCAACCTTGATCGGCTCCTTTTCAGTGCCGTTCATGTTGATTAGTTCAAGGTTACCATATTTAAGTTTTGCATCGAGGCAAACTGTACTTCCCGGTTTGATACCCAGTTCTTTGCCATCTACAACGGTAGCGTTGGCAGGAACGACGTAATCGCAGGTTTTGCAATCGGCGATAGATGTAAATTCAGTAAACAATCCGTCAACAGTGAGGCTTGCGATGGGGTCTGCAAATTCGTCAAACTTTGCTACCTCTTCGACGGGTGCGGCATCCTGAGAAGCGACCTCTTCCTGATCTTCTGTGCACTGGGCAAAACTAAAAAGGGCAATTACAGGTACTACGATTCTTCCGGCGAGTTGAGGGAGTCTCCACATTTTCTTCATGTCAGTCTTTTTGGTTTTTTGCCTGGCGGCGGTTGGACGTTTATACTTGGATTAAAGCGTATAGACGTTAGGTTATGTCGTTTTACAATACAAATGAACAAATCCGAATGCTTTGCCGAAAGTGCAATTTCGGGATTTTTGGTAAGTCGGCCAGGAAGCAGTTAAATATCAATTTTTTGCCGTCGAACGAAAAGCCGTTTTTTGACCGTCACAAGGCTAGGCATCACGCGTTCGCCCAGTCGACGTCTTTCCGCAGGAGCGAGAGGGTTTCTGCTTCGGGAGTTCCGGGCTCCGGTCGGTAATTGTAATGCCAGTTTGCCTGGGGCGGAAGGCTCATCAAAATCGACTCCGTCCGCCCGTCCGTTTCGAGGCCGAACTTCGTGCCACGGTCCCACACCAGGTTGAACTCCACGTATCGACCACGCCGGATCATCTGCCATTCCTTTTGACGCTCACCAAACGCCAAGGCGCCGTTCTTTCGCATGAAATACGCGTACAGCGGTGCAAACGCATTTCCGACATCCTGAACAAAACGGAAACGGTCTTCCTTCGTGAATCCATTGTCATCTTTCAGGTGGTCGAAGAAAATGCCGCCGATTCCGCGGGTCTCGTTACGATGGCGCAGGAAGAAATAGTCGTCGGCCCATTTCTTAAAGGCCGGATAATACGTCGGGTGGTGCTTGTCGCAAACTTCCTTAAGTGTACGGTGGAAATGCCGCGCGTCGTCCTGGTCCACATAGTGCGGAGTAAGGTCAATTCCCCCGCCAAACCACCAGGTTCCGGACGTCATTTCGAAATAGCGCACATTCATGTGGATGATGGGAACCATAGGGCTTGCCGGATGAAGGACAATGCTGACCCCGGTAGCGAAGAAATCAGGAATTTCACTGGATTCCGTTTTCATCATCGACAGCACCTGTGCCGGCGTTTTACCCCACACCGCCGAGAAGTTCACGCCCCCCTTTTCAATGACATTTCCATCCGTGATAACACGCGACAATCCGCCACCGCCACCCGGACGTTCCCATGAGTCGACGATGAATTTGCCCTTTCCGTCAGCCTCTTCCAACGCTGAACAGATCCGGGACTGGAGGTTAAGAAACCATGCCTTTATTTCTTCCTTGGTAATCATATGCGAGTCCACAAATATGCACCGAAACGGGGGAAGTCCAAACCGCGGAGCCGGTACCTGAGGTCTTCCGCCCGCCGCCAGCCGGACCAATAACCTGCTTCGCGAACGTTTGTAAGGGGTTAAATTCCTATATTGTCCCCGAGACCAACCAGTTTGCCGAATGTTGAAGACACCTGAAATCAGGGATGTCGCCGTTACGCGGGACATAATGCTGAAGGCGTACACGCTGATGTGTACCGCAAGAAGAATGGCGGAACTTTACGATGAACGCAAAGATGTTGCCGCCAGATATGTTCACAGCACCTCGCGAGGCCATGAAGCGATTCAGCTCGCCGTGGCCATGCAGCTCAAAGAATACGACTACGCCTCCCTGTACTACCGCGACGAGTCGATGCTACTCGGTCTTGGTCTCGAACCCCGGGAGCTGATGCTTCAGCTTATGGCGAAGCGCGACGATCCTTTTTCGGGAGGCCGCTCATACTACGGACATCCTTCGCTCAAAAGGGAAGGACTTCCTACGATACCGCATCAGAGTTCTGCAACGGGAATGCAAGCCATTCCCGCTACCGGAATGGCGCACGCTATCAGTTTCCTCCAGGCGCAACAGCTCCTGCCGCAGTCACCGCAACCCATCGTCATGTGCTCTCTCGGCGATGGCTCCGTGACAGAAGGAGAAGTTGCAGAGGCTTTTCAGATGGCCGTACTTAAGAAGCTACCGATTCTTTACGTCGTCCAGGATAACGGTTGGGGTATCTCTGCAAAGGCTGAAGAGATGCGCGCCATGGATGCGTTCGATTACGCCGCAGGTTTCCGTGGACTTGAACGATTCCGCGTAGATGGAGCGGACTTTGTATCCTCATGGGAGGGGGTGGCCAATGCGATTCAGTTTGTACGCACTACCGGAGGTCCCGCGTTGATTCATGCAACGTGCCCATTACTGGGCCACCACACATCAGGTGTACGCCGCGAATGGTATCGTGAAGATCTCGACGAACACCGAAAATCCGATCCCATTGAAAAACTTCGGCGTACACTGCTGCAGGAAGGTGAATCTCCGGAACGGCTTAGCCTGATCGAAGCGGAAGCATCTAAAAAAGTGGAACAGGATTTCGAACGTGCGCTGAGCTCTCCCGATCCGGATGTTGACGATTTCGATTCGTTTGAATTCTGTGAAACTCCTGTGACGGAAGAAAGAGGTAATCGCGCAGGTAGCGTGGGGGAGAAGGTTGTAATGGTCGACGCTGCGCTGCATGCGATCGATGAGATCCTTGCCAAACACCCTGAAGCACTTTTCTATGGTCAGGATGTGGGGCGTCGCCTCGGTGGCGTATTTCGCGAAGCAGCAACGCTTGCTGCAAAATGGGGTGACCACCGCGTGTTCAATACCCCAATCCAGGAAGCGTACATCATCGGCTCCACCGCGGGTATGGCAGCCGTTGGTGCAAAGCCTATTGTTGAAATTCAGTTCGGCGACTACATCTGGCCGGGTATCAATCAATTGGTGGAGGAGCTTTCCAAAAGCTGTTACCTCTCCCGTGGTAAGTTTCCGGTACAGGCGCTGATTCGCGTTCCTGTTGGTGCATACGGCGGAGGAGGGCCTTACCATTCCGGAAGCATAGAGTCGACGTTGCTGACGATTCGAGGCATCAAAGTGGTGTACCCTTCAAACGCCGCGGATATGAAAGGCCTTCTCAAGGCATCGTTTTACGATCCGAACCCTGTAGTGCTGCTGGAACACAAAGGCCTTTATTGGTCGCGCGTTCCCGGCACTTCCGACGCGAAAACCGTCGAGCCCGACGAAGATTACATCATCCCCCTCGGCAAGGCAAGGATGGTTCTTGACGCCGACGCGGAACGCGTAACAAATGGAGAAGCAGTTGTAATCATCACATGGGGGATGGGTGTGTACTGGGCTTCTGATGCAGCCCGGCATTTTGAAGGCAGGGTTTCCATTCTGGATCTGCGTACACTCAACCCGTTGGACTGGCACGCTGTCGAGGATGCTGTGAAGACCCACCATCGCGTGATGGTCCTTACGGAAGAGCCACTTCTCAATTCGTTTGCTGAGAGCCTCGCAGGGAGGATTTCGCGACATTGTTTTACTAGTCTTGATGCACCTGTATGGACTGTCGGCGCAGCGAATCTTCCTGCAGTTCCGCTGAATGTTGAACTGGAGAAGATGATGCTGCCAAACGCGGAAAAAGTGGTTGAAGAACTCGAGCGGATTCTGGCGTTTTGATCCTGATTCCTGATTCCTGATTTCTGATTCCTGAATTTCTGATTCCTGATTTCTGATTGGGGTTTCCCATTCCCGACCACATCCCCGGAAACCGATCCCACCATTTTGAGACGTGGAGAAGAGCGCAACCCTGGGGCGGGGTGAAACAAAAACGGGTTTTTTACCCCTGAAAATTCCGGTCCCTGCTGCTCCTCCTGACGTGCACCCATCCTTTACAGGAACTGCATCAATCCTATGAGATAAAGCGGTGATAAGGCGGTGATAAAGCGGTGATAAGGCGGTAATAAGGCAGTCCTTTAAAGGACCGCTTTATCTCCGTCTCATCTTTACTTTAACTCCGCTTTTTTGTAACTTTAATCTAACCCTGCGGTGCAGGAACGTTTAAAGTCATTTTCAACAAAGGTTATTGTTATGGGTAAACTCGAATCTGTGGTGCAGATCACCGGCACCCTCGACAACTTGTCATTCTTTACCAGGGCCGGATCGGACAAAATCATTGTCAGGCTCAAAGGCGGACCTTCAAGAGAAAAAGTTCTTACAGCGCCTAATTTTGAGA
>JAEZGH010000201.1 GCA_023417065.1 Bacteroidota bacterium
GTCGACCACTACGGCCAACAGCGTGGCAGCGGTGGACGTCGCGACGGTTGCCGAGCGGCTCGGCCTCAAGAGGGCTGCAGCGTGACCGGTCCGATCTGGATGACGATCCGGCGACTCGTGGAGGTCACCGGCCTATCCGCGAACACTGTCAGCGCATGGATCTACCGGTTGCCCGTGAGGGCCGTGGGCAATCGCACGTTGATCGACGCGGCGCCGATCGCTCGCCTACTCCAACGTGGGAAGTGGATCGACGTCGCGACACACACGGACGAGCAGCGCGCAGCGCTCGACAATGCGGGGATCGAGCCGTGGCTGTCACCGGCCGTCACCCCGAGCAGCAAGGGTGCATGGCGCGCCCGCAGGTACGTCGGGAGCCGCGATCTCGAGCGGGTGTCCCGATGAGTTGGGATCGAGCTCGCGGCGCGCGAGTGATCATCGCCTCGGACCGTGACGGCGCGTGCGCCATCTGCGGAGCGCCCTACGTAGCCGGGCGTGTTGTCGCCTGGCATCGCCGCACTGGCGCGGTGTGCGTCGCATGTGCCGTGACGGAGGCTGCAAAGACGGCGTGCGCTCGGCCAAGGATCCCGGTGAGCCACACGAAGCCGAGCATCCTGAGCAAGTCGACTCAGGGGGATCTTACGAGTGCGCCCGACGATGGCGCGAACGGAGGCCGCTCGTGATGCGAGCGGCGTTTTTCGAGGCTCACGAACACAACATGACCACTTCGCCCCAATGGCCTGAGGACCCGACGACGCGCGGACGCTACGTCGACGACGAACGACGCGCAAAGCTACTCGTCCGCGTCCGCAAGGTCGGTGATGCGCGTGTGGCCCACGAGGCCGGCGTAGGCCGCACGACCGTATGGCGAGCGCTCGCTCAGCTCGGCATGTACGACGCGGGTTACAACGCGATCGTCGGCTACGCTGACACGCTCGACGACGCCGGAGAGCGCGCGTGACCGTTCTCCTCGCTGCAGAGCGTCTCATCGCCTGGGGTGTCCCGGTGCTCCCTTGCTGGGGTGTCCGTCCTGACGGCACCTGCAGGTGTCGGCCGGTGCGACCGCGGAAGCCCTGCCCTACTCCGGGCAAGCATCCGATCTCGACGCTCGCGCCTCGCGGTGTGTACGGCTCGACGCGTGACCTCGATCGAGTGTGCGAGTGGTTCGGCGAATATCCGACGATGAACCTTGCCGCCCGTTGCGGCGAGCAGATGGCGGACGGGCGTTACTTCGTGGTCCTGGACGTCGATCCCCGCAACGATGGGGATCTCTCGCTCGCGATGATGGGCGAGCTACCCGAGACGGTTCGCGTCCTCACTCCGACCGGAGGGCAGCACCTCTACTTCGCGAGCGCCGCGCCGATCGCCAAGGGCTCGCTGGGTGACGGCCTCGACCTTCAGGGAGTCGGGACATACGTGATCGTCCCCGAGTCGCGTCACGCGTGCGGTGGAACGTACGCATGGGACGCGGGCGCTCATCCGGACGACGTGAAGATCGCCGATGCGCCGCCGCAGATCACAAGCGGTCGTATCCGCCGGCCGCAGGCTGCACCCCGGCCTGCGCTAGGTGATGCTGCCGACACGTGGCTTGGGGTTGCGTTCGGGCTCATGGGCTGGCTTGGTGAGCCCCTCCCCGGCGGTAAGCGCAAGGTGCGCTGCCCCTGGTACGCGGAGCACTCGGACGATCGCGGCGACGGTCGCGACAGCGGGACGGTGCTCCTCGCTCCGCCGCGTGGCTACGCGCGGATCGGTGCATTCTCCTGCAGGCATGGTCACTGCGCCGAACGCTCGCTTGGTGATGTCCTCGCGATGCTTCCGCAGACCGCATGGGACGCCGCGACGAAACGCTATCCCGTGGAGCTCGATCTCATCATGCGGAGGGTCGCAGCGTGACCGTGATCGACTTCGCAACGGCTGCAGCGGCTGCGCGCGCTGCGGCGGGCCGTGACGAGTGGAAGTCTCTGCTCCTCTACCGAGCCGATGGGATCTCACTGCTCCCCGGGATCCACAACATCGCGACGATCCTCCGTCATGATCCGACGTGGCGAGACGCGCTCTCTCACGACGAATTCCGCGGCGAGGATCTTCTACGCGCTCGCGGTGTGACGGACGTGGACGTCACGAGCATCCGCGAATGGTTCTCCGGCCCGACCTGGACGACGACGGTATCCGCCGAGACAGCGAACGCAGTGGTGAGCCTTGTCGCTCACGAGCGTCTCTGTCATCCCGTGCGCGATTACCTGTCGTCGCTCGTCTGGGATGGCACTCCACGGCTCGCCACGTGGCTCACGAGATACCTTGGCGTCGAGGACACGCCTTACACGCGGACGGTTGGATCGAGCTGGCTCATCTCGGCCGTTGCGCGCGTCTACCAACCCGGCTGCAAAGCCGATCATGTGCTCGTGCTCGAAGGTGAGCAGGGCACGGGCAAGTCCACCGCGCTCTCGATTCTTGCGGGCGCATGGTTCGCTGACACGCCGATCGATCTCGGCTCGAAAGACGCCTATCAGGCGCTACGCGGGAAGTGGATCGTGGAGCTTGGCGAACTGGCCTCGCTCCGAAAGGCGGACGTCGAGCGCGCCAAGGCGTTCTTCTCGGCGTCGACGGACACCTACAGGCCTAGTTACGGCCGTCGCTCCGTCGACGTGCCCCGTCAGTGCGTTTTCGCCGGGAGCACGAACCTGGACGCGTACCTACAGGACGCGACCGGCAACCGCCGATTCTGGCCGATCCGGACCGGTGCAATCGATCTCGATGCACTGAGGCGGGACCGTGATCAGATCTGGGCAGAGGCGCTCGACGCCTACAACGCGGGTGTCCCTTGGTGGATCGACGATCCGAAGATCGCGCGGCTCGCATCGGACGAGCAGAGCGCGCGCCAGACGGGCGACGCATGGGAGGCGGACATCACCGCGTGGCTCTCGTCCTCGACGGCAAGCGCCATCGTCAAGCGAGAGGGCGGCATCACTACGCGCGACGTTCTAGTCGAGGGGCTCAAGATGACGCCGGCCGAGATCCACAATGGTCACGAGCAGCGCGTTGCGATCGTCATGCGGCAGCTCAAGTGGAGCCAGGGCCGTCCGTGGCGTCCCGACGGGACCAGACCTCGTGTCTGGCTGCGTCCGTGAGGTTGGACCGGGGTTGGACCAAGGTTCGGACCAGGGTTGGACCAAGGTTCACCTCGGAAAAACAGGCCTCGGACCAAGGGACCAAGGTTATCTCCAATAAAGGACCAGCGGTGTATAGGAGTATAGGGTCTAGGGGTAATGTTGGGGAATTCCGGTGGTCCCTCGGTCCACGCACCCTAACCGCATATAACCAATCAACAATGTCAGACCGGGCCCTGGTCCAAACCTTGGTCCGGGCCTGGTCCACGGTGGTCTAGTGGCCTGTTCTCGTGAATGCGTCGGGTGCGCGATGGCTGCATCCCGTCCGGACATCTCCCCTCTTGTCGATCTGGCTCACCAGCTGGACGCATACGACGTGCGCCGGCTGATTGCCTATGCGCGGCATCTAGTCGGCCTACAGGAGGCTTTCCGACGTGGATGCTGGGATTCCTTCCAGCGAATCGCGAAACGCTATCAGCGAGGCGATTAGGCGGATCGTGATGGGGATTGGGCGCTTGCTCCCCGCTTCGCGCGGCACGCCGTCGCGCCCGGAAATAATCGTGCCAACTACTGCAACCCACATGTCGTATGGGGTCCATTGCCCTCAGTTCAGTGGATCGTTGTCGATCCATGCAGGATATCCCGATCGACACCCTGGCACGCTTCGTGACAGCTGCATTCACCAATCATTCCCGCCACTTGCGCGCTCGCATCGTCGTCAAGGCGCATGCCAACCGATGGCACGCAGCGTGACGGCACGGCGATTGCCGAGCACAATCGACACGAGGCTCAATAATTCGCTTGCTTTCACAAACTGCCGCAAAACAAGCCACTTCATGCGTTCCAAAGCGAGATCGTCGGAGTCAAGCGCTTTTCGTGGCGCTGATATCCGCCATGTACCTACCTGAACAGCAGCCAGCCGGACACTCATTCGGTGGTTCAACCAATTCCAGCAACCGTCCACGCCCGCCCGTGGACGATTGCGCCCAATTCTCGCCTTTTCACCGCGACTTACCCCGCAACTCCAACGCTTAGACCAACCGTTGACTATGACTGACGACGATCTGCCGACACTAGACGACGATCTCCTAGACAAGCCTACGTCCACGCCCACCCGCCGAGATGGCCCTACATTCATCCGCGCCGCCCATGGCACTGGACGTGACGCGATCCTCCGCGTCGAGGTCCCACCGCTGGACGAGCTACCCGACCCCAACGCAGCCCGAACGGAGCGCGCTCTAGCGACCAGGGAGGCCCGTGGACGGCCGTTTGAGCC
>JAEZGH010000217.1 GCA_023417065.1 Bacteroidota bacterium
TCTTTTTCGATCAGGCGGTGGTTTCGCTGGCCATGCGTACGGGGCGCTGTGCCGTGCTCGCTGTCTTGTCCTTCACGATCTGCGCCATCATCTCTGCTTCCACGGCGGCCTGGCCGTTCACGTAGCCGACTCCGCGCATGTGCACGATGCCGCGCCGGATCGGGGTGATGAGCGTGAGGTGGAACACCAGCGTATCGCCGGGGATCACTTTCCGCCGGTAACGGATGCCGTCGATCTTGAGGAAGTAGGTGGTGTAGTTCTCCGGATCGGGCACCTGGCTGAGGGCGAAGATGCCACCGACCTGCGCCATGGCCTCCACCTGCAGAACGCCCGGCATCACCGGGTTTCCGGGGAAATGGCCGGTGAAATGAGGCTCGTTCATGGTCACGTTCTTCACGCCCACGATCGTGGTCTTGTCCATTTCCATCACCTTGTCCACCAGCAGGAACGGGTACCGGTGGGGCAGCATCTTCTCGATCGCGTTGATGTCGAAGAGCGGCTCCTTTTTCAGATCGATGCGCGTGATCGGTTCCTTCTCTTCCTTGCGGATCTTTTCGCGGATGATGCGCGCGAACTCCACATTGCCGTAATGGCCGGGGCGTGCGGCCAGGATGTGGCCTTTGATCGGACGGCCCACGAGCGCAAGATCGCCAACGATGTCCAGCAGCTTGTGGCGGGCCGGTTCGTTCAGGAATTTCAGTTCGGTGTTGTTCAACACGCCGCGGCCGCGGGATTCGATCTTCAAATGATCGCGGCCCAGTTTCCGCGCCAGTTCGCGCAGTTCCTCTTCGGGCACATGCTCGCGTTCCACCAGTACGATCGCATTGTCCAGGTCGCCGCCCTTGATCAGCCCGGCATTGGCCAGTTGCTCCAGTTCGCGAAGGAAAACGAACGTGCGGCAGGGCGCGATCTCCTCCTTGAACTCGCCGATGTTGTACATGCTCGCGTGCTGGGTGCCGAGCACGGGACTGCGGTAATCCACCATCACCGTAAGACGGAATTCGCCGCCTGGTGTGGGAACGCCGAGCATTTCGATCCCGCGATCCTTGTCCTCGTAATAGAGGTTCTCGCGCAGTTCGTAGTAGTTGCGATCGGCGTCCTGCTCCTTTATGCCGGCCTTCACGATGGCATCCACGAAGGGTTTGGAACTGCCGTCCATGATCGGCATTTCGGGCCCCGTGACCTGTATGAGGGCATTGTCCACCTGCATGCCGTAGAGCGCGGCCAGCACATGTTCCGTGGTGTACACGCGGGCTCCGTTCTGTTCGAGGGTGGTGCCGCGTTCGGTGGTCACCACATTGTCTGCATGCGCATCGATCACCGGCCGTTCCTCCAGATCGATCCGCTGGAATTTATAGCCATGACCTGCAGGGGCGGGCATGATCTTCAACTCCACCGGTTCGCCGGTGTGCAGCCCCACACCCTTCAGTTCTACGGGGGCCTCAAGGGTTCGTTGTCTGTCGCTCATGCGAAATGCTCGGCACCTGCCCGGAGCACATCGTTCCGGCGGGCAACCGCTTGGCGAAGGTAGCGCGGTGATCGGAACTAGCCCAGCCCGGTGCCGGAGATCTTCTTTTCCAGATCGTCCACTTTCTTCTTCAGCGCGGGAAGCGATCGGTAGATGACGTAGCTGCGCTTGTATTCGCCGATGTTGAACGCCGGTGAACCTTGGACGGTAGCGTCATCTGCGATGTTCGATCCGATCCCGCTCTGGGCAGCTATGCGCACGCGATCGCCGATCTGCAGATGCCCGGCCACTCCCACCTGGCCGCCGATCTGGCAATGGTCGCCCACTTCGCTGCTTCCGGCGATGCCCGTTTGCGCCACCACCACGTTGTGCGCGCCGATCTCCGCATTATGGCCGATCTGGATCAGGTTGTCCAGCTTGGTGCCTTTTCCGATCACGGTACTTCCGATGGTGGCGCGATCGATGGTGGTGTTGGCGCCGATCTCCACATCGTCGTGCAGGATCACATTTCCCACCTGGGGCATCTTCTCGTACACGCCGTCCTTGTCGGGTACGAAACCAAAACCATCGGCCCCGATCACCGCTCCGCTATGGATGATGCAGTTTCGGCCGATCACCATGCGATCGTAGATCTTCACTCCGGGGTTCACCCGGGTGCCTTCTCCGATCACGGTGCCATCGCCCACGTAGCAGTTCGGGAAGATCTTCACGCCGTTGCCGATCACCACATCATCGCCGATGTAGCTGAAGGCGCCGATGTACACGCCCGCTCCGATCTTCGCAGAAGGGCTTACGAAGCTCGGTTGTTCGATGCCCTGCTTGTTGTAGCGAAGATCGCTCTGCAGCTCCAGCAGGCGGGTGAAGGCGAGCCGTGCGTCTTCCACACGGATCAGCGTAAGGCCCTTGGGTATCGATCGGCCGGGTCTGAAACCATTGTCCACGATCGCTATCGTGGCCTTGGTGGAGTAGATGTGCTCGGTGTAGCGCGGGTTGGCCAGGAAGGTGAGCGTGCCGGTGCGCGCTTCCTCGATCTTTGCCAGATCGTTCACCAGCACTTGTGGATCGCCATCTACGGCACCATCGAGGATCTCCGCTATCTGCGCTGCGGTGAATTGCATGGGCTAAAGGTAGAAGCGCGGCGCTATCGGCCGATGGGAACCTCCACCTGCACCAGGTCCCATTCCATGATCATTTTCGGGCCTTGATCGAAACGGATGGTGAACTGTTCCACCGTATCGGGAAGCTGGATCACCGGTACATCCACGCTGGCCACATCGGCTTCCGGATCGCGGCTCGGTTTTCCATCCATTTTCACGCCCCAGGAATATTCCTTGCCATTGAAGATCACCGTCCATTCATCCTGCCCGGGGATCGTCCACAGCGTGTACTC
>JAEZGH010000115.1 GCA_023417065.1 Bacteroidota bacterium
GGCATCGCCGAAAAGCATGACATTGATCGCGAGCAATGCCACGAGCAAAACCAGCGGCAACAGGGCCTGCAAGAGCGAAGGCGGGCGGGGCATGGGCGCCGAAGGTAGCAGGGCCGATCGATGTTCACCGGCGGGAACGGAAAACACGGATCACCACAGTTATTAACATTCCATGGTCGATAACGTGGCGATCTGTTAATTTGGGCGCCGGCTCCGATCGGAAATGATCAGGGTCATTTTCCGCAGATAGGACCCTCACGAATTTCGATGACTAACCAAAACAAATACATCATGGATCACAAATACCCCTCGACACAGCCGAAGAGGCGCGGTTTCCGGGGAAGGATGGGAACATTGTTCACCGCACTGGCCATAGCTGGCGGCCTTTCCGCACAGACCGTGCAGGTCGGATCAGGAACAAGTACAAATTCCAATCTTCCGATCGTATCCTGCTATGGTTACACCTATAGCCAGCAGATCTACACGGCAGCGCAGATCGGACAATCCGGTGATATCGAATCGATCCGATTCTATTTCAATGGTAGTTCGGATACTGGTGGAAGTACGGCCAACAGCACTGGATGGACGGTGTATATAGGCCATACCGCACTGACCACCTTTTCAAGCACTACGGCATGGGTGCCTGTAGCCTCAATGACCCAAGTATTTAGCGGTACTGTTACATACCCCGCCGCTGGCAACTGGATGGAGATCACCCTTGATACTCCGTTCTCTTATGATGGGACAAATAACTTGGTGATCGCTGTTGATGAAAACACCCCAAATTGGAACTGTACGATCAACTGGCGTTCATTCACCAGTGGAACGAATACAGGTATCTATTACCGTAGCGATGGCACCAACCCAAGTCCTGCGACACCACCGACCGCAACCAGTCGCACGAGCACCCTCGCCCAGATACAACTGGAATTCCAGCAGGCGGCATGCACGGGAACACCAGCTCCCGGAATGACCACCGGACCGGCAACGACTTGTGCGGGTGTCAATTTTCAACTGGGTCTCGAGAACGAGACAACTGGAAGCGGTGTCACCTACCAATGGTTCGTAAGTACTACATCAGGTGCGGGACCATGGGACCCCGTTGTTGGCGGAGACGATGCCACATTGACCACCTCACAGACCGAAGAAAGCTGGTACTATGCAGAAGTGACCTGCGCTGGTGAAGGCACGGGATCCAGCACCGTGCTGAATGTGGGCATGATCGCGCCACTGGATTGTTATTGCGAACCCACCTATACCGATGATGTTGAGCCCATCTGCCTGGTCGAATTCGCGGGTATCAACAATAGCACGACATCCACGGTGAATGACGCCGGTGATGAGCATTACATGGATTACACCGGTCTTGCTCCCGCGAACGTCACCGCCGGTAGCTCTTACGAGATCACGGTCTCAGGCAATACCGGTGGCAACTGGACCAATTCGATCACTGTTTTCTTCGATTGGGACCAGGATGGCGTATTCGAGACCTCCCATCAAGTAGGTCAGATCGTAAATACGAACTGCTTAGCGCAAGCCACAACAGAGATCACTGTTCCTTTTTCGGCCACTGCTGGCACAACACGTATGCGTGTGCTGAAGGATTTCGGATCGACCTATCCCAGCAACCCTTGCGGTGCATATGATTATGGTCAGACCGAGGATTATTCCGTGACCGTTACGGTCCCCGATTGTTCTCAGCCCGCAGCCACTGCCACGATCGTTCCGGATTGTCCGGGCGGTTTTGACATCGATGTGGACATTACCGGCTTCGGAGATGGTTCTTCCGTAACGATCGAGTACTCGGTGAATGATGTGGCCCAAACTCCTATTGGTCCGATCGGCACCACAGGCATCACCACACTTACCGGTTTCGCAAATGGCGATGATGTGGACATCACCATTGCGCACGAGAGCGATCCGCTGTGTAACCTGTCGCTGAACAACAACAGCTATTTCTGCCCACCTGCGAACGACGAATGTGCAGGCGCGATCGCCCTTACTGTGAATCCGGATTTCGCGTGCGGAACGGTCACCCCCGGTACAACGAATGCGGCCACCGCATCACCCCAACCCGATGATGTAAGCGGCACACCCAGCAATGACGTGTGGTTCAGTTTCGTGGCCACCGCCACTTCGCACCGTGTGAGTTTGCTGAATGTGACACCCAGCACGGACATGGGCCATGCCACCTATCGTGCTTTACCCAACCCTTGCGACCCAGCTGGCATGACCTTGATCAGCAGCAGTGATCCCGATGTGAGCAACCCTGCCGGTCTCACGATCGGAGAGACCTATTATGTGCGGGTATATACCTGGGGCACGAACAACAACTCGGTGGACTTCAATATCTGCATCGGTACTCCACCTCCACCACCTGCGAACGACGAATGCGCGGGTGCTGTGGCCCTTACGGTGAACCCCACGCTGGCTTGTGATGATGTAACACCAGGCACCACGGCTTCGGCCACGGCATCCCCACAGCCCGATGATGTATCGGGAACACCGAACGACGATGTATGGTTCAGCTTCGTGGCCACTTCAAACCAGCACCAGGTGAGCCTCCTCAACGTTTCGGGCTTCACCGATATGGGCCATGCCGTATACCGCGCGCTTCCCGATCCATGCGCAGCTGCGGGAATGACCCTGGTCGTTTCGAGCGACCCGAACACGAGCAACCCATCCGGTCTTACGATCGGCGAGACCTATTATGTGCGCGTGTACAGCTGGAGCAGTTCAGCGGCAGGTGCAACGTTCGATGTGTGCGTTGGCACTCCGCCGCTGCCACCCGCGAACGATCTGTGCGCCAATG
>JAEZGH010000143.1 GCA_023417065.1 Bacteroidota bacterium
CTAAAACTCCCACTGCGCTGACCGCTGGTTACACTTATTCATCAGCTCCACCCGCCAATCATAATTCGCGTAATGCGTTGCGAGCGATTGTGCTGCCGTTTTGCCGTCAATACAATGTGCATTCCACGTCATGGTAAGCTCAATTACCCCGGCATTGGCGTTACCGGATATGAGCTCGACGTTGTAGCCATTGGCTGCGAGCGCAAAGTCTGGTGAACCACCCTCTTGCCGAAAGTACAACCTCACAGGGTAACAGGTTGCTTCCAAAGCACATGAACCCGTCCCTCCCCATGTCAATATGCCCGTGCCATCTGCGGTGAACGAGACGCGGATCGCCACTTGATTGGATTCATTGCACACAAGACTTACATTGGTTATGACGGGTGCTGTCATCGTTCCGTCAACGCACGGGTCACTGGCCAGGATTTTTGCGGTCAGTGTTTTCTCTTCAACAAAGCCTTCCTTGGTTACGCGGACTTTATAACTGAACGTCTCCTCATTTCCCGACAGGGATGTGAATGATAGTGATTGTCCTGTATTGCCAAGATATTCAACATTGGGATTGGAGATGTTCGAAACCTGAATCTCTCCGGTGGACAAGGTTGTGGCTTCTTCTGAGTTTTGGTAGGAGGGAAGAACTCCAAAGAAGGAGGTCAGCTTGTTCCAGTATCCGGTCAGGGCTGTCATGGCATGGATAAACTTGCTGTTCCCCGGAGTGACGTCATGGTCATCCGCAGTGATGGATCTGAACTTCGGAGTAAGATTGAGATCGGTGCTTGTCTTGTCCTGGAAAGTCTCGACCGTAACCTCAAACAACGCCTTGCTGAAGATCCAGTTGGCCTTCAGAAACGGCGTCAGCGATTGTTTGAAGTGAGTCACCGCAGGTTTCACTTCCGTCACCAGTAAATATCCTGCCGTGCCCAGCGCCAGCGTTGTGCCAAATGCGGATAGGCCAAACGATGCAGGTGCAAGGTATGCTGAAATGCCTGCAAGCGTAACCATCGTCAGAAACTCTTTGGATGCTTTCATCAAATCGGTCGCGGCTGTACCCAGATTGTCTGCCGTACATCCGTAGAACGTTTTGAAGTCGGTACGCGGACAATCAGACTGAAGTCGCATACGCGTTGAAGCGTCGAAGTTTGTAAATGTGCTGTTGGCAAATGACCTGAAAACCTCTTTGTTGGCTTCATAGAATAGTACAGCCTGTCGTTTTTCGTCGTCATTCAGGGAATTGAAAAGCGCGAGGACTTCTTCCCTGTATTCCTTAATACCTTCAACCTCAGCCTCCTCTTCGGGAGTTGAAGGATTCAGCAGGTCCACCTGTTGATCAAATCGCTGCGTGAGACTGCTGATCAGCTGTCCGGGATCAACCTCCTGAGTTTTGACGACGTTATACTTGATTGTCGCAAGGTCAAATTTCAAAACAGCTTCACCTGCCGGGACATCCGGAACGTAGAAAGTGAGTGTACTGTCAGAGGTCTTCAGAAGTTCAACAGCTTGTGCACCGAACGTTCCGCTGTATTTGCTGGCAAGGTTCTCACGTGCAATGAGATTGACGATTTCAAAGGTCTTGACGTCTTTCTTTTCGGCAGTGACATCCTTGCCTGGGACCGGCTCGTCATCGCTTTCGATTTTACAGGAGTTTACCGTCATGAGGCTGAGCACTGCCAGCGTTAGAAGAAATCTTTTTTTCATATGTTATTTAAAGCCTGCTATAGATAGATACAAATTTGATCACGACTTACTGGCAAAGTACAAGCCTCACACGTGTCTGATGACCGTGGCGAGCAGTGGGCCTGCCAATTCTTCAAATGGTTCAGGAAATCGTGATAGGTAATTGTTCGGTTATTCCCTTGCTCTCCGGGGAGGGAAAAAAGTACGATGAGCATGGGCCACGGTGTGGTCTGCCGGAAAAATGTGAATTCATAGTATGTCGAATTATTTGTGCAGCCCTGCATGCTCTAAATGCAGCAAGGACTCGCACATCGGAGAGGGTTTTTCGAAGTACGAAGACTCAATGTATGATTAAAAACTGAAACAAAAAAGGGTGGAGGATTTTCGTTTGAGCACAGGCTAAAATTTCGCAGCAAATTATTAACTTAATGCGTGATATTCTTACATCACTGTTGTGTGTTGTCACCCATGACGTCAGATCTGCCTAAATCATTCTCATTCATATTTTCACAATTCGTTGCCGATACTCAACGTGACACCGGCGCCTATCGTCGACGTGATGATCATACCACTGTCAAAACTATTGGATTGCTTCCCTTTGGCCGGGAAATGAAGGCGAGCCTGATATTCTTAAGAACTATTGAAACAATAAATAATGAAGTTACCTATGATAGGATATGTTATCGGAGCGGTGGTTCTTCTCGCGTTGGGATATATCGCATACCGCACCTTGAAAGTGAAAACCCAGGCAAACGAACTTAATGAAGCCCGGTATGAGCGGATCCGAAGCCTTGTTGATATCATAGAACGCGGAGGAGTTCCGACTGCCGAAGAAGTAGCCCCGTTTGCATTGGGGCTCGGAACCCGCGAGGTAACCTTCGATCTCCTTTTAGGAATAAACAGGCTGGATTTGTTCCCGTCAGACTTGGTAAGTATTCAAAAGAGCGCCGAGGCAAATATGTCAACCTGGTTGGAGTTTCCTACCGAACTTGATGCGCTGCCTGACGAAATCGAGCATGTCAGGAGAGTTACCATTCCTTTTGATGAAGCAAACCGTGTTCACTATGAGGTGTTCAGATTCAGAGTGAATGAACCCCACTGGGCAGCATCAGATGGGTGGCTTCTTGGTGTAGTCGGACCGTACTTTGACGACAGCAAGCCATATGATTTTCCAGGTGGAACATTCAGCAGGTTCAAGAAGTTTGGAACAGTTGAACCAGAAGAGGAAGTAGCATGGGTTCATGAGAATATTGCTATGCGGCGAGGATAGCACAGGCGCTTAATCCGTTTAGGGCCGGCGGTCTATAATACTTTCCCTGGGTAGTAAGAAATAACAAACCACCAATTTAACCATGAGCAAAAAGATTCCTGAATGCATGGATCGGGAACTTCCCGGGAAGACAGCGCTGTTTGCAAAGGCTACGGCAGGCAATACGACGTTCGTCAAGAAAAGCTATTATTTGATGCAAACACAACGCCTCTTGAAAGTAAGTTTTGCTACTACGGTATTCGTTTTGATAAGTTTTGTCGAATCCTACGCCTGCAAATGTGAAACACCTGCGACCGTTGGCGAAGGCTACACCCGGTCTGATGTGATTGTTTCCGGGAAGGTGTTGACGATTGATACGGTCTTTCTTTATCAGACTGTCAGCGCGGAGGATGCGATCGAGGTCAGAGCCCGGTTGAACGATGAAAACCGTCAGTTCTTCGAGAAGCTTTCAATATTAAAAGTTCAGTTTGAAATCACCGAGGTGTTTAAGGGCAATGTTACGGGGTCGATTATTATCTACACACCTCTTATGAGCGCAACGTGTGGCTACAGGTTCAAGGCAGCAGGTCGATACATCGTCTATGGCTCCGCCGCAAACTTTTTGGCCGGGATCATTGCTGACGGCGACGGCTCTAAAGCTTATCATACCGCAGGCGCATTTTGGACGAATACTTGCACGAGGACGGCTGGATATGATTTCCGCGAGGCTGAGCAGCTAACGATTTTGAGAGATAAAAATAACTAACCCGTTATGATGAAAGCCGAACAACTATCCTTGATTCATGGAATTCTGTTGATCGGATTATTCTTTCTTTCCGGACCAGCAGCGTTTGCTCAGCGCGATTCCGTGGATGTCTGGATATTCAAGTTGGATAATTCGCAGTTGAGAGGGACGTGTCACTATGCCTGGACTCTTGAACTGAAGGAGGATGCGATAGCAGCGGCCAAACTCATTGCTTATGGAAAGCCTGCTACGAAGAAATTGATAAAGGCACTCTCAGATCCCGGCCGAAATATTGTTTCACACTATATCCTGGCTTCCGTCTGGGGACCGCTCGATATCAGGACGACGCATTTTGATGACATCAAGATCACATATCAGGTCACCGGAATACAATTTGAATCGATAAATGATCGGCTTAACGTTGCACACGATGAGGCTGTCAGAATGAGAACTTACTGGAAACAACGTTTACGTGATGGGAGATAAAAACATTTCGGTTAATTTGCCTTACTAATGAATTAGGTAAATGATTGGAAATTGTTTGATCACCATGATGGCGAACATCAATTGGGTGAGTGGATTTTGTGCGTAACGCGGGAATAAGGGATTTCATGAGTATTGACAAAATAGGGATAGCCGCAGAGGGTAAATTGGTGGTAAACATATTTTCGTATGGACCACTTTGAAAATTTGCGGGTTGGAAAAGCCAAATAAGTTTATAAATGAAGGTAAGTATTGTAATCCTGTTTCTTTCGCTGGCGATCGCTGGTTGGACTCAGACTGCAAATCAGCCACAGTTTGACATTAAAGACTTCAGCGAAAAGGCACAAGTTGCTGAATGGTTGTGCGAGTATGACAGGATCGCATGGCTGACATCCGACAGCGTGATGGCGCAGGACAAAAGTGAGATAGCGCGGCTAGGCAACGAATGGTTTTGCTTTAAGCGCCATGACACCTGGCATGCTGTCTATGGAAAATTTGAGAACAATACCTATGACGTCGTATTTCACTACGAAGTCAAGGACGGAAAAATAAGCAGGTCTGATCAGGCAGTTGATACCACGTTATTGAACACATATTCCCGGGCTCTGCAAACGTCTGGTCAGCAAATCAAAGCCCTCAGAGATTCTATCAATCTTAGGTTCAATCAATATATCCGGAAGAACGAGGATAATTCCCTTTCAGTTTGGTTAATGCCAGCATTCCAGCCGAATAGTGTTGCCGTGTATGGCGGCGAGTTCGTCTACAGATTGGATCCAACGGGAAGGCGCGTTCTGGCGGATGAGAGCTATTTTCAGAAGCAGTTCCGAGGATTCAAAGTAGACAATCCAAGGGAAATCTGGCTGGACTACACCGAACGTGAGAAGCCAACTCTGGGCGCTGTATTTTTTGCCTGGTACTACAAGCCATATTTTACAAAAATTGTTATTAACACCTCGAAGAGCACAAGCAGTCCATTTAAATCGGATTCCGGGTGGACGTGGATCCACCACGAAAAGTAATTAAAAATAACAGAGCCTTTGCAAAATTGTAACCTGGATGCAGAAACGGTGTAGTATTTTCCTCCCTCCAGGTGAAAACACCAGAAGGGCCGGAAAACATTGTGTTCGGTCAGAAATAACAGCGGTAATGGCGTACCGGTACGATCCCTTGTGCAAACGACGAATAGTATGAAGCACTTGAATAAGGGTATTCAGTCGGGTGCTCTACCAATCGCCAATGTTCCTGAAGAGGATTGTTGTGAATGTAACTCAGTGCTTTCCGGACATGGCGTCTTGACTTGATGCACTGATCGTGGAACCTGTCGTTCCAGACCTTGAATAACTGATCCCTGTACTGATATTCAAGTTCACCAAGAAATCTTGGCGCTAATCGTGCAATCTCGTTCCGGATTTGAACAGAAGTAAACTTCTTGAAATCGCGCATGAAAACGGAAAGTCGATTCTCGTTCTTGAAGTAAATTACAAAATGAACGTGATTTGGCATCAGTACATAGCCAAGAACGTCTGCCTGGTACTTCCGGCATACAAATACAATGCTTGCCCCGACGATCCGGCGACAAGATTCGAAATGCAGCAAATGATGATGCAGGTAGCATGATGTCGTTACAAAGAAGCATCGACAATCCGAAAAGTAAGATCTGTTTCTGGTGCTCATAGTAGCTAACGGTTTTTATGTCAATAAACGTCTCTATCAATGCGTTTCGGCCATCCAGGTGTTACCACC
>JAEZGH010000167.1 GCA_023417065.1 Bacteroidota bacterium
AATGTACGCCGTCCGCCGCGACAACCCAATCGAAGCCCTGAGAAGTACCGTCCCTGAAAGAAATTTCAACTCCTCTTGAAGTCTGCGAAAATCCGGCGCACCCCTTCCCAAGGTGAAGAGAGCCGGGCGAAAGAGCCTTTAGTAATACATTGTGCAGGTCTGCCCGATGAAGGGTTACCGTGTGCACCAGATCCCAACGGGAGCGTATCCGTTCTGTTTCTGTGTAATTGAGAACTTTTCCTTTCTGATCGCGAATACTGAATCGCTTCATCGTATTGCCCGCCCCCAGTACATCAGCTTCCATCCCGATGGAGCGGAAAGCTTTCATGGCATTCGCGGCGAGCACGATCCCTGCACCGAGGGGTTTTATTTCTGAGGCATTTTCGAAAACGTTAACGGGGATACCTTTCCGTTGTAAGGCAATTGCCAGGGTGAGACCACCAATCCCGCCACCAACGATTGCAATAGATCCTTTTTTAGTCATATGTTCGTACCATCTTTTGTTTGCTCTTCCGTATGCGCTTCAGAAGGCGCTCTTCTTTAATAAGCGCAATCAGATTCATTTGAGCTTCCTGGAAATGCTGAACGTAAGAATTACCGTTTTGCGATGTTTTCGACTGGTTATACATAGCTCTAAAAAATTTGACTAACCTTCTTAACGAGTCGAAAACAGCATAGGTTATATTTTACCACCAACAATTTCACCGTCACTCATTTCAATTATTCTGTTTGATTTCCGGGCAAACTCCTCATCATGCGTCACCGCGATAATGGTTTGCCTGTATTCCGATGTCAATTCCTGAAAAATATCGAAGACCACGTGCGTGTTATAAGAATCAAGGTTCCCTGTAGGTTCGTCACCCATGATTATGTCTGGATCGTTGATCAACGCCCGGGCAATCGCCACGCGCTGCTGCTGTCCCCCCGAGAGCCTGCTTGTGGGCTTCAGCGCCTGGTCCTGAACCCCAAGAATCCGCAGCTTCTCATATGCCCGTTCCTCAACTTCCTTTCGGGTATAGGCGTTGCGCTTCAATGCCGGAATCATTACATTCTGCAACGCGGTGAATTCCGGAAGCAGATAGTGGAACTGAAACACAAAACCGATATGCTTGTTCCGAAACGAAGCCAGAAAATCCTGCTTCCTGCCTTGTAACGACACACCTGAAATCTCAAGTTCACCCTCGTAATCCGTATCCATCGTTGAAAGGATATACATCAGCGTAGACTTCCCACACCCCGACTTCCCGATTAACGAAAGGAACTCGCCTTTCTTCACCGCCAGATCAATTCCTTTCAGTACCTGAAATTTCTCCGGGTCGTAGAAGTATTTCGTGATTCCTTTGGTTCGCAGCACATCCATACCTATCCTACCCTCTCAGGATTTCAATCGGATCCATTTTGCCAGCCTTTCTCGAAGGCATATACCCTGCCAGCGCAGTCGTCGCTACGCCAAATACAATCCCGATGATATAATACTTCGGATCGAAGTTCACCGGCAGGTGATCAAGACTCACCATATCACCTCCGTCGAAAGGTGCCTGTGATATCAGCCATGAAAGTCCAAAGCCTATAGCAAGCCCCGCGATACTTCCAACCAGCCCGATAACTACAGCCTGAATCAGAAAGATGTTCTTTACATCCGTTGGCGAGAAACCCATTGCTTTCAGAATCGCAATGTCTTTCATCTTGCTGAAGATTGTCATATTAAGGATGTTGTAGATGCCAAAACCCGCCACCACAAGCAAGGTGATGGAAACGGAATAAGTGAGGATATTCCTGACAACAACTCCCGTAAGGAACGTTGCGTTTGCCGTTTCCCAGTCCTCGGCTTTGTAATTGAACTGCTTCTCGTATTCACCAGCTACTTCCTTTGCCGTGTGTAGATCGTGCAACTTTAGGTTGATATCTGTTATATAACCCCTGTCCTGCTGCAAGATCGTCTGAACTGTTGAGATGTTGGCGTAACTCCGAACATTGTCGACAGTCCCGATGCCCATCTGAAACAACCCTACAATTTTAAGCGTGATGGTATACCCCTGTGGCGTTGTAACTACTATTCGTTCACCCGTGGCTATGTTCAGCTTCTTTGCAAGCCCTGTTCCCATAATGATCCCATCGTGATTGGATTTAAGGTCTTCGATTCTTCCTGACTTCATTTTAGACCGGATATCGAATAGACGATCCTCCTCAATAATATCAACGCCTAAGATCACTCCATTCAACTGCACGGCGCCGTAATTGTAAAACACCTGCGATGATATCAAAGGTGAAACTCCTCTTACGCGTTCGTCACGACGCAACACATCGGCAATCTGAAGTGCGTTGCGAACCTTGGCTGTTTCGATTTTCGGTTTCTGATGATGTATCAGGTTCAAACCCTGTGGATTAACTTGCTCTGCTATGGATTCTCTGTCACGGGTGACGTCGTGATAGATATGAATATCAGGCGACGACGTCATGGTTAATTCTTCGGTGAAGTCATTCAGCCCCGTCATCAGGCTTACCATAGCAATGAACATCCCGATACCGAACGTCACACCCAGCATTGCGATGACGGTTTGCCGCGGCCTCGCGAAGAGGTGTGTTCGTGCTATTTCAACAGCGAGTTTCATGCATATGAATTATTTGATCAGCAAAACTTCGGTATCGCGGCTTATGCCTTTCACTACCTCTACTTCTTCAAGGGTTTCAATTCCCTTTATGATGCGGATTTTTTCTTTGCCATTTGCAGTCTGAATCCACAGGGAGTCCCTGCCTGCAACGGCAGCCCTCGGTATTACCAACGCATTTTCTTTTCTTCGGATGATAATGTTTGCTTCGACTGCCAGCCCCGAGACCAGCAAAGGAATCGTGTCCTTCAACGACGCATCTACCTTTATGGACTGTTGCTGTCTATTGACCAGAGGATAGATCTTCTCAACGGTAGCGCTATATGTCTGTCCCGGTAGTGCATCGATAGTAACGAGAATATCCTGCCCGTGCTGAAGTCGCTGAATATCGCGTTCGTCAACCGCGAGTTCAAGAAAGAAGGCGCGTTTATCTCCGATTATGGCAACAGGTTCACCCCGCCGAATGAGTTCGCCCTTTTCTTTTAATGTCTGAAAAACGACGCCATTCACATCACTCCGCACGATGTACTTACCTGATTCGTTGCCCGCAATCTCAAGCTGACTACGTGCACTTTCCAGCTCCAGGTAGAGGCGATCTTTGACCTGGCGATAACGACTTTGCTGAAGAAGGAATTCAGATCGCGAGTTATCATACGCAAGCCGCATCCGGTCGAATTCGGCCCGTGATGTTGCGTTCTGATCGAGGAGGTTTTTATAACGAACAAAATTCACCGAATCGAATTCCATTTTCGTTCTGACTGCGTTGACTGCTGAAAGAATTTCCGCCAGCACTGGCGAGTCGTCGCGATAGTTGGCGGAAGCAACAGCCCAGTTCTTCTTCGCGAGATCAAATCGGGAGCTTTGCTGTCCACTTTCAAGTATAAACAGCGGCGTTCCCGGGCTAACTTCGGCACCGTCTTCAATTGTTTTTTCAAGGACGTAGCCATCGGCCAGGGCAAAGACTTGATATTGATTACGTGCAACCACGTATCCTGAGGCGTATACTGCTTCGATCAGTGGTTTTTCCACCGGACGAATTCGCTCGCTGTTGTTAAAGCAGCTGACGAGAAAGCAGATCGGGAGCAGGAAGAAATATCGCTTCATGGCATTTTAGTGATATGCCGACGTGCCGGTCGGGTTACCTAAGATTACGTGCAAACGGGTAATTGGCTACAACCATTTATGCGAAGTGTTCAAAGTTTGAGTTAAGGTGTGGCTAACGGCGATTGTAATGAAAAAAAAATGCCCTCCGAAGAAGGCATTTTTTTGTTTAAAGGTTGGGTTGCGGCGTTGTGCGCAGGTAAGGCTTGATGCGCTTATGGCCTTTTGGAAATTTTGCTTCGATCTCTTCGTCTTTGACAGCGGGTGTGATGATCACGTCCTCGCCATGTTTCCAGTTGGCTGGAGTTGCCACGCTGTATCCTGACGTGAGCTGCAGGCTGTCCACCACGCGGAGGATCTCATCGAAGTTCCGGCCTGTCGACGCAGGGTAAGTGATCATAAGTTTGATCTTTTTATCAGGACCGATCACGAAAACAGAGCGAACCGTGAACTTGTCGACATTAGGGTGAACCATACCGTAGAGGTTTGCCACCTTGAACTCAGGGTCGGCAATAAGGGGATAGTTTACTTCAGTATTCTGCGTTTCGTTGATGTCTCCGATCCATCGGTTGTGAGAGTCGATAGGATCAGCGCTAATTGCCAACACCTTAACATTGCGTTTGCGAAACTCGTTGTCGAGTTTAGCCATAGCACCGAGTTCAGTGGTACAAACCGGAGTAAAATCTGCCGGGTGCGAGAAGAGGATACCCCATGAGTCGCCCAGCCATTCGTGAAAATTAATTGTGCCTTGAGTGGTTTCGGCCGTGAAATCGGGAGCGATATCGCCTAATCTGAGGGACATAGAATATAAGGTTAAAAGTTGAACAATATTTTGCTTCTGGAATGATAAAAACCAGAGGTTAAAGTACGCTAAGCTAACGGTTTTTCCTTGCAATTAGTTTGTTTTCCTGTTTCACGAGCGTCTCGAGCGTGTCGGCTTTGAGAAGTTCCAACGTAGCGTTTCGTATTTCCACGAACGCATACCTGACCGCACAGACTTCTTCATCTTCACACTCGTCGCAGGGCTCGTAGAATTTCAGGGACGCGCACGGTACGGCCGCGATGGCTCCATCAAAATAGCGAATTATTTCTGCAAGATTTACCTCGTCGGGTTTTCGCCGGAGGACATATCCACCGCCCTTGCCTTGTCTGCTTCCAAGGATACCAGCTCTCTTGAGGTCGAGCAGGATGCCCTCGAGAAACTTTCTCGGGATATTGCAAGCGTCAGAGATATCCCGGATAAGGAATCTCTCCTCCGGCCGTTTGGCCATATGGACGAGCGCGTGGATCGCATATTTACATTTCTTCGAAAGCACCTGCGAAATTTAACAGAAAGCAGGTATATCCAAATGCTTTGATGGCTTTGCTTTTATTTTGCCGACCACCTAATTTTGGCCCCGCCAAGCCGAGATAGCTCAGCGGTAGAGCAGCTGATTCGTAATCAGCAGGTCGAGGGTTCAAATCCCTTTCTCGGCTCTTACTACAATTGCACGAAGGCTTGTCCTCTCTCCATCTCCGGTGGAGCATCCCGCCTTAGCGGGAAGGTCGAGGGTTCAAATCCCTTTCTCGGCTCTTACTATTCCTGACGAAGGCTTACATTCATTCACTTCCCCATCAGCGGTAGAGCATCCCGCCTCAGCGGGAAGGTCGAGGGTTCAAATCCCTTTCTCGGCTCTTTATACCTCCTGATCAAAGGCTTCTTCTTCTCTTCTCATCAGCGGTAGAACATCCCGCCCCAGCGGGAAGGTCGAAAATCGAATCAATTTTGAACTTTTCGTATATTGGCAAGGCCCAGCTTTGAGCTTGAATAGCCGCGATTTGATGCCCTCTTCAGGCGGAATTTAACCGAACAAGCTTGGGTAGACACTCGCTAACCGGGACGTGCACCTGTCCCCGCCAGTTGGAGTACAGGAAGTGCACACCAAAGCAAAGGTATAGCAAAGACATAGCATAAAGAAGGGTTAAGATTGCTTCATGTCTGCGTCGGCAATGTTTTAACTATCCTTCATATTTGCCTTGCGGTGCACTTGCGATGCATCTCTGGTGCACCCGGACAACAATACCTGATCTCTTTGGGAA
>JAEZGH010000195.1 GCA_023417065.1 Bacteroidota bacterium
TGCGTGTAGGTGCGCGCATCGCCGCGGTGGGTGAACATTGCGGATCCAAAGCTAGAACTCTGCGTTGGAGTAAGCCCTGGAGCTGGAGCTTGGTGGGAGGTTGTAGGTAGCGATCAAGTTGTGAGGGGATGGGCATTAGGACGTTTGCTAAATGCTCAAAACGGCTGAGAGAGCTTGGCGAATGAGGGCCATGGACCCACCAACATAAGTAGCCTCCTGCCACTTCTCAGGCCGGATCTTGATCTTCAGCCAGAAGTCCAGTAGTTGCGTCTCCATGGCCTTCTCTTCGCTTGCGATCAATTTGGCTAGCGCATTATATGTGATGGGGTGCCAGAGGCTCATTGTGATCTGTAGGTCAATTTATCCCTGATCCTCCAACCGATCATTGAACAGCCATTTCTCCACCTTGAAATTATCGGCTGCAAGTTCAATTCTGAGATGCTCAACAATTTCCTGGTCGTGTGGAGCTTCAAAGTCACCATGCTTATCAAGGAATTGAATTGCGAGTTCTCTTCCGTGGACCATATGGATCGCCAATGTTCGAAATACGATGTTCGAGAAGTTGTTCTCTCTATCGTCGACTGTTTCAAGACCAGCTTTAACGATACTTATGTCTTCAGATCCTGAAACATGATCACTTGCCAGCTGCCATGCGATGTAAGGAAAAAGGGAATGACCCTCAGCCATCTTCTTCCATACCGGAATTACTTCATCATACCTACCATATTCCATAAGCATTGTACCAAACTCCAATGCGACGTCTTCATTCGCTGTATCGCAGTGATATGCATTTCTCAGCTGAACAAGTGCTTCTCCATGCTCGCCCGAGAAAATCGCATCCGAATACTTCGAATAATGCTCATCGGCACAAGATGGTCCTTGTGCCTCACATCCGGACCCGTTCACTACCAACGATAGAGCAAAAACGGATGCCCAAAACTGTACTCCAATTGGATGACTAAGGCTGAACTTCATTGTCGGGTTCAGGTCCTAAACTAATGAAATATGATCCTCCCAACCCCGCAATCCACGTGAGGGATCGCAGCGGAAACCCCGCAAGCGAGGCTTTTGCGAGTGCGGAGTTGCAGCGGAGAGCCCGACAGCTGCCGGCGCTTCCGAGCGACGGCTGGTGGCACGCCCCCAAAACAATGATCAATGGCCAATAACCAATTTTCAAGTGATCGGACGATCCAAGGTATTCCGTTGGACATTGAGCATTGGGAATTGAACATTGGATATTCCGCAAGGGCCCGCCATTTGCTGCCCGACCCTCATGCGAAACACCTCCTCCCGCACTTCGGGGCACACATCTTCTGCCCGTTCTCAGAGCAAGAAAGCCACGTCGGCACAGGCTTCCATGCCGCAGGACATCATGCCCATGCTGGCCACGCTGGTCTCCAAACCCGTGGAAGGCGACGAGTGGATCTATGAGGTGAAGTGGGATGGATACCGCGCGCTGGGGTACGTGAGCGACGGCGGTGCGGAGATCCGGTCACGCAACAACAAGGTCTTTACGGAGAAGTATTATCCGATCACCGAAGCGCTTACTAAGTGGGGCATCGATGCGGTGGTGGATGGCGAGCTGGTGGTGCTGGCGAAGGATGGGCTGCCGGATTTCAACCGGATGCAGAACTGGCGCAGCGAGGCGGATGGGCATCTGGTGTTCTATGTGTTCGATATGCTCTGGTACGAGGGCCGCGATCTGATGTCGCTGCCGTTGCACGAGCGCCGCGCGTTGCTGGAAGAGGCGATCGGAAAACTTCCCGCTGAAAGTCCGATCAAGTTGAGTGAACAGTTCGATGCCGATGGAAAGGAGTTCTTCGCGCTTGCGGATAAGATGGGGCTGGAAGGGATCATGGCCAAACGTCTGGAAAGCACCTACCGCCCGGACAACCGCAGCAAGGATTGGTTGAAGATCAAGACCGAGAAACGGCAGGAGGCGGTGATCGGCGGGTACACGAAGAACGAGGGCACGAGCAAGCCTTTCAGTGCACTGTTGCTTGGGATCTACGAGGACGGCGAATTCCGATCGATGACACCCGTGGGCACTGGCTGGAGCGTGAAACAACAGAAGGAGATCCTTGCGCGGTTGAAGATATTGGAGACGAAGAAGAGTCCATTCGTGGTGCCGCCAGATCATAACAAACCATCGCGTTTCAGGCCGGTGCCGGGCAAGGTGGAGACCTTCTGGGTGAAGCCGGAGATCGTGGTGGAGATCGCCTACCGCGAGAAGACGCCCGATGGCAATATCAGGCTCCCGAGTTTCAAGGGGATCCGCGAGGACAAGGCGCCGAAGGATGTGGTGTGGGAAACGCCCATTACGCCAACGGCTGTCGGAGCGAAAGCAACACCCAATAAAGCCGCCAAGAAAACCGCAGCGAAGAAAGGTGCGAAGACGAAAGTGACAGAATCGGCGGTGAGATCGACCGTGAAAGGCAGCGCGAAAACGCTATTGAACCCGACCGAGGAAACGCAGGTGAAAAAAGTGAACGGTCTCAAGATGAAGTTCACCAACCTGAGCAAACTCTACTGGCCGGAGGACAAGGTGACGAAGCGCGACATGCTGAATTACTATTACCAGATGGCGCCGATCATGCTGCCCTATTACAAGGACAAGCCGCAGACGCTGAACCGCTTCCCGAACGGCATACACGGAAAGACCTTTTACCAGAAGGATGTGAAGGGCAAGGCACCCGATTGGGCGAAGACCTATCCATATTACAGCAATGCGGATGAGCGTGAAAAGGAGTTTTTCGTGATCACCGATGAAGCCGGTTTTCTCTACGCCGCCTGGCTGGGCTGCATCGAGATCAACCCGTGGAACAGCCGCATACAGAAACCGGACAACCCGGATTGGTGCATCATCGATCTGGATCCGGACAAACAATCGTACGATCAGGTGGTGGAAACGGCGCGGGTTACGAAAGAGATCCTCGGCGCGATCGATGTGCCTGCCTACCCGAAGACCAGCGGCAGTACCGGCATGCACATCTACATCCCCTTCGGCGCGAAGTACAGCTACGAACACTGCAAGGAATTCGGCCGCGTGATCGCGAAACTGGTGCAGGCACAACTGCCGGAACTCACCACCATCGAACGGATCGTGCGCAACCGCGGCGGTAAACTTTACGTGGACTTTTTGCAGAACCGTCCGCAAGCGACCGTGGCCGGGCCGTATTCATTGCGGCCAAAACCCGGCGCACCGGTGAGCATGCCGCTGCACTGGGAGGAAGTGAAAAAGGGTCTGAAGATCACCGATCACAACATCTGGAACGCGGTGGATCGGGTGAAGGAGATGGGAGATATTTTCAAACCGGTGATGGGCAAGGGGATCGATCTGAAGAAGGCGTTGAAGAAGGTTGAGAGCGTGTTCGGGGTGACGTGGGAATTCAAGGGAAAGTTGTGAGTGGGAGTCGTGAGTGCGAGTAAGATCCTTGGATCCTTGATGATCGCAATTGATCATTGGATATTGGAAATTGTTCTGGGCGTGCCCCTCGCAAAAGCCTCGGGTCGGGCTATCCGCTCTACTCCTCCCCGGCCAAAAGCGCCGGGTCCGGGGTGCCGCTGCTATCCCTCACGC
>JAEZGH010000024.1 GCA_023417065.1 Bacteroidota bacterium
GTCTCACACCCCGCAGTTTCGTGCGCCATTCCCGGGACCTCAAAAGCTCATCACATGCTCGACAACGCGATGGCAGGCTTTGGAAGAATGCCCGATGAAAAAGAACGCTTGAAAATGATTTCCATGCTCAAGTGACGCCAACGATTGTTGAGCGGTTTGTGCGTTAACATTCAAAATAATTCCATAAATGAAAAAGACCCGCGGACCCTTATGCATGTTGTATTTTAGGAGCAAATAATTAATTTTAAAAAAAGAGTGTTGCCATTGGTTTGCTTCGAAGTTTTCCGGATCCGACGTCCCTGTCAGATAACGTAACACCCGGGAGAGAGCTTTCAAGGCATCTGAGCGCGGTGCATAAAACCTATACTGGATACATGAGAAAATTTTTACTGGCCGGGATTATCCTTCTATGCGGTTCATTTTCACTATCGGCCCAGGAAAGGACGATCACAGGTAAGGTTGTTTCTGAAAAAGATGGCGAGGAATTGCCCGGAGTCAACATCCGCGTGAAGAATTCTACCCGCGGGACAATATCCAACGTGAACGGTGATTATTCCCTCGAAGTCAGAGGGTCTGGAGATACGCTGGTGTTTTCATTTATCGGTTTTCTTCCGGTTGAACAGGTTGTGGGTAACCGAAGCGTTGTGAATGTCCGCATGGCGGGCGAAACAACGGAACTTGAAGAGGTGGTGGTTACCGGCTTCCAGGAGGTTGAACGCAAACTTTTCACAGGATCTGCAGCTACCGTAAAAATGTCGGACCTGCGCGTTGGCGGGATGTCCAACGTCAGTCAGATGCTCGAAGGACGCGTCGCCGGTGTTACCGTCGACAACGTCTCAGGATCCTTCGGAACAAACCCTAAAATCAGAATACGCGGTAATACTTCCATCAATGGCGATACACAACCACTCTTTGTTGTCGACGGCGTTATCCTTGAAGACCTCAACCAGGTAAACGCCGACGATATCATCACCGGGAATGCCAACACCCTGACAGCCTCCTCAATTGCAGGCCTTAATCCCGACGATATAGAATCCCAGCAAGTGCTGCGCGACGCTTCAGCTACAGCCCTGTACGGCACGCGCGCCAAGAACGGCGTTATCGTGATCACTACCAAAAAAGGAAGAAGCGGCCAGACCCGCGTGAACTATGCTGCCAACTTCTCACTCAACCTAAGACCGACATATAATCAATTCGATATCCTCAATTCAGGCGAGGAAATGTCGATCTACCGCGAGATGTATGAAAAGGGATTGATTGACATCACCACCTCCGTGAAAGCACAGAACTTCGGCGTACTGGGAAAGATGTTCTCTGAAATATCAGAACATAACCTGGACTGGGGACCAAATGGGTCGCTCAACGAAAACTTTCTCAACCAATATGAAAACGCAAATACTGATTGGTTTGATGTTCTTTTCCGCGACCTTTCCATGCAGCAGCAACATTCGCTAAGCTTCACAGCGGGAAATGAAAAACACAACAGCTACTATTCGATCAGTTATCTGCACGACAACGGACAGACTATTGCCGACAACGTGAAGCGCTACGCGGGAACGGCGAAGAACACATTCCTTTTTTCCGACAGGCTTTCACTGGACCTGAAAATCACCGGAAACTATCGCGAGCAGCGCGCCCCCGGAACACAGAACCGTGATTTCGATCCGATCACCGGAAGATTCAGAAGGGATTTTGATATCAACCCGTTGAGTTATGCCCTGAACACCAGCCGGTCTATGCGCGCCTATGACAGCAACGGAAGACCTGAGTATTTCCGCAGGAATTATGCGCCGTTTAACATCGTCGAAGAACTGAGTCTCAACTATATCAACATCAACGTTGCCGACCTGTCGACCCAGGCTGACCTGAATTACAAGATAAGGAACAACCTCAACCTGCGAAGCACCGCGCAAACAAGGTATGCGTTTACGCGCCGTGAGCACGTGATCCATGAACGCAGTAACCAGGCAGAAGCTTACCGCGCCGACGACACGCAATACATTCAGGATGCCAACCCACTCCTGTTTCGCGACCCTAATGATCCCGGTGGTCAGCCACAGGTTATCCTTCCCGAAGGCGGTTTCAACAACCTTACGACGGATGATCTGAAATACTTCTATGTGCGAAACAGCCTGGACTGGCTGCACACGATCAACGACATTCATCAGATTAACGTACTCGCCGGACAGGAGATCAAATACACCAATCGCAACAGCCGTCGCGCCGACGGGATCGGTGTCGTCTATGAGAACGGTGGCGTTGTCAACATCGACCCGCGCATGATCGACTTCCTCAACCGCCAGGGTATTTCAACCTACGCGATTGGATTCGACAATGAGCGCTTTGCCGGAGCTTTCCTCAACGCGGGATACGCGTACCGCGACAAGTATATCTTCAACGGTACGATAAGATACGATGGATCGAACCGCCTGGGCAAAAGTAAGAATGCCCGCTACCTTCCCACGTGGAACGTCAGCGGAGCCTGGAATATCGATCAGGAGTCGTTCTTTGATTTCGATCTGATCACGTACCTGAAGCTGCGCACAACCTACGGACTATCCGCCAACCTTGGTCCCAATACCAGCGCTCTGCTTAACCTGCGGTCAGGTGTCACCCTCCGCCCTACCGACGTCGAGACATATCTTTATATCCAGGACCTTGAAAACCGCGACCTCACCTGGGAAAAGCTGAATGAATTCAACGTGGGAATCGACTTTGGCATACTCGACGGCAAAGTGACAGGTACCGTTGATTACTACACGCGGCATGCCTTCGACCTGATCGGGGTAATTCAAACCAGTGGCGTAGGCGGCAATGCCTACAAGACAGGAAACTACGCGAACATGGAATCTCAGGGTATTGAGTTTTCAATCAACAGCACAAATCTTCAGACCCGAAACTTCTCCTGGCTCACCAGCTTCAACATCGGTTATACGCGCGACCGCATTACGAAGCTTGAATTCAATCCGCGCCTCGGCGACGCCATCACGCAGGGTGGTGCAGCGGTACTCGGCGGACCTCGCAGAGGATTGTTTTCGACACGATTCGCAGGACTGGATGCACGCGGCATACCCACCTTCTTCGATGAATACGGCGAGAGGGTTTACAACTACGACCTCCAGGATCGCGAAAACCTCACCAGCATCCTGAAATATGAAGGCCCGGCAGAACCTCGTGGCGCCGGAGGGTTTTCAAACATCTTCAACTACAAAGGCTTTTCGCTCAACGTATTCATGTCGTTCAAGTTCGATTACAAAATCCGCCTGGATGATGCATTCAGACCGCGATACAACGACTTCAATTCGTTCTCGCGCGATTTCATCAACCGCTGGGTAATCCCGGGTGACGAAGCCCTCACCAACATTCCCGTAATCCTGGATCAGCGCGTCATCGAAAGCGAAAACGCCGATTTTCAAAATGCCTATGACTTATACAATAAGAGCACGGAGCGTGTTGCCGACGGTTCATACGTGAGGTTGAAAGCAGTGCGTCTGAGTTATAGCATACCGAGGAACCTGTACTCCCGCATCCGTGCGAGCAACGCGCAGATTTCCGTGGAAGCACAAAACCTCATGCTCCTGTATTCGGATAAGCGCCTGAACGGGCAGGACCCTGAGTTCTTCTCAGCCGGAGGTGTGGCACTGCCTCAGCCGCGACTGATCACAACATCAATAATTCTTGGATTCTAGCAACGCAACCATGAAACGAAATTTCAAATGGATTTCGATACTTCTCGCACTCGGCGTAGTTTCCGGTTGCGATAACTATCTGGAAGAAACTCCCGACAACCGCGTTGAGTTGAATACCATCGAAAAAGCTGCTCAACTTCTGACCAACGCTTACTCGGGCGCTTCCTATCAGTTCACCGAGTGGATGAGCGACAACGTCACATTCACCACCGGAACGGTAAGACTCCTCGAACACAATCAAGCCTATAAATGGGAAGACGTCACACCGGACAATCAGGATACGCCAACGTATTTCTGGACGTCTACCTACGACGCGATTGCCCATGCGAATGAAGTCCTCGCGGTGATCGATAAGCTTCCCGGCGAGCGCGCGCGTAAACGTGCCGTTGAAGGTGAAGCATTGCTCGCCCGCGCATACGGACACTTCATGCTGGTAAACCTCTTTGCAAAACATTTCGACCCCGAAACAGCATCGTCCGATCCGGGTATCCCCTATGTGGAGGAACCTGAACGCCAGTTCATCAAACAATACGAGCGCCAATCCGTCCGCGACGTCTATAACAAAATTGAGGACGACCTGCTCGACGGGCTGAGACTCGTTAACGAAAGCTTCTACGCGAATTCAGGCAAGTATCACTTCACCCGCAATGCCGCGCTTGCACTTGCGTCGCGCTTCTACCTGTTCAAGGGCGACTACGAAAAATGTATTGAATACAGCACGCAGATGCTCGGCAGCGACCCCAGCGTGTTCATCAAAAACATCGAGGGACTGCTTGCTCAAACCGCGAACCCAAATGAGTTTATTCAGGCGTTTGTATCACCGACTGACCAAAGCAATCTGCTGATGGTTCGAAACGTCACCAACTTCCCGGTAAACGTGGGGTATTGGCCTTCACCAAATATTATCAACAACATGTTCGACTCAAACCCCTGGTTCGTGCAGGACATAAGGACGAGCAATGAGTATCCTATCTACCTCCGTGGAACGGGATGGGCTCTTGCCAAGTATGAGTTTCTTTTTGAGCGAACCAGCCTCACCTCAAACGTAGGGTTGTACTATACCATCAACCCTGTTTTCCGCGGCGAGGAAGTACTGTTGAACAGGGCTGAAGCCTATGCGTTTTCAGGAAACTTTACCGCAGCACTGGCCGACCTTCAGGTATTGGTCAACGCGCGATACCAGAATGATCCGAAACTGACTATTCAGACGCTGCGCAACTATTACGGCAGCAACAACGACCTCCTCGTAACGGTACTTTTCATTCTCGATGAACGTCAGAAGGAGTTTATGCACGAAGGCCTGCGCTGGTTTGATATAAAACGCTACGGCATTCCTGTGACGCACTTCACCGACGAAGGTCAGTACATACTCCAGAGCGATGACCCAAGAAAAGTTTTACAGATACCGAAGGCGGCGATTGACGTGGGTGGCCTGAAACCTAACCCCAGGTAGTTTATGAAGAACAGACTCAACTATATTACACTCCTCGTTATCAGCACCGTGCTGATCGCTACTTCCTGCTACAAAGACGAAGAGGTAAACAAACCGATAAAAGAAGTTCCCTTGTCGGATGATGTTCTTGATCAGTACGTCCAGGAAAACTTCATCGACCCTTATGGCGTTGCCGTAAGGTTTAAGTATGTCGATCGTTATGTAGACCAGACCAAGAGGGTCACTCCGCCCCGCCGCGAAGTAGTCATCCCCATGCTGGACTTCCTCACATCGCTGTGGGTCGAACCTTTTATCGAGGCAGAAAACGGAGATCGTTTCTTCCGCGATCACGTGCCGGCCGAGGTGATCTTTATCGGCTCATCCATCTACAACGACGATGGAACCATCACCCTGGGAACCGCCGATGCAGGTGCACGGATCACCCTGACAGAAGTAAACGACATCGACCTGAACAACAACCAGTGGATTATCCGTCAACTCGGAACTATCTATCACGAGTTTGCCCATATCATGCACCAGCGTTACAACCTCCCTCCTAACTGGCAGCAGATTTCACCCAACGGGTACACGTCGTCGGGATCGTGGTATAATCTTTCAGACAGTGAGGCGCTGCAGCGGGGCTTTGTTTCTCCCTACGGCACCAGCTCCTACAATGAAGACTTCGCAGAGCTGGTGGCCTTCCTGTTATTCGATGCGAACTTTTTTGACACCTATATCAACGACAAAACGTGTTCTCCCGGCACAGTGTGCGCAGCAGAGAATGAAGGGCGTGCACTGCTGCGACGCAAATACAACGCCGTGCTTTCCCATTACAAGCAGAATACGGGCGTAGACCTGCTGGAAGTGAGGGCACTTATTCAACAAAAGCTTCAGTGATGAAAAAGTATATACTCCAATTCGGATTTCTGCTACTGGTGCTGGTTTCCTGCAAGGACGACGAGCAAAGGATCTTTGATAAACCCGCCGACGAACGGTCCGCCGAAGCTATTGCAGAATTGAAGTCAGAGCTTACCCGCCCTCCGTTTGGCTGGAAAATAAAATATCAGCCCGAAAATGAAACCGGGTCGTATTGGGTGCTGCTGAAGTTTGAAAACAACAACGAAGTACGCATTCAGTCAGACCTGCCTCAGAACGATGGCGAATTTTTCGACCAGACCATTACCTATAGAATCGACAGCTCCCTGGGACTGGAACTGATCTTCGAAAGCTATTCATTCTTCAGCTACCTTTTTGAACAGGAACAAGCCACTTTGCTTGCGGAGTATGAGTTCAACTACGCCAGCAAAACACCCAACAACGAGCTCGTCTTCGTCAGCAAAACAGACCCTGCGCCCCGCACTACCATTCTATTCCAGGAGGCATCCGAAGCAGATGTGGCGTTGCTTGGACAGGCGATTTCACCCAACCTGCAGAAGTTTCCATCTTCGTGCAGGCTTTCGTACAATTCCAGAAATGCAGCGGTTTATTTTTCCCTTGATCACTTGCGTCGTGTTGCTGCATTCAACTGGGTATCCCTGAAATCTGACGAGGCCGTTGGCCAGGCTGTTAACGTTCTCACTGGTTATTATCTCCGCGGCGATTCCATCGTATTTGAGCAACCCCTTGACGTAACGTTCAACGGCGCGCGCGTCTATATCAAGAGCCTCCTTTTGACGACCATCGAGGAAACACCTGTTAATATTTGTCCCGAGCCCTCAACGGCGCCGATTTACAATGGACTGACGTCGTTGAATGAAGGAATTCGTATTGAAACAAGTTTGTATGACAACGCAGGTGCTGCGTTCAGAACCACTGCCGACATCTATGCAGCCCCCGTGGACTATATGTTCAACGAAAACGGCATGTCGATGGGCGCTCAGGTGCGGAGTGATATTGTAGGGGCCGACTGGTTCCTGGTGTATAACAATTCGGGTGGGTTGAATGCGATGGGATTCCTCGTGGAAAACCCCGACGGAAGCACTGCTATCGTCGTAAAGGAATATACCGCGACCTATGATGGAAACGTAATTGAATTCACCTTTGCCGATGATGTCACGATCTTCAGGCCGCTGGACCCCAGGACAAACGTTGCAAACGTGCAGAATTATCTTGATCTGATCACGGCAGGCGGAAAAACCTATGCATACCGCGTGAACCAGTATTTCTTCCAATTGTATAATCCATGCAGTGGATGGCGATACTACGTTCAGATTATCCAGTAACTATTTTCTGTAGATACTGAACTTCGGGATTGTTATCCTCGAAGGTGTCGGGAAAAATTGTTATATTGACTAACCTTTGCTGTCTATATCACCATTAACCCATGAACAAATTAAGACTATTAAGTGTACTGACGGTTTTTACCGTCGTCAGTGCGCTGTACCTCACATCCTGTAAGGATGACGATGATCCGGAGCCACGCGCCAAAGTTTCATTTTCCTCAGCGAACATTTCTGTGAACGAAGACCAGGGAGACCTGCCTGTGACGGTTGTGCTCGATCGCGCGCTGAATGAGGATGTCGTCGTTGAATACTCCATCAGTGGTTCGGCAACGAGGCGCAACAGTACCAATGCTGCAACTGCTGATTATCAAATCACCGGTACAATTGGCGAAGTGTTGATTCCCAAGGGACAAACATCCGGCACCATCAATATCAGTATCCTGAACGACGGCGTTTACGAAGACGATGAAACTATTGTTCTAACCATTGACGATGTCGACAGCGATCTCGTTGATTTCGGCGAACGCACGCAGCTTACGATTACTATAACGAGTGATGATTCAGAACTCATTGCCTCCTTCCAAACAATAAGTTTGGAAGTAAACGAAAGCGATGCCGGCCTACATGAAATCATAGTATCGCTGAATCAGGCCCCCTCGTCAGATGTTGTTGTAAAGTACCAGATCTCGCCCTGGCTGGTTAATAACCAGGCTGTTTCGGGCGTTGCCATCGACTCTGTTTCTGCATTCCAGGCGCAAATCCCACCGGAGTATTATGATTACTTTATCGACGGCACGTCCGGAGAACTCACGATACCTGCAGGACAAACAAGCGCTGCCATTAGAATTAACGTTCTCTCCGACTTCCACCTGGAGGACACAGAAACCATTGAGTTTACGCTCATTGCCTCACCTGGAATAGTTCCCGGCACCGCAAACAAAGCCATGATAACCATTACCCAGGAAGATGGTCGCGTTATTGCCCTCGACTGGGGTGGCGAAGAAGCTACTGATGCCGACATGGATCTTTGGGTATGGTTCAGCGTAGACGAGACGCCGGATTGGTTTCCTTTCATTTTCTCCGTGGTCCCAGGTACCGACCCTCCCGAAATCGGGTTCATCCCTAACACTTTCATTACGGAAGTGCAGCAGCAGGGATTTGACAAAATCGACTTCGGAATCAGCGCCATTTATTACAGTGGCACCAAAGATCCGCTGGAATTCAGGACAATCATCGCAGACTTTGAAGATGATGAACTTGAGCCCGTAGATCAACGGGAAGTAACTGATGCGAGCTACGGCATCGTTAACATCAACGCATGGGATAACCAATCCACAGGAACAGACCCTATCATCATTCAGACGTTCACTTATGAAAACGGCGCTTACGGCCCGGCCAGTGACATCACCGTACCTGATGAAAGATCAAGAGTCGGAACTGTCAAGATACCCAACCACCTGATGGGCAAAAAGAAAGGACGCATCATCAGACAAATCAATCGCCGCGTCTTCTGATCGCGACAACGCTAACGAAAAAAGAGGCTGTCTTAAAGGGCAGCCTCTTTTTTTTGATTTCTGATTGGCATAATCAACAACCCGGAACCAACAAGACTCTTAGCACGACCAGCCCCGAAAGCCGAAGTTTATACTATCCAAACAACTCCTCATAGCGATCCGCGTCAAAGCCCAGGATCTGGATTTTATCATTCTTCTCAATAACAGGACGTTTAATAGCGCTGGTCTTCTCCTGCAGTACCTTTACCGCGCTTGCGTTGCTCTTAACCGAAAGCTTCACCTCTTCCGGAAGCTGTTTCCAGGTCAGCCCCTTTCTGTTCACAACGGACTCCCACCCTTCCTGCTCCATCCATTGTTTAAGTTTCGCAGCGGTGATCCCTTTCGATTTAAAATCGTGAAAGGTGTACTCCACACCGTGTTCGTCGAGCCAGCGAAGCGCTTTCTTCACCGTATCGCAGTTCTTGATTCCGTAAACTGTGTAGCCAGATTTAGTGCTCATGTTTATCGTTTATTATTTTCAGACATCTGCTGATTCCCTGAGTTCAAATGCCTTGTTCAACTTACGGATCAATCGTGCAGACTCCGTGAAGTCGAGTGTTTGCTGTCCATCTGACGCCGCCTCTTCGGGCCTCTGATGCGTCTCATAGATAATACCATCCGCACCAGCCATCACACACGCCAGCGCAACCGGTTCAACAAAATCCCTGATGCCAATGCCGTGCGAAGGATCAGCCACCACAGGCAAATGCGACTTCTCCTTAAGAATAGGAATGGCATTCACATCCATCGTATTCCGGCTGGCTTTCTCGTAGGTTCGGATGCCGCGCTCACACAGCAGCAGCTTTTCATTACCTGCGGAAAAAACATACTCAGCGGAATAAAGCAACTCTTCGATCGTTCCCGAAATCCCGCGTTTGATCATCACTGGTTTATCGACCCGGCCAAGCTCATCGAGAAGGTTGAAGTTCTGCGTATTGCGAGCCCCCACCTGGAACACATCCACGTATTCGTACATCTCCGCAATCTGCGATACCTGCATCACTTCGGTAATGATCTTGATCCCTGCAGCACGTGCCTGCTTATACCACATCTTCAGACCGTCGATACCCATCCCCCGGAAAGCATAGGGAGAACTGCGGGGCTTGAAAACGCCGCCGCGCATGATACGCACACCGTTGTCGAGGAGGTGCTGCAACGTAAGCTCTACCTGCTTCTCATTCTCAATACTGCACGGCCCTGCCATAATCGACAAACTGCCGTTACCGATCACTACTCCGTCACCCAGGTCAATCAGCGTACGGTCTACCTTCCACTTGCGTGAAACCAGCTTGTAGTCATCCGAGACGCGGTGAATATCAGCAATACCCTCCAGGTTGCCGAGCTGACGAATATCGAACTCCTTTTTCCCGATGCACACTACGTACGCACCCTTCTGCGTTGACACCAGGTTCGTTTTATATCCCACGTCCTTGACACGCGACAGGATAATGTCTTTATCCGTATCCGAAATACTGGGTTTAAGTTGAATGATCATGATACTATGCGATGGGTACGTCTATACCCCCTTTAATGTTTTTGACAAATGTTTCAATATCAGCCTTCAGGTCAGTCGATTCCTTAATGGCATTGATGAATGCACTTCCCACGATGGCCCCTGAACAATACGATGAAGCGATATTGAACGTCTCGTGGTTTGATATCCCGAACCCGATCAGGAAGGGATTCTTGAGGTTCATGTCCTTGAGTTTCGAGAAGTACGCTTTCTGTTCGGCGCTGAATTCATTCCGCGCTCCGGTAGTACTGGAGGCAGAAACAGCGTATATAAATCCGCTGGTCAGCGAATCAATACGTCGTATTCTATCATCCGATGTAGTTGGCGAAATCAGAAATGTGTTGGCAATATTGTATTTATCAAACAACGCCTTGTATTCGTGTTGAAAAACATCGGCAGGCATATCGGGAAGGATCAATCCATCGACACCGGCAGCGTGAGCATCTTTCACAAATTGCTCCACTCCGTATTGCATCACGGGGTTGAGATAGCCCATAAGGATCAACGGTACCGTGGCTGACTTTCTGATCTCCTTTACCTGTTGCAGCAACAGTTTCAGGTTCATACCATTGTCGAGGGCAATCTTGTTGCTGGCCTGAATGGTAGGCCCATCTGCGACGGGATCGGAGAACGGTATTCCTATCTCGATGATGTCCGCCCCCGCTTCTTCCAGCGCGAGCGCGATCTTCACCGTATCATCGCGATGCGGAAACCCCGCAGTGAAGAACACCGAAAGAATCTTCTCTTTCTTTTCCCTGAACAGCTTATGAATCCGGTTACCTTCTGTTTTCATATACAATCGAACTTGAAATCCTTGAAACTTGATGCTTGAACCTTGAAATTTGAACCTTAACCCTTCTCAGTACTTTCCCCATCGTATATACGTCTCCAGATCCTTATCCCCACGACCGGAAAGATTCACCACCACCACGTCGTCAGCATCAAATTCAAACTGCTTCAATGCTGCCAGCGCGTGTGACGATTCGATGGCGGGAATAATACCCTCAAGCCTGCTGAGTTGAATTCCGGCTTCCATAGCTTCGTCGTCCTTCGCAGAAACAAACTTCACGCGACCGACGTCGAACAAATGAGCGTGCAGCGGACCAATACCCGGGTAATCGAGACCTGCGGAAATACTATAAGGTTCGATCACCTGACCGTCTTCTGTTTGCATCAGGAGCATTTTGCTTCCGTGGAGCACACCCGTTTTCCCCAGGGCTGTAGTTGCCGCTGATTCTCCCGTATCGATACCCTTACCTGCAGCCTCGACGCCTATGAGTTCAACATGTTCGTCATCAAGGAAATGATAGAACGCCCCGGCAGCATTGCTTCCACCGCCCACGCATGCCAGCACATAATCAGGGTACGGGTTTCCAACTTCTTCCTGCAGCTGCTGCCGCATTTCCTGACTGATTACCGACTGGAATCTCGTAACCATGTCGGGGTAAGGATGTGGCCCCACTACAGAACCGATGATGTAATGCGTGTCCGTAGGGTGGTTTATCCAATGGCGCATGGCTTCGTTGGTAGCGTCTTTCAACGTCATATTTCCACTCAGTGCGGGAACCACCGTTGCGCCGAGAATGCGCATACGCTCCACGTTAGGACGCTGACGCTCCATATCTACCTTGCCCATATAGACGACACATTCCATTCCCATCAGCGCGCATACCGTCGCCGTGGCAACGCCGTGCTGTCCTGCGCCCGTTTCGGCAATGATCTTCTGCTTGCCGAGTCGCTTTGCCAGGAGAATCTGCCCGATCGTATTATTCACCTTATGCGCACCCGTATGGCACAGGTCTTCGCGCTTGAGGTAGATGTTTGTTTTGTAATGTTCCGAGAGCCTGTTCGCGCGATAAAGTGGGGTCGGCCGGCCAACATATGTTTTGAGCAACTTCCCAAACTCCTCCTGAAACCCGGGATCATTGATGATCTGCAAGTAATGCGTTCTCAGTTCCTCAACATTGGGATACAACATTTCAGGAATAAAGGCACCGCCGAATTTCCCGTAATAGCCATTTTCATCTACCGAATATTTCATAGCTCTCGTTAGTTCAATCTTTGTTATCGTTATTTCTCAATGCCAAAATCACATTCCTCAGCTTTTCAGGATCTTTTACACCGGCCGCGGACTCCACTCCGCTGTTTAAATCAACGCCCTTAATGTTCATCGCGGTGAGGTCATGTACGCCGGCGATATTAGTTGCATTCAAGCCACCGCTTAACATAAACGGCATGCGCTGATGGTATTTCTTCAACACCGTCCAGTCGAATGTCATGGCATTGCCACCAAAGTGCTTTCCTTTCGTATCGAAGAGAAACATCTCAACGAAGGGCTCATATGCTTCGATCTGCCGGAAATCAAACTCCGTGTCCAGATTAAAAACCTTCCATATCGCTACGCCATGCCTTACCATTTCTTTTACCTGTCCGACAGACTCGTTCCCATGCAGCTGGAGTACATCCAGACCGTGACGTGTCACGGCCTGAAGCATTTCTTCACTTGTTGCATTGACAAACACGCCCACCTTTTTTATCTGCGGGAGATCCGGCATAACAAACTCTTCCCCCACCCACCGCGGTGAGTTCCTATAGAAGATGAAGCCCATGTAGTCTGGCTGAAATGCAGCTATAGCCCTGATGTTGTCAGCATCGCGCATTCCACAAACCTTGAGCTTCAGTTCCGTTGACATTTCGTTAATGTTTTACCGGTTCGACGGCCTCTAGTTTTCTGAGTGACCGTATAAATTCACGCGCAGCTCTTTCGGGTCTGCCATGCTTCATGAAGTTTTCACCCATGAGGAAGCCCGAATATCCAAACTTCCGAAGTTCAACAATAGTTGCGGGATCACTTATCCCGCTTTCAGAAACCTTAACTGCCGATGAAGGAATCAAATCCGCAAGGCGCTTTGAAACATCAATGCTCACCTCAAACGTTTTGAGGTTCCTGTTGTTTACACCGATAAGGTCAGCGTTCGCATCGAGATTGGCGCTCAATTCATCAGCATCGTGCACCTCGAGCAAAACCTCCATTCCGAGGCTGTGGGCAAAGGCGCAGAGGCGCTTTACCTCTTCCGGCGACAACACCGCTGCGATCAGCAGGATAGCGTCCGCGCCGATTGATTTCGCCTCGATGATCTGGTACTCGTCGACCGTGAAGTCCTTGCGGATAATCGGACAGTAATTGAACTTCCTGGCAATGGTCAGATCCTCATTGCTCCCACCAAAAGAAGGCTTGTCCGTTAGTACGGAAAGTGCTGCAGCCCCGGCCTGCATATAGCCAATGGTGGTTGACTCCACCGATGCATATGCATTGATAATTCCTTTCGACGGCGACTTACGCTTAAACTCCGCGATTATGCCACTCAGGTCGCGACGTTGAACGTACTTTGAAAGAGAAACAGGCTGTGTCTGAAAATAAATGCTTTGCTCCAGGAGCTTCACCGGATACAGTGCTTTCCGGTCTTCAACCTCTTTCCGTTTATATGCAACGATGGTGTCCAGTATGTTCATACTAATTATTCAAAAGCTTTTTAAATGATTGTAAGGCCTTGCCTGAAAGCAGGGCGTCTTTAGCCCTTTCAACGGCAGCCTGCAGTCCATCTTTCTGATGTCCCGCATACAGGGCAAGACCCGCGTTGGCAAAGACCGCTGCATTCTGTTCGGGAGTTCCCTCGCCGCTGAGAACACTCATGAAGATACGCGCCGATTCTTCAACAGAATCGCCGCCTTTGAGATCTTCCGGGCGCAGCGTAGGCAACCCCAGATCCTCCGGCTCAGCAATTGATTCGCCGCCGTTATAAAAATATTTAAACGGACACGTCAGCGAAACTTCATCGTAGCCATCAACAGAATGAAGAATTACGAAGTCCTTGTCGGTATTCTGGTAGAGGTATCCGTATTGACGTGCAAGCTCAAGACTAAATACACCGACGAGCTGGCGTTTGGGAAATGCCGGGTTTACCATCGGACCGAGCATATTGAAGAATGTCTTCACGCCCAGTTCACGACGGATCGGAGCAACGTTCTTCATGGCCGGGTGAAACAGCGGTGCGTGCATGAAACAGATATTCGCGCGGTCCAGACTGCGCTTCAGTTCGTCGGCATCGTTAGTGAACTTGTAGCCGAAGTATTCCAGCAGGTTCGACGATCCGCATGCTGACGACACGCCGTAGTTCCCGTGTTTGGCAACGGGTTGTCCGGCAGCAGCCACAACAAACGACGACAGCGTTGAAAGGTTAAACGTATTTTTACCGTCGCCACCTGTGCCACATACATCCATCACCGGCGCGTCGAAGTTGATCGGCACACACAGCTCAAGCATGGCATCTCTGAAGCCCTGCAGCTCCTCCACCGTAATGGCCCGCATCATATAAACGGTCATGAACGCGGTAGTCTGGCTGTGATTATACTTACCCGACGTAAGCTCAATCAACACCCGCCGCGCCGTATCCTTCGTCAGCGACCGATGATCAATCAATTCGTTTAATATCTGTTTCATACAAAAAAACGTCTTTACCCTTAAACCTTGAAACTTGACTTGAACCTTGAAACCTGAAACCTGAAACTCACACCCCGAGCCAATTCGCAATCATCTTCGGCCCCTCAGGTGTCATAACCGATTCCGGATGAAACTGCAGTCCCCTGACATCGTATGCGCGGTGCGAGATACCCATGACAAGGCCTTCATCATTTACAGCAGTTATCTTAAGATCACCCGCAATCGTATCAGCCTGAACCGCCCATGAATGATAATGCGTCGACTGAAACTTTGGTGAAACACCTTTGAACAAGTACTCATCCTTATCGATGACTTCTGTGGTGGAAGTGACTCCGTGAAGTACTTTCGGAATATTGAACAGCGACGCACCAAACACTTCGCCGATGCCCTGATGACCAAGGCATATTCCAAGAATACTTTTCGACGGGCCGTAGTGGCGAATCACCTCTTTCATGATGCCGGCCTCATCCGGAATGCCGGGTCCGGGTGAAAGCATGATCTTGTCGTATTTGCCCACTTCTTCTGCAGTCATCTTATCATTCCGGATTACATCCGGCTGGAATCCCAGCGACCTGATGATGTGCACCAGGTTGAAGGTGAAGGAATCGTAATTATCGAGGACCAGTATTTTCATTCTCTTTCAATTAACACTATGGTTTCATCAGATTGTTTCAGCTATCACAACGGCTTTCCTGAGGGCTGCGAGTTTATTGTTTACTTCCTGTAGTTCACTTTGTGCATCCGACTTTGAAACAACACCTGCACCCGCCTGAAAGATGAGTTTATTGTGATGGCTCAGGAATGTGCGAATCATGATCGCGTGATTAAACCTGCCGTCAAAGCCGATGAATCCAATAGCGCCCCCGTAGAAGCTTCGGTTTACATTTTCATATCGGTTGATCAACGTCATCGCCATGTGCTTGGGCGCACCCGACAACGTTCCCGCGGGAAATGTATCAGCACCCATGCGAATAACCGAAGCATCTTTGTTGAGTGTGCCGGTGACCTTCGACACAAGGTGGATGACGTGGGAATAGAATTGAATTTCCTTGAACACCTCTACTGTTACGTGGTCGGCATTCCGGCTCATGTCATTTCTGGCGAGATCCACAAGCATGACGTGTTCTGCATTTTCCTTTTCGTCGGCGACGAGTTTCTCCGCCAGTGCAGCATCTTCCTGGTCGTTGCCTGTACGCCGGAATGTTCCGGCAATCGGATATATGTGAGCCTTCCCGCCGGCAGCCTGTAGCTGCGCTTCAGGCGACGACCCCATCAGCTTGAAAGTACCATAGTCAAAATAAAACAAATACGGCGACGGATTTATAGAGCGCAAGGCACGATAAACGTTGAATTCATCGCCATTGAACTGCACAGCGAAACGCCGTGAAAGCACGATCTGAAAAACATCACCACGGAAACAGTGTTCCTTTCCCTTCTCGATGATCTTAAGAAACTCATCATCGGTGAAATTACACGTTTCACCATTGGTGATCCTGAACTTGTATGTCGAGAACCGGTTACTGAAAATAATCTGTTCGATCTTGTCGAGCGTACTCTCACACGGACCGTTCCCGTCGTAGCAATGCTCAAACAGACTCAGCTCATTCGAGAAGTGGTCAACCACGATCACGTACCGATAGAGTTTGTAAAGCACATCAGGGATCAGTTCCTCGCGGATATCAATTTGAACGTCTTCAAAATGCCGCACCGCGTCATAAGCCATATAGCCAAAGAGGCCACAGTTCATGTATTTTGAAGAAACAGTGTCCGGTTGAAAACAATCGCGGAATTCCTCAAGTCTGGTAATTACGTCTCCTCTTTCGCGTATCCCGTATTTGTCCTGTTTCCCGTCGGGATAGCGCGTTTCAATTATGTTGTTACGCACCTGGAAGGAGGCTATCGGACTAAAGCAGATAAATGAAAGGCTGTTTTCGTGACCGTGGTAATCGGAGCTTTCCAGCAGGATACTTCCCGCATAGACGTCTCTCAACTTCAGGTAGATGTTCACCGGCGTCAGGGTGTCGGCGAGGAGTTTCCGGGAGAATGTTTTTAACTTATACATAGGAATCCATTCCTTTTTTTTGATCCAGCATGCCTACCGTATGCTTGTTAAGGGCGAGGCATTAAAAAAACGAAGGCCTGCTGTGAACAGCAGGCCTTCGCTTCAGGATTGACATAACAAGGCTGTTCACATATCGTGTTCCGATATATGCCACCACCATGCGTTGTTCAATCTGTTATTCATTGTTCAGTTTCGCCAGTTTAATTATGCGTCAGTTTTCTTCTTTACAGTGCGTTTTGCTTTTGCAGGAGCTTCCTTTACTTCATCCGAACCAGCAGGTTTGCTAACCACTTTTTTCATGCGGCTCTTGATCGCATTACGGTTTCTGCTCACTCCATAGGATCCTTTTGCCCGCTTACCTTTCTTAGATTTTTTGTCTCCTTTTCCCATAGTTCATAAGAATTGACCGGCAATTATAACAAAGTAATAACACAAAGACCAAACCTGCACAAAGGATTTTTTACAATTTTTCTTAACTATATTCATGTCGTCACTGTTTCCAAAAGAAAGATCAGCATGGCCAGACCTCACGTCAGGGTAATTTCAGTATTGCGTGCGACCGCCGCCAAACTCGAGGTGTCGCAACACTATCAATGGGGCCATATGGGCGCATGCAATTGTGGCTATCTGGCGCAGCAGGTTACCCAGGCCGACAAGGCCGAGATTCATCGTCGCGCCCTTCAACGTTCCGGCGACTGGTCAGAACAACTCAACGACTACTGCCCGACCAGTGGTCTTCCCTTTGACGAAATTGTTTCATCCCTGTTGTCGTTCGGATTTGATATCGACGACCTGAAACACCTTGAAAGGCTATCCCATCCCTCGGTCCTGGCAGCCATCCCGCGCGGGCGTTACCTTCGCCATAACGTAAAAGCCGACGTCGTTCTTTACCTCCGCACATGGGCCGACCTCCTGGAGTCGGAAGTACTAAAGCACATCAAACTTCCCGAGGTTGCGGTATCTGTCGCTGAAACGTCCCCGAGGTGAACATTACCGTTCATAGCGGATTGGTTTTGATGAACATCCAAAATCTTTCGATATTTCGGCACCTACTCGCAGACGCGTGCTGAAGATTGACTCACATACTCATATCATACCTAAGAAGCTACCCAACTGGACGGACAAGTTCGGCTATGGTGATTTCATATTCATACAACACCACAAGAAGGGTGTAGCCAAAATGATGAAGGGCAACCAGTTTTTCCGGGAAATCCGTGAAAATGCCTGGAATCCTGAACTTCGCATTGAAGAATACAGAAAGTTCAATACGGAGGTACAGGTAGTGTGTACCATCCCCGTGATGTTCTCATACTGGGCCAAGCCGTACGACTGCCTGTCTATCTCGGCGTTTCTGAACGACCATATCGCCGACCTCGTAGTGCGCTATCCACAAAACTATATTGGATTGGGAACCATCCCTATGCAGGACAGCGATCTGGCCATCCAGGAACTCGAACGATGCAAGCAGATCGGGTTACACGGCATTCAGATAGGTTCGAATATCAATGACCTGAACCTTAATGAGGACCGCTTCTTCCCTGTCTTTCAGGCGTGCGAAAGGCTGGGAATGGCGGTGCTGGTTCATCCCTGGAACATGATGGGACAGAAACACATGCAGCGGTATTGGCTTCCATGGCTCGTCGGCATGCCTGCAGAAACATCCAGGGCGCTGTGCAGTATGATTTTCGGTGGAATATTTGCACGTCTACCGAAACTCAGGGTCAACTTCGCGCATGCCGGAGGATCTTTTCTGCCTACGCTGGGCAGGATCCAGCATGGGTTTGAATGCCGACCAGATCTTGTGGCTATCGACAACCCGGTGCCACCGCGGGATTATCTGGGCAAATTCTGGGTGGATACCGTGACTCATGATCCGGTGATGCTCGAATACGTCCTCAAACTTCAGGGCGCACGACGCGTGACCCTCGGGTCCGATTATCCGTTCCCCCTGGGAGATCTCGAAATCGGCAGGTTTATTGAAGATATGAATCTCGACGACGAAACAGTAAAGGACATATTTTTCCGTTCATCCCTGGAATGGCTGAACATACCGGAAGACAGGTTTGTCACCGGATAACGGAACAGATATACGCAAACACAGACAGAAGACATGTTAAGACACATTATCGCAGGTTGCATTATTCTGGCGGGGTTCAGCAGCTTCGGGCAGGACCGCGACCGCGCGAGAACACAGGAATATCTTCAACAGCAGGAACAGGCAAAAAGAGCCGCTACGATGCGCGAGTACGATTCAGCTGTGTACCTGATGGAAGAAGGACGTTATGAACAAGCCGATGAGAAATTCAGATATGTGCTCGCTAACCTTCGCAGTATCCCGTCGGACCTGACCTTTCACTTTGGCAAAAACAGTTTTCACCTCGCCAGATACCAGCAAAGTATCGACTGGCTGAACAAGTATATTCAGCTTAAGGGTACTAACGGGCAGTTTTCGGCAGAAGCGGTGAATTTGAAACGCCGTGCTGAGGAAGAATTTCTGCAGCAGAAGAAACAACAAAGCCAGAATGTAGAACAGATCTTTTCCACGAACTACGACCTTGATTGCGGTCCCTCAGGAAAAGTCGTTTGCCCTGCCTGCCGCGGCGACCATGTCATCATCAAAAAGGGTACTTTCTCCAACGAGTATCGCACGTGCCCTTACTGCAGCGAGCAGGGCCTTCTGACGTGCGACGAGTACAACCTGATGATCCGCGGCGAACTCCAGCCCCGGCAATAGACTGCCTGACATGGCGGGACAGGTCGCATAAATTCGTTATCTTTGCCCTTTGTTTTACTAAAGAACTCGATTAATCTGCTATTAATCAGTGCTTTTATGCCATTACACAACCGCATTGAGGGCCGGATTCTCAAGGAGAAGATACGGTCGTCGCCCGAAAAAAGGGTGACCATTTCATTTTACAAATACCACAACATTACTGACCCTGCCGCATTCCGGAATGAGCTTTATGCCGGCTTTGATTCCATGGAAATTCTTGGCCGCATATACCTCGCGACCGAGGGTATCAACGCCCAGATCAGTGTGCCTGAAAAAAACTTTGACGCGTTTAAGACGTATGTTTACAGCATCCCGTTCCTCAACGGCGTGCGCCTGAATGTTGCGGTCGACGACAACGGTAAATCATTTTTCAAGCTGAAGATACTTGTCAGGAAAAAGATCGTTGCCGATGGATTGAACGACGAGACCTTTGATGTTACGAATGGCGGCGTCCATGTTGATGCCGAACAGTTCAATAAGCTCGCCGACAATCCCGATACGATCGTGATCGACATGCGCAATCACTATGAAAGCGAAGTGGGTCACTTCAAAGGAGCGATATGCCCTGACGTAGATACTTTCCGCGAAGAACTTCAGATTGCAGAAGACCTGATGCGCGAACACAAAGACAAAAACCTGTTGATGTACTGCACCGGCGGAATTCGTTGTGAGAAGGCAAGTGCCTGGATGAAGCACCTGGGCTTCAAAAATGTCTTTCAGCTCGACGGCGGAATCATCAAATACGCGCAGGAGGTAAAGGAGAAAGGACTTGAAAACAAATTCATTGGCAAGAACTTCGTCTTTGATGAGCGTCTTGGTGAACGCATTACACCCGATGTAATTGCGACATGTCACCAATGTGGGGCTCCATGCGACGATCACACCAACTGCAAAAACGACGGGTGTCACCTGTTGTTCATTCAGTGTCGCGAGTGTGCGGAAAAGTATCATGGATGCTGTTCAACTGAATGCAGCGAGATCATCCAGCTTCCGCTTGAACAGCAAAAAGCACTCAGAAAAGGCGTCAACAAAGGGCGTCAGGTTTTTCGCAAAGGCCGCAAACTCAAAGAACAGAAAAAAGCAACAAGCATCGAGAGCTGATGATCCGGATAGGCATTATTAACGTAAGCGATCGCGCAAGCAAAGGAATCTATGAAGATCTGCCCGGAAAGGCAATTGTCCAGACTCTTACCGATTACATCAAAAGCCCCTGGGAAAAGGAATATGCGGTCATTCCCGATGAGCAGGACTTGATTGAACAAACGCTTATCGACATGACTGACAACAAAAAATGTTGTCTTATCGTAACGTCTGGGGGTACGGGGCCGGCAAAGCGGGATGTCACTCCTGAGGCCACGGAGGCTGTTTGCGACAAGATGATGCCGGGCTTTGGAGAGCTCATGAGGGCAAAAAGTCTTACATACGTGCCGACAGCCATCCTTTCGCGTCAGACAGCGGGCATCAGGCACCAAACTTTAATTGTAAATTTGCCTGGTAAGCCTAAGGCCATCCGTGAATGCCTTGATGCTGTTTTTCCGGCGATTCCATATTGCATTGATCTGCTGGAAGGACCGTTTATCGAATGCAATGAGGAGAATATCAAGGCTTTTCGACCAAAAATAACTTAATTGCTGATCGTTTATGGCGAAAATCAAGTATTACTACGACACCGAGACGTGCAAATATGAGCGGGTTAAGACCAAGACCAGTGACGTCATCCTCAATGGCTTGGGTATGATGGCCCTGGTACTCATCGTAGCTGCTGCGATGGTACTGGCTGCTGATCAGATACTCCCCTCTCCCAAGACGGTCAGTCTCGAAAACAAACTCGCGGAACAGAAGTTCTACATCACCAAACTGGATCGCGAGATCAAGAACCTCAATGAAATCCTTTCGGAACTTGAAAACCGCGATGACAACATCTATCGCGCAGTACTCGGAGCCGAACCCATTGACAAATCTATTCGCGAAGCAGGTGTTGGTGGTTCTGAACGCTACGCCGATATCCGAAGCAAGGATATCACCGATAAAGAAGCCATCATTGCTCTGCATGAGAAAGTAGACAAACTGCGCCGCAAGATTTACATCGAATCGAAATCGCAGGATGAACTCGTCAAGCTTGCCGAAAAGAAAGAAAAACTCTTCGCATCCATTCCCGCCATTCAGCCGATCTCAAATAAACAGCTTGTCGCACTTGCCTCCGGATTTGGTTTGAGAACGCACCCGATCTACAAAATGCGTAAACTGCATTCGGGGATCGACTTCGCTGCGCCACTGGGTACACCTATCTATGCTACCGCAGATGGACAGGTGATTACTGTTGATGTCAAATTCAGCGGGTACGGTAAAATGGTAGAAATCGACCACGGCTTCGGTTATAAGACGCGCTATGCTCACATGCATGAGTTCGCTGTTAAGAAGGGCCAGCAGGTACGTCGCGGTGACCTTATCGGATATGTAGGTAACACAGGGCTCTCAACAGCTCCTCACCTGCATTATGAGGTACACATCAACGGCAAGCAGGTCGATCCGGTTCACTACTTTTACAATGACCTCACACCTGCAGAATACGAAAAGATTCTGGAGCTTGCTTCCATCGAGAACCAGTCGTTGGGAATGTAAGCCGATGTAAGAAAAATTATCAGGAACCCCGCGGAGATATCCCGGGGTTCTTTTTTGCTCTGCGCGGAAACTTTCCACCATTTCGGGATCCTGATAATGCAACCGTAGCGCTATACTACGTCTGACCAGCAAGGGTTATCAATCACGAAGAATCAGGAATTCAAGATTGGCGAGTGCCACTAAAAGAAAGAGGCTGATTAACCGGATTAATCAGCCTCAGTTTTCTCATTTATCCCGCCGTGCAGCAGAGCGGAAAACCACTCAAACTACTCGACAGGTACACTGTGAACGCTATGGCAAAAAGCTTTTTCACTGTGTGGAGAGAACTCTAAGGTAAGACTATAAGTTCAAATTTTCCTAAAGAAATTCTGAAACTTTGTTAAGCCTGAAAAATTGGCTTTTTTGCAGCCGCTTTGAGCTGGGGAACGTGACATTTCTTCATACCGGCGTTATGAATAAGTCACTGATAACCACACAATTAACATATTATCCACAATGTTATCCACAAAGAAAATTTCAGAAATAAAACATGATTGAGGACAGTTATAAACAGCGGGGATTGCGCAACAAATTGGTGAAGAAAATCGCGGAAAAAGGCATCCGCGACGAGCGGGTATTAGCCGCAATTGGAAAGGTTCCGCGACATGTTTTTTTCGAAAATGCTCTGCTCGAACACGCTTACCAGGACAAGGCATTTCCAATCGGTGAAGGCCAGACGATTTCGCAGCCATTCACGGTGGCGTTCCAGACAGAGAAGCTCGAAGTGAAGCCGGGCGACAAGGTTCTCGAAATCGGAACAGGCTCAGGCTACCAGGCCTGCGTCCTGCTCGAAATGGGTGCCCGGGTGTATACCATCGAATATAACAGGGTGCTTTACGAACGGACTAAAGCGTTCCTGCCGCAGCTCGGCTACCGGCCCTATTTCTTCCATGGCGATGGCTCAAAGGGTCTGCCCGCCAAAGCCCCTTTTGACAAAATCATCGTTACCGCAGGCGCTCCGGTCGTTCCGCAGGCCCTGATCGACCAGCTAAAAGACGGCGGTATTCTCGTGATCCCTGTCGGTGACCGCGAAAAGCAGTCCATGCTCGTCATCCACAAAATGGGTGACAAGCTCAAAAAGCAGGAATTCGAGAATTTCGCATTCGTGCCCCTCCTTGGAAAAGATGGCTGGGCAGGGTAAATTTCTTATCCCCGGTTTCTGATTTCTGATTGGGGGCATCAGCAATCTGTGTTATCATCCGGATCCGCGTGATCTGAGAGCGTCCCGACACTTAGTTCTGTTTTCTTTATTTCTGTTTGAGAAATCGCGCATTAGCGTGTCTTCCGATGCCTTCTTCGGCTCCCCTTGAGAGGCACTGCAGACGTCATTCTGGTGAAAATTGTACGTTCAAACACTAATTAATCGCAAGAGATAACCTGTATATAAGCTGTATATAACCCGTATATAAGCTGTATATAAGCTGTACCTATATAGATACAGGTTATGTACTTGTGAAATTCGGGCTTGATGCGTCCTTAGGATGTCGGTTGGTAGATTTGACGCCTGGTGTCCGTAGCGTTTGTTGCTTCGTGGAACGAAGGTGTCGTGTTCGTTGCCGGTTGCCGGTTCCGGTGGGCCGGTTTGAAATGGAGCGCTTCCTCACGCTCGCCCTCAAGCTCAAACTCTCCGCACAAACCAAAACGCCCGCTATTGGTCCGATGCCTATGGGTGGTTACCCAGGTCTGCTGCCGTAACACGCATCCGGCAACCGGAGAACCGGTAACACCCCCAGCCACCTTACTGCCTGCTAACCCGCGTCCCGCCAGCAACCTTGCTTCCAGCTGACTGGCAACCGGCTCCCCGGTAACCGGCAACCATCTCCGACCTTTCCTCGACCTTTCCCCGACCTTTATAGCTATTTGCGGCAGTATTAACGCAAGTATTTAGGATACATATGCTAGTTTCAGAATGCACGAATTGAGATATCCTTGCCAAATGTTAGTCGTAATACTGCCATATACTCGAGGTCTTCCCGAAGACCTCGAGTATACCCCGAAGACTAGTGCAATTGAGCTTTAGTAGCGATCCGTACCTGTTGCCGGTTGCAAGCATGCGTGCCTCGGAAAACGGCAGTGTGAGATGGAGTTTGAGAGTGATGAGGAGGTAGCGTGTGCCCTGCTTGCCCAAAAGCAGGCAACCATCAAATTACCCAGCAGGCTTGCGACAGAAACTTGCCCCGGCGAACCAGACAACCGAGCTAACCGGCCACCCGGTAACCTGTAACATCCTCACCTACTTTGCTACCCTTGCTCTCCTGCTTTCGGCGACTCCACCCCCGCAACCTTGCTAACCGGCTGAATGGCAGCCAGCAATCAAATCTTCTTTCTACAACGTTTTCGGAAACCATCTCCCTTGGATGGTACTTCTTTTTAAAGAAAAGGTGTTTATTTGCATCGCCTTTTAATAAATGACCATACTCAAGAAGATACTCTCTGGAGCCTTTGTCAAGTTCGTGATCGTTGGCGGAATCTCGGCAATAGTCGAATATGTGCTCTATTTCATATTCAAGACGGCAATTGATTACCTCATCGCCAACGTCCTCGCGTTCGGATTAACGAACATCCTCACGTTCACCCTGAGCAGGAAATACGTCTTTGCTTCAGAAAACTCCAATAAGGCCGAAGAAGCTAAATTGTACGTCGTATGCCTTGTCGGCGCCCTCTGCGTAAATCAGGTGGTCCTCTGGGCCCTTGTAGAATTCGGTGGTATTGACGACAAAATTGCGAAGGCCACCGCCATCGCTGTCACCGTGTTCTGGAATTACTTCACGCGGAAACACATCGTGTTTAAAAACCGCGAAGTCATTCCCGAAAGGTCGGCCTCTAAAAATTATCCTTTAAAAAAGTTTTAAGGTCCGCGAAGCTGTTCTTCATCGGAACAGTTAGCTTCTCACGTCTGATGAACTGCTCAAGCCGTTCAGGGATCCTTATCTCGGTATTCAGCGTCGCCTCAACCGTGTCTTTGAATTTCGCGGGGTGAGCCGTCTCAAGAAATATCCCAATAGTATCCGGATGCTCCTCCTGATAGGCGCGTAATCCGAGGTACGCCACCGCTCCATGCGGGTCGAGCACGTAATCCGATTCTGCCGCAACGCGTTTCATCACCGCCTTTGTTTCTTCATCCGTAAACCGGTAGCCTGAAATCAGCCCGGCCAGTTTGCCGTGATCGTTTTCAAACATGTCCAGCATTCGAGCAAAGTTGCTGGGGTTGCCCACATCCATAGCATTGCTGATAGTCGCGACGGAATCACGCGGGGTAAACTGCTTGGTCTGCAAATACTGCGGCACCACATCATTTGCGTTCGTAGCTGCAACGAAATGATCCACCGGCAGCCCCATACGCCACGCGAGCAGACCTGCAGTAAGGTTGCCAAAATTTCCACTCGGCACTGAGACCACAACTTTCTGATTGTGGTCCTTCAGCTGCGCCCATGCGTGGAAGTAATAGAACGATTGTGGTATCAGCCTGGCAATATTTATTGAGTTTGCTGAGGTAAGGAAGAACTGATTGCGCAGATCGTCGTCAAGAAAAGCCTGCTTGACAAGTCGCTGACAGTCGTCGAATGTTCCATCGACTTCCACGGCTGTAATATTTTCACCGAGTGTAGTAAACTGCTTTTCCTGGATGTCACTCACTTTGCCGGAAGGATACAGCACGACCACACGCGTGCCCTCCACGCCGAGGAAGCCATTGGCAACGGCACTTCCTGTATCGCCTGACGTAGCGACGAGAATAATGATATCGCGATGCTGGCGCTGGGCGAAATATCCCAGCACACGCGACATAAAGCGCGCACCAAAGTCCTTAAAAGCCATCGTTGGCCCGTGGAACAACTCAAGCGCAAACACCCTCTCGCCTACCGGCACAAGCGGCGCATCGAATTGTATCGTATGATTGACAATCTCCTGCAAATCCTGTTCAGGGATTGCATCACCCAGCAGATGCCTGGCCACAATGAAGGCATTGTCGGCGAAACTCCTCGCGGCGATGTGCTTGAAAAAGCTTTCAGGAAGTTGGCGGATGGCCTCGGGCATAAACAGGCCGTTATCAGGAGCCAGCCCCTGCGTTACGGCCTCCTGCAGCGATACACGTGTATTATGATTATTGGTGCTGTAAAATTTCATTGTGATTCCGACGATTAAATAATCTTTGCTCCCTGCTGGTTTACCGCTGAAACGAACACGTCACTCTTCAGTTCGATCCGTTCAAACTCCTTTTGAATCCGATCCCCAACGGTTTGGGCAATATCCTTTTGCTTAGACAGTGCGAAGATCGTTGGTCCGGATCCCGAGATACCACACCCCAGCGCGCCTGCGTCAATTGCAGCGGCTTTCATTTCGGCAAAGCCGGGGATGAGAGCAGAACGTATGGGTTCAGCAACGACGTCGTGCAGCGAGCGCGAAATAAGGTCGTAGTCCGGTTTCATCAGTCCGACAACAAGTCCGGCGATATTACCCCATTGCGTCACGGCATCCCTTAGCGGGATATTCGACTTGAGTACCTTACGGGAATCTTCCGTTTTTAGTTCGAGGTGCGGGTGTACCAGCGTACAATAAAGGTCTGGCGGGGTAGGAATAGACGCCACATCGAGAGGCTCGTAACCGCGGATCAGCACGAATCCTCCAAGCAGCGAAGGTGCAACGTTATCGGCATGCGCAGAACCACACGCGACGCGTTCAGCCTCCATGGCGAAAGGAAGAAGTTCCGCACGCGAAAGCGGGTTTCCATGCAGATGATTGATCGCTACAAGGGCTGCCGCCGAGCTTGCAGCGCTCGAACCCATACCGCTTCCCAAGGGAAGGTTTTTGTGAAGGGTAATCTTTGCACCGTAGGGACTTCCCGTGGCTTTAAGGTATGCCTGAACCCCTACTCCGGCGGTGTTTCGCGATGCTTCCAGAGGAAGACGCCCCTGATCGCCGAAGATACCCCTGATGACAACACCAGGCTCATCGGTAAGCACTACTTCCACTTCGTCGGCAGGTTCGCCCACCGCGAAACCAAAAATATCAAACCCGCAGGACACGTTGGCGACGGTTGCCGGTGCTGATGCTTTAACTGATTTCATACTTTCCCAAAGTTTATTACCGGCTATAATGTCCTATCCTTATAATGTCTGCAAATACACCTGCAGCAGTGACGTCGGCACCCGCTCCAGGTCCGCGAATGACCATAGGTCTCTCGTTATACCGCTCCGTCGTCAGCAGGATGATGTTATCACTTCCTGAGAGCGAATAGAATGGATGCGACTCACCCACGGATCCTAGAGAGATGTGCACGTTGCCGTTGTCGAGTATTGCCATGTAGCGCAGCTTCTCCTTCTTCTCGGCAGCAGCCCTGCGAAGTTTTTCGAAGGCCTCGTCGTGCTGCTCGAGGCGTTTGAGGAACTCGTCGATACTCAGGTCTCCACGGCAATCCTCGGGAACAAGATTTTCAACTCCGATATCCGACAGCTCAAGTTCAGATCCCGATTCACGGGAAAGGATAAGGATCTTGCGCGCTACATCCATACCGTTGAGGTCGTCACGCGGATCGGGTTCCGTATATCCTTTCGCGCGCGCTTCCTTAACCACGTCGCTGAACTTGCGCCCCTCGGTGAACGAGCTGAAGATGAAGTTCAGCGTACCACTTAGCACGGCTTCGATCCGGATAATTTTGTCACCGCTCAGAAGAAGGTCGTTCATGGTGTTGATCACGGGCAGACCTGCACCGACATTTGTCTCATAAAGAAACTTTACTCCTCTACGGAAGGCGATCTGCTTCATGGAGCGATACTTCTCCAGTGTCCCGGAGTTCGCTTTCTTGTTCGGCGTAACGATAGAAATGTTTGCGTCCAGTATCTGCTCATAGTGCGAAGTTACTTCTTCGCTCGAGGTGCAGTCAACGAAGATGCTGTTGGTAAGATTGAGGTTGACCATCGTCTCCACAAACTCCTGCATCACCATCGGTGCGCCTTTTTCGGTCAGCTCGTTTACACAATTGATCGGGTCGAGGCCTTCTTCCCTGAACAGCATACGCTTACTGTTAGCAACGGCGACGACATTGATTTCAAGCAGGTTTTCGCTGGCAAGCTTGGTGAACTGATCGCGGATCATTTTCAGCAATACCTTACCAATGAGTCCGGTTCCCACCAGGAATATGTTAAGTACTTTTCTGTCGGAAAGGAAGAAGGCTTCGTGCAGCGCATTCAGTGCTTTTGCCACATCCGCATGTCGGATCACCGCCGAGATGTTGCGTTCCGAGGCCCCTTGTGCGATGGCTATCACGTTCACGCCGTTTTTACCCAGAGCGCTGAACATTCGTCCACTGGTCCCGGGACTATGTTTCATGCCGTCACCTACGACGGCTACAATGGAGAGATCGTCTTCGACCTGAACTTCGTCAATCTCTTCGTTCTTCAATTCGTATTGAAACTCTTTCTCAATGGCTTTCTTTGCGCGAACCGCATTGTGTTTTTCAACGGCAAAGCATATCGAATGCTCTGAGGAAGCCTGGCTGATAAGAATAACGTTTATCTGTTCTCTGGCCAGCGTTGCGAACAATCGCATGGAAGCGCCTACCACGCCGAGCAGACCACTACCCTGAAGATTGAGCAGGCTGATGCCGTTCATCGACGAGATGCCTTTGATCATCTTGCCGTTGGAATAGTCGGCATGGATTACAGTACCTTCAAACGTTGGATTGAAAGTATTCTTGATCCAGATTGGGATCCGGTTGATCATCGCAGGCTGCATCGTTGCTGGGAAGATCACTTTTGCACCGAAGTGCGAAAGTTCCATTGCTTCCTCGTAGCTCATCCTGGGAACAGTGAACGCCTTCTTGACGAGTCGCGGATCGGCGGTCATCATTCCGTCTACGTCGGTCCAGATTTCAAGATCCGAGGCCTGAAGTGCTCCCGCGAAGATGGCAGCGGTATAGTCAGAACCACTGCGACCGATAGTGGTCGTCTCGCCGGTTTCTGAATTACCTATAAATCCAGTGATTACCTGTATCAGAGGATGACTATCGAAGTATTCGCGGATCTGCCGGTTTGTGATTTCAAAGTCCACCCGGGCGTTGCCGAACTGATTGTCGGTTCGCACAACCTTCCGCGCATCGAGAAATTCGACGGGCAGGTCGCGGGCTTTAAACGCTTCGGAAATGATGTAGGCCGAAAGGCGTTCCCCAAAGCTCATGATATAATCCAGCGTACGCGGCGTGCGTTCTTTCACCAGGTAGACGCCGTGGAGCACGTCTTCCAGTTCATTGATCGTGAACTTGACCTGCGCGAGGATGCTTCCCTGTTTCTGAACCCCGACCAGAGCACGCACCGCTTCAAGGTGCCGCTTCTCGATTGACGCCAGATGCTCCTTGTACGAAAGATCACCCTGAAGTGCAAGCTGACTGACTTGTATAAGCGTGTCTGTTACTCCGCCAAACGCTGAAAAGACTAAGGCTACCTTGTCGTCGAAGTACGGTTTTGCTATTTCAATAACTGATTGAATACGCGATGGAGATCCTACCGAAGAGCCTCCAAACTTTAATATCTTCATTTCTATTGTGTACTAATGTTATAAACTGAAGCCCGACAACACAACGATGTGTTGTTGAAGTCTGGCAATGAGTTATTCGTGTTGGAAGGGATGAGACCCTCTGTATTTTGTTTTCGATTACGATTCTCTTCTCCTGGAGAAGGCACATAATCCTTATGAGGCTGGGGTATGGAACGACATACGGGTTACCCCGTAGTGGTTGTAATAGATGTGCACGCCATGGTACAGGCAACACCATTCTTCAGGACGAAGAATGATTCGGAAAGATGTATGTAATTACCTGTCTGCATATACCGGCCCCGAAATAATGAAATCATCTAGTTGATTGCAAAGTATTTTTTAACATTTTTGCACGAACTAACGGTTATTAGCGCCTTTTATCAACAATGCCACACCGCATGCGTGGTGTTGGCGATGGCGTGGCGCAATCAGATCGTGTAACGATTCAACAGAAGATCAATTAACAAAGATGGCCAAGAAGAAGAAGTTTCCCCGTGAGTCTTTTGTCAGCATGACAGAACTTGTATTACCGAATGACACCAATACCTTGAACAACCTCATGGGTGGACGTCTCATGCACTGGATGGACATCGTGTCGGCGATTTCTGCACAGAAGCACTCCAACCGTATCGTTGTAACGGCATCCGTTGACAACATATCCTTCAAGCATCCCATACGCCTGGGCAACGTGGTCACCCTGCGCGCACGCGTAACAAGAGCATTTAACTCGTCCATGGAAGTCCGCATCGACGTCGACGCAGAAGATATTCCCAGCAACAAAAAGATCGACAGCAACAGTGCTTACTTTACATTTGTTGCCGTAGACCAGCTGGGGCGTCCTATCGACGTACCTGAAATTGAGCCCGAAACGGAAGAAGACAAGCTGTATTACGACGAGGCCTTGCGCCGGCGCCAACTTAGGCTTATCCTTGCAGGCCGGATGCATCCCAAAGAAGCAACCGAGTTACGATCGCTGTTTGACATTCAGGATTGATGGGAACCAACGTTTTTGAAAACCTTTACCAGGAAGAGCTGTATCTGCTTCCGGAACGTACACTTGTGCTCCTGGATAGGCAGTGGCACGAACTTACGGATGAGCAGACGGTACTGCTTACAAAGATCCTTGGATCCGTCAAATTAACGCCGGCATTGGTGCAGATCTTCACGACAGGGAACACCTCCATTGAACAGCTTGCAGCATTCAACCCGGCGCGAATCATATCGTTCGGGCCGACGATAGGTGGTATTTCGGGACTCTACCAGTTCGCTCAGGTCAACGGCGTTCCGGTTATTTGTGCCGACGCGCTTGACCGGCTGGACGACGCGAGGAAGAAGAGCCTGTGGACTGCGCTTCGCCAGATGTTCGGGATCTGAAGTCACGGTAAACCATGAAGATTCTAATGCAATCCTAATGTAAATCCCGGTGAGGCAATTCTGATGCCCGCTTTTTCAGCACCGCAGAATGTACTATTTATCAATACTTTTGCGGGATTTGAGACTTCTTCTATATTTGCGACACTTTAAAAAAAGGCCTGTCTTACACTTGTCTTTTTGAACGATATTAATCTGATAACCTAAATTCACATGGAGAAAATTCTATATCTGTTACCGGGTTTCGGCGTGCTGGGACTTCTGTTCGTGTTCTGGCGGAGTGCCTGGGTGTCTAAACAGGATGCCGGGTCCGACAAAATGAAGAAGATTGCCGGCCACATTGCCGAAGGAGCAATGGCCTTCCTCAAAGCCGAGTACAAAATCCTTGCAATATTCGTAATCTGTGTGGCTGTCCTTCTGGGCGTTACAGCCAATAGCGAAACCTCCTCTCCTCTTGTGGGTGTTTCCTTTATCCTGGGTGCGTTCTGTTCAGCCCTGGCCGGCTTTATCGGAATGCGCGTGGCAACAAAAGCCAACGTTCGCACTACGAACGCTGCCCGCACCAGCCTTGGCAAAGCCCTCGAAGTTGCTTTCGCCGGCGGTACGGTAATGGGTATGGGTGTCGTTGGCCTTGGTGTCCTCGGCCTCAGCGTCCTGTTCATCGTTTATCAGAGTATGTTTGATAGCGTGAATCAGGTACTCACCGTAATTACCGGATTCTCTTTCGGTGCTTCATCAATCGCGCTTTTCGCCCGTGTGGGTGGGGGTATCTATACCAAAGCTGCTGACGTGGGCGCTGACCTCGTGGGTAAAGTTGAAGCCGGGATCCCTGAAGATCACCCTCTCAACCCCGCAACTATTGCGGATAACGTGGGTGACAACGTGGGTGACGTTGCAGGTATGGGCGCCGACCTCTTTGAATCATATGTCGGTTCAATCGTAGGTTCCATGGTTCTTGGAGCCGCTTTCATGGTTCCGGGATTCAGCGATAACTTCAATGGACTTTCTGCTGTACTCCTTCCCCTGGTACTCGCCGGTGTAGGTATCGTAATGTCTTTCATTGGAACGTTCTTCGTTCGCGTTAAAGAAGGCGGCGATCCTCAAAAGGCCCTCAACGCCGGAGAATTTGTCTCTTCCGGTATTATGATCATCGCATCCTACTTCATCATCACCTGGATGCTTCCTGCCTCATGGCAGTTCACTGACCCTCTTTATTCCGATGCGAACGGCAACCCGTTGGTTCGCGAAATGACCGCCGTTGGTGTATTCTGGGCTACGGTTATTGGTCTCGTGGGCGGTTTGCTTGTCGGACTTATCACCGAGTATTACACAGGTATGGGCAAGAAGCCGGTACTTTCTATCGTACGTCAGTCTTCTACAGGTGCGGCGACAAACATCATCGCTGGTCTTGGTGTTGGTATGATGTCTACCGCTTTGCCAATCGTGATTATTGCATTAGCCATTATCGGGGCATTCCATTTTGGAGGTCTTTATGGTATTGCTATCGCGGCTGTTGGTATGCTCTCAAACCTCGGGATTCAGCTTGCAGTTGATGCCTACGGTCCTATTTCAGATAACGCAGGTGGTATTGCTGAGATGTCAGAACTTCCCAAGGAAGTACGTCAGCGTACAGATAAGCTTGACGCTGTAGGAAATACTACCGCAGCGATCGGAAAAGGATTTGCTATCGCCTCTGCGGCGCTTACGGCGCTTGCCCTTTTCGGAGCCTTCATGACCACAGCGCGTCTGGGTTCCATCGACGTGTCAAAGGCCAATGTTATGGCCGGATTGTTCATCGGTGGTATGCTGCCCTTCGTGTTCTCAGCACTGGCAATGGGCGCGGTTGGTCGCGCAGCAATGTCGATGATCGAAGAAGTAAGACGTCAGTTCAACTCGATCCCTGCGTTGAAGGCAGCTCTTGATGCAATGCGTAGAAACGGCGACAAGGACCTGAAAGACTGGTCAGCCGATGATCAGCGTATCTTCGCCGAGGCCGATGGCAAAGCTGAATACGGCAAGTGCGTTGAAATATCAACGAAGGCAGCTATCCGCGAAATGGTGTTGCCAGGTCTGATGGCAGTCGTTGTACCTGTTCTTATCGCATTCCTGCCCGGCCTTGGTGTAGAGGCTCTCGGCGGTATGCTCGCAGGTGTAACCGTGTCAGGGGTATTGATGGCTATTTTCCAGTCCAACGCCGGTGGCGCGTGGGACAATGCCAAGAAGAGCTTTGAAGAAGGCGTTGAAATCAACGGTCAGATGTACTACAAGAAATCGGATCCGCACAAGGCTGCTGTCGTTGGTGACACGGTCGGCGATCCTTTCAAAGATACTTCCGGCCCGTCCCTGAACATCCTCCTCAAGCTGATGTCTGTGGTCGCGCTTGTTATTGCACCTCTGCTGGTGGACAACGAGCCTGCGGCTGACAGAGCTGAGAACAACAAAGAAAAAACTGAACAAGTAAGTGAGCTGAAAGACGACGTAGTGAAGAACTAACGGCTGCCTCTCCTCACTTTAAAAGGGTCCTTGACAGCAAGGACCCTTTTTTTATGTTCAGTTTCCCGTCGGTAAACCTGCCGTCAGTTCCGAATAAAGCCTGTCGCGTCGCTTGACAGGCACTTGTAAGTATTGCTAACGATTCGTACGAAAAGTCGGCATACCATTTTCTAAATTGGGCAAAAAGCATCATACCTATATGCAAATTAATTGGTTTTCGACCCTCATTCTGTTGCTTGCGGTTTCCTCTCCGACGGCATTATGGGGCCAGACCATTACCGGCAAATGGATGACAATCGACGACGAAACCGGTGAGGAGCGATCTATTATCGAGATTTATCAGAAAGGCGATTTACTGTTCGGGAAGGTCTTGCGCGCATTCCCGAAAAAAGGCAACGATCAGGATCCCTCATGCGATAAGTGCCCCCCCGACGATCCGCGTCACAAGAAAAAGGTTGTGGGCATGGACATCATCCGCAACATGAAGAAGCAAGGCGACTACTACGGCGGTGGAGATATCCTCGATCCGGGGGTCGGCAAAGTTTACAAGTGCAAGATGTGGCTTGAAGGTAAAGACCTGAAAGTTCGGGGTTACTGGGGTGTATTCTATCGCACCCAAACCTGGAAACGCCTTGATTAGGAAAGAACAGTCCTGCTAACAGTCATAAGAGAAAAAAAATCCACAGGAACAGGTTACAAAGTATTACGATCATGGTATACAGGTTGAGTTCAGGCGTAAATGATAAAGAGCTTTTCGAACGCATCTGCAAGGGTGATGAGAAAGCGTTGGAGGTAATATACAAGAAGTATTACCGGATGATGACCAAGATGGTGATCACCAACAGCGGGACTGAAGAAGAGGCCCGCGATGTTTATCAGGAAGCTCTGATCGTATTCTGGCAGAAGGCCGTTTCCGGAAACCTGGTACTGACTTCAAAAATCAGCACCTATATCTATAGCATATGCCAGAACCTTTGGCGTAAGGAACTGGAT
>JAEZGH010000118.1 GCA_023417065.1 Bacteroidota bacterium
ATGCACGACTGGGGCTGGCTGTACCTGGCCCCCTACGGCTGGATGCCGATGGACGTCACCTTCGGCCGCCTGCGGGGTGCCGACCCCGCGCTCGAGCACTTCTACCTGGGCGGCATGGACGCCTACCGCGTCGCCTTCAACGACGACTACGGCCGCGAGTTCGTTCCGGCCAAGACCCATTTCCGGTCCGAAACCGTCGACCTCCAGCGCGGCGAAGCCGAGTGGGACGGCGGCAACCTGTACTTCGACCAGTGGGACTACGACTTCGAATGGGAGCTGCTGCCGCTCCCGCAAGAGCAGCGCAACTGAGCACGCCACACCATCGCACCGGGGAGAAAACCGCAATGTCCAGACCCACGAAGTTCCGCCGCGCCGCCCTCTGGGCCGCGCTCGGCGCCTGCATCGCCGCCACCTCGCCCGCGGTGTTCGCGCAGAGCGCGACCGGCGCGATCGCCGGCCGCGCCACGGCGGGCGACCAGATCACCATCACTAGTCCCAGCACCGGACTTACGCGTGTCGTCTCGGCGGGCGCGGATGGCACGTACCGCCTCGGACAGCTACCGGTGGGCGACTACACGCTCACGCTGTCGCGGGATGGACAGGTGCTGGGAAGCCCGGTCCCGGTGAGCGTCGGCCTCGGCGGCACCACGACCGTCAACCTCGGCGGCGACGGCGGCGTGGTGAACCTGGACTCCATCCAGGTCGTGGGATCGCGCGTGGTCAACCGCGTGGACGTGTACTCGACGGAATCGGCCACCAACATCACGCGCGAGGAATGGGCCCGCCTGCCCGTCGCGCAAAGCCTGAGCTCGGTCGCGCTGCTGGCGCCCGGGGTGGTGGGCGGCAACTCCTCGTTTGGCGGCATATCGTTCGGTGGCTCCTCCGTGGCCGAGAACTCGGTCTTCATCAACGGACTCAACGTCACCGATTTCTACCGCCGCCAGAGCTTTTCCGCCGCGCCGTTCGCGTTCTTCCAGGAGTTCCAGGTCAAGACCGGCGGCTACTCGGTCGAGTTCGGCCGCGCCACGGGCGGCGTCATCAACGCGGTGTCCCGCTCGGGCGGAAACGAGTTCGAGAGCGGGGTGGAGATCACCTTCGAACCTGCGGCCTGGAAGGCCAGGGCCGACGACCATGCGTTCTCGGCCGCCAACTCCGACGGGACCACCTCGTCGGCGATCTACCGGGCCAGCCGCGATACCAGCAGCTTCGCCAAGGCCAACGTCTGGGCATCGGGTCCGATCGTCAAGGACCGGTTGTTCTTCTTCGCCATGTACGAAGCGCGCGACAACAATTCCAAGTACAGCAGCACCGGCGGCGGAAACTGGTTCCGGGGCGAGTCCGGCGACGGCTTCTGGGGCACCAAGCTGGACTGGCGCCTCACCGACAACCATCTGCTGGAGCTGCTTGCGTTCTCCGACGAAACCGAGGTGAACACCAGCACCTACGCCTACGACTGGGACAGCGGCGAGATCGGCGAGCTCACCGGCGACACCACCGAGCGCGGCGGCGGCAAGAGCGGGTCGCTCACCTACACCGGATACTTCGGCGAGTCCTTCGTGGCCAAGGCCATGTATGGCATCAACCGCAGCCGGAGCTTCTCGTCCTCGCCGGCCGACGGTCCATGCGAACAGGTCTTCTACGACGCCTCCTACCGTCCGACCTGGCTGGCGATGGGATCGCCGGTCTTCGGTTGCCATCCCGGTTCGGGGATGATCGTTGCGCACGAGGACGAACGCGAAGCCGCGCGACTCGACTTCGAGTGGACGCTGGGCGCCCACCAGCTCCGGTTCGGCATCGACCACGAGCTGATGACGACCGACCGCACCAGCTTCTATCCCGGACCGACCGGCATGCGCTACACCGCCTACACCGTGGTGCCGGGCGCGCAACTGGACAACGGCAGCCTCGTTCCCGCCGGCGTGGATTCGATCCTCATGGCGCGACGTCGCGTCGACGGCGGCGTGTTCGAGACCGAGGCCAGCGCCTACTACATCGAGGACACCTGGACCGTAACCCCTGGTTTCCTGCTCAACCTCGGCGTTCGCGTCGACGGGTTCGAGAACAAGACGGCCGCCGGCGGCAGCTTCATCAAGATGGACGACCTCGTATCGCCCCGCCTCGGCTTCTCCTGGGACATGCGTGGCGATGGCAGCGCCAAGCTGTTCGGCAACCTGGGCCGCTACTACCTGCCGGTGACCAACAACATCAACTACACCTTCGCGGGCGGCCTCACCGACGAGCGCACCTTCTACGTCCTGGACGGCTGGCGACAGGCGAGCAACCCCGTCACCGGCGCGCCCTACATGGCGCCGGTGATCGGTTCCCAGATCGGGCCGGTCGACACCACCTACAACGTGAGCGTGGGCGACCTGCGGCAGAGCGTCGACCAGGACCTGGACGCGGTCTACCAGGACGAGGCGATCCTCGGTTACCAGGCGATGCTCAGCCAGGCCTGGTCCTGGGGCGTGAACGCGACCTACCGCCGGATGAAGAACGCGCTCGACGACGTCCGCATCAACCACACGCCGTGCGGACCGGTGGGATTCAACCTCTGGCCGATCGCCAACCCGGGCAAACCGCTCACCATCTGGGGCGATGCGAGCATCGGCTGCGAGACCGAGGGCTGGATCACGATCGACACCAGCCGCGACGGCTACCGCACCGGGGGCACGGGCCAGGTGGTGGGATACTCCGAGCCCAAGCGGACCTACAAGTCGGTCGAGCTGCAGATCGATCGCGCATGGGACGGCCATTGGGCCTTCAACGCGTCCTACATCTGGTCGAAATCGAACGGCAACCACGAAGGGCCGGTGAACTCGGACACCAACTACGGTGATACCGGCATGGTCCAGCACTGGGATCATCCGGCCAACAACCAGGACTACGGTCCGCTGTTCAACGACCGCCGCCACCAGGTCAAGCTCCGCGGCAGCTACGCACTGAACGAGCAGTGGTCGTTCGGCGCGAGCCTGACGGCGATGTCCGGCGGCCCCATCAACCAGTTCGGCGTGACCTGGCCCAACGACACCACCGGCGCCGGCAGCTTCGTGACGGAAGGTTCCGGTGGCGGCTCGTTCTGGCACTGCGTGCAGAACTGCTCGGCCCCCGTGACCGAGCGCGTCTACGAGTATGCGCCGCGTGGCGCGGGCGGCCGGCTGCCATGGACCTACAACCTCGGCGCCAACGTGACCTGGACGTTGCCGGTGGAAGGCGTGGACCTGAAGGCACGCCTGTCGGTGTTCAACCTGCTCAACGACCAGGAAGTCATCAACGTGCGGCAGCGTTACGAGATGGGCCCCGGCGTGGTGCGCGGACTGCATGGAACCGGGACTCGCTGGCAATCGCCCCGCTACGCACAACTCGTGGTGACCTGGAACTTCTGACCCCCTTGCGGCCACCTCCGGGT
>JAEZGH010000157.1 GCA_023417065.1 Bacteroidota bacterium
AAAAGCACGTCCATTTCCGATCGATCCTGGCCGGTGTTGCGATCACCGTGGGAACGATCGCCAACGCACAGGTGACGCCCGGTGGCGAATACTACATCCACGGCATCTACACGCCCACGATCGCCAACGCGCGCAAGATCGATCTGCGCCCCGAACCGATCGACACGATACTCCCTGAACTGCCGGTGGAATACGAGATGATCCCGGCGCAGGCCGAAGTTCCCAGCCGTGTGGACAGCATCGCACCGGCGCGCTTGAGCGTGATGGCGGCGCAACCGCGCTTGTACAAGGCGTACATCAAAGGCGGTTTCGGCCTGTACACGACGCCACTGGGCGAATTCTATTTCAACAGTACACGATCGCGCAACAATGCTTACGGCGTGCATTTGAAGCACATGAGCAGCAACGGCGGTCTCGAGGATGTGGGTCCGAGCGATTACAGCTTCAACAACGCCGATGTCTTCTACAAGCATTTCCTGCGGAAGCACGAGATCGAAGGCCGGCTGATCTACGATCGAAGAAGGATCAGCTACTTCGGTTACAACGAACTCACCGATAGCATCCTTAACATCCAGAACATCACACAGCACAGCGATGATGATCTGATGCAGGTCTACAGCGACATCGGTTTCGGTGGAAGGATCAGAAGTCTTTACAGCGACAGTTCGTTGATCGCGCACGACATCGATCTGGAAACGCATGCGTACAGCAACCTCACCGGCAGCCGCGAGATCAACGTGCGCATCGGCGCGGATCTGGCCATGACGCAGGACAGCGAGACCTACGGACTTGGTGTGTTGATCGACAACAACGCGTACCGCCGCGATCTGGAATTCGTCACCAGCACATCACAGTTGCGGCAAAGCGGAACGTTGATCGGTCTGCGGCCCACGGTTACCACCAAGGGCGACAAATACCTCGTGCGCGTGGGCGCCGGCATGTACATCGATGCCTTGGGAAAGACCACTTTCCATTTCTATCCCGATGCCTACCTGCACTACCGCTTGTTCGGCGATGTGCTGGTGCCTTACGCGGGTGTGGAGGGATCGAAACGCAGGAACAGCCTGCGCAGCCTAACGCGTGAAAATCCTTTCCTGAACGGGATCCCGGTACTGGCCAACACCAACGAACTGTACACTGTCTACGGCGGTCTGCGCGGAAGCATCACCAGTGAATTGGGGTTTGATGTCCGCGTGAACTACCGATCGATCGACGATCTACCCTTGTACGTGAACCATCCGAACCCACCGTACGGCGATCAGATGGCCGTGGTCTACGAAAAGGTCGGGATCTTCAATGTGACCGGTCTCGTGAACTATCACGTAAAGGAGACCTGGGATGTAACGGCGCGGTTGGAGATCTCCAGCTACGAGACCGAATTCCAGGCCGAGGCATGGAACCTTCCCCCGTGGGAGGTGGCGATCGGTGCGCGCTACAACATCAGGAACAAGTTGATCCTTACCGGCGAGGCCATTCTACTGGGCGCACGTCCGGCAAAGCTGGAGGAGATCCTGCTGGTGAACAATGCGGTCATCCCTTTCTCGCGCCAGGTGGAACTTGATGGCTTCCTTGATCTGCACATCGGGGCGGAATACCGCTACACCAAGCGCCTGAGCGTGTTCCTGGACATGAGCAACGTAAGCCTGAGCAAGTACGAGCGCTGGTACAAATACCCTGTACAGCGCGGCCTGGTGATCGGCGGCTTCACCTATTCCTTCTGATCGGAAAAGGACGCCTTTTTCCGATCGATGTGATCGGTGATCGGAAGCTATTTCGCGGCGGACTTCGTAGCAGCCTTCTTTGGAGCCGCTTTCTTCGCGGCTTTCTTCGGGGCCGCGGACTTGGAGGACTTGGCCGCCTCCATCTCCTGTGTTCTTATGCGCTTGGCGGTGGCTTCCTTGCGCTTCGCGCGGGTGTTGCTGCTTTTGGCGGCGGTAGGTGCGTGTGCCATGGGCTTGCGGCGGGTGGCTCTCTTGGTGGTCATCTGGTGTTGATCGATCTCTCGAAAGCTAAGACGATCACACTCGCAACCCGGCATTTTGCGAAAGGGATAGCAGCGGCACCCCGCAGCGCAGCGAGGAGTACAGCGGATAGCCCGGTGACGGCCGCTTTTGGGCCGGCATTCGCCCTAAAAAAAGGAACCGCAAACGCGCAAAGGGCGCTAAGTGAATTCCGATAGGAACAAGACTTTGCGCGATTCCGGGTCAAGCCCGGAATGACACACGTGCGGTACCGCCGCGCTCGCCGCGCTCGCTGCGCTCGCTGCGTTTTGAACCTGCGCCCCCCAAGGCATTTGCATTTGCGTGGTGGCTCGTGGTGTTCGTTGTGGTTCCCTTGCATTCTCCCCGCTGCCGGTAAATGGACACGTATGGACGCATATGGACCTTTGCCGCGACCGCGCATTCATCCCATCCCCCCAAGGCATTTCAATTGGATATTGAACATTGGCTATTGAACATTGGATATTCACGATCGCCTCAACCGGCAGACCTAACTTTGCCACCCCATGCCCACCAAGACCGCCAAGAACCCCGATACCGCCTCGGTAACCCTCGATACCGCCAAGAAACTCGGCCTACTGCCCGAGGAGTTCGACAAGATCCGCGAGATCCTGGGACGCGAGCCAAACTTCACCGAACTCAGCATCTACAGCGCCATGTGGAGCGAGCATTGCTCGTACAAGAACTCCATCACGCAGCTGAAGACCCTGCCGCGCAAGGGGCCCAAGACACTAGTGGAAGCCGGGGAGGAGAACGCCGGGCTCATCGACATCGGTGAAGGCTGGGGCTGCGCCTTCAAGATCGAAAGCCACAACCACCCCAGCGCCATTGAGCCGTACCAGGGTGCGGCAACGGGTGTGGGCGGCATCAACCGGGACATCTTCACCATGGGCGCGCGGCCCATCGCGCAGCTCAACTCGCTCCGATTCGGCGACATCACGCAGGAGGCGCGCAGCCGCTGGCACATGCGCGGCGTGGTGAAGGGCATCGGCGATTATGGCAATGCGTTCGGGGTGCCGGTGGTGGCCGGCGAAGTGTACTTCGATCCGTGCTACACCACCAACCCGCTGGTGAATGCCATGAG
>JAEZGH010000004.1 GCA_023417065.1 Bacteroidota bacterium
GCATCGGCTACGACGAGCGATCGATGATCGGCGGCATGGACGTGACCGAATTGAAGAACTACAACCGGGGCCTCAGTTTCCGGAACGATCTGATCGGTGCCAGCGGCCATTTGGTGCTCAACGCCTATCGCCAGCCGTACCAGCCGCTCTTCGAACAGCGCTTTTTCATGACCTTCCAGATCGGCCTCGGCATCTATCATGGCCGCCCGAAAGCGGATCTCTTCCATGGCGACATAGCCATGGAGAACCGTTATTACATGTGGAGGGATGGTACAGTGCGCAACGCCCCACAGGGAACACCGGATGCTGCGGTGATCGAACGCGATGGCGTGTACGAGACCGATCTGTTCGATTGGATCACCGAAAGCGGCAACTCCGGTGGTGAAATGGCCCGCCGGTCAAAGGTCTCGCCCTGGCATGTGGCCGTACCCATGGGCATGGGCATCCGCTATATGATCACCAAAAAGGTGAGCATCGGCGCGGAATATTGCTACATGATGTTCACCACCGACATGCTAGATGATGTGAGCGATCGCTATGCGACCTATGCCGAGATCGATGCGGCATTCCCCAACGATCCCGTGCGGCAGGAACTGGCACGTTACATCAGCGATCCCACCGGCCTGGGCACCGATGGGACCGAAAGCATCATCACCAGCCGGAGAGGTAATCCCGGATTGTTGGATTCCTTCAGTTTTGTGAGCCTGGAGGTGAGTTACAAGTTCAAACGTAAACCGGGCCGCACGAGCTTCGTAAGCCTTTGATCGGAATTTCCGATCGTTGTTCGGCCCACTTTTTCGCATCGTCATTCTGGCCCAAAAAAAGAACAGAGGAAGCAATGCTTCCCCTGTCCCACGGGCACGTTCTGCTCCAATTCCTCGGTCTGGTGGAATTCGTGCCCGGCCCAAATTGAGACGAATAGCGATCAACTTGCCAACAAACTTGTGGTCCTTGCTTGAGATCACGCCCGATCATCGATCGGTATTCCGCTCCTTTTCCTTCATGTGCTCACGTAGATCGCGCAATTCATTCCTTATTTCCTGCGCATCGCCTTCGTTATCGATCCTGGTCTGTATCCGATCCAGTTCAGCAAGATCGTGGGCCAGTTCACCGGCTCGCGCTTGATCTTTCTCCTGTTCCAGGGCGGTACTTGTACCCTGGTTCAGCCGATCGCGTACCTGCTCCAACTCCTTTTCCAATGGCCCGCGCAACTCCTTCAGATCGTTCTCGATCGAAGCACGAGCGGCCCGGTCGCGGTCCACGTCATTCTCCTTCGATCCCGTCCGCACTTCCACGTTCCCATCGCCAGTGTTGCTTGCGTCCTCACTTGTCCAACCGCCTTCGCCATCGGGCTGCAGTGTACCCTGCTCCATGCGCTCAGTGCCCACCGCACCCTCATGTTCCTCATCACCACACGCAATAAGGAAAGGCATGACCAAAAACAGCGAAAGGAAGGACCGGCCGATTGCAATTCTCATGTTCATGATCTTGGATTTGCTTTTTCCGGAGCAATCCATGGACCATCACGGCGTGCCGATCGGCCTCACGCACGGCGGAAGACAAGATCGAAAAAGGTCCTTTCCACGAGGATCTCCTGCAATTGACCGTTGCGATAGGTGTAATGGTTCCGATCGTTGTTGGGAAAGGTGAGCGTATATACACCTTTGGCCGTACGTTGCAAGGTGCAATGCCGCAACATGCTTTCCACGAAGATCCTGGGCTGGCCCACAGGTTCCTCGAAATACATGCGGGCGGTGGTCCACTGTACGCCTGCGGTGCATTCAGTGGAACCGCGCGGATAAAGGAAGCATACCGGACTTGGCACGCTCAGGTCCATGTGGCTTGAATCGCGCACCGATCCATTCACCTTTACGTAACTGTAGCACGAGGCGATGGTACCGCCGATGTAGCGCGTTCGCACCATGGTGTTCACTTCATGCAGCCAGATGACGCGGGTGGCCGAGTTCGATCGCATTTCGTAGTTGATGTGATCGCCTTGTGCTGAACGCGAAACATCGATGCGGCCGATACGGTCCTCCCCTTTGAAGATGTGGAATTCCGATCGCTGGGCTAAAGCACCCGATGCCAGTAGCATCAACGCAAGCAGGAGGTACGGGTTGCGGGGAACGTACATGGAAGGTGGAGCGATCGTGTGGCCGGTGATCAACGGGCAGCCGAAGGAACAACAAGATACGGCATTGCGCGGAAGATCTCCGTTTCAGGATCCTGCTCCCACATGCAACAGTTGCATGATGGCCTTGCGCACCAATGCTCCGGATGCCCGCCATCCCAACCAATCCTGGTGCTCCTGGAATGCGCTACGTGCCAGCGCTGCGTAGCGGTCCCGATCATTCATGTAGCGCATGATCATGGCCGCATATTCATCACCACCCGCCGTGGCCTTGAACATATGGCCGTTCTTTCCGTCCTTGATCATTTCAGGCAGGCCGCCGACATTGGAAGTAAGACAGGGAACGCCCAGCGAATTGCATTCGTTCACCACGATCGGTGTGCAATCGGCCTGGGAAGGAAGGATGAGGAAATGACTTTTTCGGATGGTCTCCACGAGTTGCGCCAGTTCCTTGGGCTTGCGCTTGTCCATGAAGGGTTCAACATGCACATATGGGGGAAGTACCGCCACAGGTGGAGTACAACCGATGATGTGCAGCCTCACCTTCACACCCAATTCATGCAGGCGCGCTGCTGCGGCCATGGCCACATCGCCACCTTTACGCTGCCAGTGCACACCAACGAAGAGCAGCACACATTCCTTGGTGGAACGTTCCGCGATCGCCAGTTCCACCTCCTGCAGCGTAGGGTCCACGCCGAGATTGCTCCCAAAAGGGATCACTTTCACTTTGGAAGGATCTGCACCGTAATCCTCGATCGCCGAACGGGCGGCCCATTGGGAGGAATAGATCGCAAGATCGCAGTTGTGCAGAGCTTCGCGCTCCAACCGGTGGCCTTCCTCAATGTATTCACGGGGGTAGTCGGCCAGCTCGGGGTACTGATCGATGATGCCTGCGAAGGTCGCATCGGTCTGGAAAACCTTGGGCAGCGCGGTCTTCAACCTTGCCAGCGGAATGCTGCCCGGCGAGAACACCACTTGTGCATCGCTATGGAGCAATCGTTTCCCGATCGCCCTGGCGCAGCTTTCGGCGGTATGTATGCGCCGATCGACCGGAGCTGGTTTGCGCCCGAAAAGCCTTGCACGGGTGTGTTCAATGACCTTTTCGAACAGGCGGCGGCCAAGGAGCATGTTGCCCATGTATTCCATGGGAAAGCCCTGGCGGGAAAGCATTCGCGAAATGAAATACACCGTACCCGACCATGCTTTCACATCGGACGGATCATGCATGGATACGTACAGCACTTTCGGGAGGGGTTGGCCCTCCTCCGTCGGTCGGATGTCCCCTGATCCCTTAACGATGGGCATTTCAGCCGGCAAGACGTGTCTCACAGCGCGATGGGTT
>JAEZGH010000032.1 GCA_023417065.1 Bacteroidota bacterium
TTGTCGCTGCGGATACCCACCAGGTTAAGGTTGTAGTTTTTCCGGTCATCGCGAAACACGGCATAACCATTTCGTTCCATGCCTCGAATCACCGGATCGAGCGCAGGGGGAACTTTTTCGCGTGAGCCGATTACGTGATGGTACTCCGGGAATTCCGCAGGCCTATGGAAGGGCGCCCCTTCCGGCTTGTGGAAGAAGCGCCCGATGTCAGCATATATGGCCACCAGATGAATTGGTTTTAGTTCGGGGAAATGTTTCTTTTCAGCAGTTCCTTTGTAAACGCATCAGTAGTAAAATAGTCAACGCTGACACTGCCGTTCTCACTGCGTTTAATCCGCAGGGAGACGTTAACGGCACAGGGATCCATCTTGGAGCAAACGATGACAGCTTTCATATCATCGGTTCTGCGAAGGGATCCGGTGAGCATTTGCCAGGCTGATTTTATCCGTGACAGGAAGTTCCCTTTGTATAAAGGTTTCACGCATAACGAAAGGGTGATGTCGTCCAGGAAAAGATGTCGTCGGGAATGACCTTTCGAAATGCCAGTCTGGTTATCCATTATAAGGTCGCCATCTGTTTGACTATAGTGCATAGTCATGTCTGCCCACAACACCTCGTTGAAGATGTCGGTAATAAGGGCTTCAATGCCCAAACTGACTTTTGGAGTTTCGATATTTTTCATGATGCGCTGATTTTATTTCTTCACTTTGGGTAACTCGCTGTCAACCGCGTCTACGACGGCGTCGATGATCTTTTGCAGCCCTGCCGGCAACTGCGACTCACTTACGTGGACTTTCACTTCAAGACTTCCGCCGCGGTTGGAGGTGTTTTCATGAAGTCTGTTGTGATCCACAGAACCGACAAACGATGCGTTGACAAATTGCGCAAGTATACCTTTCGTGCCCACCTGCAGCTCCCCTTTTGAATGAGTAGTTGTATTCTCCCGCGCGATCTGCGAGATGTTGTAGGTGAAGCTCACGCCAAGCGAATCGAAATTAAGGCTGGGCACCTTCACGAGTGCAATCATCGGTACGGTGACTTCGCGCTCCGAAGATATATCCTGGCCCTGGGCGTTCTTTTCCTTTACGAGCATTTTAAACGTCACAGCGTTCGTCATCGACGGATTGCCGTCTTTGTCGGGTTGTACGTCGGGCAGGAGACCTTTCACAAACTCAAGCGTCGTTTGTGCGGCGATCTTGTGGGCCTCGATGGTCGTAAGTAAAGGCGTCGCGATAACGAAGTCGAGGGGGATCTTTGAAAACTCGGCGGGAGTGACAACTACTGCTGAAGGTTTAACTTCTTTCTTTTCGGATTTTGCATTTTCAGACATAAGTATAGGGTTTAAATTGTTGATGATGTTTTAAGCTGTTGATCGTCGGCCACGTCGGTCAGCGACGAAATGAACTTGTGCAGTCCATAGGGCATGTCGCCACTCTTCACATTGAGTTCAATCTTGATCGTCTTCGACGACTCCGACGTTTTCGCTGATGTGATGTCACCGCGGATGCTCCTGGGCTTAACCAGATACCACGGTCGCCCCGCACCTTCGAGTCCCGGAACACTGCCCATCTGGTCATATTCACCCGATGTGTCGGACACGTGCATTTCGAAGTTGAACTTTGCCGAGTCTATGGTAAGCGGTTGTATGGGCAGCAGCGCCAGGTTGGGCATGTTGATGGTGCGGCGTTCACCCGCGCTGTCGAGGTACCTGAAGCATTGCTGATACAGCTCACCGTAGTCGCGATGATATTCACGCCACAGCGCGTCTTCCTCATCAGTGAGTGCTTCACCGTTCTCAATCCTCTGCACGATGGGTTGAACGTTCGCCGCGGCGTCTTCTGTCTTTGCTATCTCTTCCAGGACGTGCTTCAGCTCCTGGTGCCTCGGAGATGCGGGATCCGTTGCCTCAAGTTGTTGTCTTAGGCTCTCCTTCTCCGCTTCCGAATACCTGTGGCGGAATCCCATTTGCAGGACGAAGTTGAGGAACGCTCTTGCAGCATGGATCTGCGCTTCGAATATGGCATTGAGTGGTGCCAGCACGGCGGCAGATAGCGATATGTCGCCGTTAGTTGTTTCTGTTTTCATGATGTACTGGATGTGCGTGGAATCTTGATCAGCGTATGGCTACATAGAACCAGTTGCGCGTAGCGTTCACGGCATTTCCGGGCCCATCTTCCAGTCGCGCGTAAATCCGCGTCCCGTCATCCGGGTAAGGACAGGCTTCGATGATGATCCGGTTAGGAACCTGTTCCAGGAGCTTTCGAACAGGAAGTGTAAATTCACAATGCGCAGTGTGGGAGCCCGCTGAGTCGTGCAATGTTCTTATGTACAGCACCAGCAAAGGCTGCGAAAACGCAAACGCAGGCGGGCGAAACGTCATCGCTGGTGACGTCTCTCCCACTGCTAATGAGAGTGACGTGCCACCGTTGGTGTTCACAAAAATTCCATCAAGCCCATACGGAGAGCGGTTTTCGATAGCTATCCGATATTCGGGTCCCTGGCAAATCAGGAGCGCGGCCAGGCCCAGCAGCAAACAAAGGGCACAGTTGACCAGTTTTACTATTGACATTTCTTTCCTTTTCATAGTCATGTTGATATTGTTGTCTTGTAATTTGTGAATGCCTCCTGAATTACGGCTTAGTCAAGCAACGGCTTAACCTCATCCGGATTCAGGCCCATGTACGCGCAGAATTCATCCACCGTAATAAGGTGGTGTCTGCTTTTATTGAGTTGTTTCCGCATGCGATGCAACAGGTTTCGAGCATAGCGATCCGAGTGCCCTGTGATACGCATGATGTCTTTGCGATAGATGATAAGTCTGTTAGTTTTCATGAGTCGAAGGGTTTACAATTGATATGCATACCCCTAAAACACAGAACGGGGGGTGGTACCTACCACCCAACGCCAACTTTTTTTTGAATGTCTACTGTTTCACTCTCAAACTCACTCTCCAACTGGAAGATTTGATGTCACGAACTTGACAGAAAAGCAGTCACGAAAGAAAGAATGGTTGTTTCAGTACTAATAACGCTCCCTCAACACTCCATCGAGTAGACCTCCGTAAAAGGAATAAGCGCCTACTCCCAAGCAACACGCGTGACAGTTACCGTCACCCTTGTACCACCTCCCTGCGAAGTGCTGCACTTCATAGTGAAGAAGTACTCTAATCAGAAACAGAAATCAGAAACCATTTCCGGCACATTTCGGCACAAACGTGCCCTTCGCGTCACCATCCATTGACCTCCGAAAATCAGCGCCTATGTTTGCCTCATGCTGCAGCTGGGCTTATCCTGATTGTGCCCTGGAACAAAAAGGCAAACTCTAAAATTATAACAATGGGAACTCAATCTGGAGTCTTAAGACTCAAAGGAAAGGTCGGAGAACTTTCGTTCTACAGGACCAAAGACGGATACGGCGTTCGCAAGAGCGAGGGTATCGACGGCAAGCGCATCAAAAACGATCCACGGTATCAGCGTACCCGTGAAAACGCTGTCGAGTTCGGAAATGCATGTCAGTCCGCCAAGGTACTGCGTCATGCATTGCGTTCGTATTACTCAGATTCGTCCGACCGCTACGCTTCACGCCGGCTCATCCGGACTATGATGGAGATACTCCATACAGATCCGTCGCATGGGCGGGGTGAGCGCGTGGTGATGTCGGGTGATCTTTCAAAGCTGAAAGGTTTCAACTTCAATGAGGCCGCTCCGCTTGCAACAACATTGAAGGTAAAGCCGACTTTAGCAATCGATCGAGAGGCGGGTACCCTGACGGTAAGTGTCCCTCCTATCAATCCCTTGAGGGACGTGCGTCCAGTGCCAGGAGCAACATATGCAAGGCTTTCGGCCATAGCTGTTGAAGTTGATTTTGAGCAAAAGAGTGCCGTCGTGGGCTCAGCGGAAAGCGAACCGATCCTACTGAATGGTCCGAACCTTCCGGCGATTTCGCTGACGGCATCGCTCACGCCGAACAGTAGCCTTCCCGTGATCGCGCTCATTGCACTTCAGTTTGTGCAGGTGGTCCAGGATACGGAGTATTCGCTGAACAGCGGAACCTTCAACTCGATGGCGATCATTGATGTAAGTAATCCCTAGTTAGATGGCTGGCGCTCCGGCGCCAGCCTATCTCATCTAATAAATAAAACATCGCATGAGCTACTCCAACAACACACTGGCGGGAACGGCGGGAGGCACGCTGTTCTCGACGATCATGGTTCAGGCTGGCGATGTCATTCATACCGCTATCCTTGCGGCGGTGGGGGCATGTGTCAGCTATCTGGTATCGCTGTGTCTGCGGCGACTTTTCGAATCGCTCCGACGCAAATAGAAAGGGGCTCCTGCGGGAGCCCTTTTCTTTTATCCAGCCAAATACAGACCAACTTAACCAAATGCTCAGTTTCCCGATCGCCGCACCAGCGACGCCTGCGTTACAGGTTGCTGGACCATCGTGCCCTTTGGCACTTTTAACTCCGACGACAGGGCAAAAAATAAGAACAGTCTCAATCCACTCCTTGCAATGAACTCACGCAGCCGCTTAAGCGCCTTCATCATGGTCTTCTCCACGACGACAACGGAAACACCGAGTTTCTTCGATATTTCCCGGTGAGTCATGTTTTGAAACCGGCTCAGCAAGAATGCGGCGCGCATCCGATCCGGCAGACTGTGAATGAAGTTCATGAGACCATCATGCATTTCGGCGTATGCGAGCATCGCGTGGGGCGACTCTGACTCCCCTGCCACGCGCTGGGGGACAGACCCTACAAACCTGCGGTGATCGCGAATGTAGTTGAGGGCACTGTTGATGCAGGCCTTTTCCAGATAACCTCGTATGTCATCGAGGTTCTCCAGGTGTGTTTGCTTGTCCCATACCTTTGCAAAAGTGCCCTGAACAATATCCTTCGCCGCTTCGAGGTCTTTGACATAATACCTGGTTTTCTCGAGCAGTGATTGGAAATGTTTCTCAAAGAGGGTGGTGAAGCCGCATTGATGGCTGGCGCTCACCGCGGGGAGAGCCCGCGCGTTGTTTTGAAATTGATTCATAGATTAAAGACAGATGGTTCTTAATGGAGTTAATGATTGATAACTGGTTCACTCCCCACTGCACATGTACCGACCTGACAAAACACACCCAACAACGGGCCGGCACGTTCGTTTTTTTAGTTAACGATGTTTGCCGGGGATTATTGTAGCGGGAAGGAGGTTCAAATTTTAAGATATCAGGGTTCAAGGATTCGACGGGTGCATGGCTCATGTATTCTGCGGCGTGAGTGATGAGGTCCTCCTGTCATTGTGGTTTTCAATTGATTCCGCGGTCAGCACAAACTAAACGATTCACTGCTTCGTTTACGCGATCCTTCGCTTCCGCAGGCCTGCACATATCCACCGCTAACCGCCCCCATTCCGTCATCCTGACTGCACTGGACGTTCATCTTACGGATAGCAAGTTCAACGCACAGGAACGCTACTCTTATCGTGAGCACAAGGAAGGATCTCGGGTACGAAGGCACCGACGATTCGCATCAACCTCGCGCAGAGCAATGCGGAGGGCATGCCGTATTCCCGTCCCATAGGGACGCCATGTTAAACAGCTACCGTGTTCGAAGGCAAAACATAGACTTTAAAATGCTTGCCAGGCAAATCTTCGTGTAATTCACCCCAAAAAAGACCTTATCAACCTAAGTAGCCGGTCCCCAAAAAAGCACTCAACCTTATCAATCGCAGAATCTCGAACACAGAATCCTCACTCAACCCTCGGCCCTCCGCATATGGAACCTGCAGAATCCAGGTGTCAGGCACGGACTATAATGTCGATAAGGTTGGGCATTATTTGTTCGTTATGTTACTAAGGTTGATAAGGTTGTAATGGGTCAACCTGCGCGTGCTGACCTGGCACCCCCACCGCTCAGCATGACGTATTAATAAGGGAGACGAAGCAAAAGTGAGCACCGGGGCGTTACTCTCATCCTGAATACCAGGAACGATCTTGGGAACTCGGAATATCGGAGATAAACAAAATACACAACTTCCCTGCCCTCCAGGTGTTTTCACCTGGAGGCGGGAAGAAAACAATATTCCAAACAGGGGCAACTAAGTTTGATCCTATTAACAGGTTGCAACCCTGAGGCAGAGGTCTTATTTTTCCCCAGCAACAGCGATCACTGCATCCAGCGCTTTCTTGCCTTGCAGCTTGCGGTCAAACAACAAAGGATAATCAGTACGGCCGCGAATTGGGAAGTCGTTCTTCCATGAGATGCCGTCGTGCAAACCCCACAACGTTACGCGGCTGATCTTGTCAGCGTGCTTGTTGAAGATGCGGAATACGTCAGCATAACGTTGCGCGAGTTGTGTCTGTACAGAATCAGGTAAACCATCAGCCCATGGGTTCATCTCCGGACTGTTCTTAAACCTGGTAGAGATATCCGCATTCGGCATGTGGAACGGACTAGGCAGCGGAGAGATGTCGAGTTCAGTGATCATGACCTTTACGCCTTCTTTAGCATACATCTCGATGGCAGTTTCAATTTCCTCCAGCGAAGGATATGTCACTCCCCAGTGCCCCTGAATACCGACAGCATCGATGCGCAAGCCTTTCTGCTTAAGGTTCTTGATAATACGGATGGCGCCGTCGCGCTTCGCTGGGTTGACAAGATTGTAGTCGTTATAGTAAAGTTCTACGTTCGGATCAGCCTTGTGGGCGAACTCAAATGCCTTTTCGATGAACGTCTCTCCTCCTACCTGCAGGAATTGTGAATTTCTCAGCGTACCATCTTCTGCCAAGGCTTCGTTTACGACATCCCAGCCGTTGACTTTTCCTTTGTAGCGGGTCATGACGGTCGTGAGGTGGTCCTCCATCCTCTTTTCAAGTTCAGCGCGGTCGATCGTGCTTCCATCGTCATTCTTGAACACCCAGGGTGCAAGCTGACTGTGCCATATCAGGGCGTGCCCGACGACAAACATTTTATTTTCCTGTCCAAATGCCACGAATTTATCGGCGTGTTCGAATTCATAGCGATCCTTTTGGGGGTGGATTAGTCCCCACTTCATATCATTTTCAGGAACGATGGAGTTGAAGTGTTTTTTAATCACGTCGATTTCTTCCTTGTTCTGCTGATTTGCCTGCGAGCGGTTCAGCGCTACGCCGATGAGGAATTTATTTTTGTAGGCGTCTTTCAGAACAGGCTTTTCTTTGACTAACCAGCCCATCAACGCAGCTGCGACAACCAGAGCAGCAAGGGTAATGCGAATTTTCATAAACAATTAAAGGTAAGGCGATTGATTGAATACGTGTTAAATATACACCTATTACGGCTATTAGGGAATTTTATTCCTGAAAAATGGACAAGTTCCTGATCTCTGATTTCTGATTGATAGAGTTTTTTTCCTGTTAACCTTTGGCCCACCTGCAGGAGGACCGTTTCCTGACAACACCTTCCTCTCCTTTCAAGATGGCTTCTTTAGTGGCGAGTTGTACGCTTGCCAACGGTACTATGCGTTTGAACACAACGAAGTACGAGCACTTAAACTGACAACTGGCAACGAGAGCCTTCCCCGAAGCAGTAATGTTACCCCTTGAACCGTGAACCTTAAAATTTGAACCTCCTACCTACGAAGCACTACCCATGGAAGTGCCCCAATCGGAAATCTGAAACCAGAACCCCATTTCGCACACAACACCCCCCATTTTGGCTACATCCGGCGGTATTCTGTAGTGCACCTTTGTCATAGGTAAAATAAAAAAAGAGACAATGACGACTAATAACAAAGAAAACAACCGTGCGGAAGCCGGCCGCAATGGAGAGAAAGTTTGGTTTATCACAGGCAGCTCACGTGGCCTGGGACGCATCTGGGCAACGGCTGCTCTGGAGCGTGGCGACAAGGTAGTGGCAACAGCCCGTAGGAGACAAAGCATCGCAGATCTTGAAGAAAGATTTGGATCCAATGTCTTAACCCTCGAACTTGATGTCACCAACGCGGATCAGGTTCACGAAACGCTGAACAAGGGGCATGAGCACTTTGGGCGCCTCGATGTAATTGTGAACAATGCCGCGTATTCGCTTGTCGCGACGATTGAGGAAGGTGACTCGGAATCGGTCCGCGCGATGTTTGAAACAAATGTATTTGCTCCCCTGACCGTAATAAAAGCTGCTCTGCCACTCTTGAGAAAGCAAGGCGGCGGACATATCCTCGGAATCTCAAGTGGCCTTGGCCAGTTTGTTATCCCAGTAATTGGTTATTACTGCTCATCGAAGTGGGCATTCGAAGCCATACATGAAAGTCTCGCGGCAGAGGTGGCCCAGTTTGGCGTGAAGGTGACGATCATTGAGCCAGGTGCATACGCCACTGATTTTGCTAGTGAGAATTCGGCGAAGTATTCCCAGGGCATGGATGTTTACCAGGAGTTCAGGTCCCAAATACTTGACGGTATCATGACCTCAGAGCGCGGAGATCCGTATGCAACGCCGCAGGCTATCTTCAAGGTGGTAGATGCAGAACAACCGCCCCTGCGACTGTTCCTGGGCAGCAAAAATCTCCCTCATACCCGCGCCGTGTTTGCAGAGCGGCTGGCGACATGGGAAGCCTGGGCAGATGTTGCCAACGCAGCACAGGGAACGCCAAAGGTTGCGGAACCCGCAGGCGCATAAATTGACTAATAACAAGCACAGACGCCTCACCGGTGTCTGTGCTTATAAACATTAACGGTATGAAGAACACTACTGAGGCTCCCCTAAAGTTCAACTCACTGACGGAAGCGCACCGTGCCATGGGACTGCCACAGCCCAAACATCCCCTGATCAGCTTTATCAACAACGAGGGACGCACGCACTCAACAAGTTTGCCTTCCAGGCGCCATGTTTTGGGATTCTATAAAGTTTCCTATAAGCCAGGTAGCAAGGGCAAGCTCCGCTACGGCCAAGGATACTACGACTTCGACGGCGGTGGCCTGGTCTTCGCTGCGCCAAATCAGGTGATCGCCAATCAGAATGAAGACGGCGAAACTGTGGGCACGTGTTCGATGTATTCACTGCTCATTCACCCCGACTTTCTGCTGGGGCATCCTCTGGCAAAGAGGATCAAACAATATGGCTTCTTTTCGTACTCAGCCAATGAGTCGTTACACCTTTCCGACAGCGAACGCGAAACGATCCTTTCGATCTTCCGCATGATCGAAGGTGAACTCGACAGCCGGATTGACGACTTTAGTCAGGACGTGGTGATCTCACAACTGGAATTGTTACTCACCTACGCCAATCGTTTTTACAAACGCCAGTTTATCACGCGCAAGGCTTCCAGCAGCGACCTGTTGCAAAAGCTGGAAGAGATACTCGACAAACACTTTAACTCGCGTGATGAGATTGGAGGCATTCCCACCGTGCAGCAGATCGCCGATCAGTTGAACATATCGCCAAGTTACCTGAGCGACATGCTGCGGGTGCTTACAGGCAAGAATGCGCAGCAACACATCCACGACAAGCTTATTGAAAAAGCCAAGGAGATGTTGTCGACAACGAGTCTGACGGTAGGCGAAGTTGCGTACGCATTAGGTTTCGAGCATTCACAGTCGTTCAGCAAACTGTTTAAGATGAAGACGCAGCTCTCGCCAGTCGCGTTCCGGCAGTCGTTCAATTGATTTCCGGTTTCTGATTGGTGACGGTATGTTGGTATTGTGACGTTTGTCGCTTCGTGGAACGTGGTCGTTGCCGGTTACCGGCTAAATAGCTGTTGCTTACGTGAGACAACGGGACTTCCAGGACAATGATTCAGTTACCGACGATGCTGCAGGCTTCGCCGGCAACTGGTAACGGGCCACCGGCAACCTGACCAGCCACGCTGCTACCCTGCAGTCCGCCATCGGGCCCACGAGGTGTGCCACGAAATATCTACCTTTAAGCCTTATGAAATGGATTACCCGCGAACGCCCCAAGATAGACCGCATAGCCTGTCCCTGGCTCATCAGGAAGTTTGTTGACCGGGACGCTGAATTCATCTACGTGCCCTCAGAAAAAGTTGCTGAGCTGGCAAAGGTTTACAATGCGATTCCGTTTGACGTTCCTGGTGTTGAGTATTCGCATTATGGAGAGGAATGCACCTTCGACTATATCATCAGGAAACATCGGATCAATGATCCGGCTATCAGGATTATGAGCACCATTGTACGCGGAGCGGATACCGACAGGCATGACCTGGCCAGTCAGGCTTCCGGACTGTGGGCGATCGCGGCGGGAATGGCCTACAACATCAAGCACGACCAAACGCTCCTTGCACACGGCATGGTGATCTACGACGCGCTATACAGCTGGGCCACGCACCTGCAAAATGAAAAACACACCCAGCATCCGTTCGAAAGAAGTCTGCTGGATGTCTATCACAAGTTCCTGCATGGAAAGAAGACCCGGAGGGAAGTACCTGCGTGGGCGAAAGAACTGAAGGAAATCATTCAGGATCAAATAGACACAAATCTTGCGTTATCGCTGAAAGAAATATCTGAAAGTCTGAATGTGCATCCCTCATACCTGTCACGCGAATTCTCCAAATACTTCGACAATCTGTCGTTTGGAGACTACATCCGAAAACTGCGGATAGAGAAGTCACTTCACCTGATGCTGGATGCCCGGTACTCCCTTGCTGAAATCGCCTACTTGACCGGCTTCTCGGATCAGAGTCACTTTACCCGGACCTTCAAGCTGCATATGGGCAAGAATCCTTCGGCCTATCGGAAATCTTTGCTGAATAGTCGGCCGGAAAAGTAAACAGGATACAAAACGTCAATATTGTTCTATCAGGCCGCGCCGGACTTTCGTAGCGTTGCGAAAAGAACCCCATGTTACGGGGCGCAAGTACAATTATTCTCGGGATCATTTTTCTTACCAGTAGCCACCAGGTGACAGCACAAGCACCCGAAAAACACATTCACCAAAGGGAGCAACTCTGGTTTGGTTATTTTAATCAGACAAGGTTTTCTGAAAAGTGGGGCTTGTGGGTTGACGTTCACTATCGCATGACAGACGATTTTGTTCGAAGACCCTTCCAGTTTCTTTTTCGTCCGGCGGCAACGTATTTTCTTCGCGATAGCTTCCGTCTGAATGCAGGCTACACCCTCGCGACGCACTTCCCTGCGAAAGGAATGGAGACTACGCGACTGGACCACAGGGCGTGGCAGCAGATTTGGTGGAATCAGAAGCATTCCGGTTTCTCGATGCTTCAGTGGCTGCGTTTTGAGCAGCGCTTCAATGAGAAAGTCATTCGCGACGTCAAACACGACGGATATAATTACACCTTTCGTACGCGTTACAACATGGCTTTCTTTCTACCCTTAAAAGGCAAGGAAGTAAAAGCAAACACACCTTTTGCTGCGGTGATGAATGAGGTATTCCTGAACTTCGGTGACCGGGTCGTGTATAACACGTTTGATCAGAACCGACTTTTTGCGGGCTTCGGATATCAGTTCACGTCGCATCTGAACATCCAACTCGGCTATATGAATATTTATCAGCAGGAAGGATCCGGAACTGATTACCTTTCAACTCATGCCGTTCGTTTTTTTGTATTTCATTCGCTCGACTTAAGGAACACTGATTAACGAGCGGTGTTTTTTTTTCGTCAGCCACGGCCAATCCTACGCCGTTGTTTCCATCCATCGCGGTCTGCTGATGATCATATTATGCGCAACCCAGGACTTGTCGTCAAACTCGAAAGTCTTGCTGTGACCGGGATTAATGCTGAAGCCACACTTTTCGTAACATCTGATCCCGGCTACATTCCAGTCGAATACATTCAACTCAACTTCTGCAGAACCGAGTTGCTCAAACGCGTATTTTAATAAAGCATTTACCGAGGCTTGTCCGATACCCTTGCCGCGAATGGATTGATCTCCGATGATCAGCTTGTCAATTTTGCAGCGTCGCCCCTCCTTCACGAGCAACTCCGCATGCCCGACGGTATTACCGGAGCCTGCATCGATGAGTTTAAACGCATGGCTGTTTTCACTTTTCAGATAGTCATTCAGTTGATCCGCTGTAAGGGGAAAGGACAAGTCGTAGCCTGCAATCGTAACGAGCAGTTCCGGATTGTTTATCCAGGAAATGAGTTGTTCAAAATCTGACGTGGTAAAGGGTTCCAGTGTTATCATGGATGGAGGTGGTCTGTCATCTGACTATGAAGAAACAAGATAACTAAAAAGCCAGTTTACTACGAACACATGCAGCCATGTGTCCGCCGCGTTTCGTCCGACGGCGTAAATAGCGTGCAGGACGTTTGTAAACAAAGCGTCCAAACCCGGGACCGAGCCATCCAAAACACTGAATCAGGTGCGTTAATCGCTTCCCGGTATCCGCTAGCTTTACAAAATGAAGAGGATGTGGACGTTCATGATCGCAGCCGTGGGGCTTGCATGCTCCAACGACTACCCAGAAGCAGTGGAGAATGTTGAATTCAAACCGATGTTGTCGGAGTACAACATCTATAGATCTCCTGCCCGTGAATTGATTCCGGCTGACGGATTTAGCGTATACGAGCTATCTTCACAGCTGTTCACCGACTACGCAGAGAAGCAGCGGCTCATCAGTATTCCGAGGGGCACGCAACTGCAAGTTACTGATGACAACTTGACGGAATTTCCGGATAGCACCGTTATCGTCAAGACGTTCTACTACCCTCATGATAAGAGGGATTTATCCCGGGGCAAGCGCATTATCGAGACCAGGCTGCTGGTTAAACACGGCCCGCTATGGAACGTCGCTACCTATGTGTGGAATGAGGGCCAGACTGATGCAGAACTGGTGCGTAGCGGACTCAACACTACGGTGAACTGGGTTGACGAATCTGGTCACGCTCAGGTTATCTCCTATCACGTTCCGTCAACACTCGAGTGCGTCACCTGTCACAGTTCCCGGGGCGCGGTAACGCCAATTGGTCCAAAGTCGCGTAACCTCAACCGAACCGTGGTTCGAAATGGTGAAGACATCAATCAGCTTGATTACTTCAGGCTTCTTGGACTTCTCACCGCAGCGGAGTCGTCAATGATCGGCACCGTACCGGATCACAGGGACAATACCATTGACATTTCTCAACGCGCGCGATCGTATCTTGATATCAACTGCGCTCATTGTCATAACTCCGAAGGGTTCGCCCGTGATCTTCGCTTACGGCTTGATTACGGGACTGATCTGAACAATACCGCGATACCTTCCGCGAAGGATGCAATCGTCAGAATGATGGAAAAGGGCAAAATGCCGAAACTCGGAACCACGGTGATCGACGAAGATGGGCTGACCCTGGTGAAGCAGTATATCAAAACGTTATGAAAATGAGAGTTGTATCTGTGATGCTGTTTATCGGACTCTGCTGGAATGGGCACGCACAACAAAATAACAACGCCCATAATCCGGAGCGAAGTACGCTTACGGGTGGTGTTCGTCTGCGTTACGGGGGCTCATTCAGGCAACTTGATCCGCAGCAGGAAAGTGACATTTACCGGGAAGCCAGAAACGTCGAACATTCCGCGTCAGCATATTCTGCTACGTTGCTCATACAACGATCGGTGACCAGACGTTTGGCAGTACAGGCGGGAGCCGGTTATTCGACAATAAGCTATCAAACCCGCTATAGCGATTTGAATTGGCTTGATGATGAAAGAACGCATCCGGTACGAAGCAGAACGCGATACACCTTTAAGTTTGTCGAGGTTCCTATTGACGTTCAGTACTCTTTTCCCGCGAGAAATTTTGATATTGTAGCAATAGCAGGATTTGGTGGGAATGCGTTCCTGGAACGCGAAACGAAACTCACGACAACGGGTGGCGACCAAGGAACACAGACCGTGAAATCAGACACCAATTTTGGTTACCGGCGCTTCAATATCACGGGGTCCGTCGGCGCAGGCGTGCAGCGTAAGATCTCCGACAAGACATTCATTATGTTCGATTCACGTTTCTGTTACTTTTTCAATTCTGTAAGTGAAGGGGGTGTTTCGGAACACCCCTTCTCCTACTCCATTGGCTTAACGGCTTTTTATAAGTTACGATAGCCTGGCGACATACCGCGACACCATCAGCGTTTGTGTTTCCGGAAGAACTCCCAGATCTTGCCGGTGGCATTGATTGCTGTCGACGGTTCATCACTGAATACTGAACTGCGACGGCCACCGGGCCATGAATGTCCGCCATCGTTTAAAATCCAGGTTTCAATCGAAGCATCATCACTACAGTCTTCAATCAACGAATGCGTGTAGGCGTCGTCGCTGGTAGTCGTATATTTTGAACAGCCGTTGTTCGCACCAATAACGTTAATAGCCGAATCCGCTGAGGCAAAGTAGTATCCGCCGATACCTTTACCTCCATTGTAAGGCACTTTCGTATCATTTACCGAATGGATATGAATAAATGGAGTGGGCTGACCTCCGTCACACACTTCGCTTAGCATCATCGTTCCACTTACTGCGCCAATAGCTGCAAATTTCTCAGGCAGCTCACACGCGAGTCTGTAAGCCAGCATAGCCCCGTTCGACATGCCGACAACATAAACCCGTGAGGGATCAACCGGATACTTCCTGATCAGGTGTTCTGTTAAGGAGTTGATGAACTTCACATCGTTGACATTTTGTTCCATGGCGTACTGGCAGCATGTCCCTGCATTCCACGTGCGAATGCGAAACCGTCCTTCACCGGGTACCCCTTCCGGGTATACCACGATGAAGTTTTCTTCCTTTGCCTTTTCATTCCAGCCATAGTCGCGTTCAGCCTGCGAGGCACTTCCTCCCGTTCCATGAAGCATCAGCACGAGCGGAACAGTCTTGCCCTCATCCACTGCATTCTGGATGTTGATCAGGTAAGAACGCATTCGTCCATCGACATCTATCTCCTCATACTGACGGGTCGGCTTCGCTCCCGGATGATCATCGTTATCGCACGCAATGAGAAAGCTTGCAGCTGCAAGCATGGCAAATATCAAAAAGTTATCATCCATAGTTTCTTGTCTTTTGTTTATCATTCAGCTCAGCGCCGATTTTCCTTTGAACGCTCCTTAACAGTTTCGCGCATCGCGTCTTTCATTTGCTGATACTTTTTATATTGATCAGCATTGAGGACACCCTTGAGCTCGCCATCCTTCTTCTGGCCCACAGCGCGCATTCGCTTCAGGCGTTGCAGTTTCCCACCGCTGGCCCGGTACGCCGTTTCCATTTCCCGGGCGTACCGGAGGTTGATGGTGTAAATCTTGTCCTGTTGCACATCTGTAAGTTCGAGGTGTTCCGTCATTCGCTCCGTTTGATTCTGGGCGCGCTCTTCAGCTGTCGTGCCTGCAAACACCTGGTCAAGCTTGTCCTGACTGAAGGATGAGGTTGAAATCATCAAAATGGCCGATATGGCCAGTACGTGTTTTAGTTTCATAATACATTTTGTTTAATCGTTGCGCATAGATAAATCCCACGCTTGTGCAATGCAGCCGAAACTGTTGTGAACGATCTAAAACAACAAGTGAACTCCCTGCATCGGAAAGTGAACCATCAGTGCGATCCCGTGGATAGCCATTTTTTAAACAACGATGTCCTTGCCTTGCTTACGATGAAGGATTCCTGTTCCGGGATGTTAAGTCTCAGTATTAACTTCGAATGGAAATGCGGTTCCATGTGAACGATGGCATTGCGGTTGACGATACATTGGCGGTTCACGCGAAAGAAAGTAACCGGATCGAGACGTCCTTCGAGTTCATCCATGGTTATTCCCATCAATGGATGCGACCTGCCGGATGCGTGGCCATGAGGCAGTCCATTACGGATAAAGAAACACGCAAAGTCATCAGAAGGAATAGGAATCAGCTTCTCGCGCTGGCTGACGAGAAGCGTAAAAATCCTGCGCGTGTTGACCCCAGCGATCTCCTTCGCCAACGCCGCATAATTTATGGCCGAAAGGGTTTGTGTACTTGCCAACTTATTCAACGCCCGATGCAACTCACCACTTTTCACTGGTTTTAAAAGGTAGTCCACGCTATTGACGCGGAAAGCCTTAATCGCATATTGATTGAAGGCTGTAGTGAAGATGATGGGAAATGTCAGGGGCGTCCTATCGAAGATGTCAAATGAGGTTCCGTCACCGAGCTGAATATCAAATATTCCAAGTCCGGGGTGTGGATTTGATTCAAACCAGCCCACGCTTTCTTCCACACTTCGCAGCACCGCTTTTATCTCCAGATCGCTATCGTATTCCCGAAGAAGATTAATCAGATGTTCGGAAGCTCCTGTTTCGTCTTCCACAATTACCAACGACATAGTTCTCATAAAAGAGGTAAATAGAGTTCAAAGTTTCCATCACCGTTTCGGATCTCAATATTCCGGCTTCCCGACAGGACGTATCGTTTCGACAGGTTTGCCAGTCCGATGCCGTACCCGACAGAACTCACCTTTCTAACAGGATTTTTTACCAGCAGCCATGTATGCCTTCCGGATATTTCAATTTCGAGGGGATGGGCCGCGGACACCATGTTGTGTTTGATCGCATTTTCAACGGCAATCTGAATTGCAAACTGCGGGAGTAATTTTGATTGGACCTCTTCTGCATCAATAGTAACCCGAATCGCATCTGCGAATCTTGAATTCATCATATACAGGTATGAATGAAGGAAGTCAAGTTCTTCCTTCACTGAGACCAGATTGTCGGATCGCTTCTCAAGAATGTATCTGAATGTATCGGCAAGGTGATCGAGGAAGGTAAGGGCGTTCTGATTCCTGGGATGTATCAGTCCGCCAAGGGTACTGAGCGTGTTAAATATGAAATGCGGATCGAGCTGGCTGCGAAGTGCGGCGAGCTCAGACTCAGTATTTTTACTTTCGAGCGTCAGCACCTCCATACGTTCCCGGTCCAGTTTCTCAATGAGATCAACAACGTACGTGAATAATCCAACGATGATTGCCAGAATAGCATTTCTGACAAGGTAAAATGTGAAGTACGCCAGTGGGGCGCGGATTTCGAGAACGAAGGTAGCAACGACCACAAGTATGGCTGAACAAACAATGACGACGATGAACTTTGCAGCGAGGTACAACGCGCCCCATACAATGCCATGGTGTTCTCTGAGAAGATTGGCCAGGATAAAATCTGCGCAAAAGAAAAAGAGTGACGTTAAGAATACGGTGACAAAAAGGTAAGATACCCGTACTGTAATATTACCTTCCATCAGGCCCACCTGAGGTGCTTCCGGCATCCCGCGGAATACCAGCCATGGTAACGAGTACAATAGTGCAATGATGAAAGACAAGAGCACTATGATCCATTTTTTCTGCGTCATATATTTCAACATTCAGCAATCATAAACGATGCAGGTGTCAATTCGTTGAAAAACGTGGGTGAAACGGACAAATCGGTGGATGAAGGGCCCGTATGCCCCGCCAGTTAATCCTGAGCGCAAGGCGATATCGTCGACGTGTCCCAATATCAGGATCAATCGGACAAAACCGATTCTGAGGTTTCAGCCA
>JAEZGH010000036.1 GCA_023417065.1 Bacteroidota bacterium
CGCTAACCAAACGCTTCGGACCTTGCCCTTGGAATCTGCCGGCTCCTGGTGCCCGGCACGGACTATAAGGTTGATAAGGTTAGGGTGGTGTTTGTGCGTTATGTTACTAAGGTTGATAAGGTTGATAAGGTTGATATTCTCGAGTGAGATTATCGTGTCCGTCCTGTAGAGACGATATGTTTGTAGAAAACGATGTTACCACGCAAACCCGCGTCCCATCGGCGCGGTCATTATAACATTCGTCTTGCCCAACCCCGCGGCCATTTCTCCAAAATATTTTATCTTTGACTACTACTCCCGCCTCCCGTGGCTGGACGAACCGTTGTAGGACCAACCCATTAGCCGATGTTTGAAAATTTTGATGAAGTTCTTTTTCGAAAAGTGCTCCGCCACAAACCCCACGCTGCCGTCAACATTCTTTTTAAGGTGTTTTACAACGACCTCTGCAGGGTGGCAGAAACCATTACCCGTGATAGCGATGACGCACGCGATGTCGTCCAGGAGACGTTTTCATGGCTGCTGGAACATCACCATAAACTGGAGTCTTGTGAGCCGGGAGGTATCCGCAATTACGTTAAGTCCATCGTGCGCAACCACGCGATGCGTACGTTCCGCCGTGTGAAGGCGGAACGGCAAGTCAAGGCGTTGCTTGAGTTTCTTACCGCCGTCGAACATCACACCGTCGAGACCCAGCTCATTGAGGCGGACACACGCGACTTGCTGCGGGAGCTCATCGGCAGACTTCCACAGCGTGAGCGGCAGTGCCTGGAAATGAAGCTCGACGAGAACCTGAAAAATACGGAGATCGCAGCACGCCTGAACGTCGGGCTCAAAGCGGTAGAGCGCAGCGTTACAAGCGCATACCGGCGACTAAGGGGGTGGCTGCAGACGTAGACTTCTGATTCCTGATTGGCGGTTACATACTCTGCTTGCAGCACTCCCCAGGTTCAAGGTGCAAATTTCAAGTAACTGTAACGGTTGCCGCTTCGTGGAGGATTTCGTTCAGGTTCCCGGTTCCTGTTACCGGATATGGATCACGTCATATGAGGTGAGCGTGGTTCAAACGTCAAGTTTCAAGGATGATATGTGTCGTAACGGAGTGCAGCTCCTTCGGCCTTTTGCTTCAGCAATTGAAAAAAAAATTTCCCCTGCACTAAGTGTTCGCGCGGTGATGCGTCACTTAGATGATGTAAACGATAACCGATATGTTTTATCGCACTTTGTGGTCATTACTATTATTAAGCGGCGTTGTTTTTCAGGATAGTGAAAGGAAGGACTTGCCTGTTACGTGGGTTGCCACCGTTGAGCGCGTATCACCTCACGATTTTATGTTGCGGCTGGACGCGACGCTGGCGCCGGGGTGGTATATCTATGCGCAGACAACGACAAAATCACGCGGAGGTCCGGCGACACGCATCGCCTTTGATTCAGAAGGTGAATTTATTCCCGTGGGCACCGCGAGCGAGTCGGGTGACGATCTCAGTTACTACGATGACGTCTATGAAATGATCCTTACACGCTATGCCGACCACGTCAGTTTTGAACAGCGTATATTGGTACCGTTGCCGGACATCGTCGTACGTGCCACCGTTCATTATGTCGCATGCAACGGCCATGTTTGCATACCTGCGGAGAAAAGATTCAACTTCCACATAAAGCCCGAATAGTCCAACCACGGTGAACATTCAGGACCGGCGTCCGGAAACGCTTCGGTTCTTCGGATTAGGTTAGTAAAGCACAATCCGGCCCGGTACCTGTTTGTCCGCCATTTTTTTCTTGACCATGGAAACGTTCAAAACCGACAAAGCGAAAAAGCTCCTCCAACGTCTGAAGGTCATTGTGATCATACTAAAGAATAATCCTCAGTTGTCTCTGGGCGACCAGGTCGATCAATACACGTACCTTCAATTGATTGAGGAGATAAAGACGGTGATCGAACAGATCGAAGATATCCGCGAAAAGTTCCGGCGCCTCAACGACATCCTCGACGACCGCTACGAGCACTGTTATCGCCAGTGGCGGCGGGACGTTGTGCAGCTGAGCAGGATGATGAGTGGCGATCCGGAGATGAGGAAGACGGTGCTGTAAAATCGTTCCCGGGTGCGAGTTGCCGGAAACCGGAACCGGCAAACCGGTAACAGCGTTTCAACGAACAAGTCGTATCACGCCCGCTCCTGCATTCTTAACCTGTTGCGCCGTGCCATTCGGGAACATCCGCCCGAACTTAATTCCCACCGTGATCACTACTGACGTATTTGGTTGGATGAATTCATCCGGAACCGGTAAAGTCAGCGTAAGGGGATCAAGGATTTCGTTTGTTGGGTACCAGGGTGATTCAACCGCGACGGGCACGTACTCGTCAACAGATTCGTTTATGGGTTGGTATGCGCTTCCATTGTAGTGCAGATCCGGAAATATGCCTGCGCCTACTACCAGGTTGAATACGGGATGATCCGGCGGAAAGAAATTGATATCCGGAATCAGCGTTGGGAAGGACGCCGTGACCTGGCCTGTTTCTCTGATGAATTCACAGACGTATGGAGTCCGCACCATTTTTTCGAAAGTTGTGCCGATGTTCAGCGGAAATCCTTCGAGGACCGATGTGTTGGCTGTAAGGCGGATGCTGCGTTTTCCCCAGGCATGAACCGTGTCGAGTTCCTGGATGGGTTTGAAAAGCGCGTTGAGTTTGCCGGTGAACGAATGGTCGGCAAGAGGGCGATGATGATGCAGCGCGCGCATGATCCACTTCGTGGCTGTTGATCGCCCTGCAAACTCTGCGTTGAGCCGGCGTGTGTTTTCAAATGATGGGGCGGACTGAATTCGCTTTTTCGATGGGCCGCCTTTCCGTCGCAGGATCACTTTGTCCGATCCGCGCATGGTGTAAGCCGATAAATCGCCGAGTGCGCCCGTGAATAACACGGATGATTTCAGAATTGCCATAACGGTAAATTTTAATAACGGTTATAATGTCAATGTGAATTTAATAACCTCCGGCCAAATATCAAACATAGATAAGCCGTACCTATATAAGTACGGCTTATCTACGGGACATATACGGGATATGTACGGGATATCTACGGCTTATCTCGAAGAGAAAATTGGAGTTGAAACATGCAACGATCGATAAAAAAAATCGCATATACGCAATAAGATTTGGCGGGTATGGTGCACTGAGTAATTAAGCAATGCTGATTTAGTAACTTTATCTGAGCCGACATCTCATGGAAATGGAACAGTCCGATTTTGACACCTTATTACTTCGCTATGTGACGGGGCAGGCCTCTGAGGAAGAAAAGCGCAAGATGGACGCGTGGCTCGACGCGGTGGGAGACGAACCGGAAAGGATGCAGTACCTCAGCAAAGAGGACGAAGCGGAGCTCTACCGGCGTATTACCAGCAACGTTTTTACGGAAGAAGATGTCCTTGAACTGAAGTCGCGACTGGAACAATCCCCGGCACCCGAACAGGAAACAGTTCGCAGCCGGTCAGGGTGGATTTCCGGCATCGCGGCCAGCGTATTATTGTTAATAGCTGCAGCAGCCTTCGTGATGTTCTTTAAGCCCAGTCTGTTCAACGAAGTGCTGGCGGATCGTACCCTGCAGAAAGTGATTCTCGACGATGGTTCCGTGATATCGTACAATCCTGGTGCGCGACTGTCGCATGACCTCGGGGGAGAGCAACGCGTGGCCGATTTCTCGGGTGAAGCGTTTTTCGAGATCGCACCGGATGCCAGCAAACCTTTTGTAATTCGCTGTGACGGCGTAGTCGTCAAAGTACTCGGAACGAGTTTCCGGATTGTGAGCCACGACGCCACCGATTTCACGATGTATGTCGTTCACGGTCGCGTGGAGGTCGCTGCCCGCAGCGGCGGTCCCAGTGTCGTTGTCGACGAAAGGGAGATGGTCAGGTTCCGCGGCGCATCCTTTCAGAAGAGCGTGATAGGTGAAGAAGAAGTCGCCGATGTTACTGATGGAGTTGACTATCACCTGCGCTTTCAAAAGGAACATTTGCGCGATGTGCTGGACAGGCTTGAAGCAAAGTATAACGTCACATTCACACTTCAGAACCGCGAGGTGGGGCGTTGCCGGATCACCGTAGACCTGACGGGATATTCATTGGAAGAGGCGATGAAAATTCTCCAGGAAATTCTGCCAGTTGATTATCGCAGGGACGGCAGCAGGATCGGGATCAGCGGATCAGGATGTTAAGTAAGAAAACCAACCTAAACGATATGAGAGCAATTTCCACGCACGCGGTCGACACGACCTAAAAGAAAAACAGGAGTCCGTCAAACTCCTGTCTTGTTCCCTTCATTGCACCACTTTGCGAGAGTCATGCAACCCCGGTTTTTCAGGGGGATGGAGGGTGTTTTGTCTATTCTTCTCAGGAACATCAAAACTTGTTAAAAGTATGAAAAAATGTTTTACCGCAAAAGTTAGCAGCATCATGAAGATTTGCGCCACTCAGGTTATTCTGGCTTTGGCCCTCTCGGGGTTGTGTATAGCCAACGTTAATTATGCGCAAGTGCTGGAGACCCGCATTACGGTGGACCTCCGGAACGTTACGTTCGAACAGGCCTTGCAAAAAATCGGCGACGAAGCACGGGTTACGTTTTCGTATAGCCATGACGTTATGTCGGACGAGAAACCTGTGTCGATACAGGTTCAGGACACGCAGCTTGGAGCTGTTCTCGAAGAACTGTTCGCTCCGCGCAGAATTACTTACAAGGTTCACAGCAAAAACAATCTGATTACCCTTAGTAAGAAGACTCGTTCTGCGGATCGCGACGAATCGGGGGTTCGCGAGAATGTGCCGGAAGTATTGCCGCGGTACCGTCAGGCACGCGTAACCGGACTTGTCACCGACTATCTCACGGGCGCGCCGATGCCCGGCGTTAACATTCTCGTAAAGGGAACCACGCGAGGCACGACAACAGACACAGAGGGACTCTATGGCATTGACGCGGCCGATGACGACGTGCTGGTATTTTCATTCATCGGATACGCAACGGAAGAGCGACGGGTAGGCGGGCAGATCCGGATCGACATCGCGCTGATGGAAGACATCCGCGGCCTGGATGAGGTGACGATCAATGCGGGGTATTATAAGACGACGAAGCAACAGCAGACCGGGAGCATCGTGCGCATAGAAGCAAGTGATCTGGAGAAACAACCTGTACTGAATCCGCTGGCTGCGCTTCAGGCTGTTGTACCGGGGATGCAGGTGATTCAGACTACCGGCGTTCCGGGAGGCAACTTCACGGTGCGGATCCGTGGGCAGAATAATATCGGCACCGGCAACGATCCGCTCTACATCATTAATGGAGTGCCCTATACGTCGACGACGATATCGCACAACGCTACGACCAATAGTGTGCTTTCAGGCGGAACGAGCCCTCTGAACATGCTGAATCCTGCCGACATTGAGAGTATTGAAATTCTCAAGGACGCCGATGCTACCGCTATCTACGGCTCACGCGGTGCCAACGGCGTTGTACTGATCACAACTAAAAAAGGTGCGGTTGGCAAGACGATGGTTGACCTGAGCTACTACACTGGATTTGCAAGAATGACGCGGCGCATGGATATGATGAATACGACACAGTTTCTGGAGATGCGAAAGGAGGCACTAAAGAATGATGGGTATTTGCCGATAAACCCTGCGATTAAACCATATTTCGCTGACGTTTTCATTTGGGACAGCACCCGCTATACCAACTGGCAGGATGAGCTTCTTGGCAACACAGCGCGTAGCAATGACGGACAGTTTTCCGTTTCAGGCGGAACGGATAACATCACATTTAGAATCGGCGCCGGCTATCACAGCGAAACTACGGTTTTTGAGGGGGACAATAAGGATGAACGCGTTTCAACTCATTTCAACCTCAGCCACACATCCACAAACAAAAAGTTGAAGATGGGCGTCGCGATGAACTATTCCGTTAATCGCTCGCGACTGATCAATTTGGACATGACAGCGTTAGCGGTGCGACTTGCTCCAAATGCACCCAGGCTGCGGAACGAAGATGGGTCCCTTTATTGGGATGAGCACGCATGGAATGACTCTTACCGGAATCCACTTGCCAATACCGAAACCGACTATGGGAACGATGCTAACAGCATGGTTGGAAATATGTCTCTGGCATACAGCATCCTTCCCAATCTGGAAGTGAGATCAAACTTTGGTTATACCAACGTGGTTGCTGATGCCTTCAATACAATGCCATTGAGTTTTTATTATCCGCCGACGCGGGACCTTTGGACGAATTACACGGTGTTCTCGGAAAACCGTTTCAGGAACTGGGTTCTGGAGCCGCAGGCAAACTGGCAACCTAAAAAGGGCGCTTCGGAGTTTGACATTCTTATTGGGATGACGTTGCTGGATCAAACCACCAGTGGTGAAAGTATGACCGCGGAGAACTTTGCCGTGGAAGCACTGATGACGAATCCAAGGGCGGCGGGAGTTGTCAGATATAATCAGTATTCATTTAGTAACTATCGTTATGGCGCATTGTTTGGAAGAGTTAATTACAAATTTAGGAGCAGGTATATCGTGAACATTACCGGTAGGAGAGATGGATCCACCCGGTTCGGTCCCGCCAATCGCTTTGCGAATTTTGGTGCGTTAGGGGCTGCCTGGATTATCTCTGAAGAACCCTTTTTTGCTTCCCTGCAGAAGACGATCACGATGCTCAAGCTGCGAAGCAGTTTAGGAATCACGGGTAACGATCAGTTGACTGACTACGAATACCTAGATACGTACTCACCGTCACGTTCCTATAATGGGGAAAGTGGTTTTGCACCGGTAAGACTAAGTAATCCCGATTATGCGTGGGAAACCAATCAGAAGGTTGAAGCGGCTCTGGATTTTGATTTGTCCGGTCGGATTAGCGGTAGTGTTGCGTATTACAGAAACCGCTCATCGAATCAATTGGTAGGCGATCCTTTGCCTGCAACCACAGGATTCTCCGTTATTCAGAACAACCTTCCGGCAGTTGTCGCTAACACGGGTTGGGAGGTGATGTTGAATTATTCCATCGTCGACAGAAGATCGTTTCACTGGTCAGGATCGGTGAATTGGACTGTCCCGCGTAATAAGCTGGTCAGCTTTCCGCGTTTGAAAGAGTCCGCGCAATATTCCAATGTCATGGAAGTTGGTCATCCACTTAAGATTAAGAAAACTTTTCAGTTCGAGGGCGTTGATCCGGAAACTGGCGTTTTCAGGTTTACGGATTTCAATGGTGATGGCATCCTCGACCAGTCCGACAGGCAGATTATCAAATTCCCAGGACAGCGTCACTATGGTGGAATAATGAACAAGCTTTCGTACAGGAATGTCCACCTTGATTTCCTGTTCCAGTTTGTCAGGCAGCAGGCAAATGCTGCCTTTACCTATACGACATCCCCTGGTGGACCATACAATCAATCTGTACAGTTCACAGAGCGGTGGCGAAACCCTGGCGACTTGATTGCCATGCAGAAGTATTCGGGTGTGGGACCTGCCGCGGATGCTTTTTACAATTACTATCGAAGCAGTGATCAGTCAGTGATCGACGCCTCATTTATACGACTGAAGAATGTTTCGCTTTCGTGGGTATTCGATGGCAACCTGACGCGTAAGCTGCATTTAGCTCAGGCGAGGATTTATGTTCAGGGACAAAATCTTTTTACCATCACACGATATGACGGACTTGATCCGGAAACGCAGGGATTGACTTTGCCACCGCTTCAGGTGATTACGATAGGAGCCAATGTAACACTCTAACTACCAATAAGAAATGAGAAGGAATATTTACATCTGTACAATTTCCATTTTGATGATTGGCGTACAAGCTTGCGAGGATTTCGTGACGCTGGAACAGCCCAGGACGGATATGATTCGGGAGACCGTTTTTGACAATGAGAAAGCCGCGAATTCTGCCGTTATAGATATTTATGGTGATATGACGTTTTCAGGGTTTGCCTGCGGCAACGGTGCTAACAGTTTCGCATTAGCGGGTGCATTCTCCGGTGATGACTGGGCTAATCACGTTGGCCCGGCTTCTTCAAACCAGGAGTTCAGCGACAACGAACTTAATCCCAGAAACCAGCTGATTGGCACATTATGGGCCGATCTGTATAGGTATATCTACAAGGCAAATGCAGTAATTGAAGGACTCTCTCAATCAAAGCAAGTCACTGGTGCACTAAAGGATCAATTAATCGGTGAAGCAAAGTTTGTCAGGGCATTCAGCCACTTCTACCTCGTGAATCTGTGGGGTGATGTGCCTTTGGTGCTCAGTACAGATTACCAGGTAAATCGCGCAATCAGCAGAACGCCGGTAGCTGATGTATACGATCAGATCATTGCGGACTTGTCAGATGCAATCGATCTCTTGCCCGACACCTACGCCCACGCAAAGAATCAGCGCGTCCGGCCGAATCGATGGGCAGCAACGGCATTGCTCGCGCGGACGCATTTGTTCCTGGGGAAATGGGAAGAAGCCGAAAAGGCCGCAACTGACGTCATCAATGCAACGGCGCTGTATGAACTTGAAGCATTGGAAAATGTTTTTTCCACTGTCAGCAAAGAAGCGATCTGGCAATTGCACAGTACGACAACTCCGCGGGACATTAGCGCATTTCTGATAATAAATGCGCCGAATCACGGTGCCCTTAGGCCCGGGCTCGTTCAAAGCTTTAATCCTTCTGACCTGCGTTTAGCGAACTGGGTTGGCAGTACGACCGGCCCCACAACCTGGTACTTTGTCACCAAGTACAAAAGTGGTTCTGCCGTGACCGAATATTCAACGGTGATGAGATTGAGCGAAGTGTTTCTGATTAGGGCCGAGGCGCGTGCGCAGCAGAACAAAGTTGAGGAAGCGGTCGCTGATATCAACGCCATCCGTGCGCGGGCCGGTTTGGAAGACATTCAGTTGACCACAAAGGACGATGTAATCGATGCAGTTCTTCTCGAAAAAAGACTTGAGTTCTTTTGCGAATGGGGCCACAGATGGCTTGACCTCAAACGAACCGGTAAGGCTTCAGAGATTCTCGCTGCAATAAAGCCACAAACATGGAATGATACTGACTTGCTTTATCCGATACCGGAGGCTGAGCTCCTGCGAAATCCATCGATGGTTGGAAGACAAAATCCCGGTTATTATTAAATAAGTATTGTGTATGAAGCGGATGCTGATCATCTCATTTCTGGCATTGTTCAATATAACACTTCGGGCACAGATCCCGGGGCCACCGGAAGTCGGTAAGCGACTTCCGGACTACATGTTAAACGAAGTGACGCACTATTCGAAGTCTTCTGCGTCGTTCCGTGAGTTTGAAGGCACATGGTCATTGATCGTTCATTGGTACGCTGGTTGCCGCGTGTGCATTCGGGATCTTCCGAGGTTGGATAAGATTCAGAAGGAGTTAGGGAATGAACTGAGGGTTGTCCTCGTGGGTTGTTCGCACCCCTCCATTTGTTTTGGCGATGGAATCCAGGATACCTACGAGGGCTTGCGAGGAAAAATGAACCTTGATATGATTTCTGCCTATGACAGTGTGATTGTAAAAGCCTGGGGATGGTATACATTCCCCACCATGATCATTGCGGACCCAAATGGTATTGTTCAGGCAATTACCAATGGACAGGATGTGACCGCAGACAAGCTAAGGCGATTGATGAACGGGCAGACGGTTACTTTTTTCACGCCAAATGCAGGCGAAGACAGGGTGGAAGACGGCCGCGTTGTCATAAAATCTATTCTCAGGGAGTGGAATGGTGAACCGTCAGGAGGAACGCATTCGGTCGATGAATACCTGGCAAGAGGGGAGTCTGGATTCTTCGCACCAAAGGTTTCGTTAGTCGAGCTGTATAACACGGCATATGCAGGGATGCGCCGCTGGTTTGTTCCTCTCGACTCTATGTACGGAAGGTATACATTTTATCCTGAGATCCGAACGAGAAATATTAGCGCGTTTCAATCATCTGATTCCGCCAAGCGATACTACTATTATGAACTCGACCTCGGCAACTCCCATGCATCACGTGAAGAGATAATGCACCGGATGCAGGAAGACCTGAAACGCGCTTTTGGCTTTGAAGTGGCGATCGAAAGGCGCGAGATGCCCGTTTGGAAACTTGTCGCTTCGGAGAAGGCGAAGAAAAAACTCGTCACTAAAGGAGGAAAGCCGTTCTTTTCCGGAGGGGTAGCAGGAGGTGTAACCGGTTTCACCGCGCGCAATGTGAACATGAGTTTCTTTAAAATGATAATTACCAAATATATCAATGAATACAAATATCCATATCTTGACGAAACCGGAATTTCTTCAAACATTGATATTACTGTCGATGCCTTGCTTATGAATTTTGATCAAGTGAAGAAAGAACTCAATCGGAATGGCCTTGACCTGGTTCTTGACAATAAAATGATGAATGTTATTGTAATCAGCGATCCCTGATAGAGGGGTGGTTGGGAACAAGTTTCGTTCCCAACCTAACCACCTAGTTGTTGGCCATCCGCAATCGTTGACCACAATCTGTCGGACTGGTACCGTCAAAGGCGGGAGCTACCCCAAGTGGAATCCCGTCGATAACGACTGACACGACACAATCAACGTCGTCACCATTACATGTCCCTATTTGTTGACATTGCTCGGTAAGTTGAGGGATGTGCGCTTTGCTCACATACGCTGGCTGCGAAAGAAAAAGCTCAGAGGCGATCGCAGCTCCGGCCGCGAACGTAAAGACCACAATGGTTAACACTTTTCTAAGTTCCATAACAAAATAATTTTGGTGTTAGAAATAATGACCTACTCTTTCGTACAGGTTTTCGGTCAACAACCCTGCTTTTACATGTAAAATATCATTCACTCCGGGATGGCTCCGCGCGACATCCGCCAGGTAACCATCGCATCGGGATACAAGGCCACGATCAGATTTTTTCCAATGACTCTGAATTCGGTCAAAGGCGTGCCGTGATAATGCGGGATCAAAAAACTACCGAGATACTTACCGCTACTTATTCCATAAATATCAATAGGGGAGTAGTTGTTCATTCGCTCGTGATCGTCGTTGTCAGCTGCCATGGATGAGCAGATGAACAGGTGGTCGTCGAACAGGGAAACTGCCTTGTTGACTACAGCTGGAGGACTGGCAAGATAACGGGTACCGGAACCGGGATCATCAACAAGTCTGATCTTCGCCCGTGATGTAGTATCGACAGTATTACTCGCACAGAGAAGATTTAGTGAGCTGTCCAGTACAACGAACTCATTCCGGTACGAGTATGCATAAGCGATGTTTCCGGTCGCCTCATCGATGCTTACCTGGCCGTTCACACAGAACAGACCATCGATTTGCTTTTTTAATATCGTTGTGTCAAAATGAGCTTCACCGGTTCTGAGGTTGAGTTTTCCCAACATATAGCGTTGATCCCGGCTTATTGAACGTATCAACGCCGATTCGCGGGATAAAAGAAATAAATCGGTGAAGAAGTGTTGCGTAGCCGTCTCTTGATCGACGTTGCTTCCTTTTTCCAATGAGCCGCGTAAGATTGTTGGCCCGGTGCCGTCGACGAGGTACAACGCGGGGAAATCAATTGCTACATGCGTTGCGGTAACCGACAAGCTTCCGTTAAATGTGGAGCTGATCTGCCGGGCGTAGTATTGTCCACTGTTACGATCAATCGAGATGAAAGTCGCGGGCCGCGAACGATCGCCGATGTAAATCTCTGCATCTGTCGCCGCGATAAGGTAATACTTGCCGGCACCAAGAAAAACGCTACTACTTTCGTACAAACAGGTATCGGCATAAGCGCGCAGGAAGCCACCTCCGCGATACGTCCGGGTTCTTACGTAGGATGCAAGCAATATCAGCACGGTAATTCCAAGTGCAATTATCGATATGGAGATGACCCAGTATCGTTTGACAGAGATTTTATGATGTTGCATGGCTGGCGTATTTAGGGATTCGCTGCTGTAGCACTATGCCCGCAATGGCGAGCCCGACAAAGAATATGTTAAACGCCAGGTGTTCGCCCCACCCGAGTCGTTGAAGTACTCCTCCGCACGAGCACGGAATATTCTCACTGAAAGAAAGAATAACGAGGATATAGGTGGTGAATATGGTCATCAGAAAGAGTGAGGCATGCAATCCAATGATTCGATGCCGTGGCCATGCAAGCAGCATGCTTGCTCCGAATTCCATCACGATAACCATCCATGCCACCAAATGGCTGACGGAGGTAAAGATTGGCGACTGTCCGATTTGCGCAGCAAACTTGTGCATATCCATTAGTTTGCTCGTGGCGGCGTATACAAACAACAGGATGAATGCGCCGCATATCAGGTCGATGATGAGAGTCTTTTTCATTTCGTGCGTGTTGATACAAAACTATGATCGAAAAGAGATGCAATGCTATTGACCTCTGTTACCGCTGCGCTGGATGATGTTCAGACGTGCTCTTAACCTTCGACTTCCGGTCATGCTGGATCCGTTTGATTCTGCTCAGCGACTGCGGGGCGATGCCAAGGTATGACGCAATGGAATCCTGCGAGGCCCTTTGTTCTATCTTCGGATAGGAGGTGAGAAGTTTGCTCAGACGCTTCATCGCTGACATCGTCCGGAGATCGTCGTAGAATTGCTCCATCTGCTCGAGCTTCTCGCTCACAATACCGGAAAAAATAAACCCGGACTCCAGGAAACGCCCCCCATAGCGCATGGCCTGTTCGTAACTGATACAAACGATCTGACTCTTTTCCAGCAATTTAATGGTATACTGCGACGAGACCTGATGCATGAAGCTTCTCAGATCGACGACGATGTCTCCGGCTTTGTAGAAGCCGGTCACACACTTGCGGCCATTGCGGAAGGAGTACATCTCGACAAGCCCTTTCGCTATAAACATGATGCTGGTTTCAACAGCCGGAGCTTTCAGGATTTCGTGGTGCCGCGGCAGCGACATTTTGGTAGCTTCTCTGAGCAGCGTTCTTTTCAGTTCTTCCGAAAGAGGATAAAAGCTGTTCAGCTTTCGGATCATTTGTTTAATTTCCATAACGATTTGGATTAGGTAGTTCTATATACCCTACTGCCAAAACAGAGGGGTTTACCCTATGTCGGGAACGGAAAAAATTTTAGAGTGGTGTCAATTCTGAACGTGTACCGCGCATGAATTAACCGATGTTAAACGCAGGCATTTATATTCCGCAAATTTGATCACCTTGGTTGCTGACGGTTTTTCAGCTGTTCCCGCATATCGTCAAGCACCGCCGACACACCCTCAATCGCGCTGTTCTCGGGTTGATAACATCTTGTGCTGACACTCCTGAGCGAAATGTTGGCGCCGTTTTGCGTGCGGAAGTTGGCTGCAATGAAGCGGAAGAGGTGTGTCTTGCTTTCGGCAACCAGCACCCGCGCATCTCCAAGCAGACTGAACAGCAACGCCAGTTTCCCGACGGAAACTCCCAGCTTCAATTTGGGGCTGGCATGCTGGTTCATGGATGGTGCGGGGAGGATTTCCAATGGTGACACCTTTTCCCGGTGTTCAAGCTCTGCTTCCAGCCACTCCAGCAGATAATCTTTCGTCGACGGCAGGTCGGGCCGATACGGCGTCTGCACATACAGAATTTGTCGGATATTCTTTTTCCATGCGAGAACCAGGTGTATTGCCTCAATGGAATCACTTGTCTCTCCAATGCGTTCCTGCAGCCAGTCAACACAAGTGTTCAGGAAGCCGCGGGAATTCAGGTTGAGTCCGATAAGCGTCCGCAACAACGCCTCAACATCCAGCGATGCCGGGCTTATCAATCTGTCGAGTGTCTCCGTAAATAACTTTGCGTACTGCAACTGTTGAAATGTGATTCTGGTGGATGCCGTAGCGTGTCGGATGCGATACATTGGTTCCAGCAGGACCTCGCACTTTTTTTCGTCAAACAGTGCAGATACCGCGGTGGTAATCCGCGTCGATGCCTGAAGCATGCGTTTGCTTTCCCGATGCAGGATCGTCAGGGGCACCCGAACGTCGTCAGACAGATATTGCCGGAATTCAGTTATCAGGTGAACCAGGAGGTGATCCAGATGGTGTACCGTGACCAGAAGTCTGTCGGACGTGTCGTATTGACGCGGAGGACGATACAACGAATCCATACCAACTTGACCTTTTACCAGTGCGACTCCGAAAAGCCTGCTGATGGAGTAATGCTCTTTGCGAACGTAGTCTTCGAAGTCCCTGGGATCTGAAATATTCAAATACGCTTTTCGGATCTTCTTCTTCCTGCGTTCGGTTTCAGCGTACACTGTATCTACATACGCCAGGAATGCTGCCTCACGCGGAGTCGGGTCAGAAAACTTTTTTTTGACAAGTACAGATATTTGGAAGGTCAAATTATGTGGCTCTGTTCTCTGAATGGTCCATGCAATCACATCATCGCGGTCAATCTTTAGCTTTTTGACAACAGACGATAGATACGTTTCGCTTGTGCCCGTGTCAAAAAGTTCCGTTTGCTGTTCCAGCCACACGGGGTCTGAAGGGTAGGGATACAGCGTTGATTTGATATTCCTGAAAGTGATTTTTCCATCGCGTCTTCGCGAGAAGGTGACGTCATAGCGTTGGCGCATTGCGGCATGACCAGGCCTCTTGGTGTCCGGGCTGTCGCTCTTTCGGGCTGCATCGAAATCCAGCCCCTCGCAGAAGAAGCAATCAGATAGATACATCAACGTATTCTTTTTGAGCTAACGATAAATAATACAACGTTGAGGTTAAAAATAATGGATACAGACGTTCGGATCAACCTGAATTTTCCACCCTCTTTTTTTTTTTGCAGCGTTTCCCTCGGAGGAGTTAACAGATGTTAAAAATAGAGCAGTAGAATCACACTCTACCAAAATTTCTACTGCCGCGCAAAAGTCGTCTTTTCGTAATTGACCTGAAATTTATCTGTATGAAAGACAGGATCGTCATCTACCCCAAAGACATTCAGTTGCTCACCGGAAAAGGCTACAACGCCTGCTATAAATTGCTGCGCCGCATCAGGATGGAGTTGGGCAAAGCTGATCATCAGCTGGTCACGATAGATGAATTCTGTGAATTCCTGGGACTCAATCGGGGTGAAGTCGACCGCGCCCTCAATGGCCGCGAGTGATTGCTTTTGGTTCATTAAGTATTCACGCTGTTCTCAACAGTCCCCCCCGCCAATACAATTCTGTACTTGTCCTACTGCCTTTTTACAGGCTTAAGCATCACTTTTCTTTACGTCATTTTTCAGGTTACTTAATTCATCAGGAATAAACCGCGATTTCCTTTTCGCAGGATGGTCTGTATGTTGTCGGATCGTTGTACAAGCTTTCAATTCTTATCCATTCTTATCGTTTCTATCCGATTCTTTAATCGCGTTTCACGTCGCTGAATGTCGCCGCTATGTTTGTGTCATGCTGCAGCAACGGCTTAACCGGCGTGGGCCTTTTACACGTCGGATCACGAAACAAAACAAAAAGAACAATGGCTAAACAAGAGAGCATACTCAAGTTCGTTGGCAACATGGACGGCTTGAGTTTCTACAAGAACAAAAACGGATACGCTGCGCGCAAGAAGGGTGGCGTCTCCGGAAGCCGGATCAAGAACGATCCCAGGTTTGAAAGGACACGCGAGAATATCGAAGAGTTCGGGCGCGCGGCGACGGCGTCCAAGCTTCTGCGGAGTGCACTGCGTGCTACGCTCGCCAACACCCGCGACTCGGCAATGACGCCACGGCTTACGAAGATGTTTCTTCAGGTCGTGAAGACAGACCCCGTGAACCGCAGGGGCAAGCGCGAGGTCGTGGAAGGCGATTTCTCGCTCCTCAAGGGTTTTGAATTCAACATCGCGAGTCCGCTGGACCGCACCCTGTACGCCGTGCCTGCGGTGACGTTAAACCGCGACCAGGGCAGCGCCACCATCACGATTCCTCCGATCGTGCCTGCCCATGCAATCGTCTGGCCGGAAGGGGCAACGCACTGTGCCGTTATAAGCAGCGCCGTGGAGCTGGACTTCACGACGAATGACTATGGGCATAGCTCTTTCCGCAGCGATGCTATCGAGAAAGACTCGGGCGATGTTGCAGAGCTTGTTATCCAGCACACGGTGACGCCGCAATCCGGCCTGCCCATCGTCCTTACGCTGGGCGTCGAGTTCTACCAGCTTATGAATGGTGAACATTATCCGTTGAAGAACGGGGCGTTCAACAGCCTGTCACTCGTGGCAGCGGATGAAGGCGAATAACAACGCCGGTACACTGACGGCCACGCTTGGCGGAACGATGCTGACCATCGCCGTACATATTGCCTCCGAGGACATCCTCAAGACGGTGATCCTCGCAGCACTCGGTGCGGTAGTCAGCTACATCGTCTCGCTGTTGTTGCGACGATTGTTCCGGCGCAAGTCGGATGATCTGATCCGGAGAAGGCGGTAACGTTACGCCGCTCGGGATGGCGGTCCCGGGTGCGGACAATTCGAAAGGGCATTCCTAATGAAGTAATACAAACCTTGTTAACAGGTGCATCCGTTGGTTGACATTTTCCACGAAGAGTCCGTTGCCGGGATCGATGCTACGGGTATGTGTAGCGCATATCCGGTACGTTGTATGAACTTCCGGAAGTTGTTTTTAAAAACTTAAATGATGAACATAGCATGAACATATTTGAACGTGCGCAAGCACCCACGCCGAAATTTTTCCGTATTGTCCGAACGATAGGCTTATCTCTTGCCGCCGCGAGTGCCGCGATCCTGACGGCGCCCATCGCGCTACCGGCCACCATCGTGACGATCGCAGGTTACCTCGCCGTAGCTGGCACCGTCGCGACCGCCGTGAGCCAGGTTGCCGTCGACGACGGCTCATCGGATGATCCCACTTCCCTCAACGGCGGCGGCGCCGCGATGCCGTCGAGGCCGAAGTAGGAGAGGTGTGTGTGATTTGAATGAGAGAGGCCCCCGGGAGGGGCCTTTTTTTTATGGTAGTGCATTATTGATGATTCATGACTATATAAAATTCGTCCTGAATCCTGAGGCGGAGGGGATTGCAGTGAGCGCCGACCCCAATGCATCGGGACTGGTCAGATTTGGATGGCTTGTACATCTTCATACGTAAACCATGGCCATTTAATACCTGATAAATCCGGTATTATAAATCAAGCGACAAATTCATTTAAGCATTTTTTGTTACAACGTAAAAAAATTAATACTATTGCAGCTGTCTGGTATGGTTGTCAAGAAGTGGTTGTGAGATTTCCTGGTTTGCGGATATCTATACCGTTGTATTCCATTCATTGCATCAGATTGAAGTCTGTTAATATTTCAATCTAATGCAAAGATCTGTTGCTTCGTCATGGCTTCGGCATTGACTCATCTGGAATGCTTCACATTGTTCACCTTCTCGGGTTTTGTCGAATTGTCTGATATAATATGTTTAATAGAAAAGTTCTTCTCGTAGTCGGACTTTGTTGTTTGATCACAACGAAGCTCTTCGCACAGGAATTGGTCAATACCCCGTATCAACCACCCGTTTTTCTGCAATCATCGCCTGAGGTAGCCGCGTTTAAAAAGTATGGTGACGTGCCTGTGAGTTTATATACGGGCGTTCCGGATATCACGATCCCATTGTACACGGTGACGATGAACGACATTCAAGTGCCTATCAACATAAGTTATCACGCCGGGGGAATAACCGTTGATCAAGAGGCAACGATTGTCGGGCTGGGATGGAATTTGAATGTAGGTGGGAACATCACCGTTGCCACAGTTGGAGCGAGGGAAACCGGCTTAGTTGGAGGAATGTGGTCAAGTTGGAAAGAAACAATAGATTACCATGCTGGAAATACCGGTGGAATAGTAAATGTCAGCCAGGAAAGTACTTTTTGGGGATGGAGTTGTGGCTTTGAAGCCCCTGATATTCCTGGTGATCTAACTGTGTATTCAACTGCAGCGCAAACGGGGATGGGCGATCTTGATATATATCGGGTGACATTGCCTAATCGATCATTCTCATTTGTGCCTCACCCAATCACGCGTGAAGCAATTTTTGTTGGGGAAAAAAACAAATGCCGGATTGAGGCCTACATGACTCACGGTTTTAAGATCACGGATGAAAATGGGATCACTTATATTTTCGATATCGTCGAATTCGATGGCCACAATAACATGCCAAATGCGTGGTATATGTCTAAAATTATCGATGTTTATGGTAATGAGATACACTTCAGATATCGTCCTGGCAACGTGGCAACGCTCACGCAAATCTCTGAAGTACTAAAGTTTCGTTTCCCTAGCCCCACAGGGGGCCCGAGAGAGATTTTCTATCCCCAACCGCTGACAAATTATTATGTTACCGATATCGTAACGAACACGCAACGGGTGTCATTCGAATATGTTGATGGAAGGAGAGATTTGCAGGCTCCCTACCTTAGGTCAGTGGCAATTATTGATAGTATCAGCCAGACGGAGAAGATCAAATATCGGTTTAACTATGGATATTTCTCTGGAAACCTTGTGGGGGGTGATTACACCGACGATTCCGATAATGACGTCACCGCGAGAGACAGGTATGCGTTGCGTCTAAAGCTTGAGAGTTTGACACAGTTAAATCCATTGGATTCTCTTGACAGCATTTCGCATAAATTTCAATACTATGAGGACCACCAGCTTCCGTTAAAGACATCTTTCGCCAAGGATTTCTGGGGCTACTACAATGGTCAGGGAAATTCTTCAGACTTATTCAGTCCTTACAAGCATACATTATTGCCTAACCCGCTTGTAATGCGGTATATAGAGCCTCAATATGACAGTATTGACTGGGAGAATGCGCTTGCCAATTTTGATGCGGCCAAGTTTGCGAATCGATTCTCAAGTCGCGAACATATGGTCACTGCAACGATAAAATCAATCACATATCCAACTGGAGGAAGAACTGAATTTGAATTTGAGCCGCACGAGTTTAGAAATCAGGTTATGTTCGAGGCACTTGATAATGCGAAGTTTCTCGGCGAAGCGGTGACCAAGACGGTATCAGATAGAAATGCCTCGACAGGTAATGATCAGGTCACTCCGTTCGATCTTGCTGAACCAACAGAAGTTCACCTGTCAGGCGGAGCCGCATTTTCTGGGTTCGATTACACTGGTGGGTATATCAGCATAGTCAATTTGCAGGGAGGCGAAGGCTACTCAGTAGACCTCGGCGTCCAAAACACCGTTGATGTGAAGCTTGAACTTGCTGCTGGATCTTACTTGCTGACCTGTTCGGCTCCAGCCTCTATACCATATCAAAATTCATCAGCAATCGTAGCGGCAACTCTTAGATATAGAGAAATCGATCGAACCGCAGTGAACAATATTCTAGCCAGGACCAATGGAGTAGGCGCCGGCCTCCGAGTTAAACGAATCAGAAATTTTAGTCGCAACGGCATTCTTGCTGGCACGAAAGAATTGGTTTATGAGTTAGAAGATGGGCGTTCAAGTGGAAAGATGCTTAAAGTGATGGATAATTTCCAGGAGCTCTTAATAACTTACGGGGATTACTATTATTACGGAGGCGGCTGGCATTCCTTCTCGCGGTTTGCGAATACATTTACGGTATTTGCAAACAATTTTCTGGATACCCGAAATTCTACTGCGAGTGCAAGCGTAGGCTATGATAGGGTTATCGTAAGGAATGTTTCAGGAGCCGATGACCTAGGGGAGGAAATCTCCTATTTTGAAAATGAAGTTCCAATGAAAATTGGGAACTATTTCGCTATTTATCAAAATTCGAAGAACGGTCAGTTGAAGGCGAAGGTACTATTGAATCAGGATCGAGACACTGTTCAGTATCAAAAGTATCATTATGATCAGAAGTATTATGAGAGAAATATGCTGAACATGAAGGTAGTCGATACATATTTCGGACCCAATTCGGGGTGCGCGATTAAGGATCTCCTTACGCCAAATAGACGTCGATATGATGTTATTGCGTATGCATACACAAATTTTGTCAACGAGCTTATTAAGGTTGAGACTATCGATTACGATGGAGGGGCGCGAATGTTTACAGTTACAGAAAATGTTTATGATCCAACAAATTACCAGCTTGATCAAACAAGCATTTTAACGAGTGATAACAAACGCCGAACAACACTATTTAAATACCCACACGATGATCCGAACGACTTGGCTTATTCCCGAATGATAATGCAAAATCAATTGAACCCGATAATTGAACAAAAGGTCTATTTGGATGACAGGCTACTCAAAACTCAGGAGAACAGGTTTTGGTTCTGGTTCGATAATCAGGTTATGAAAGTAAACCTTAATCGTGTGAACATTGGATTCGGAAACGCTAGTCCGGAGGAGAAAATAACTTTCTCTAAATATGATTCATACGGAAACGTGCTCCAGTATAGACAATCTGCAGAGAACTTGAATACTGTTCTCTTTAGAGGATATCCAGACCGGAGGGTAGTCGCAAAAATTGTCACTGATGCGGACTATGATCAGGTAGGTGCAATCGCGGGTTACTATCTCAGCCAACTCGATGATAACTTGGATCGAACTCAGTTGCGGAATCTGAATGCAACCATCCGGAATGTGCTCCCTACCGCATTTGTTACGACCTACACTTACGACCCGATATTTGGAATGACCAGTGAAACAGATCCAAATGGAACAACTACATCTTATGAATACGATGGGTTTGGGAGGTTAGTGGTGATTAAGGACAATGAGGATAATATCGTAAAAGAGATCGAATACAACTATCGCTATTAATTCTAAGAGTCTGTCTATGACGGGGGCGCACACTTCGGTTCTTGCGTTGATGATTAGTATTACTTGGTTATGGCGGTTTGGTTAAAACGAAATAATGCCCTTCTCAGCGGGGCAAACTTATTAGAAGAATATTTATTAAGGCAATTCATAATTTTTGCGACTCATGAAATTTGTATCAATCACGACGATCTTCATGTTCATTGTTCTGGGGGATACACTGTACGCTCAGATATCCGGCCCCAACCCAACATATGCTGGAAGTACTCAGCAATATACTTGGAGTGGTGGTCAATTGATCAATCCCAATTGGCAAATCGGGAATGGTACCAAGGTTTCCCAGGCAGGAAATTCGGTGACGGTGACATGGAGTTCCACAGCTACGAGTGGCGCAGTAGTATTGATTGATAACGGCGTCCATAAGGGCACATTCAGTGTTACGTTAATGCCTGTGCCATCGATCCCGCCAGCCCCGGTAATCTCTTCCGCCACTTCGATAACTCCGACATCGTTCACTGCGAATTGGGCAAGCTCTCCTGGAGCCACTTCTTATCGGTTGGATGTTTCTACGTCTTCGTCATTTAGCACCTTTGTTAGCGGCTATAATAATCTTCTGGTCAATGGGACGTCGCAGGTCGTGACGGGGTTGACTGTCGGCGGAACTTATTACTACAGGGTGCGTGCCGTAGGTAGCGCGGGCACATCGCCAAATAGTACAACATCGGCACCGGTACTCGTTATCTTGCTGCCTCCCGCTAACATCACGGCCATTCCTCAGCTCAATAGCATTAACCTTAGTTGGGGATCCGTAAGCGGAGTCACAGGATATATTATTGACGTTGCTACTGATGCTAACTTCAATAACAAGTTACCTGGTTACAACTCATTATCGGTAACCGGTACAAGTAGAGTAATTAGTGGACTCATTCAGTCAACAAATTATTGGATCAGGCTCAGGTCATATTATGGGACAGCTTATTCCGCGTTCTCGTCCACGATACAAACAACGACATCGGCCCCACCCGAAATTGTTGGTCCGAGTGTGATACACGGGGGGAGTACACAGCAATATTATTGGACTGGCAGTCAGACCAATCTGAATTGGGTTGTGGGAAATGGAACAATAGTATCCCAATCCGGTAATTCAGTCACGGTGACGTGGAATTCTGATGGGGAGGGAGGCGCTGTCGTTTTGACTATAGGGGGAGTTCACATGGGTACCCTTTCGGTATACTTCATCCCTGCTGTTCCGACCTCGTTACATGCGACGTCCATCGCGGGATCGTCGTTTATCGCAAATTGGGGAAGTTCGCAACTCGCAAGTTCTTATCAACTCGATGTTTCGACGTCGCCCACATTTGATAGTTTCGTCAATGGATACAATAACCTCCTTGTTTCGGGAACATCTCATTTAGTCAGCGGATTAAGCAGTGGAAGTACGTATTATTTTAGGGTCCGTGCGGTAAATAGCTATGCCGTGTCGGAAAACAGTGCTTCGTCTGCAGCCGTCGAAGTATACTTGGGCCCACCAGCCAATCTTACAGGAACTCCACATAGCCATAGCATCAGCCTTAGTTGGGCGGCGGCAGCGGGTGCAATAGGTTATTACCTCGATGCTGCCACGGACCAGAACTTCACCAATTCGGTTCCAGGATATATTGGATCTATGATCCAAGGGACAAGTGTTGTTGTTCAAGGGCTAAGACCTAACCAGACTTACTGGTTCAGAGTCAGATCTTTTGAAGAAGGACTATACTCCTCGTATTCGCCGGCACTCCAGACGCAAACACTTGATCAATTCAATTCAGTGAACGAAAATTTTATTGTTGAAAACGTCGTTTTGGTGCCAGGCGTAAAGGATCCTACGGCAATAAACACACTTAAACGCGAAGAGGTCTCTCAAGCCGTGCGTTACTTCGATGGATTGGGGAGAATCATACAGTCCGTTACGACAGAAGGTTCTCCGTCAGGGTTGGATATCGTTCAACCTTTCGCATATGATGCATATGGCCGGGAATCCGTCAAATTTCTGCCTTACGTTGATGCCTCAAAAGCTTTTGGGCAGTACAAGACTAATGCGCTTATTGGCGAGGATGAAGATGCTTCCAGCGATCTGGACAAATATCGAAGTGGAAATCAATTTGCCTTTTACCAGAGGGGAGGAAGCCTTGCCTCAGATCTTTTTCCTTATGCGGTAACAAAGTACGATAACAGTCCATTGAACAGAACAGTTGAACAGGGTTTTCCTGGTGCTGTTTGGCAACCTGACAACGTCGACAGTTATCTGTCGAATACAGATCGAACTGTGAAGTTTGATTATGAATTCAATGCGGCTGAGGAAGTTGTGCTTTGGACATATTCGGATTTCAATGGAGTAGTGAACGTTGGAGAAGGAAGCGCTTTAGAATATTATGAAGCAAATCAACTCTTCAAAACAAAAACGAAGGATGAAAACTTCAATGAAGTTCATGAATATAAGGATAAGGATGGTAAGGTGATACTCAAGAAAGTTCAGGCTTCGGAAACTGAATGGGCTCAAACCTACTACATCTATGACGACTACGGCAACCTTGTGATGGTGCTGCCACCCGAAGCCGTCAAAGCACTAATCGAACAATAAATAACCGTTGCGACGATCAAGAAACCTCGAAACCTAACCTAATGAGAATCCGCCTTTCCCTTTTGGTTATCACCTTTTTGGTGCTATCGCTTAC
>JAEZGH010000165.1 GCA_023417065.1 Bacteroidota bacterium
ATATCGATCAGATGGATTGATCTGAAATCGAAGCTGCCTGTTGAAAACATCTTTGCAAAGGCAGATCCTTCTCAGAAGAAGATTGTCGTCGAATGGAATTATCCGGTTAAGGGTGAATATCGCTTCATCGTGTACAGAGCCGTAAACGGTTCGTCTTTCAATTCTTATAGATCGATTCAGGGAAACCTTACTTCATTCTCGGATTCGGATGTCAAGTCCGGCAATACCTATGAGTATAGCGTAGGCGTCGTCTTTAAGGATGGAAGAAAGGCGCCGTTCGGGAAGGTTATCAAAACAACACTCTAGACACATCGACTTACATGCCGTTCTCGTAAGCCATACGCATAAATTTCCTCACTTCATCATTTACGTCTTCTGGCTCGAACATTCTGAAGTGATGATTAAACTGCTGTTCTCCGGAAACCTGCGCTATCTTTTGAAAGCACAAATTATCCTCGTAGGGACGATCAAAGTGAAACACCACGTGGACAAAGTTTTTTCCGAGCTGGGTCACATAGGCGATGCGTTTTCGCGCGGTGGCAACGCCTATCATCGATTTGGCAGGAACGAATTGCACCTCCCCAATTCTATTGAACTCCGACACAAAATGATTGAATAGCGACACCGTCTTTTCTGACTTTCCACGAAGTAAATCCGATACTGTTTTGTCGTGTTTATCAATCACATCTGCCGGAGTTAAGGTCTTAATAGCTTGTCATTTCCGTTGGTTGTCAATCCACCTGTCAATCTTATGTTCCAGAATACTTAACGGCAGATTGCCGGCATTCAGAATCTGGTCGTGAAACTCGGCTACATCGAACGCGTCGCCAAGTGAAGCTTCGGCGTTGCCGCGAAGTTCCCGAATTTTCAACTGACCGATCTTATAAGACAACGCCTGACCGGGAATAGCCATATATCGCTCAATCTCAGCAGTGACACTACGCTCGTCTTCAGCTTCATGATCGAGTGAGTATTTGATGGCCTGTTCGCGCGTCCAGCCTTTGCTGTGGATACCGGCGTCAACAACCAGGCGTATTGCACGGTGCATCTCCGCGCTGAGCATTCCGAAATACTGATATGGGTCGTCATACAATCCCAGCTCCTTGCCGAGAGATTCTGTGTACAGGGCCCAACCTTCTGCGAATGCGCTGTACCCTGAAGTCTTCCTGAACCTGGGGAGATCCTTATTTTCGCGCTGTAACGAAATTTGATAGTGATGTCCGGGGATTGCTTCATGAAGGAAGAGATCTTCATCCGAAATGATATTATACTTTTTTACATCCGGAATCGGCACGTAAAAAATTCCGGGGCGCGTTCCGTCGAGAGAGCCACTGCTGTAACTCGCACTTGCCGATGCCTCGCGAAACGCTTCGGTCCGACGAACTTCAAACGGAGTTTTGGGTTCACGTTTGAAAAGGCGCGCCAGATTTGGTTTCATCTTTTCGTGAATCCTGTTGAAGTTTTCGATCACCTCTTCAGGTTTCGTAAAAGGCATCAGGTCCTTTTTCTCACGGAGATGAACAAAAAACTCCTGCAGTGTTCCTTTAAATCCAACCTGCGCCTTTACAAGTTCCATCTCTGCGGTGATCCGTGCCACTTCACGTTCTCCAAGATCAAATATTTCATCTGCTGAAAGTTGCGTTGTGGTGTATAGCGTAATGAGGAGGTCGTAGTAATCCTTTCCATTTGGAATTTCCGATATTCCCGAGCTTTCGCGGCATGCCGGATAGTATTCATTCCTGAGAAACGTTACAAGCTTCTTATATCTCGGAATGATTTTCAGGCCAACCATATCGGTATACGCAATGGTAAGGCGCTCGCGTTCCTTTTCAGAAAAACTTTCCGGGAAGTTGAGAATTGGTTGATAAAACAAATGTTCCTGCACGGGTCCCTTTGCAAACGGCTCCAGTTGAGCAATCGTTCTTTCGACAAGTACTTTGGGAATGACGTAGCCGAGACTTATGCCTTTGCGCATATTGGCCATCGCGGTGTCTGTCCATGCGAGGTAATATTCAAGACGAGAAAACCAGTTGTCATAATCCTTAACGGTCTTGAATGGCTGGGCTCCCTTTCCACTCGCCATGACACCCATGGTAAGCGGGAGCGACCAGAATTGATTCAAAGGAGTTAAATGCTCATTGAAGCTGAGTCGCTTCAGGCTTACTGTGCAAGTCCAGTTAAGCACTTCATAACTCAGTTTATCGTTTTCCGAAAAGCCTGCGATGTCATATTTATTGAGTTGTTCCTGACAGGTCGAATAGAACCGTCGCAGGGAATCGCGAAATGCCAAGGTGATGTCGTTATGAAGCACATGATTGTACCGGTCATCTCCGGCTGAGGTTGCTTCAAACGGGTAAAGCCTCAGGCGATTTTCGTAGTACTGGTCTAAAAATTCCTGGAAAGAAACATCGGGTCTGTGTTGGTCAGTTTTATCTGATGTCGATGTGCAGGCTGCAACAACGATGGCTATCAGGGATAATAGAAAGAGGCTATTACGCATAGGGATAAGGTTACGAAAATTCAAAAATCAGCGGGCCTGCAGGCGTCAATTCGGCCCTCGCGCCCAAAGGTATCAAAAGGCCGGAAATCAAAAAACGCCCCGTAAGTTGGACATAAGCAACCATTTCCGGCGTTCTAAGACCATTTATCACCTTTTAGGAAATGAATTCCGGAATACGCCCTAAAGGGCTTAATTTCGCCCGCTGAAACTCATTTGACCTATGCATTATTCACTTCGTTATGCCCTGACAGGCATAATTTTTCTGGCCATCGTCGCGGCCGTTCCGCCTCGTAAAAAGCCTAAATTCATCGATCCGGCTAATATGGACACTTCCGTTAAGCCCGGAGAAAACTTTTACCTCTACGCGAACGGAGGATGGCTGAAAAACAATCCTATTCCCCCCTCAAAAACCAGTTGGGGAAGCTTTGGCGAACTGCGCGAAGAAAGTTCACGACGCCTGAAACTCCTTCTTGAGGAAACTGCCACTAAGGGAGCGAAAAATCCTAAGTTTCAGAAAATCGGGGATTTCTACGCCAGCGGGATGGATAGCCTCGCAATCCAAAAACTTGGCTACCAACCGGTCATGCCTCATCTGGAGAGAATTGAGAAAATTCAGACCGTTTCTGACCTCCTCAATGAAATCGCTACGCTCAGAACAAAGGGTGTAGCCAACCCGCTTTTTGGATTTTTCATTGCCCAGGACCGCAAGCGTTCCGACCAATACATTCCGTCGCTATCGCAGGGCGGTACTACGCTTTCCGACCGCGACTACTACCTGAAGTCTGACAGTCGCAGTGTGCGGATTCGCGCGGAATATCAGACGTACCTGAATAAGATCTTCCAACTCACCGGAAACTCCGAAGCGGATTCGAAAAAGAAGGCTGATGCGATTATGCGCATTGAGACCGCCCTGGCCAAAATGCAAATGCCGCGCGTTGAGATGCGCGACCCTCAGAAGACGTACAATAAGTTTTCATTAAAAGATTTCTCGGTTACTACACCTTCAATTGACTGGACAGTCCTGCTCGGCAAATTGAAAGTGTCCGGCGCTGACAGCGTCGTGGTGAACAACCCTACATTCTTTAAGGCTGCAGATGCCCTGTTAACTGCAGTGCCTGTTCAGGACTGGAAGACTTACCTCCAGTGGAACATTCTGAAGGCAGCTGCACCTCACCTGAGCAACGATTTCGTCCAGGCAAACTTTGAATTTAACAAGGTTGTATCTGGCCAGAAACAGCTGTCGCCAAGGTGGCAGCGTATGAGCAGCACTATTGATGGAAGCCTTGGTGAACTGCTGGGTGAACTGTACGTAGAACGCTATTTCAAGCCCGAAGCCAAGAAACGCATGATTGAGCTCGTGAACAACCTTGAAACCGCGCTTGAAGAAAGAATCCAGGGACTTGACTGGATGACCAATGACACAAAAACTCAGGCGCTTCAAAAACTCAAGGCATTCGCCAAAAAGATTGGTTATCCTGATAAATGGAAGGATTATAGTGCCGTCACCATCGACAGAAACGACTATCTCGGCAACATCCACCGTACCAACGAATGGTCTTACAACGAAATGGTCAGCCGTTTTGGTAAGCCTATTGATAAGACGCTTTGGGGGATGACACCTCCGACCGTAAACGCGTATTACAATCCGGTGAACAACGAAATTGCGTTCCCTGCGGGTATTCTTCAATTCCCGTTCTTTGACAACGGCGCCGACGACGCGCTCAACTATGGTGGTATAGGAGCTGTCATCGGGCACGAAATGATCCATGGTTTCGACGACAGTGGTCGCCAGTATGCCCATGATGGTAACCTCAGAGACTGGTGGACGAAGGAGGATGCAGATCGTTTCAAAGAAAAAGCCGACATGGTCGTCGAGCTGTTTAATGGCTTTACAGTACTCGACAGTCTTCACGTTAATGGGAGACTTACTCTCGGCGAGAACATTGCCGACTTCGGTGGTCTTTCAATCGCTTATGAGGCATTTACCAAAACGAAGCAATTCAAGGAAGGCAAGCTGATCGATGGATTCACACCTGCACAGCGTTTCTTCCTCAACTGGGCGCAGGTATGGCGCGTCAATATGCTCCCTGAATCGCAAGCGCAGCAAGTACTTACCGATCCTCACTCTCCTGGTATGTACCGCACCAATGGTCCGCTGATGAACATGGACGCCTTCTACGAAGCTTTCAACATCAAGGAAGGAGACAAAATGTATCTTCCTAAAGAAAAACGAATCAGAATCTGGTAAGACACCAGCAATCCACAGAAAGCCAACCAGAAACGGTTGGCTTTTTTTATGGTATGACTTTTCCGGTTAGGCCGATAGCCGATTGAAAAGATGGCTGTTATGTTTCAGGGTTGGGTATACATTGTTTCCAGTTAGCCGTTTCGCCGTCTTCGTCCTTTTCTCACATCAGCGAATTCGATACCTTAACTCATTCAACCAGAATGTCATGAGAATACTTCGCATTTTGCCTGTGATTGTCCTGTTCATTACAGGCTATAGCCTGATGGCCCAGTCGGCGGAGACGTTAAGCCGAATCAGCGTGAAGGGTAATCAATTCGTAACGGCAGACGGAAAACCGATCATTTTCCGCGGATTGAACACCAGCGATCCTGACAAACTGGATGCCTCTGGACACTGGAACGACGCGTATTTCCAGGAAATGAAAAGCTGGGGCGCGAACATTGTTAGGTTTCCGGTTCACCCAACGGCCTGGAGAAAGCGCGGCCAAAAGGAATATCTGCAACTACTGGACAAAGGCGTAGAACTGGCAGCGGCAAACGGAATGTATGTCATTATCGACTGGCACTCGATCGGAAACCTGAAAACCGAAATGTATCAGAGTCCCATGTATGAAACGACACGCAAGGAAACATATGAGTTCTGGCGTACGATGGCAAAGCATTACAAAGACAACACGACGGTAGCGTTCTTCGAATTGTTTAACGAGCCCACTGTTATCAATGGTGAACTTGGTTCCTGCACGTGGACGGAGTGGAAAGCTATGATGGAGGAGATCATCCTGATCATTCGCGCTACCGGTAATCAGACAGTTCCGCTTGTGGCTGGATTCAACTGGGCGTATGACCTCACAGAAATTAAAAACAACCCGATCAATGCACCCGGCATTGGTTACGTCAGCCACCCTTATCCGCAAAAACGAGAGAAGCCATGGGAAGAAAAGTGGACGCGTGACTGGGGATTTGTGGCTGAAAAGTATCCGGTGATACTTACAGAGATTGGCTTTTGCGGCCCGGACGACAGAGGGGCGCACGTGCCGGTTATCAGCGATGAGAGTTATGGTGATGCTATTACAAAATACACGCGCGAACGCGGCATTTCATGGGTAGTATGGGTCTTCGATCCGAACTGGTCGCCGATGATGTTCACCGACTGGAACTTCACTCCAACCCGACAAGGGAAATACTTCAAGAAAGTACTTACTGAGAGTAAACGATAAGTTGAAGAGGCACTTAGGCTGATACTGGTTCTTGTGCTGCGTTGCGCGATGCAGCTTTCTTGTCAGACTTCTTCTTTCGTTTCTTCAGCTTGTTGATCCAGATGAGCGTACCTGTTATAGGCAGCGACGTGGCAATGAGGCACGAGATGAAATAAAGGATCTTTGTAAATGTTCCATATACCTCGCCTGTATGCAACGCCTTGATTGACCCGGCAACACGCTCATTGAAAGGCTTGTCACGGAATATTTCGACATCCAGGACACTGGCAGTATACTGATCCAGCATTATGCGATCACTTGCCGGTGACGCAAAAAATCCTTTGCGTGTCTTATTTACCCCCACAGCAGCTGTCGAATCCTGCGGCAGCGAAATGGTACAATCGCCTCTATAAGATAATGTGATTTCGGCCACTTTGAGATAGTCTGCAACCAATGGTCTTGGTGTGTCAGGTTTGCCATTTGTAATATCGGACTTTGGCGCCTCAGGACGTGGTCCTTGATTATAGGTACCAAGTGTCTTTTGCAGTCCCTCTCGATACCAGGGGAAAGACCATTGAGGTCCGGTGATCCCCATAAGGAATAGGAAGATCAGGGAATAAAAGGCAAGAGTATTGTGGAGGTCATGATTGATACGTTTCCAGTTTGCATTCCACTTAACGCGCAGCCCCTGCTTCCAATTCTTGACTTTGCGTGGGAACCACACTACCATTCCGGTAATCACACCAAGTGTGAAAAGGATTGTCGCTGTGCCGGAGATGTAGCTTCCCAACGTGCGATTGGGAAGCTCTCCGAATATGGGCTCCTCTATTCTGTCTAGCATAAGCCAGCGATGGAGACTGAACATGGCACGCATGAATTCAGTGGTTCCGTTCTTTTCGTTGGTTATATCACCAATGATATCGCCGGTATATTGATTAATCGCGTAAGTCGTGCCCATATTGGGTCGACCACCGCGTGGCTGAGCAATTGCCTTTGCACCCGCAGCATTTTTTTCAGAACCTTTGGCTTCATGTGGCTTTCCTTCGCCACGGCGACGCTCACCTGACGGAGCCACACCTCCTTCACTGGCCTCGCGCTTCTTTACAGAAACCTGCCACGGGCGGGCTGGATCCGCCGCAATCTTTAGCATCGTCACCTTGCCTTTCAACCCGGATTCAACCCTGGCAATGATTTCTTCCGCCGACAGCGCAGTTGCATTTTCAGGAACATCAAGGTTGTACAGATGCGGAGAGGCAGCTTCGCGAAACTCGGTGTTGAACGTGTAGACCGTCCCAGTGAAACAAACTACAACGACGATCAGTCCACTGGCCAGCCCCATCCAAAGATGCAGGTCGAGAAAGAACTTCCGGACTTTCTCCCAAGTGGTCATATTCTTTGCTTCTCCCATAGTTTTCGCGCTTTATCCTGACGTGTCTATCCGCAATCTAGTCATCAATTACCTATCCCACCAAACAGGGTCGTTCAGCATGTCATCGCCACCCATTTTCGCGGTTTCTTCATTGTTGGTCATTCGCTCTGTTTCCGGATACATGAATCGCAAAGGTCTTGATGCAGGAGTAGGCGCCTCAAGGGAATTCGGAATTTCCGGCAACCCGAGACGTCTGAAATCATTCCATGCCTCTATGCTGCTGATGCTGTTCATAGCCAGCCACTTTTGTTCGATGATCCGTGCAATCTTGTCAGGTGCCTGATCCAGATTCACTTCATCCTGACTGTTGTAGTCCTCAAACTCGGAAGCACCGACTTCCATATACTTGAACGATTCCTGAATAGCTTGTTCATAAAAACTCTTCGCTGCGCCGTCGATCCAGCCACGTTGCGCGGCTTCCGCCTGAAGGAAAAGGCTTTCAAATGACGCCATTAGTACCGAAGGCTGATCATAAGATTTGAACAATGCCGCAGGTCGTCCCTGATTTTCCTCAGGACCTTTGAATGCGGACGTTTCAGCGCGAGCATATTCCGGAGCTGTATTGGGATTTCCGAATAGTACACCGTTATACGATCCATTGACATCAACATAAAGGTTCGCGAGGCGTGGGTCATTCAGGCGTTCATATTGCTGAATGACGAAATTCGTAGGGCGTATATCCTGATGGTTGGCTGTGCTTACGCCCTGAACGTTGCGGTAGTTACTTTCCCAGAAGGGATTCAATTTACCTGCGGTATTCAGATAGCCCGGGCGAACATAGGCGTTCTCCCCCACTCCTAAGAAGCCGCTGCCCTCTGTCTTAATTTTCTGCAACTCCGCAGTGATGTATCCAGCCTGCTCGGCAACCTGGCTTTGGCGAAGCAGCGCACGCATTTTGATTGTGTTTCCGAACTTCGCCCAAAGTGTCTTGTCGCCTTTGAAAATCAAGTCATCGTCCTTGGCCTCTGTTCCTGGTGAGGCCGATTTGATATCCTCAATACCTTCCGTGATAAGGTCAATCGATTTTTGGTAAACCGTTTTTCCATCTTCGTACTTTGGTGTAGGAAAAGCAGTGCCAGCAAGCGCTTCGTCAAACGGCACTCCGTTGTATAGATCCACCAGACGCATAAAATGCCAGCCGATCATAATTTTTGAAATCCCGGCATACATGGAAGCGCCCTTTTCATCCGCTTCTTCCCAGAGCAATTTGTAATAAAGCATGGTAGTAAACACGTCTTCCCATACCTGAATACCGTCGCGCTGGTGGCGTATTGCCGGTCCATTATACGTCTTCAGGTCAACAAACATGCTGATGCCTTCATTAGTTGTGCCCCAGTATCCGCCCCACAGCGCTCCGATTTGGTTCAGTTCACCGGTTTCCTGATTTACACTCGCAACCTGTGCAGCCGGAAGTTTCGCCTTTAAAGGCAGCGTTTCGCGAATGGGGTTGTTCGGATCTTCATTCACATCAAGGAAATCACCACACGCAACCAGCGAAAATGTGATGAAGGTCGTGATGAATATTTTTGACAATGACTTCATAAACTCAATGCTCAATATTTTATAACGTGACGTTTACGGTAAATCCATAAGTTCTGTATGGCGGCACCTGACGGAAACTGAGGTATCCATCGGTATTATTGTACAGGTATTCAGGATCGCCATACTTGTTGTCTTTATGGCGGATAATGAATAAATTGTTCCCGACCAGCCCAACGGTTGCCGAACGAACTACATTCTGCCATCCCAACGCCGACGCCGGCAACGTGTAAGCAATGCTTAGTTCGCGAAGCTTGAAGAAGTCCGACTTCGCTGCCGTGTTGATCTGTACCTCACCTTGTTTGCTCCAGAAGGCGCGGCCGCCGCTCGACGTGGTTAATTCCGTGTTGGGCGTATAGACACCAGGCGCTGTTTCAATCACCGAGTTAGGCCATATAAATGGTTGGCGATTGTATTCAGCCGTTCTCGGATCGGTACCTGCCGCATACATGGCCGGAACGATCTCAGAGTAAAGCCATCCGCCCATGCGCCAGTCAAACTGCGCAGAAATGCTGAATCCTTTGAATTGAAGGAGTGAGCTGATTCCCATCTGATAGGGCGGCACCAGTGTACCAAGCGTTGTGTTTTCAGTTGCCACGATAGGATCTCCCGTATTGGCATCGACCACAACGCGGCCTTGAGGATCACGTTTGTAGTCACTCACCTGCAGCGTAGGAAATCGTTCGCCGATCACTGCATACGACTGACGGAAGTTGTTAATACTGGTAAGGCCTTCATATAGTTCTTTTACCTGATTGTTGATGTAGGCAAACGTGAAGCCTATATTCCATTTCACAGCCGGTGCATCAATCACATCGCCATTAACAACAAGCTCTATGATGTTGTTGGTGAGGCGTCCCGCATTCACACGTGCACTGCTGTATCCGGTGGCACGGGATGTGGATGCGTTGAAAATCTGACCGCGCGAATCCGAGTACACATAACTTCCCTCAAGGTGGAGGCGGTTATCGAAGAAACTTAATTGAACACCCGCTTCAAAAGAAGTAACAAACTCAGGCTTGATATCCGGGTTCGGACTTGTTGAACTTGGAACGAAACCACTTAGTCCTCCGTAAGGAAAACCATTTACCTGGGAATAACTGTTGTTCAACTGGTATGGTGAAAGGGTGACGTTACCCGTTTTGTTAAGAGATGCGAAAACTTTTCCATGGGAAAGGAAGGAGCTTTCCTGCAGTCCTTTGATTGCTTCATTGAATACAAATGACGCGCTCACACCGGGATAGAAGTAAGACCGGTTTTCAGGACTGAGCACCGATACCCAGTCGTTGCGACCAGTGAATGAAACGAAGAGATAGTTGTTGTAGCCAACTGTCATTTCACCGTACACTGCAGTAGATCGATATTGTGTTAGTGAAGTGCCTCCGGTAAGTTCACCTATGCGGCTTCCCTGGTTAAAGAGGTCGGAATAAAGAAGATTGCTTGCGCCGATTGTTGTCGTCTTACGTTCGTCGGCGCGCAGGTTGTGACCGATCAATAGCCATGTCGTGAACTTGTTGAAATCCTTGTTCAGCATTACCATGAGGTCACTGTTCACACGGGTGTATGTATTCGTTCCGTCAGTCACGCTTCCGTTGGTGTTGCGTGTACCCGGAGCTTCGAATTTCCGTGTGGTGCTGCGCGTTTGTTCGTTGAGGTTGTACAATCCGGTACGTTGAATCAATTTCATCCATGGAGCAATCTTGTACTCGAATTCCAGTTTCCCGTTAAGGTTATGTTGCTTGACGTCATCGCGGATGCTTCCAATCAGGAAGTAAGGGTTTCGAAGCCAGCTTCCCTGACTAGTGAAATAGTTCAACGGGTTACCTGGAGACATCGGATTCTGCCAATCTTTCACCATGTCGAAGTCGAAGTTTGCTGGGTAGCGATACGCACCAATCCATGGACCGTCAGGAGTCGTGTTACGGTGGAAGTTTACATAGTTGATATTGTATGAGGTCTTCAGTTTGCCGATTTGACGAGAACCATTGAAGCGGAAACCTGTGCGACGGCTCTCATCATCGGGAATAACGCCTTTAACAGATACGTTTTGTGCTGACAGGAAGTACGTTGATTTGTCGTTACCTCCGGAGAATGAAATGTCGTTCTGGACATTCACGCCAGTCTGGAAGAGATTAAGGCGATTATCTTTTGAAGGCGCTGCATATAACAACTGCGGTTGTGATCCGTCAGGCAATGCCGGGCCAAAATCGCGCATCGTACCGTCGAACTCGGGACCCCACGATTCATATTGCAGGGGATCGTAAACACCGTTGTTGCCCTGCCCATATTTTGTTTGCGCCGGTGGAAGCAGAAATACGTTCGAGAAGGTAGTTGTATTTGAGAACTGAACCTCGCCACGATCTTCGCGCCCTCTGCGGGTAGTAATCATGATGGCTCCGTTAACACCTTCGGAACCATAGAGTGCGGCAGCATTCGCGCCTTTCAATACCGTAATGCTCTCAATATCATTTGGATTGAGTCGACTGATGGATGGCATCGGCACACCGTCAACAACGTAAAGGGGTTCGTTTGCGCCACGGCCATCGATGCCGGAAGTGCGACTGAGGGAGCGGCTGCCGCGCATATTGATCTGTACCTGAGGATCGACTTTACTGTCGTACATATTGATACGTAAGCCGGCTACCTTGCTGGCCATACCGAATATCGGATTGACTGTCCGGCCCTGATTTAAACGCTTGTTGCTGATAATCTGGGTACCACTGGCTACCTCACGAGCAGAACGCTCGATCCCCAAGGCGCCGGTGACGACAACTTCCTGTAGTAGGTTGGTATCGAGAGACAGCCTGATTTCCAGATAATTGCTCGTGGAAACGGAGATTTCCTGTGGTTCATAACCTACAAACGAAACAACCAGCGTTTCGCCCTGGTTGGCTGCAATAGCAAAATTCCCGCTTGCGTCCGCAGTAACGCCACGCGAAGAACCTTTGATAACAATATTGGCACCGGCGAGGGTGGTACCAGCCTCCTCGAAAACGCGCCCACGGACGATGTTGTCCTGGGAGAAGCTGGGGATTAGGAACAGGAAAGTGAAAAAGAACGTCAGAATCAACCTTGACTGCGGTAAAATCCTTATCATTGTTTTTAATTAGATTGATTTTAAATAGAGTGCAAGATTAATGGCATTCGGGGATTCTGAGGTAACGAAATCGGGAAATCAAGTGACGCAAAAAGGAGTTTCTAACGGGGAGCGTTATTCGGACGACATCAGGGAGTGGTCCGTCACGCAGGAAATCCCCGGGGAATTTGCCGTTGAAGCGGGTTTGATAAGTCGAAAGATGACGTTTTCAGGTTCTCAAAATGGCCTGATCAATGCCAAATATGCATTTTTCGACGCATTTCTGGTTTCCCAGACCGAAATCCATCTTAAGGAAGAGACCACGTCCGACTTTCGGGATTCCGGGCAGACCATGGGGTTGTTTTTTAATCTTGCGGGAAGCCATGCATTTGAAGGTGCCGACGACGACAAGTTCTTGGCGCCCGGCCAGCATATTATATATTATACGAGTGGCTTTACCGACAGGCTAGCGTTGTATCCTGAGGGGGGCCATCTGCAAGTATTGGAGATCAATATGCCCGTAAGCTATTATTCCCAGCTTTTCGGCCACTACTCCAGACAACAGGAACAATTCATTGAATCTATCCTTGGCGGAAAGCAAAATCACCTCCAATTGGGAGCCTTCCAGATGACCGTGCCGATGAAATGGTTGATTAACTCCATTCAACGCTGCACACGTACAGGATTGCTGAAGCGCCTCTTTCTTGAAGCCAAAGTACTCGAATTGTTGATGTTACAGGTCGAGCAATCGGAGTTACCGGTTGTCGATCGGCAGGAGCGCGTATCGCGAAATGCTGAAGTCGACGCCATTTACGATGCGAAAACGATCATTGAGAAGTCGATCAACAATCCCCCATCCATCCGTGAACTTGCCAGGCTTGTGGGATTGAACGAGTTCAGTCTGAAAAAAGGCTTCCGCGACACGTTCCAGACCACCATTTACGGATATGTGAATGAATTAAAGATGGAACAGGCGCGCCAACTGATCCTCGAAGGCAACAAGTCCATCCACGAGATCGCGTCTCTTGCGGGATATAAGAATCCACAGCACTTCACGGTAGCGTTCAAGAAGTATTTCGGTTATCTGCCGAGTAAATTGCGTACCACGCATAACTAAGGTCGATTGAAGAATTAAGAGAGGAAAGACCTTTCCGAGGGATCAACTGTCAGTTATGCCCCATAACGCACATCAAAAGGTCTTTGAACAAACATAGACACTTAAGGTGCACGCGTCAATGGCAGTCTGGAAAACCAGACATGCAGGTATGTCTGGTTCTCCAGACGTTTATGATAAAAAGTTTTTTAGATGGTCTATACGATTGCGCCTGCCCTGCTTTCACCTCATCCTTCTACAATACCTTTTCGTGAGGGAACCAGGACATAGAAATAATGATCAACCACTAATCCGATTCGTTCCTCCGGAAACGACGCGTGGGCTATCGGTTGAAGAAAGTGAGAGTAAATGAATCGTTCGATGTATTCTGTCTCCGTGAGGTCCTATAATTTGAAGGCCTGGCGTGCAGTGAGTTTCCAGCTGTTGCCCTCCTTGAACCACACGAGCAGCACGCCGATGGCAACAGTTCCGGGTTGTTTGCCCTTGTCGTGAGTCTTGCCCGTGAGCTTGTGCCGTACGAGGGCCATGTCCCCAATCACCTCAATCGTCTGATCGTCGAACGCCAGCTCTGTGAAGTCAGATTCGCCAGTGACAAGCGCATTTATGAACGCTGCCTTATCTTCTATTTTCCCGCTGGAATGGCCGTAGCTTAACTTTGCATGCGCAAGTTTATCAAGCGCCGCCTTATCTGCATGAAGCATTGCCTCGCGGAGATTCTCCACAGCGGCAGCTACATCGCTATTCTGTGCGTATACCATCGAGCTCGTTAAAATGAGTAGGAAAAGAATTACAGTCTTCATGAGGGTGATGTTTGGGTTTCAATGTTCAAGCGTCATCTTCAAAGGTATCAGGTTACAAGGGTGGATAGAAGCACCCCTGTATCCCAATCCAAAAACTTACAAATTAAACGCGGTACTGGCAAATAGCGCACAGTACCAAAACTAACTCAAAACACATTGCAAAGATTACTTTCCGTTATTTTTTCATCTTCACTGGCTCCAGGCTTGGTACTAACAGATGGTGAATAACAAACGCTACAAGATAGGCAAAAGCACATATTGCAAAAAGAATTCCATACCCGGCGGTGATGTTTCCCGCTTCCGCAAATCGGTCAAGCATCTTGCCGCAATAGATCGGGAAGTACATCCCGCCCAGTGCCCCCGCAAGTCCACCCATACCAATTACAGATGCCACGGCATACTTAGGGAACATATCGGATACTGTTGTAAACAGGTTCGCTGACCACGCCTGGTGGGCAGAACCTGCAAGAGCGATGATCAGCACAGCTGTCCAATCACCAACCGATGTAACTGCAAATATCGGGAGAACGAGTACAGCGAATAACAACATCCCCGTTTTACGGGCTCTGGTAATAGACCATCCCGATTTATTCAGGTAGCCGGTAAACCAGCCTCCGACAATACTCAGGATCGTGATGATGAAATAAATAGTAACGAGGTGCACCCAGCTTTCCTTGATATGCAAACCACGTGTTGACGAGAAATAATCCGGCAACCAGATCAGGAAGAACCACCAAACAGGATCGGTTATGAATTTTGCTGTGATGAAAGACCACGTTTGGCGGTATTTAAGAAGATCAAGCCACGATGGCTTTTTCTCTGGCGCGGGCTCCTCGGCATCGCTGTTGATCAGATCGTACTCCGCTTTACTGAGACGCTTGATTCTTTCAGGCACATCATAAAACGGAAGCCAGAGCAACAACCATAGGAATCCCACAACACCTGCTCCGATAAAAGCCATTTCCCATCCGAATGTAAGCGCAACCCAAGGTACAAGCGCAGGTGCTGCAATTGCCCCCACGTTGGTACCCGCGTTGAAGATACTCGTTGCCAGGGCCCGCTCTCGTTTCGGAAACCACAGCGCCGTAGCCTTGATCGCTGACGGGAAGTTTCCGCCTTCGCCAAGTCCCAATGACATGCGCGCAATGGTAAATCCTTTGACGGTGGACACCAGACCGTGCCCCAGAGCAGCAAGGCTCCATGCGGCTATCGAAACAGCATAGCCTATTTTAGTACCAAACCTGTCGACAAACCATCCGAAAAACAGCAGACCTATTCCATAGGCACCCTGGAAAGCCGAGTTTACAATACCATACTCTTCGTTAGTCCAGCCAAGTTCAACATCCAGAATCGGCTTGATCAACGCCAGGATCTGCCTGTCGATGTAATTGATAGTTGTCGCAAAAAAGAGCAACGCACAAATTACCCATCGGTAATTTGTGATTTTCTGGTCTAGCTTTTCAGTTTGCACGCGTCGTGGTTTTGAAATTGAATATTCTTATTTTTCTGAAAAGTATTCCTACTTCTTCAGGGACTCAATGATTTTCATTGCAGATCTCACTTTTTCTTCAAGTTCTTTCCATTGTTTTCCATTGATCATCTCCTTGGTAAACAGCTGAGAACCCATGCCAACACAGATGACCCCAGCGTTGAACCATGCGCCGAGATTTTGTTCGGTAGGCTCAACTCCTCCTGTAGGCATGAGTTGCAACCCTGGGACTACTGGCATAACGGCAGACACGAAACCGGGACCAAGTACTGAACCCGGGAAAACTTTAATCACTTCTGCGCCGTGATTTTTTCCTGTTACGATTTCTGTCAGTGTCGCGCAACCCGGAACCCACATTACATCAGCCTTGCGACATGTCTCTGCCATCTCAGTGTTTAGAATAGGTGACACGATGAAATGCGCTCCAGCCTCGATAAACTTCTGTGCTGTAGCACTGTCCATAATTGTTCCAATACCGAGAATCAGGTCGTTATATTGTTCAATGTGTTTGAGGAGCTGGACGAATACGTCGTAGGCATTGCCACCGCGATTGGTAAACTCGAAGATGCGCACGCCACCTTTGTAAGCGGCGTCGATAACGCCTTTTGCAACGTCAACATCGGGATGATAAAACACGGGAATCATACCCGTGCTTTTCATCGTATCCTGAACTTGTGGTTTTGTGAATTTTGCCATACCCGATTCTTATTAGCGTGATACCCTTCCTGATGCGTCACCCTTCATCAGTTTTTCAACTTCATCAACAGTTACGAGATTGAAGTCACCTTTAATCGTGTGTTTCAGGCACGATGCAGCTACGGCGAAGTTCAACGCCTTTTGATCATCCTGCGGATATTTGATTAACCCGTAAATCAATCCGCCCATGAAGGAGTCTCCCCCACCAACACGGTCTACGATGTGCGTAATCTGATAGGTAGGAGCCTGGAACAATTCCTTGCCGTTCCACAGTACCCCAGACCAGGTATTATGACTTGCGCTGATTGAGCCGCGCAGAGTAATGATAACGCGTTTTGCTTTCGGGAAGCGTCTCATTAGCTGCTGACCAACGGATTCAAAGGCAGCACCATCAACGTGGCCAGCTGTTACATCGACACCTTCAGGTTTGATGCCAAATACCATGTCAGCGTCTTCTTCATTTCCCAGGATTACGTCGCAATGCTGAACCAGTCCCTCCATTACTTCGCCAGCGGACTTACCCCACTTCCAAAGCTTGTTTCTATAGTTGAGGTCAGTTGAAATCGTAAGTCCCCTCTTTTCTGCCACCTGGCATGCTTCGAGACACGCTTCCGCCGCGCCTTGAGACACTGATGGCGTAATTCCTGTCCAGTGAAACCACGAAGCGCCGTGAAACACCTTGTCCCAGTCAATAACGCCTTTCTTCAGCTCTGCGAATGAGCTGTGTGCGCGATCGTAGACCACTTTGCTGGCGCGGCTTACGGCACCACTTTCAAGGAAGTAAATTCCAATGCGATCTCCTCCGCGATGAATCCATTCTGTATTGACATTGTGTTTGCGCAGCGTTGCTATGGCAGCTTCACCGATGTCGTTCTTCGGAAGGCTTGTGACAAAGGCGGCATCCAGACCATAGTTTGCAAGCGAAACCGCTACGTTGGCTTCGCCGCCACCAAACGTTGCTTCGTATTCGGTGGCTTGTGAGAAACGCAAAAATTCCGGTGTTGCAAGTCGAAGCATGATTTCACCGAAGGTTACTACTTTAGTCATAAAAGGTTTAAAAGTTTAAGATCGTATTATTTGCCTGTTTTAGTTTCGTCGGTTCGTTCAACCATTCGGCGGAATAGGGCCCAGACGCAATAATTGTTCTCCAAATTAAGACACGGCCATTTCAGTGCGATACTTCCGGAGCAATTCTTTTTCCCTTCTTAATAGACGGTCTATTCCGGTCCAGTCCCTTATTGATATTAGTCCGGGAGGAAAAATAGTTTCTTCCCTTCGGATACAGAGTGCCCCTGCCGAAAGCCATTCCCCCATCCTATTGTCGTCGATTTCGTTCCCGCTCGACGGGATAAAGCGTGATTTACCCGTTTCCTGACGAATCATGCTGATGTTTCCGTTGGCTAGCTGTCCGGGGAGGATTGACACGATCTCAGCTCCGTAGTTCACAGCTTGGCGTACGTCGTCTGACGTTGCACATCCGGGAATCCATCCACGGCCATGCTGCGCGCAAATAGCGGCAAGCTCCGGATCGAGGAATGGCGAGCTGATGAATGCGGCGCCTTCGCGTAGGAAGCTTCCACAGTTTGGAATATTTTTTATCGTCGATACTCCGATCTGAAAATGTGGGTACCTTGCGGCGTATTCCACTACGCGTGGAAACAGTTTAAGCCCACGGGCTTCGCGACCGTCCCGAAATTCGAGAATATTGATATCGCAGGCTGCGCACAAGTCGATGACGCCTTGCCAGACGTAAGGATCATTTGATTTCAATACGGGAAGGATGGGACTACGGCGGAGTTCACGCAAATAGGGCGGCGGCTGGTTCATAGGTGATGAATTTATTCCCATTCCGTTTCTCACGAAAGTATAAAAACTTCGTATATTGTGCAATCGATTGCGCAATATACGCTATAAATAAATATGTCAAACACATTTTTGAAGATTCATCCTGCGGATAACGTCCTGGTCGCACTTACCGACCTCCGCGCCGGCACACAGATTTCATACAACGGTACGTCCATCACTTTGCAAAACGACGTCCCGGCAAAACACAAGTTCGTCATTAACGACCTTGGCGAAGGCGCCGACATCTTTATGTATGGTATCCTCGTTGGAAAAACAATGTCTCCCATACGTCAAGGCGGTGCCATTGGAACGCATAATGTAAAACACAAGGCAGCTTCGTTCGAAAGCCGTCAATCAACGTTCACCTGGACGCCTCCCGATGTATCGAAGTTCGCCGGGCGCACTTTCAAGGGATATCACCGCAAAGATGGGCAGGTGGGTACAGCCAATTACTGGCTTGTCGTACCACTGGTGTTTTGTGAAAACCGTAATATTGATACGATAAAGAACGCGTTCGAAGAGACACTCGGCTTTGTAAAACGCGACTCCTATAAGCAATATGTCCAGCAACTGGTAGACGCATACCGCGAAGGCGACACGGAGAGGATTCTTACCGCCCGGCCAGCGCTGGAACAACAAGGCGGCTCTGCCCAGATTTTCAAGAATGTTGACGGCATCAAATTCCTGACCCATGAAGGCGGATGCGGTGGCACCCGTCAGGATTCCGAAGCACTGTGTGCACTCATTGCGGGGTACATCAAGAACCCGAATGTCGCCGGCGCAACTGTACTTAGTCTTGGATGTCAGAATGCGCAACCCGGTATTCTACGAAGCAAACTTGAAGCGATTGGATTCAACAACTCAAAACCTGTTTATCTTCTTGAACAACAAAAGGAGGGCACAGAACAGGAGCTACTTACCAACGCAATTCAAAAAACATTCTTGGCTCTGGTCGAGGCGAACAAACTTGAACGCAAACCTGCACCGCTCAGTAAGCTCGTTGTAGGGCTTGAATGCGGTGGCTCAGACGGGTTCTCTGGAATATCGGCGAACCCCGCCGTAGGTCACGTGTCTGATCTGGTCGTTGCACTGGGCGGCACGACCATCCTTTCAGAATTCCCTGAACTATGTGGTGTAGAACAGGAACTCATCAATCGGTGCACCAACGATGCCACCGCAAACCGATTTGTATCCCTTATGCGTGCATATGCCAAAGCTGCTGTTGATGCCGGTTCAGGTTTCGACATGAACCCATCTCCCGGCAACATCAAGGATGGATTGATTACTGACGCAATGAAGTCGGCAGGCGCCGCAAAAAAAGGTGGAACGTCACCTATTGCGGCAGTGATTGATTATGGTGAGTATGTCCAGCAACCCGGATTAAACTTACAGTGTACACCAGGGAACGATGTGGAAAGCACAACGGCAATGGCAGGAGCTGGTGCTAACATAATCCTCTTCACTACTGGTCTCGGTACCCCTACCGGAAACCCGATTGCGCCCGTCATCAAAATTTCTTCCAATACAAAGCTTGCCAACAAGATGCCCGATATTATCGACGTTGACTGCGGTGGCGTGATATCCGGAAGTAAGACGATCGAACAAAGCGGTGAAGAAATCCTTGAGTATATCCTGGCTGTTGCAAGTGGTGAAATCAAACCAAAGGCAGTACTGCTCAATCAGGATGACTTCATTCCCTGGAAACGTGGGGTCTCACTCTAAATTCCTGATTCCTGATTTGTAATAAGGGGCCTCTAGTTTCGAGGTTCGTAGTAGTGAAGGTTAAGGCTTGTGCAACAGGCAACCGGTAGCCAACAACATTTATCTCACGACGGGTTTTGACCAATCACCGAGTATATTTTCCTTCGTGTATCCGGCTGCCTCTTCAGCTGTAAGTTGACGTGACCAAGAAATGCGGTCCGCTTTTTCAGCACCGGGACCTCGTGAGTTGTACTCGGCATAGAAGGCGGTCGACTCAGCTTCTTCTTTATCCCAGTTGTGCCAGCCTTCAGGCTTGACCTGTTTATCGAGATAACAATCTATGAACACCGTCTTTGCATAAGGGCGCCACGGCCTGCCAAGATAAAATGTATGTGCATCGGCATCACCGGTGATCCTGCAATTCTTAAACACAAACCCATAAGAAGTTTTTTGCAATGTGGAGGCTGCTGTAACGTATCCACCTCCCTTCTTACAAAAGATCTCACAATCTTCGAACAACGCAGTCGACCATCCGAAAATGAAGTCAACAGTCCCCTCGATATAACAATTCTTATAGTACTGGCGACTTCTTTCGCCATGGGGATAGAGTGTATCCTGAAACCCGAGGAACCTACAATTCACAAAAGCAACACGGTCACCATCAATACGCACCGCTACCGCCTGCCCTACCGGACCCGAAGAATTTTCAAACGTTATGTTCTCTGCGGTAAAGCCATCGCCAAAAACATAAAAGGAAGTTGATCCAGTAGTACCCATCTCCTCACCAAAACGATTCTTCTTTGACGCGAAGTCATCATACGTAAGTATTGTCCTTTCCTGGCTTTCACCAATGAACCTCACATTGGTCTTCGATGCCGGTAATATCAGTTTCTCCTTATAAGTGCCGTTTCGTATGAATACTGTGGTAACGTTCTTTCGGAAATCAGGGATTGAATTGATTGCATCCTGTACTTTTGTAAACATACCACTTCCGTCTTTCGCGACGATGAAGTCATAATGCGTTTGTCCGTGAACCTTCAGGCACAGTACGAGACAAATTCCCCAAACATATAAGATGGTCTTCATCGTTTCGGAATTGCCCAGTTATCGTGACCAGAGAGAATTTGTTCAACAGTGTACGCACGCGCCTGTTTTGCACTGAGTTGTTTCGACCAGGATACACGCCCTCCAGGCGACGCCCCCGGACCTGTGGAGTTATACTCAGCGTAGAATACGGTGCTTTCGGCTTCCCGTTTGTTCCAGTTGTGCCATCCTTCCGGGCGAATGTGAGGCCCCAGTTCACAATTAATAAAAACTGTTTTCGCATGATTTCTCCACGGTCTGCCCAAATAAACCTTTGTCACACTTTTTTCAGCAGTAAGCTTACAAGACAGGAACACGTACCCGTAACGTTTACCCTGAGGCGTCGATGCTGCCGTTACATATGAATTCTTTTTGCTGTGGATATGACACCGCTCGAATACCGCCGTCGCCGGGCCGAAGATGAAGTCGGTAGTGCCTTCAATGTAACAATCGATGAAGTATTGACGACTCTGCTCACCGCCCGTGAATATCGTGTCTTGATTTCCAAGGAACCTGCAGTTTCGAAAGACACAACGATCCGCCTCAACGTGCAGTGCAACAGCCTGGCCAAGTGGGGGTGCGTTATTTTCAAAAGTAATGTTCTCCGCATAGAAGTCATTGCCCATCACTTTGAAGGTCCACGACGTAAACGTGTTGTGGTGGTCTTTGCCGGAATAGTCGTCAAATGTAATAATGGTTGTTGCAGGATCTTCTCCCAGTAGAGAGATTTTGGTTGTCCACGAAAACACTTCCGTTTTCTCTCTATAAAAACCAGGCTTCAAACGTATAATGGTTCGCTGGTCGCCGTAGTGTTTGCAATTTGACAAAGCCTCGCCGATTGTCCTAAAGTCACCAGATCCATCTGCGGCCACGACAAACTCATAGCGCTGCTGCCCAACTGCAACTAATGAAATAAACACCAGGAACAGGAACGGCTTCGGCATCTACTTCATTTTTGAGGCTTTGTCGAATATCGCATATTCAAGATCCATCATAATAAACGGACCTACCGCTTTGGGATCATTATCGCGCTGGGGTTCGTTGATGTAATATTCAAATGAACCATCACGATAGGGATTCCCTCCAAGACCGGCGACGGAACACACTTTCGTAATACTTACCATCCCATCATCCGCAACTTTGATGAACTCCCGCAAAACACCATCATATGCTTTGCGTGCAATCTTTTCATACTCGGCTCCGATGTATCCCTTATTTAGCGCTTTCAAAAGGAAATAGGTGAACATGGCTGAAGCCGATGCCTCAAGGTAGTTTCCTTCACGATTTGGCTGATCCATCACCTGGTACCATACGCCTGACTGGGCATGCTGGCTTTTAGCAACAGCGCTGGCCATCTTGTTCAGTATGGTAAGGATTTGTTTCCGTTCAGCATGATCCACCGGGATGAAATCCAGCGCATCCACCAACGACATGGCGAACCAACCCATCGCGCGTCCCCATACATGCGGTGACTTTCCATCTTCCTTATTCGCCCATTGTTGTTCTTTGCTTTCGTCCCACGCATGATAATAAAGACCTGATTCGGCATCGTAAGTGTACTTGTCGATCAAACGGAACTGAAGTGCTACATCCTCAAACAATTCTTTCTCGCCAAATACCATTGCATATTGTGCCAGAAAAGGACTGCCCATATAAAGTCCGTCAAGCCACATCTGGTGTGGATAAATTTTCTTGTGCCAGAAACCTCCCTCAGATGTACGCGGATGAGATTTCATTTGATCCCGAAGAAGATGAATTGCTTTTGCATACTTTTCATCCTTAGTGTGTTCGTAGAGCGCAAACAGAAACTTTCCCGAGTTTACCTTGTCAATGTTATAATCCGATGCCTTGTAGGCCTTTATCTCGCCGGATTCGTTTATCATCATATCAGCATAATCCTTGATGTAGGCGTAGTACTTTTCGTTGCCGGTTGTCTTCCAGACACGTTCTACGGCGCTACAAACCAGTCCATTGGTGTAGTTCCATTTCGGCTCTTTGACAAAGTCAAGTCGCGATGCATCCGGGTTCCGGATCATTTCCGACAGCGCCATTTGCTCCGCCAAGGTTTTCCCTTTAGACGGTATCCGCTTGTGCGCGCAGCCTATCGAACAAGTAAGTACAAAGGCGAGGAGGATATTTACTACTCTCATAGGTTAAGGTTTGTCATTCCATTCTATTTGGTGATGCGGAACCATTCGATGTCCACGAACCCCGAATCGTTTGTCTGGGAATCACGCGTGCAAAACAGGCCCACTTTTGCGCCAATCCATTTTCCAGGCACCGCCTGGAATGTATCACCGACTACGCTGAAACTCTTACCATCAATGCTATAGCTGAACACACACTTAGCATTATCGCTAACTTGAACCTGAAGATACACATCTCCGTCAGGTATGGAACCAATGATGGTTTCCCGGGGAATACCGCTTTGCTCTGTATTTGTGCACGTCGAAAGGACGAGTTTCGTCCCGTCTTTTCCTGACCGCAGGCCCAGCCACGCATAATCAGTTCCCATAATCAACATCCCCGCAGCTTCGTTCGAAAGGTTTTGGTTCGGATAAAACGTAAGTTGCGTGGTGACAGTAAACTCAGGAGCAGGGAACTTTTGAAGCAACAGATTTGGAACATCCCACAGACTTTTTGCTCCATCGGGAATTTTCTGACTATACAAGCGAAGCTTTCCTTCCGGGGAGAGGAATGACCATGTAGCCTTAGGGTTGGCGTGCCATTGCCACTGAGGCATCAGGACATGACTATCAAACTCATCTGACTCCGGCGGCGAAACCTGAACAACACCTCTTACTGAATGAGGCTTTTTGAACCTTTGCACGGGCTCACCAATCGAGTCACCGTCTTTATCTTTACCAATAACAGGCCAGTCATTTTCCCACACCATCGGTTGAAGGTGCACGACGCGGCCATAGGCTTCAATATCTTGAAAGTGGATGAACCAGTCTTCACCTGATGAAGTAGTCACCCACGCCCCTTGGTGCGGACCATTGACTATTGTCTTGCCTTGGTGCAAAACAACCTTCCTTTCGTAGGGTCCATAAACATTTTTCGAACGCAATACAATCTGCCACCCCGTTGCAACGCCACCGGCAGGTGCAAAGATGTAATAATAGCCATTGCGCTTGTGAAATTTAGGGCCTTCCACCGTTGGGTCAATGGTATGTCCATCGTAGACGATTCGGCCGGCATCAAGTGCTTTCGTTCCGTCAGCACTAAGCCGTTTCACTGCCAGAATGCTTTTGATGCCGGCTCGACTTCCGGCATACGCGTATACGAGATATATTTTGCCATCATCATCCCACAGTGGACAGGGATCGATCAAACCCTTGCCCTCCTCGACAAGCACCGGTTCGCTCCAGGGGCCCCGGGGGTCATTTGCCTTCACGAGGTAAATTCCAAAATCGGGGTCAGGATAGTAAATGTAGAACTCATTTTCGTGATAACGTATGGACGGAGCCCAGACGCCACCACCATGTCGTGGAGTTTCAAAATGGGCCTGAGGCACCAGACGTGGCAATGCATGACCAATCAGTTGCCAGTTGACAAGATCCTTGGAATGAAGCAAAGGAAGGCCGGGCACACAGTTGAAACTCGATGAAACCAGGTAGTAGTCATCACCCACGCGACACACATCAGGATCAGAATAGTCAGCGTATAATACAGGATTCTGATACATCCCGTTTCCCAGATCACTTCTCCAAACACCAGCGCGACTGCCCGAAGGTTGTGCTGATAGATCACATGAACAGAATACCAGCAGGACAAAAGTGACAAAGTCGCGCATAGCTATTTCGTTACGTCCTTCACCAGATCGTTAAGATAGACTTCAAGGTTTGTGTAAACCTTGCTCAATGATTGCAGCGATCCGTCAGAAGGATCATCTGGATTGAGACCATGACTTTTTTCCCACTCATCAGGCATTCCGTCCTGGTCAGCGTCCCGTAGAACAGGACCAGCTTTGAGCTCCGGCCATCCACCAACATGCTCCTGGGAGTCAATGATACCATCCCTATCCTTTCCGGATTTTGAGTTTGCATTCCTGACTTCGCTGACGATCCGGGTATCAACCGCATCTCTCTTTAGGCTTGCCCCAGCATGACGCAACACGCTCTCTAACGCCGCTGACGCTGTTTCAATATTAATTCGCTCCGACGGAAAAGGCTTATCGATGACGAACTTCTCTATCGGAGCGTCAGCCTTTACCCCAAGATGATTATTCTTACTGACCGCTTCGTTTTCAAACAGCAAGTTGTCTTGAACATAAAATTTGCCAGCAGGTTCCCAAGGATTAAGAATCTGATCCTTTGCTTTGCGCGTAGCAGGACCCGGTTTGTAGTAATTCCCGATGACGTTGTAACGGCCAGACTCCCCACCATAGGTGTTGTTACTTCGCCAATTGTAAATCACATTGTTAACGAAATCCACCAATTCATCTTTCGAATTCTGCGTTGATTTTGATCCGCTGAATCGCGGAAAGCGGCTTGTGTGACTAGCCAGGAGGTTGTGGTGAAATGTCGCCTCTTCTCCGCCCCAGATTCCACCATAGCCATGATCGCCCTTAGCATGCACAGAAGAGTTGAGGCTCTCGGCAATAATGCACCATTGCATCGTAAAGTTTCTGTTCCTGTAAAACGAAGCACCCTCGTCGGTAGCCCAGCTCATCGAACAGTGATCAATAATTACATTCCTTACCCCGCTGGTGCCGGATATTGCATCTGCTTCTTCGCCCATCTCGTCGCCCAGCCTGAACCTGAGGAACCTGATGATAACGTTATTCGCCTTTACCGAAACAGGATAATTCTTAATGCATATACCATCCCCTGGCGCAGTCTGTCCGGCAATGGTCACGTCATCATTGTTAATATCCAGCGGTGACTTCAGTTCAATGTTTCCCGAAACAGAGAAGACTATGGTGCGCGCTCCCTCTGCACGGATAGCTTTTCTGAGAGATCCAGGACCATCGTCATTGAGATTCGTGACATAGATAACCTTGCCACCTCTTCCGCCTGTGGTATATTTTCCGAAACCTTCTGCTCCGGGAAAAGCCACCGCTACTTCCTGCGCTTTACATCCTGTCCCCGCTAACGCCAACAGAAATCCCAGGAGAACCATATTTAACTTTGAGCATATCATGCAGTCAACGTTTGGATTGAGGTTTCACAACATGCTCTGCAAGGCCGAGCTTCAACGCCAACATCTCCTTAAGAACAAGCTGTGCAATCAAACGTGCTCCCAGCTCGGTGAAATGTGTGTTGTCAACCTTTCCATCGGGATAATTGGGATGTTCACCTGGTTCCAGATGCAGAAACAAAAGTTTTGAATTATCCTCGCCCATACGTTGATAGAGTTCCATGCTGGCTTTGTCCAGATCAATCAACGGAACTCCTTCCGATTTTGCTACTTCACGAACGAGAGCTGAATACTCAGCATGGCTCTCCTGAATTTTTCCATCCTGAAAACGCCGACGTGCCACTGGCGTCAAGAGGACCGGGTTTGCTTGCCTCGCCCGCGTTTCTTTAACAAAGCGCAGAAGGTTCTGCCTGTACTGTTTCGGTCTAGTGTAACGTTCCTGCTTTTCTTTCGATTCATCATTATGACCAAACTGGATGAACACCCAATCTCCAGGCTGTAGCTTCTCAGCGATAGGTGTCCATCGGTTTTCGCCGATAAAGGTCGTTGTACTTCTGCCGTTCTTCGCGTGGTTCTCAACCACTACAGTAGAATCAAAAAAATACTGGAACGGCATTCCCCAACCCGTTTCCGGATAAGCACTGACAATTTTCTCCGACATAGTCGAGTCGCCAATGAGATAGACTCTCGTCAATTTCTGCACGGGCGCAAATGCAGTAAGGGTAACGGCCATCAGTAGGACAAATATCTGACTGGTTTTCATTTTGGTCACCGTTGTTGTTCAGCAATATCTTTCACGATACTATTTATATAGACCTCGATGTTGTCGTATGCTGAAGAAAGGTGCCGTCCGTTCGCGTCAGGCTTTCCTGGTTCGAGGTTCATTTCAATTTCCCACGCATCGGGCATGCCATCGCCGTCGGAATCAACAGGAGCCTCCGCATTTTCCAGCAGAGGCCATCCACCAACATCTTCCTGGCTGTCTATTAAACCGGGATAACCAGAAACAGATCCGGAATACGTAGCCGTACCGTTGCGAACCTCGTCAACTACCCGTACATCCACATCATCTCTTGACAATGAAGACCCTGCATAAGCCAGCACCTTCTCAAACGCCTGCCCTGCCGTGTGCTCGGTTCCCATGTCGTAGTCGATAGCCGTGGTAAGTTGTACCATGCCTTTCGTCGTGCCACCATCGTAAATAATTCCTCCATTCCAGTTGTCGCTGGTAACTGCGGCGTTTCCGAAAGCGTAATTTCCTTCAATATAAAACTGTCCGAAGCCCGGTGCATAGGCTGCATCAGCTTCTTTGCTAACGCGCATAATGCGCCCGGTTTTCGACTCTGACGTGGCGGGGCCTGATTTGTAGTAGTTGTTTACAATATTGTATTTACCATTTTCACCGCCGTATGCGCTTTCATCCCGCCAATTGTATATCACATTATTTCGATAATCAACATGCTCATTGAGAAAAGGGCCATTACTTGTTCCGGTACGCCAACCGTTGAAGCGCGGGTTACGGCTCTTGTGATGCGCAATGAGGTTGTGATGAAAACTCGCGCGGTCTCCACCCCATATACCACCATACCCATGGGAACCTTTTTCGTGCAATGAGTTGTTAAGGCTTTCCGAAATGATGCACCATTGCAAGGTGAAATCCTGGTTTGCGTAGAACGAGGCAGCCTCATCAGTACACCAGCTCATTGAACAATGATCGATGATAATGTTTTTCTGATATCGACCCCATATCGCATCACCTTCAACCTGCTTTTCGTTTCCCAATCTGAAGCGAATGAACCGAATAATGACATTATCCGCGCCGACGAATACAGGATAGTTTTTGATAGTTATTCCATCGCCGGGAGCCGTCTGCCCCGCTATTGTCACATCAGGCTGAGTGATATTGAGATTGCTCAGCAATTCAATGGTCCCTGAAACATCGAAAACAATAATACGTGCACCTGAGGTATTAACTGCTGCGCGGAGGCTGCCTGGGCCGGTATCATTCAGATTAGTAACCTTAATAACCTTCCCACCGCGTCCGCCTGTAGTTTTGTTTCCAAATCCTTCGGCACCAGGAAAAGCAAAGGCTTCCTCCTGGACGGGATTAAGGCGTACCGGAGTTTCCTCCTCCTCATCCATGATGTCGGGCGAAACCTCGTCATCTCCGCATGAAAACACGAGGAGAACACAGATCGCAGGAAAGATATAACGCAATAACTTCATACTCATCAGCAATAAAAAAAAACCGAAAGGTGTGGTCTTTCCAAACCACACCTTTCTTCATGATTCATTTTTTACGGCAGCCAGCGAGGATCGCCAATTCCTCCATCGAGGATCGTCTGATTGGTCACGGTGAAATCGCGACCAGCAGGGTTGACAAAACCTGGATCAAGCGTAGTGAAGTTTCCTGATTCATCGATCTTCACGTTGGCGACGTAGCCTGCTGTATGGAAGCCCGGCGCATTGAAGTAATTGTTTTTCGAACATACAGGCTGAGACGTTGACGCCTGATTGGTGTAGGTACCCTCTGTCGCAACGATAATCGTATTGCGAACAGTTAAACTGTTATCAGCGAATCGCACGTACAGAATTCTTCTGTTATTAACATTCGCAACGCCGTATAAGGTACAATTTTCAATCTTCACCGTTGAAACCCGCCCAGGGAAGGTTCCAGCACTGTTGTCTAGCCGAACGAAATCACGCGCAGGCGCACAGTTGCTGAACGTGCTGTTGGTAATGTTGAGATTGGCCACATATCCTACTCGGAAGTCAATAAAATCACCGCCATCCGATACGATATCATAAACAAAAGAATTGTTTATGCTCAACGTTTGAATCGTTGACGCCATTCCTGTACCACCAAAGAGTGCTCTGGTGTAATCGTGGATCAGACAATTTTCAACAACCAATGCACCATATTCCGTTCCTGACGTCGTGAAGTTGAAGGCGTTGAGAATACTTCCGTCCCCAACCATTTCAAGGTCCTGAACGCGCACGTCCTGTACACCATCCGTAAGTTCGAAACTTACGTGAACCTTAGGTTTGTCGTATGGATAAAGTCCCCGGATGGATATATTCTTGTCAATTACGATAGTACCACTGAATGCCGTATAATCGCCGGGATACAATACGAGTACATCGCCAGCTGCAGCATTGGCGATAACCACACTCAGATCATCTTCAGGATACACACGGAGGGCATCGCCAACGTCGATGAGCGTTGTGAACGATTTTGTACCGCGGGTTTTAGCATCATTCTTCAGCAGTACAGTGTATACTGTTTCACCGGTAAGGCCGGAGATAACCGCTATTCCTGATACCTTTTCCTCGTCTGATATTGGACGTTCTGTACCTCCCGGATTAATCACCAGGTGAGTCACTTCACTTCCTTCGGGCCAGCGAAGGGTTGCCTCGGTGGCCTGGATGTCGCCATCAACCGATGTCAGGAAAATTTGTTCAGCTCCTGTAGTGACTGAAGTCGTTGTCCATTTAGAATCTGCGACGCCATTCTTAACGCCTTTCACACGAATGGAATACAGCGTTTCACCCTGAAGAACTTCCTGTAGCGGAAGGTCTGCAGCAGTAACCTGGACAGACCGGTAGATTGAACTGAATTGCTCGTCTTCGCTGAATTCTACTACGTAGTAATCAACTTCCTTCCGCGCGCTCCAGTTTAGTTCAACGGTAGTCTGGTTTCTAACCCTCACCTCAAGACCGACAGGTGAGAATACTCTGCTTGTATTAAGTTCCTGAACAACCGGATCAATCTGATCATCACACGCGGCGAATGCAAAGCACAACGCAGCAACGGCCAGAACACTTTTATATATTCGACTTTTCATAGTTCTCGTTGTTAATGGTTAGTTAGTATCCGTTGTTATTCAGCATTCCGTTGCTTCCGTCAACAATTACCTGCCAGATGGGCCAGAATTGTTTTGTATCAGGATCATTCAGATAAAGGCTGTTGATTTTCGCCTCATTCAGGTTTGTCCATCCTTTGGCAGTCCAGCTTGCGCCCGGGTCGGTATTTTCACTACGGTTCAGCCCCCAGATCTCCAGCGTTTCGTAGTCGGCATAAGCGCCTTTCTCAGAGTCAGCCGGAGGCAGGTCATCGCTCTTGTACCGGAAATACAATGTGGTGGGAACATCTGAATATTCACCGGTTCGGTTTGCCAGGTCAGTCATCTTAACCTTGGCTTCCTGCATTTTTGCACTCAGCAGGTTCCAACGGATGAGCTGTTGCTTCCGCTCCATCTCACCACAGAACTCGAATTGATATTCATCAACAAGCGCTTCAAACAGGCTATTACCACTAAGCGGATCGACATATCCATCAACTTTTGTTGCGTGCTGTGCCGGCGGAAATGCCCGCTTGCGAATTTCTTTAAGATAACCTTTCGCGGCGCTTTCATCACCCAGTCGATACGCAGCTTCAGCTGCCATCAGGATCACTTCTGCATAACGCATGTATATTTTGTTAACACCGTCGTCGTTGGAAGACGTCACATGACGGCTCATCCATTCGTAACGATATTTTCCGAAGTACCAGGTATTCAGATCAACCAGCTCCTGACGCGATACGGGCAAGCCTGACTGAACATTGTTTCCATAGCGATAGGGAACACATGTTACATCGCGGCGGGTATCGGTCTCATCATAATCGTAGAACACGAAAGGCAAAGGGCCCGCCTGACCTCCACGGTTAGAACCGTTGGAGTGATGCTGGTCATTTGCGTTGTGACGAACGGCGAAAGTAAACAGCACGCGACCGCGTCCTTCGGAAAAAGGAATTTCCCAGAGTGACTCGCCTCCGGCAGTTATTACGTCCTGGTTGTATTTTTTCCAGAGATCTTCAAACGAAGGCTCCAGACGCGCCGTGTTGCTTGCAATTACATCTTTGCACTCAGCCAGGGCAATCTCGTACAATTCCGTTTCTGAAAAGTCTGCTAACTGGCCTTTGCGGATCTCTCCGCCAGGATATTGTGAGTAACCTGCTGCCACCAGCGCAAATCGGGCGCGCAGGCCTTTTACAAACGCTTTATTTACGCGCTCGACTGTAGCTGTTGAAGGCCTTTCATTCGGCCACGGCACAAGCTCAGCAGCTTCGCCGAGATCCTTTATCAGTTGGTTATAGATTTCATCGCGGCTCGTTCTGGGCAGATACATCGTTTCAGATGTGATCGGCTCAAACCTTGCAGGAACGTCCCCCCAGGCTTTGAGGAGGTCTGCATAATAAACGGCGCGGTACGTAAGCGCTGCACCGAGCAGCTCACCAAGCTCACTCCCCGGAACCGGATTACCATATTCGCGGAGCCCACGAATACAGAGGTTGGCCCTTTCGATACCTTGATACATCATCACAAATGCATTGTCCGAAGCATTCGTGCTGCTGTTAACCGTATTCATGTTTGTATTGTCAGGCTGCGCGTTATATATGACGAGATCAGCATTTGCGCCAGCGGTTTGCGACGAGTTGAACCACTCAATGTCCGTATTCATACCATACCAGGGAAGGAACCTGCCGCGGTAGGAATTCGTCTCAGCCATAGGAACGAGGATTCCGTCTACCGCAGCCTTGGCCATACCGTAGTTGGAAAAGATAATGGCTTCGTCGAGCGATGACTTGCTGGGAGCTTCGAAATAATCATCGCATGATGCCAGCGTGACGGCCATAATGGCCACGAAGTATTTTATTGCTCTATTGACTTTCATAACCAATTAAAAGTTAAAGTTCACACCAAACACAATCTGTCTGCTTCTCGGATAAGCGGAGTAATCAACACCCGGTGTGTATGGAGTTCTCCTTCTTGTGGATACTTCAGGGTCAAAGCCGGTGTAGTCCGTAAGAACAAAAACATTATAACCCGTCGCGTAGAATCTAAGATTCTTGATTTTCGCACGTTTGGTAAGCCCATCGGGGATGCTGTACCCAAGGGTAAGCGTATTGAGGCGAAGGAACGTTGCATCTTCGACAGCCCAGTCGCTTAGAATAAAGCGATTCATGTATGGCGACCACATTGTGGTGTTGGCATTCATCGCTGCCAGCGTAGCGGGATCTGTAACAAGTTGTCCGGTGGATTCATCCAGGTTAGTCCAGCGCTGACCATCCCCCATCATGTTGTACAAATTCCTGTACTGCGTACTCGGCGTCGCCGTGGTGAATTCTATTTTGTTCGCGTTGTATACGTGATTGCCATAACTCCAGTTGAAGTTGGCAGTAAGGTCAAATCCGTATGCATATGCATTCAACGTGAAACCACCTATATGCTTGGGCAATGCGTTGCCAATGATCGTCATGTCGTTGCTGTCGATGATTCCGTCAGGCGAACCGTCAGGACCACTGATGTCCTTCAGCTTCATCATACCAGGGGCGATAGTGTTGTTGCCAAAGCCTACCAGGCCACTGGCATCCGGAACACCGCCTTTCAATATCCAACGGCCATTAGCATCATCATACCCTTCGAAATCTGAAACCTCATAGCGCCCATCATTCAGATAGCCCACGATGTTTCCGATTGGATAGCCGGCGGAAACCTGGTAGTCGTACGGGATTTGAGTGGAAGCCCAGTTACTTGTACCTCGCACATAATCCATCACGCCAAGTGACACCACCTTATTGCGGTTGAAGCTGATGTTACCACTTATGTTCAAACCATATTTTTCCTCATCGATGACGGCGTAGTTAAGGGCAACTTCAAGACCTTTATTTTCAGTTTGGCCCATGTTGCGATACTGGTTCGCGTAACCTGTACCGGGGGTAGGGAAAAGAATAAGCAAGTCCTTCGTATTGTTCTTGTAAACTTCGACAGTACCCGTCAGACGATTCTGGAACAGCCCGAAGTCGAGCCCGATGTTACGTGTGATCGTTGTTTCCCACTTCAGGTCAGGATTCGCCATTGTTGCCGACGGAGCCCAGAAGCTGATCACATTATTGATCCAGGTTGTACTGCGCGACTCGAAAAACTGGAATGTCTGCCCTGTAGGGATGTTGTTATTACCAGCCTGACCGATGCTACCTCTAAGTTTCAACTCGTTCAGCCAACCAACGCTCTGCACGAAGTCTTCTTCCGATATTTTCCATCCTGCGGAAACAGAGGGGAAATAACCCCACACATTATCGCCACGGAATCTGCTTGATCCATCTGCCCGGTAAACACCTTCGAGAAAGTACCGTTGTTTGTAGTTATAATTGAGACGGCCAAAGAAGGAAAGCAGCTTGTCGTCAGGTGCATAGAAATACTCCGGAGGGAGTTGTTTAGCGTCTTCATGTGAATTCACCATCGTGGTGAGTTTGAATGCCTGATCAGAACTGAAGAAGTCAGGCAATCCGTGTACTTCAGAAGTGATTGAGCGCGAATCACGCGTCAGCAGTTCTTGTCCCAATAGCACATTTACACTATGATCACTGTTATTGATGAGTTTTTTGAAATCGTAGCTCAGCGTATTTGTACTTCTGTAACGAACTTCCTTTCTGTCGGTAAGAACAACTGCAGGCAAATTCTGATTCGGACCCGTAGGTCTGTTTCTCACGAAGTAAGTCGTCAGCCCGTAGAAACGGTAATCGCTGTTATCGTAAGAATCGATACCACCTTCTATTTTCAGCTGAAGATTGTCAATAATTTTCCAGCCGAAGCTTCCGCCAATGTTAAAGTTTCTTCGTTGCTGTGTGCGATCATTATCCCGTGTAGACCTGATAGGGTTTACAAGATCCCCAGCAGTTTGTTCATCCGTGTTGGCGAGATTCGTTGTAGAAATACCAGGAATGGGGAGCGGGGCATAGCCAATGCTATGTTTCAGACGCGAGTCGGCGGATGATATTTCATTTTGTTCGTTAGCACCTCCACCTGAGATCTCCGTGTTTGAATAACGTAACGAAACACCCAGATCAATCTTATTTGTTGGCTTGTTATTAAGTTTCAGGGTGATATTATCACGAACGAAGTCGGAGTTAATCATGATTGCCTTTTCCTGGAAGCGTGCATAGTTCACAGAGTAGGTGAATTTGTCAATGCCACCGCGAACACTCAGATCATGGCTAAACACTTTGCCAGTGCGACCATATATCTGCTTCTGCCAGTCGTTGGCAGGTAAGCCTGAATACAGATCACGGTCCTGATAAAGGCCGAAGTAATCTTCATAGGAAGAAGGTTCATCTTCAAGGAGGGCGTATTCATACTGCCATTTCACGTAGTCTTCCGGAGACAGAACATCCATGCTCTTGGCAATCCGCTTGAATCCGGTGAATGCGTTGTAGCTTACGTTTACCCTCCCGTCGGCAGTCCCGCCTTTGGTTGTGATCAATACAACACCATTAGCACCCCGCGCTCCGTAGATTGCAGTAGAAGAGGCATCTTTAAGAACGGAAATTGTTTCAATATCGGTGGGCGAAATATCATTGATGCTGTTCACCGGGAAACCGTCAACAATGTATAGCGGCGAGTTGTCCTGTGATATTGATGTCCCCCCTCTTACACGAATGCGGATTTCAGCGTCGGGAGAACCTTCAGCAGCCGTGACCTGAACCCCTGCCATGCGTCCGGTCAGTGTTTCAGAAACGGTAGCCACAGGCATTTTCTTAAGATCTTCACCAGTTACCTGAACAATTGATCCGGTGATGTCGGACTTCTTTTGTGTTCCATAACCGACGACGATCACCTCGGAGAGCTGAGTGACATCGTCTTCCATAGTAACGCTGATATTGGTTTGATTGCCCACCAATACTTCGAGGGGCTTCATTCCGATGAAGGAAAAAACAAGGGTTGCACCTTCGTTGACGGAAAGGCTGTAACTTCCGTTTGCGTCAGTCACTGCACCGTTTTGTGTTCCTTTTTCAAGAACGGATACACCAGGGAGTGGCGTGTCATCGACGGCCTTGACCGTTCCTGTAACCGTTCGTTTCTGTGCATGAGCAGGTGGGCTCAGCACGAGCATAAGCAACGACGCGAAGATCATGGCTATGCTTCGTTTGGTGAGATAGAATTTGACCATAGGCTTAGTTTATTTATGGAGACTATCGCATGTCCCCCGATCTGAGTTGTTTCAACATTGAATCAAAGACTCAGCTTCTCACACCCTACATCATCAACTTCACCATCCTGAAAAGCATCGACACGTGCAATCGATTGCGCAATATAGGCCACAGCGATTCGTATTTCCAAGAGAAAAGACGAAAAACTTGGCCTATTTGGTAAATTCCTTCGATTGCGCTGAACCTATCATTTATGCAATCAATTGTACAAAATCGAGCACCCACGCCCCTTATCGGACATGCACCATCACCGGGTTCGCCAACTCATACGCAAGCTGCTCAACATAGGCGTCAAACGCCTCCGCTGAATTCACTCCGCCCGGCTCCCCACTCCACGCAGCAAGAAAATAATACTCCAGAGCATCACCGTTCACACGCATATCGGCAATGTGACTCTCCTTGTCTTCTGAAAATCCGATCAGCTCAGACGTGCGAAAGAATATCGCAAGTCCAAGGTCATCGCCATTCAAACTTTGCGGTCCATAGGTCGCCAGATAGCCAAAATTGCTGGCATCACCTTTCGAGGTTTTCAGCGCTGCTTTTGTATCCTTTACAATCCCCGTACAAATGCGGTCAGGAGCATCCTGAAACCGAAGCTGCTGCAAAGTCTGCCGTGCTCCCGCGTGTATACTAATCGTAGAATACAGGTTGACTTTTTTGTCACCCGTTTCCCATCCATAATACCGCGTTTCAATCTCTGCGTAAATTTCCCCGTCTTTTTTTATCTCACAGGTCACGCTGTCTGTCTTTTCCACGCGTGTAACCTTTCCGTTGTTATTGTACCCAATCGAACCCACCCCGAGTGACTTGCCCACTTTCATAACATCCATCCCCCAGGACTGCATCTCATGGTAGGAATCAAACCCTTCCTGCCCAACATTCTGCAACACCATGCCGGTAGTGCTTTTTCCAAACACGTCTGTGGCGTTGCGTTGATCCAGGTAGAATCGATAGGCGACTTTGTCGGATTCCCACCCGGGCCCTTCATATCTTATAAACCAGGAATGATCCTTATGGTCTTTCGGAACACGAAGAAATTTTACATTCTGAAAAGATCCTCCTATGTATTCCCGGTTGATAAAACGCCCACCCATTTTGTGCGAAAGTTCGGCCTGCGTTCGCTTCGGATAATTCGTCCGATATTCACCCTCAGGGTTGTACCGAACCGTTAATGTGATTTTCTCGCCTCCAGCCATTCTCTCGAGCACCAAAACAATTCCGTCATTCCGTATAGGCGGCTCATTATACTGACTTGGAATTTCCCGGTCGCCGACAAAAACCACGAATGCCTTATGATTGAAATCTTTCGCCGCCCTCGTGATATCATTGACGGGAATCCGGACAAACACATCTTTCCTTACCCTATCTGAAGGGTTAACGACATCAACCGATACTTTGCGCGGAAGCAATTTGGCACGCCCCTGACCATCAGCATCCACAGTCGATATCAGAAATACCAAAACTGAGGCGAACGGAAAAACGATGGAAAGGCGTGGATGAAGTTTCATGCTACTTGGTGTTGTATACGTTGCGCGAGACCTTGTCACCAAACTTCACTTCTGCACCGGCCTTCTTTGTATCTGTATTTATCAATCTTATGTTTTTGCTGCGGTTGCCATTGATGCTGATCAATGTTTCTACATTATTATACCCAATGTTATCGAACATAAGGCCTTTGCTGTTCTGCACCTGAATAGCAGTTTTGTCTTTTGTGTAAAATGTCGAGTTGCGAATAGTCACGTTCTCCCCTTCTATCAGAACAACACCTTTATCCGTTTGCATGGAAATGTTCTCGAGTGAAATGTTCTGCACATTCATTTCGGGAAGCCCGCGAACAAAAACTGCTGTTTCTGCGCCTTTACAAACCACATTGCTGATGTTGATATCCTTGAACTGAGGCGTAGCCTCAGTGACAGGCTGGAATTCAATCTCCGGACTGTCATCGCCTCCAAACATAGCGAGGGGATCTTTGGCCATGTAATACATATCAAACAAAATAGCTGCGCCCCCGATATTATTCATTCTGATGTTTTGGATGAACACATTCTCGACGACGCCACCGCGACCACGGGTCGTCTTGAACCTGAGACCTATGTCGGTGCCCAGAAAATTACAATCATAGACAAAAAGATTTCGCGCGCCGCCAGACATTTCACTTCCCACGACAAAGCCGCCGTGACCATGGAATACGGTGCAATTCCTGACGATTACATCTTCAGTGGCGACACCGCGCTTACGTCCTTCTTCGTCGCGACCTGACTTGATGCAAATGCCATCGTCTCCTACATCAAACATACTGTCCTCGACCAGCACATAACGGCACGACTCTATATCAATACCATCCCCGTTCTGAGCATTCCAGGGATTGCGCACAGTAATTTTTCGAAACGTCAGATGCTGACATAACAGCGGATGAATACACCATGCCGGTGAATTCTGGATGGTAATTCCTTCCATAAGGAACTGTCTGCAGTTGATGATGCTCACCATGTTCGGACGAAGAAACTCTTTTATTTCTTCCGCCTTCCTGATATCGTATCCTTCAGCAACGACACCCGCGCGTTGACGCTTTGATCCTTCGAGTGCACGCGCGGTAGGATACCATGTATCTTGCTTGTCATTAAGAAAACCTCCCGATGCCGTGAGTGCCTTCCATTCAGGTGGAGTCATCTTACTTTTTTTAACAGGACGCCATGCCTGACCGGCACCGTCGATAATCCCCTTTCCTGTAAGCGCGAAGTTCTCCGCATCGCGCGCCGATATGGGCGACTGCGAGCGGATTGCATCAAGGCCCTCCCAGTTCGTCGCGATCAGCGGGTAGTGATCCGGATTGTCACTGAACTGAAGAACGGCACCTTCAGCGATGTGCAGATTGGTATTCGATTGAAGCACAATCGGTCCTGTGAGCCAGAAGCCCGCAGGTACGAGCACCGTGCCACCTCCCGACTCGCGAGCACGTGTAAGGGCATCGTTGATTGCTTTAGTACTTAATGTTATGCCGTCAGCCTTTGCTCCCAGCGACCGAATATCAATTGTATCCTTTCTGATATTTACCTGCTTTACATTCGGAAGCTTTTGTGCATTTGATGCCAAAGCAACAATCAGAAGCGAGAGGGTAAAAACAGATCTAATTTGAAGAGTCATGCGAGCTGGGCGTTTGTTGTTTCATAAGTCGGCGGAAGGTCTGCGCGTTATGCGGAGCTGTCTTCCAGACGCAAACATTTCATCGTGCAGCGCTATTATCGTTCGGGCTTCCAGTCTGGCAATGCCCTTTGCAATTTGTCAACCAACGCAAAACAGATAAATAACGCGCAATCGATTGCATATTTAAAACGTTTTTTTAACTTCGGCAAATAATTTCGCATTTATCACTTCACCGGCCAGTGATGCCTTTGAGATGATGACCTACTGTTATTAAGGTGTTGTCGGTACACAAATCCGGCGAAGTTCACGATCCGCGAATAATTCTTTAATATTGCGCAACCGATTACGCACAAGCAATGATAAAAACTTTGTATGCGGTCCATCCCGACGACTTCAAGTCGTACGACACCGCGAAAATCCGTTCCAACTTTCTTGTAGAAGACGTCTTCGTCAAAGGTGAAATAACCTATACCTACACCTTGTATGACCGGCTTATCGTCGGAGGAATATCACCCGATAAAACTCCGCTTAAGCTGGAAACAATAGACCAACTGAAAAGCACTTATTTCCTCGAGCGCCGTGAGATCGGTATCATTAACGTTGGTGCCCCAACCGACATCACGGTTGACGGTACTACATACCGGCTGCAATACAAGGAAGCGCTTTACATAGGCCGCGAATCGAAAGACGTGATCTTCCATCCTGCGAAAGAAGGAAAGACATTGATATACTATAACAGCTCGCCGGCGCACAAGCAGTATCCGACACGCAAAGTTGCACTTAACGAGGCCGAAACGGCCGTGATGGGCAGCCATGAAACAGCTAACCATCGAACAATCCGGAAATTACTCGTCAACAGCGTACTTCCCACATGCCAGCTTCAGATGGGATTGACGGAACTTCAGTCCGGAAGTATATGGAACACCATGCCCCCGCATACACATGACCGCCGTATGGAGGCATACTTCTATTTCGAACTTCCCGAAGATCAAACGGTTTGTCACTTCATGGGTGCACCGGATGAAACCCGACATATCTGGATGAAAAACAATCAGGCTGTCATCTCTCCTCCCTGGTCCATTCACAGCGGCGCGGCGACCACCAACTACTCCTTTATCTGGGGCATGGCAGGTGAAAACCTCGACTATGGTGACATGGATATGGTTAAACCCACAATGCTTCGCTAATGTCGAACCTTTTCAATCTGACTGGAAAGAGAGCTCTTATCACAGGGGCAACACATGGCCTTGGTATGGCCATGTCCAAGGGCCTTGCCTCAGCAGGAGCCGAGCTAATTATCAATGGTCATTCCCCCGATAAGATGGCGATGGCCTTGAATGAATACAAGAGCCTGGGAATTCAGGCGCATGGCTACCTGTTTGACGTTACCCGCGAAGGAGAAGTCAACGATAACATAGCCCGCATTGAAAAAGAACACGGCCCTATCGATATCCTTGTGAACAACGCCGGCATCATTAAGCGGATTCCGATGGTCGATATGCCTGTAGAAGAATTTCGCGAGGTTATTGAAGTCGACCTCATTGCACCATTTATCGTTTCAAAGGCGGTAGGAAAGTCGATGATCGCCCGGCGTGCCGGAAAGATTATCAACATATGTTCGATGATGAGTGAGCTGGGGCGAAACACGGTGTCGGCTTATGCCGCCGCGAAGGGGGGACTAAAAATGCTTACCAGAAATATGGCAACTGAATGGGCGCGATACAACATCCAGGTTAACGGTATCGGCCCCGGATACTTTGCTACGGAACAGACCGCCCCGATTCGAACGGAAGGTCATCCCTTTAACGACTTCATTATTAACAGAACGCCTGCGGCGAGGTGGGGCGACCCCGACGACCTCGCTGGCGCAACCATATTTCTGGCTTCAGCGGCAAGTGATTTCGTGAACGGACAAATTATTTACGTTGACGGTGGTATATTAGCTACTATCGGAAAACCCGCAAACGAAAAATAGGATGACACTTGTCACCATTTCAAAGGTTGTTGATGCTTACCTATGAAGACAGAGAAAGCTACCATACACGACATTGCGCGAAAATTAAACATCACGGCCTCAACGGTTTCACGGGCCCTCAACGATCACCCCCGCATCAGCGCGGAAACAAAAAAGGCTGTTCTCAAGGTTGCCAGAAAGTTAAACTATCAACCTAACAACATCGCCGCCGCCCTCAGAAATGGACGCAGTAATATCATCGGAATCATAGTTCCAACCGCCGACAGAAGCTTCTTCTCCTCCGTCGTACGCGGCATCGAGGAGATCGCCAACAAGGCACGATATAACGTGATGATATGCCAAACTTATGACAATTATGAAAAGGAAGTCGCGACGGTAGAAGCGCTGTTAAATGCAAGGGTCGATGGAATCATCGCGTCTCATGGTAAGGAAACCGTAAACTTCGATCACTTCCTTAAAGTAAAAGAACGCGGGATCCCGCTGATTTTGTTCGATCGTTCAAATGACGAACTAGAGGT
>JAEZGH010000174.1 GCA_023417065.1 Bacteroidota bacterium
AGGTCGAGAAGGAGGTACGGAAGGAGCACGAGCAGCAGGGTTACAACGGGCGCTTTGGCCCTGGGCTGCCGCGTGTGTCGGACGGGTCCATGCTGTTCCTCCTCCACCTCATCAGCAAGATGCGGCCCACGAAGGATGGCGGCAGCCGGTTCGGCATTGTCTTGAATGGGTCACCGCTGTTCACGGGCGGGGCCGGTAGCGGGGAAAGCGAAATCCGCCGGTACGTGCTGGAGAACGATCTTCTGGAGGCCATCATCGGCCTGCCCACCGACATGTTCTACAACACGGGCATCAGCACCTACGTGTGGATTGTCAGCAACCGTAAGCCTGACCACCGTAAGGGGAAGGTTCAGCTCATCGACGCCAGCGGCATGTGGCAGAAGATGAGGAAGAGCCTGGGTTCCAAGCGCAAGGAACTGTCGGACTCGCACATTGAGGAAATCACCCGCCTGTTCGGGGAGTTCGTCGAAGCGGAGCGGGACGGCAAGCCCATCAGCCGCATCTTCGACAACGAGGACTTTGGTTACCGCACAATCACCGTGGAGCGCCCCGAGCGGGACGAGGCGGGAAAGGTCGTGGTTGGACAGCGCGGGAAGGCAAAAGGAAAACCTGTGCCCGACAGTAGTCTCCGCGACACCGAGAACGTGCCCCTGAAGGAGGATGTGGAGGCATACTTCAAGCGTGAGGTTCTGCCCCACGCGCCCGATGCCTGGATTGACAACGAGAAGACCAAGATCGGCTACGAAATTCCCTTTAACCGTCACTTCTACGTCTTCACGCCCCCGCGACCGCTGGAGGAAATTGACGTGGACCTGAAGCGGAGCACGGACCGCATCAAGGAGATGATTGAGGGGCTGACGGCATGACGTTCCCAACGTATCCCGAGTACGAGGACAGCGGTATTACGTGGGTCGGTGCAATGCCGTCTCACTGGCAAGTGCGTCGCCTCAAGTTCCTCTTTGATCTGATGAAGCGCCCTCCGCTTACAAATGATGAGGTAGTTACCGCTTTCAGGGATGGGGTAGTGACGCTCCGTATTAACAGGCGTGCCGATGGCTACACTAATTCTCTTCAGGAAATCGGCTATCAAGGGGTCCGTGCTGGAGACTTAGTTATCCACGCTATGGACGCTTTTGCTGGTGCTGTTGGTGTTTCGGACTCCGATGGTAAATCGACCCCTGTTTACTCTGTATGTAGAGCTAAGCCTGACAGTCATGCTTGGTATTATGGCCGCCTACTGAGGCACATGGCCCTAAGTGGCTTTATCGCTTCGCTTTCAAAAGGTATCCGGGAGCGTTCCACTGAGTTTCGTTGGGCCGAAGCGGGAAACGTGGTTCTTCCGGTTCCTCCTCTTTCAGAGCAGCAGGCCATAGCCTCCTTCCTCGACCGCGAGGTCGGTAAGATCGACGCACTGGTGGTCGAGCAGGAGAAACTCATCGACCTGCTGAAGGAGAAGCGGCAGGCGGTCGTCTCCCACGCAGTCACCAAGGGCCTCGACTCAAACGTGCCGATGAAGGACAGCGGCGTGGAATGGCTGGGGGAGGTGCCGGAGCACTGGCAAATCGTACCTCTTAAGCGGATTGCCCGGATTGGAAATGGCTCAACCCCCCGTCGTGACGAGTTGAGATATTGGGATGAGGGAACTTATCCGTGGCTGAACAGCTCTGTTGTCAATGAGGACGAAGTAACCAGCTCAGTGAATTTTGTTACGGAAGCGGCGCTTGCGGAGTGTAGCCTTCCAAGAATTAAGCCACCAGCGGTTCTTGTCGGAATTACTGGCGAAGGTAGAACAAGAGGTATGGCAACTACGCTGAGCTTTGAAGCGACCATCAATCAGCATGTAGCCTACGTTAAGCCATTGGATGCGAGAGCAGACATCGGATATTTGCGTCATTTCTTTGATATGGCTTACGATCGCCTTCGGTATGAAAGCGAAGGTGCAGGAAGCACCAAAGGCGCCATCACATGCGAGCAATTGGGGCAGACAAAAATCCCTTTGCCTCCTTTGTGTGAGCAGCTGTCGATTTCAGAAGCCCTTACGGAAGGCTTGAAGAGCATTTCCAGCCTTGCGTCGGAAGCTCACAACGCCATTGAGCTTCTGAAGGAGCGCCGCACTGCTGTCATCTCTGCTGCCGTCACCGGGAAGATCGACGTGCGTGGGGTGGTGGACGCCGTTTCCTCGACTTCGGAGGCATTGGAGCCAGTATGAGCCTGCACAAGGAAGTCGAGTTCGAGAACGACATCTGCGCCCACCTCGCGGCCCACGACTGGCTTTACGAGCCGACCAGCGCGGGAGGCTACGACAGGGCGCGGGCGCTGTTCCCGGCCGACCTCCTTGCGTGGATGCAGGAGACCCAGCCGAAGGCGTGGGAGGCCCTTTCCAAGAGCCACGGTGTAGCGGCTGAAGGCTACCTGCTCGACCGGGTTCGTAAGGCGCTGGATGAACGGGGCACGCTCGACGTGATGCGCTTCGGGGTGGACCTGCTGGGCCTGAAGCAGCCGGTGAGCCTCGCCCAGTTCAAGCCCGCCCTCGCCATGAACCCGGACCTTCAGCAGCGGTACGCGGCGAACCGGCTGCGGGTCGTTCGGCAGGTGAAATACTCGGTCCACAACGAGAACTGCCTCGACCTCGTGCTATTCCTCAACGGCCTGCCGGTAGCGACGGCAGAGTTGAAGAGCGACTTCACCCAGTCGGTCGAGGATGCCGTTGACCAGTACCGCTTCGCCCGCGACCCCAAGCCGAAGGGGCAGGGGACTGCGGAGACGCTGCTGGACTTCCCGCGTGGGGCGTTGGTCCACTTCGCGGTGAGTAACTCGCTGGTCCGCATGGCCACTCGGTTACAGGGGCCGAAGACCGTCTTCCTGCCCTTCGACCGGGGTGACAACGGCGCGGCCGGAAACCCGCCGAACCCGGCCGGTCACGCTACGGCCTATCTGTGGGAAGAGGTCTGGGAACGGGAGAGTTGGCTGGAAGTCCTCGGGCGATATGTCGTCGCCATGCGGGACGGCAAGAAGAAGATCGAGAAGGTCATCTTCCCCCGCTACCACCAGCTTGACGCCACCCGCCGTCTGATCGCCCGCGTGCGTGAGGACGGGCCGGGTCAGAAGTATCTCATCCAGCACTCGGCAGGGT
>JAEZGH010000052.1 GCA_023417065.1 Bacteroidota bacterium
TGATTATTTCGGTAAGTCTGACCCACCCTTTTCGGTAATTATCTGACCCACCCTTTGGGTGGTTGAATTTGATGCTTCAAAGCTAGTTATTTTTCCTGTTGATTTTTGACTGATTTTCTGCGCATGGATTCACCCTTAAGTTCGAACCGATGGGCGTTGGCCATGAGTCGATCCATTATTGCGTCGGCCAGCGTGGGTTCAGCGATGTAGTCGTGCCACTTGTTGATCGGAAGTTGAGACCCAATGATGATTGATTTTTTGTTATACCGGTCTTCGAGGATCTGGAGAAGCGCCAGTCGGGTGTTTTGGTCCATCGGCGCCAAGCCAAAATCGTCCAGGATCAGCAGACTGGCCTTGTCGAGTTGGTTTAGTAATTTCACGAACGATCCGTCTAGCTTGGCAATCATGATTTTTTCAGTAAAGCGGTTGAGATTCAGGTAAAGGGTTTTGTATCCCATCACACAAGCCTGGTGACCCAGAGCGCAGGCCAGGAAGCTCTTCCCGGCTCCAGTGGCGCCACTGATTAAGATATTTTCTGAACGGTCAATGTAGCTGCAGTCAGCAAGCTGGAGGATCTGCTCTTTTGGGAGATTTCGTTGTGGGCCAAAAGAGATTTCTTCCAGCGTCCCTGCGTAGCGGAGTTTACTGAGTTTCAGGAACAATTGGGTCTTGTGCTGGGTACGGTTTTGCCGCTCAGCCTCTACCAGTTGAGCAATGAGTTGGTGACCAACCGGATGTTGGTTTACAGGAAGTTGCAATATGGCGTCGTAACTACGGGCCATTCCTTGAAGCTTCAGCTCCTTGAGCAGTTCAAGTGTCGCGTTGGTGTTCATATGATTTTGATTAATAATTGCTATTGATATTGTTCAGGACCGCGGATCTGATCATGTATCGGCAGATCCATTTGGTTTTGCTGGTGACTTGCTTTATCAAGATTTTTATCCAGTATACTTTTAACCATTCCGTAGTTGACGCGTGGGGCGCTTAAGGCACGGCGACATGCCGCTTCTAAACGGTCTGGTCCATATGCTTTGCCAAGTCTGAGGATACCAAGACAGCTGTTATACGTCTGCACTTCGGTGACTTTCGATGCCAGGATTCGTTTGACTACTTCCTGCACGGATTGTCCCAGATAAGACGCATTACGAAGGAAGTACTCGTCATCCCAGGCTCGCTGCTCTGCGGCATGTTTATGACTCGGCGGCTGGTGCTCCAGACGTGTGGAGTGTCCGTTGCGGGTATAGTTTCGCTTATGGATAGCCACGCGCGTGAGCTTGTCGTAGATCTCCACGGTATCAGCGGTATAGACGATCTTGAGCCGTTTTCCAATCAAGGTATACGGCACACTGTAATGGTGCCGGTCCTCGCCCAGGATGACATGATAATTCTTCGGAACCTTGCTCTCGGTGGTATTTTTTATTTCGAAGATTGACGAGGGAAGCGGTTTCAATAGAGGCTTCTCGTGCTCTTCAAATAACTGCTTTCGACTACCCGGTTTATTCTTAAACGGACGCGTGTTAAACAACTCTAATTGCTTACGGATAGCCGCATTCAACTCATCAAGGCTATAGAACATTTGGTTGCGTAACGGGGCATATATGTGTTTATATGACAGGTCGACGGCCTTTTCAACACTGGCTTTATCCCGGGGTTTCCGCACACGCGCTGCCAGGACAGTAGCCCCATAATGTTCCGCCAGGAAGTCCATTGCCTCGGTGAAGATGGGCTCATATCGGTTTGATTTGAGCACCGCAGTGCGCATATTGTCCACCTTCAAAGACCAGGGCACACCGCCCAGAAAACCAAGGCATCGACAAAGTCCAGCAATAAAATGCTCCTGCTTTTGCGAGGGCAGCGCTTCCACGTACATGTAATGGCTAAAGGGCAATGCGCAGACCAGCACTTCACAAGTAATCCATTCACCGGTATTGCGATCTACATATCCGAGCTTCGACCCAGCAAAGTCGATTTCCAGGATCTCCGCTGGTCTGTGGACAAAATGCATTACGGCTTGGTCGATACGGATATGTCGGTTTAAATACTCGCAAAACTGCGTATAACCATATCCGTTGGGATGTTCCTTTCGGTACTCTTCCCAAAGCAGCTGGCGCGTTACGCCGCGTTTACGAAGCTCTGAACAATAGCTATCCAGTTTCTCTGTGAACGTCGAGTGTCGATCGTCAACGGCCCTTCCAGCGCTACCTTTCTCGATTACGTCGGTATACACCAGCGCTGCCAGTGAAGAGTCATCGAGCTCCAGTGCTTCCGAGAAGGTTAATCCGGCCGAAGAGATCCGTCTGAGATAACCCCGGATCGTGTTTCTTGACAATCCTGTGAGCCTTACAGTATGATGAATGCTGTGGCCCTGCTGTTGTAATTCAATAATTCTTCTGATTTGATGCATACGTATTGATTTTGCCATTTGTCGATAAGGGGTTAAAGGCCCTAAACGACAATGCTCTGGCATCAAATGCAAACGCCCGGGATGGGTCAAATAATTAGCGAAATCCGCCGGCCGGGGTGGGTCAATTAATTACCGAAACACCTGGGGCAAATGATTACCGAAATAGGTGGGTCAGATAATTACCGAAATACCCGGGTCAAATCATTTCCGAAAATGGTGGGTCAAACGATTAGCGAAAAGGTGGGTCAAATAGGTCCGAAATATTCAATAGATCACTTCAATCGTGAGTGCTTATGTATTGTGATCGATTTTAGTTTACCATCCCGCAAGGTGACTGCATTCCTTGACCGGCTCATAGAAAGATATGGCAAGCCAAAAAGGATCCGAACTGACA
>JAEZGH010000057.1 GCA_023417065.1 Bacteroidota bacterium
TCCATATTCTTATATTCTTTCCTTCTGCTACACCGGATGCGCTTGGAGTACTCCATTTAACCTTAAACTTTGGGTATTCCAATACATATTCATCGAAATACTCGTAATCGTATGTATAAACTGATAGAAAATCAAATTTAAAATCTACTCCACGTGTATCATAAGCAATCAGGTATGGTTTCAATTCATCCATTCCAGTCAAAGTCGGATGTGAAAATGGCATAAACCTGCCATCGTTACTAAAAAACTGGGAACGTAAAGCTCCTTCCCCGTTTTTCACATACTTCTCCATTAACGCATTATAAGCCCTAAGTTCAATTGGAATTTCACTCTCTTTGTGAATATCAGATTCTACAAAATGACTTTGTAAGCTAACTACAAAGTTTTCCGGCTTCTTAATTTCGTGAAAGAAACCAAATATTTCACCTTTTATTTTTAAACTTCCATCAGCCTGAATATTCCATACACAGCAGTACTTTCCATTAAGCACGAAAATAGAGTCAGCTTCCTGAACGGAGCATTCTTTCTTAAAAGTCCCTATTTCCACTATAGTCGTTTTGCCTAAATTAATGACTTCTTCTGTCTTTCGTTGAAAGGCTTTTATTATTTGTCGTCGAAAAATCTCTTTGTAATAAGTTTCAATATCGTTAATACCTCGTAGCATAGGTTGATAATCATGCATACTGATCGCATTCTCTTCGTAGAGTGCCAAAAAGGTTTTTATGTCATCATTCTTTTCTGCAATCGTTAAGATGGCGGATGATTTCTGAATCCTCTGTTTAAGATCATCTGCTTTTTTGTCAACCTGAGCAAACAAATTATCAACACCTATGAGGCTAAGTGTTACAAGAATAATGAATTTTAAATATCGCATAACTATTTTGGTATGTGCCATGAATCAGGAAGTAAATCTCTCGATAGTACGAGTCAAAAAAAACTGTCGAAAACGAGTATCTCTAAAATCCATTACCGCCAACAATTTTATACCCGCAATCCGCAGGTATTCAAAGATAGTAAAAATCGGTTTGAATTGCGGGTATATAACTTTTGCAATGAGGTGGTTTTCATAGATTCACTTTAGATTGTCCATTTGACTTTTAATCGTACGCATGAATTTGGTGGAGACGTGCGCATAGATCTCCGTCGTGCGCGATGAACTATGGCACAAAAGGTTTCATTAATCAAACGCCTCGTATCTTTGCCCTTTGGAATCTGCAGCCCCACGGGGGCACGCACGGACTATAAGGTTGATAAGGTCGGGGAATTTTTGTTTCCTGGGTTACTAAGGTTGATAAGGTTTATAAGGTTGAGAATGCCTCAACCTGCTACCGGTTCCCTGTTCCCGTGCCGCTGACATGCACTCATTCTCGCCCTCCAACTCACTCTGCCATGTTCGAAGGCACAAACTTGAAGCTAAAGCAGCAACGATGGAAGAACGGCTACGAGAGCCCTCCATTGCGTGGGCATAATCGCAAACTTTCTAAATGAATGCAGTGTCTAAAGGAATATTCCTGCCCCGTGGATTGTTTGCCTGGCGTTGCCTGCAAGCGTTACGGCTTTCGTCGAGATCCATCGGCTCAACGCGCCACCCCCTCCGCCTCTGGATTCACTGCAGCTTTTTTAAATGGAACTCCTCTCTTCATTGTATCGCTTGCAACTCAAACGCGTACTTTTGGTAGCTGATCAATGCGTGTTCTGATTCATTCTCTCTCCACGCTTTTTCTTTATGGCTGATGTCTACTATTTGCCTGGTGTTGCACCTGCCAAATTTGTTGACCACATCTTCAAGTGTTTTCAATTCTACTTCAGAGAAAGCATTTGTCTCGAATTTCCTGATCGCGGTAATTGCCTCCCCATAGTTCCCATCATTGAATTCGATAAAATTGACCATTGTTAATTCATCATCCTTTAGTTTCACGTAGAGCTTGTCGTACTCTGCCGGCACGGGTCCGAATGGAATGGCGCGATAGGCGATGCCACTGATTGAATATCCTGAACGCTTGTAGTTGAGAAAATCACTATAGAATAAAAGCTTGTTCAACTTTGTCTTCCAGAGTTCATTTACATGTTTGGAGAAATAGGCAATCATCAAGGCTATACGCTCCAGCGACGGCTTCCGATAGCCTGTGTATTGAGTAGGTTTCGCATGACTGAAAATTTGTTCAGTGAACAAGGTTTCCCAACTATTGTTTCTGTTTTTCTCGATCAGCTCGTCAACGCGATCTGAAAATTTCTTGTACTCCCTTTCTGTTAACACGGCTCTGCTGTCGTCCAGGAACTTCTTAAATTCCTCCGGATCTTTAGCCGCTTGAATCAATCGGCCACTTGCAACGGTAGGTATATCCCCTGCCTCGTACTGCCTGTAGCTGTTGACTCCAAAACCCAATATCTCCGACATTTTTGTAGCCGACACACCATATTGCTCACGGATTTCTTTTATCTCATCCGGAAACGGGACGCCATATTTTTCCCGATACTGATTGTACAACTGATTCACATTGATTTGGTCCAGCTCGTCAGTTGTAAACTCCTCGCCAGTGTCATTACACTTGTAAAAGAACTGCATTACCGAGAATACGTCCTTTCTGAATTCGAGTTCTTTGTTCTCAAACTGAAGAGTCGCCTCTCCATCTGTGAATGGACTTTTCATAATGATTATTTATATATATGGGTACTCAATTGCCCTCTCGGCAAGATGAAATGATATGCAGATTACCGGCTTATTCATCATCCCGATGGTGATCTTGATGTACACTTCTTTTTGCCTTAGTAACTTGCCAAATTCCCACAAATCAGGCCCGTTGTCGGAATCCTTTTTGGGGCCACGGAAATAGTCTTCAACCGCTAACTCTTTCAGTAATTGCTTCCGGTTTACCGGGGTTATTTCCAGATCAATCAGCGTCTGGAGGTTCTTGTCTCTTTCCAGAAAAACCACGTCGAAGACCTCCATTTTGGCCTTGAACGTACTCAAAAACGCTTCTACTTCTGATTTGGACGCCATCAAATAGAATTAGCATAACCAAATTTAGATAGCTTAACAGAAATTACAACGAATTAGTTGTAGGATTAGCGCCTTCCATCGATAAATTAAACCAATTGATTCGTTCTGATGGTCGACTGCTATCATAAAAGTACCAGAAACTCAATATTGAAGGAATATTCACCTGCCTGTGGATTGTTCTCCTGGCGTTGCCTGCAAGTTTTACGCGTGTGCCGGGATCCATCGGCTCAACCCACATCCCCCTCCGCCTCTGGATTCACTGCCGCTTTTTTTAAGTGGAACGGTCAGGGTTCAGTTACGCGAAAGCGCCAGCTACTATCCGAGCTCCCTTCTCCGTCGCGGAGAAGGGTCGGGGATGAGGTGATTCCAACATGAAAGGCGGGTGCCCGCTATTTTGTATCGCAAAGCTTTTCCTAGCCTGGTCAGTGCCAGGAATGTGTTACACCAATCTAGTGTCTCTTGATTAATATGAACAATATGTAACACACATTATGGCTTCCAGGAACCCAAATGCACTTTTTGATGTTACACAAATTATAAGTACTTTTGCATCCATCGAATCCCAGCGACATGACGACCCAAGAAAAAATCCGCAAGAACCTGGCGACGTTGCGAAGCAGAAGAGGTTTATCGCAGGAAGAAGTTGCCGCTTATCTTAAAGTCAGCCGCCCGTTAATCAGTTACTATGAAAGCGGCGAACGCGAAATCCCTCTCCTCCACTTAGAAAAACTATCTGACCTCTTCGGAGTGGAAGTTTCTGATCTAATGAGCGATGAATCTGAATTGCAGCAAGCAAATTTTGCCTTCGCATTTAGAACGAATGGATTGACCGAATCGGACCTTCAAAGCATCGCCGATTTTCAGAAGATCGTTAAGAATTATTTGAAACTGAAATCCATTAAAGATGGCAGGAAAAAAAGCAATTGAATCAGAGATAGAGAAGAAAGCCATCGACTTCAGGCAACAGAATGGATTTAGTTCAACCGAACCGGTCCATCTGAAAAGCCTGCTACTACAGAAGAACATCCTTTCGGTTTTTCGTCCTTTGAGTGATGATTTTTCGGGAATGGCTCTGAAGATTGGTAGCAGTCGTTTTATGATGGTGAACACAGAGCAAAGTCAAGGGAAGCAACATTTCACGATTGCCCATGAACTGTATCACTTATGCATCCAGGACAACTTCACCTCGCAACAATGTAAAACTGGAAGCTTTGATACAAAGGACATCGAAGAATACAAAGCTGATTTGTTTGCGGCCTTCTTCCTCCTTCCCTCGGAAGGCATCAAGAAAATGATCCCTACCGAAGAATTGGCACGCAATGCTGAGATTTCAATTCAAACAATTCTTAAGATCGAACAATTTTATAGTGTATCCAGAAGCGCTCTTCTATATAGACTTAAAGCACTTGGTTTCATCAACTCAGCAATTTATGATAGATACTCCAGGGATGTTATAAAAAATGCGCTTTCCTATGGCTACCCTGTAGCCCTCTACAGGAAAGCAGCGGAACAGTCAGTTATAGGAGACTATGGAGTATTGGCGCAACAGCTTTTCTCCTCAGGCGAAATTTCTGAATCTCACTATTATGAATTGATGAATGCAATTGGCGTAAACCCATTAGAGGAAGAGACTGAAAATGGATTCTAGGATTGTATACATTCTACTGGATGCTGATGTAATTATCCATTTTAAAAAGCAGATCGCCTAAGCGTACTGCAACAACTGTACAAAGGACGACTCCTCGTGCTCGATTTAGTCCTTGAGGAACTTATGAGAAATAAGACAATAGCTCCTCACGTGGAGAATTTCTTACGTTTTAAAATTATCCAAGAGTATACCTTTCCATCACAAGACAAGCAAATATTTAAAGAGTAAGCCTTTCTAAGGCAAAGGGTTGGGGATGAGGTGATTCCAAGCCAGGCGCACGCTATTTGCATCGCAAACCGTTCTATGTTAGATACTCGTTTAAAATCAGGAACGAGAAGTCAGAAATCACACCGTATAGTGGTGCCCACTGAATGGATTGACACACGGCCTAACCCGTGGATCATATAGCGCGATGTACTTCACAACGCGGGTGTCGTCCATGTTGTTTTGGAAGTAGTCGGTAGAAAGGAGGTATACGTTGATGAGCTTGCGGATCTTCAGTGACCGCTTTGACGACAGTGCCAGCGCCGCATAGCCATACAGAGACGCCTTCTTCGCGGTGCTTATATTTTTAGTGTAGTCCGCGACAAACTGGTCGAGGCCGTTGGGGTCCAGCTTGAGGAAACTTAGTTCACTCTGGATCTTGTTCGATACCGCGTCCTTCAGGGAAGTGCTGAAAAACACAGCGCCGAGTCCGGCGATAGCACCACCGGCTCCTGTTATCCTCCAGATGAATTTTCTCCTTTTCATGATCAAAACGATTTATCAGCGGTGTAGAGCGACAAGGCAGAGAGTGTCAACGTAGGATTGTTGGGTGTCACTGTGGTGAACGACCCGCTGCCCAGCACAAACAGATTTCGATAGCGGTGATGCATCAGGTTTTTGTCTGTCACGCCCAGATCGGGATTGTTATGCATGCGCGTAGTGCCGATGATGTGGGCCTCGGTTTTGAAGGGCTCCATGTATTCGATGCTTTCCACGGGCAGACACGACAGCAACTCGGGCAGCTTCTTCTTCATTTGTGCCACCGCTTTGCGCGTGTAGTCTGAGATTCCTTCAAACCGCACCACGGGGATCAATGGATCTTTGCCGCGGGCTACATAGTTGCGTTCCTCCGGAAGGTCTTCAAATACCATGCGGTATGTGATCAGGTTGCGCCACTTGCCGCGGTCCACGCGTATATAAGGTGCGTTATTCGATTCCATCAGACAGGCTGCGTACTCACGCCGGTGTTCGCCGTCGTAGAGCATGTATCCATTGGCGTTCACCCATGTCGTGCCTCCCACGTTGGCGAGGTTATCGAGATTTACGATGACGTCCATGCCGAACTGTTCGGAGAGCCCTTTGCCTGTCAGGGGGTGGGTGTCGTCTGAGTTTAACAATAGGTTTGCATTGAACAGCGCGTTGGCACCCAGGACCACAACATCGCCCTGCGCTTTGTGTTCCTTGCCATCACGGATATACGTCACATCTTTGGCGATGCCCTGCTCAAGGGTCAGGTTCAGGACGTGGGCGCCGTAGATGAGTTCCACGCGCGGGTCAGTGTAGACCGTGAATCCGGAGTTTTCGATCGTGAACTTTGCATCCACGGGACATACCGAACACGCTGCGTTCGCACAGCATGCGCCACGGGTAGAAGTGGCACGGCTGGCCCGCGCCGTAGGCTGATTCATATACAGGTTGCCGTATCGCTCCTTCATGATCTTATCCACAGTGGAGAGGCGATGTGGCGGCAAAGGGTACTTGGTGCTTTTGGGGAAAAGCGTTTCATCGGGACCTGAAATATTCATCAGGTCTTCAACTTCAGCGTAGTAAGGCTCGAGGTCGTCGTACTGAATAGGCCAGTCTTCGGCAACGCCATACAGTGTTTTCATGTTGAAGTCGGAAGGCAGGAACCGCGGCGTGCAACCATACCAGCAGTTGGAGCTTCCGCCAAAGCCCAAAGTGAAGAGCCAGTGCTTGTCAGGTGTCTCGTTGATAAATGCAGCCTGGGGATTTTCGTTTTGGTCGGAGTACAGATCATTCCCTTTGAACATACGTGTACGTTCGGCGCGGGGAATGAAGTAGCCTCTTTCAAGGACAAGTATACGAACGTTCTCCTTCGCCTTACTAAGGTACTTGTGAAGGAAGAACGTTGATGCGAAGCCGGTACCAACTACAACGAGATCATATCGTCCTGACATCAATGACAATGGGGGTTAGTGCGCGCAAGGCTGCTATTATGCGATTTATTTTCTAACATGTTCAAGGAGACTCCTCAGCCTCGTTCGTCATATCCTGTTAACACCACCCTGTTCTGCCAACCCCGGATGCAGGCCCTGACATCATTATGAACGATCATTATTGATGCGAATTTAAAGTAACGCAAATTATCGCAAAGGCGCTAACGCAATGGCGATTCTGACCATATTTCGCATCAGCTGCCTCATCAATGCGCACAAGGCTGTTGATCGTCCATGCTCACATTCCGAAAGCGCATGAGCCTGTAGAGTATCGCCGCGTCAGGTTCGAGCAGGCCCGCCAACGGTGTTTCTCCTTTGCGATACACGTCAAGCTTGCCATTGAGACGATACACCACTTCATCCACGTCGTATTTCATCAGATACCGTTTAAACTCAAACAACACCATCATCTCTCCCCGCTCAACCAGGCGCTCAAGCCTCTCATCAGTACTTGAAATTATTTCAACAAGATTGGATTGAAAGTCAAAAATTTGTGCACTTGCCGGAATAATGAAGTGATTCGACACAGCTCCCTCGGTTCGCAGGTTTGAAAACATCGAATATGAGTTTTCAGTCTTCAATCCAAGATAGGGCGACGCTCCATTGAGGAAAACAATCACAGGTAAAATCAGAAACCACTTGCTCTTCAGAGCAAATGCGGAACCGTATGTCGCTTTCGTATTGAACAGAAACCTGACCAGCACATAAGCGATGATCACGGCGTACAGCGTCCAGAAGAAGTAGAGATGAAACTCTTTAAATGTATAAAGCTTCTTGTTCAACACGGCAACCACTCCCATGAGGAACACCGCGCCCATGCAGATCCCAATAAGTCGCGAGAATGAGTATTCATTGAAGATACTTTTGATTCGTTCTCTCAATTGGTTTCGCCACTGATCAGCACGTCGATGGAACTCACTATGCGCGAAGAGAAAGTAAGCGGCAATCACCATCGAGGTGAAATCAAAAAATGCATTGTAGGTACTGTATGAAAGTATCAGATGGAAGAACAATCCGACGATGATGCCCAGGTGACGCGTCCGCGGGAAGAACAGCATGACCGGGATGGCGAGCTCAACGAGGATGGTGAAGTACGGATTCAGCGAAAGAAACTGAGGGAAGTACGTCAACAGGGGACCGAGACGCTGTGCTTCCAGGAGCGTTGAGGCGCAGCTTGCCTCCGGTGAAAAGAAATCGAAATTGAGCTTGTGGAACACTGCCCAGAAGTAGAGCACCATCACTTCCCACCGCACTATTGGTGCAAAGGTGTTGTATACCTCCATCTCATCAACCTGAAAGGACTTGTTCCTGATGATACACCAGAAGACTGACTGCAGGATTGTTAGGTTGACAAAAGCGGTAAATATCCAGTGATTCGTGGGATTGGGCATCTGCACAGCCACATCCAGAAGTTGCAGCATAACGAGGACAAGGAACCCGCTCATTGAGGGCCTGAAGATCACATAAATTGCTGAGAGCGTAAGCAGCGCAAAATTCAGACGTGTATCGAACACCCCGGAATGCGCCATGTGAAAAAGTGTAGCGATTGCCCATACAGTGGCGAAGTTCCTGAACGGAGACGTATCCCGTGACAAGACCGTTTTCTTGACTTTCGGAATCTCTGCCAGGATTGGTGACGTCGGTGCGGACATATAAAATGACTTTGATAACAATATCGCAGCAACTAAATGCAGCGCATTTAGACAGGGGCGCATCAACTTATCTTCTCCGGATATTCAATCACCTGTATTTCCCTGGACTGACAACCTGAAACCTAACGCCGAAAGCTTACCTGCAAAAGTCCAATGGGTTTCAAACTTCCCACACATCGCAAAATATCCCAGGTCTTGTAACTCCTAAATTTTTATACCCGCCGGTTGAATCGCATGCAACGATTGACTCGCGTCCCTCTGCACTACGAACAAGAACTGGATTTCGAATAACAAATCATCTTTTTTGCGTAATCAGTAGCAAGTGAGGCGATACCCACTTCTGGCGCACAAAGCAGGTCAAAATCGCCTCATATCATTCACTAAACTAATCAAAACGTCCGATCATCGGCAGAAGGACCGTAAATCGATGGTACAGCGATATCATTGAGGCGCATATATACGGTGAGCTGTCCGCGGTGATGGACCCAGTGATTAATCGACGATTGTATATTTTCCTTCTTCGACGTTGACAACAGCAAGGTACCCGAGTTCTTCAGCGAAAACGTGCCGGTTAATTCCTCATTAGTGACTTTCTCCAACACGCGGCTAGCATCCTCAATGTTGCTGTCGAAACGTTTCAGCAGCGCTTCATTTGTAGAAAGTGGAAAATGTTCAAATGTCTCGAAATCAATTTCCGCCTTTTCAATCGTATAGACGATCCATCGTGGAATGTCTGCCACGAGCAGTGCGAGGTAGCCCATGTTCATAGACTTCGGGTGCGGCTTCCAGTCGTACAGCGACTCGGGTATGACTTCCAGGCAACGCCGTGAGGCACGTGCCTCCGACTTAAGTTCTGCGAGATACTCTTGTCCGAATCTTACTTCACTCATATGTATGGAGGGTTTGTTTCATTTAAAATTATGGATTGTGGCGGAGATGCTTCACGATATTTGCGATAAAATTCATTTTCAAGCCGATGTATGGCCGTCGGTTGCTGTCGCTGGTTTAGTCACATGACACCACAAGGATGTTTCGTCGACAGTCTGTGATACTTTCGTTGGCTCATTTTCCCACACTACTTATGCGCGGCGATACATTTTGTCGTGATTGGTATGTTGACAGGCTTCATCAACATGACGGCATCGACGCAGAATCACACCAGGCATTGATCACAACAGATGGGCACTAGCAAAAGACGGGATTCGCCGGAACCTCGCGCAAGAACACAGTCTGCCCATTCTGACCATATTGAAAAAAGTGGCCGGTGTCGGCCGTCGTTCAGAATGGAAAGACAACATTGTCAAAACAAATCCGCGAGGGTGAGGCGCTTTTGGTTCAGCTGAAGTAATCAACAGATCACATCGTGGTGCCGGAGAATCAATAATTGAACTGCGCCTGAATGCGGAGCAGGCTTCCTTCCTGGTAATTATTGAATTTCACAGCGTCTTCATATCTTCTTTCCGACATCGTGTACATCATCACCAGTTCGAAGTTTTTGATAGGCTGCCATTCTACGCCGGCCTCGCTTTCCCTCACGGTATAGCTACGCGCGTCGGGTTCGTGTTTCTTGCCGCCATCATACGCCTGATAACGGAAGAATGGAATGATCAGATGACCTCCCACGCGCAGGTAATACGATGCCTGAATGTATCCACCCCGGAGGCGTTTCTGCTCGATTGTGTTCGTCGCGGGATTATACTCCGGGCCTGTTCCTATGTTGTATTCTGCCGTAAGTCCGAAAGGTTGTGGGTAAAGCACAAACGTCGCTGCAGCGCGTCGATCAGCGTACTCGAAATCAGGAAGTCCGGATACATCAGCGCTTCGCGTGGTCACAACAGCTCTGCCCGTGTATCCCTGTATCCCCGGCTCCATGATCTGGTTGCCGATCTGAAAGGGATACGAAATCCGCGCGACGGTATGAGGTGTATCGTTGGCTTCGCTCTTGTTAGCTGCTTGCCCATTGAAGACGCCAAGGCCTACGACACCGTAGTCACCGGACCCTTTGAGTCCTGCACTCACGAGGTACGAAAACCGCTTTCGTATATTCGAAGGTGCCCAATAGAAGAAAACCCCGAGGTCGCGTTCATTGGCGATAGCGCTGTTCAGCGCATCACCGCGGTCGAGAGGCAGGCGGTTCGAGCTGGACTGCAGGTTTTCAAATCCGAATGGCACCTTGGACTGTCCGATGCGAAATCGAAATTCATTTTTCGAATCGAGACCAAGATCGAAGTATATATCGCGGATCTGTGCAATGTTTTGATTGCCGGAAGAGCCTACGGCTGAAAAATCTGGTTGTATATAAATATAGACACGTTCGTGAACTTGTCCGTAGAGCACCAGGCGCAGTCGCCGGAGGAAGAACCCGCCATCACCACCCCAGGACTTATCGCATTGTTCGCACTGCAGGTTTTCATTGGTTTCGAACAACCGGTTATAGCGAATCTGCGTGTATCCGCGGAGGTTAAGCCTCTTATACCATTCTTTCTCCTGCTGAGGGACCGACACCACAGAGTCCGGAGTGAGTCGCTGCGCGTTGATCGATGTTACGGAAGTGATGAACAACAAGAGAACGGTGAACTTCTTCATTGTGAAAACCGGCGATTAAGCGGTCACAAAAAAAGCAGATAGAAGAAGGATAGCGGTTAAGGCAACATTAAATTAACACAGGGATAACTTAACATTCGCTTAACATTGATTCTGGTTTCTGAATTGGCCAGGTGGTTCCAGGCGCAGTTTGAGAACGAAAGGGAGCGATAAGCGGGTATGTCTTTCTAAAGCACACATTTAAATCCACCCGCCGCCAGCCGCCTAATCACATTATAACCTCCTCATTTCCCTAACCTCTTGGTTTATAACTTTATTTCACTACCTTTGTATTATCAATTGCGGATAATTATCTCACTCCTTCGGTTTCATCCCCGCGTAGTTATTTAAATCTCCTCAGTTAATCTGGCAAAACTCTCTGTTTTTAGTCTTTTATAGCTATCCTCACGAAGTCGGTTGCCACAATGGCTCGTGAAGTACATGAGTTTAATGTCAAATTATATTTTTTAGTTTTTTAATGTCATTTTCCAGGTTCAACCTGTCCGACGCCATCATGAAGGCGCTGGATGAAAAGGGCTACAAAAGCCCCACTCCTATTCAGGAACAAGCAATCCCTCAAATCATTTCAGGCAGAGACATCCTCGGAACCGCACAAACGGGTACGGGAAAAACCGCTGCATTCTGCATTCCTCTACTGCAAAGACTGATTTCAAGCCGCGGCCAGCAAGGCATTCGCGCGCTGATCCTCACACCTACACGCGAACTCGCGATTCAGGTGTCAGACAACCTTAAGCTCTATGGTAAGCATCTGCACCTGAACAGCACTGTTATATATGGTGGTGTATCTCAATTCAACCAGGTTAAAACACTTCGTCAGGGTGTTGATATCCTCGTAGCCACCCCAGGCCGATTGATGGATCTTATCCAACAACGCATCATTTCCCTTAAGAACATCGAAATGCTCGTCCTCGACGAAGCTGATCGCATGCTCGACATGGGTTTCATCCACGACGTGCGTCGCATTATCAAAATGGTACCTGCTGAAAGGCAAAACCTTTTGTTCTCAGCAACAATGTCGGGTGAAGTACTCACACTTGTTAAAGAAATACTCACTAATCCTGTAAGGATTGACGTAGAGTTGAAAACACCGCGTCCTGCAATCGATCAATCAGTATATTTTGTTCCGCGCGAAAGCAAGAAAGCTTTGCTTAAGCACGTCATTGCTGAGCGCGACATGCAAAACGTGATCGTGTTTGCCCGTACGAAATACGGCGCCGACAAAATTGCACGCGACCTGAACAAAGCAGGCATCTCTGCTGAAGCATTTCACGGAGACAAATCACAGCACGCGAGACAACGCGCACTGCTGAACTTCAAAAAGAATGCAACCCGTGTTCTGGTGGCTACAGACATCGCCGCACGCGGAATTGATATCGCCGATCTTCCGTTTGTCATCAACTATGAGCTTCCGGAATCTGCAGATACGTATACTCACCGCATTGGCCGCACAGGCCGCGCGGGTGCAAGCGGTAACGCGCTCTCATTTTGTGCAAACGACGAACGGGGCCAGTTGAAAAACATCAAACGTATTTCAACGGCGGATCTGAAAGTAGTTGAACATCCTTTTGCCTAACGCTAACAGACCTCACGAATGGAAAGGAAAACAACACTCCGCTTTGCGAATAATCATCGCGACTTCGTTGCCACACTGAACAAACGCGTCAACGAATACTTCAAAACAAAGAACATTGCCAAACATGCGAACGGCGAAATGGTATTCAAAACCATCTTTATGTTCGCTCTGTTTCTGACGCCATATCTGTTGATCGTCACCAGCGTCGTGACTTCAATGCCTGCACTGATTGCTATGGTCGTGCTGATGGCCTTCGGCGTTGCCGGGATTGGCTTGTCAGTTATGCACGATGCATGCCACGGCGCGTACTCCAGCAAGAAATGGGTGAACAACGTCATCGGTTACTCGATGAATCTGATTGGCGCGAATTCTTTCAACTGGAAGATACAACACAATGTATTGCACCATTCCTTTACGAATGTGCACGAAGAAGATGAGGATATCAGTCCCAGAGGTGCGCTTCGTCTTACGCCGCACTCCGACTGGAAGCGCATTCACCGGTATCAGCACATCTATGCATGGTTCCTTTACGGACTCATGACTATCGTGTGGCTTTTCGTGAAAGATTTTACCAGGATTGTGAAGTACGACAAGAACGGTCTTGCGAAGAAATTAAACATGAGCATACGCAGGGAATGGATCGTGCTCATCATCTCGAAGCTGGTCTTCGTAGGATACATGTTTGTCATCCCAGTGGTATTTACCTCGTTGTTATGGTGGCAGGTGCTTATCGGCATACTTCTGATGCACTTCATTGCAGGCTTTATGCTGGCGATCATCTTCCAACCTGCACACGTCATCGAAGGCACGGAGTTCCCGCTGCCGGATGAAAGCAACACGCTGGAGAACAACTGGGCTGTGCATCAACTCGCGACCACCACGAACTTCGGAAACCGCAGCAAATGGTTTTCATGGTACGTCGGCGGACTGAATTTCCAGATTGAGCACCATTTGTTTCCAAACATCTGCCATGTGCACTATCGCCGCATCGCAGAAATTGTCAGGGCTACCGCCGCGGAATACGGACTGCCTTACAAGACATCACGAACATTCATGTCGGCAGTAATGGGCCATGCGCGCTTACTGAAACAACTGGGCATGAAACCTATTCCCGCAAGAGTAAATCAATAACGTCTTTTTTTAATTATTTATATGAACATCTATGTATCCAACATCTCTTTCAAGTCATCAGAAGATGAATTAAGAGAACTATTCGAACAACATGGCGAAGTATCGTCAGTGAAAATCATTCTCGACAGAGAAACGCAACGCAGTCGTGGTTTCGGCTTCGTGGAAATGCCCGACAACTCGGAAGCCAAACAAGCTATTGAAGAATTAAACGGTTACAGCCTTCAGGGCAAAGACCTTAATGTAAACGAAGCTCGTCCTAAAACTGATTCTCCCCGTCAGGGCGGAGGATACGGTAACCGCAACAGCGGTGGGTACGGAAGCCGCGATGGTGGTTTCAACAAGCGCTGGTAATTATATCAGTGAACAATATAAAGGAGCTTTCGGGCTCCTTTTTTTTGCTCAATTGTTTACCAGAACGTCCAGGAAACCTCTGATGATCGGAAAATAACTTTGGTAGGTTCCAGGTTTCTCGATGAAGTCAGCCTTCAGCTCAAGGCATAGCAGTTGATCTTTAGGAGATATACTCGTGCTTACAACAACGATGGGCACAGTTTGAAATCTGGATCTAATAGCCCGAAGACAGGCCCTGCCATCCATCTTCGGCATGTTGATATCAAGAAAAATCAAGGCAGGAATGAAGCCGCGTTCCAGCATCCTCAGGGCTTCCTCGCCGTCGCCGGCCACATCACAATCAAGTGTTGGATTGATCTCATGAATTACTTCGAGCATCAGGGCAACATCATCGGCATCGTCGTCTACTAACATTATTTTCATTCAAAGGCTTCATGGTGGAGAAACTACATTAATCCGGCATTACAGGTAAGTATTCAGTCCGGCTTTGGAACCTGTATTCCGCAGCGAGCGAATACCCTTTTCCTTGATCTGACGCACCCGTTCACGCGTAAGTCCGATATGATCTCCGATATCTTCCAGGCTCATGGCCTTGCAGCCATTCAGTCCAAAGTACAGCGTCAGGACTTCACATTCCCTCGCATTTAATGTTCCGATGAGTCTCGCCACCTCCTTTCTCAGGGAATCCTGCATCAGGCTTTCATCCGGCATTGGATTATTCTCATCGTGGATTACATCGAGAAGGCTTGATTCTTCGCCGGAAGCAAAAGGTGCGTCGACTGATATGCCACGCCCTGGTGAAGAAAGGGCCTGTCCTACGTCTTCAGAGGAAACATCGGAAGCATCCGCGATTTCCTGTATAGTAGGCTCGCGCTGAAACTCCTGTTCCAGCTTCGACAGGACTGACGAAATCCGATGGATCTCACTGACGCGGTTCAGGGGGAGGCGTACAATCCTCACCTGCTCAGCGAGCGCTTGCAGGATGGACTGTCGAATCCACCAAACTGCATAGGATATGAATTTGAATCCGCGCGTTTCGTCGAAGCGTTGTCCTGCTTTTATGAGTCCGAGGTTCCCTTCGTTGATGAGGTCACTAAGACTGAGGCCGCGGTTTTGATATTGTTTCGCAACTGAAACAACGAAGCGAAGGTTAGCCCGCGTTAATTTCTCCAACGCCACCAAATCACCTTCGCGTATCCGTTTCGCGTATGACGCTTCATCATCGGCGGAAATCAGATCAATGCGTCCGATTTCCACCAGGTAGCGGTCAAGCGATTCATTTTCACGATTGGTAATCTGTTTGGAGATACGAAGCTGCTTCATTAAAGTGGTTTACATGTTTATGAACGCGACCACCTCACTCGATTATGCCATGAATGCTTATCGGGTGTCAGGTGAACAAGTTCGGTCAGTGGATAATAGCCCGGTACAATTCAGACGATCGGGTAGTCAGTTAAATGCCCTTTTCGAAGGGTAAGTAGCGTACTGCGGGTCAACAAGAATTGATGTATGGAAGGTAGTGTTTTGCTGCCCCTTTACCTAATTTCCTCCTATAAGTTTCATACGCGCCTGATGTCGTTCCTTCCCTCTCCCTTCCTGCGCTGTAGCCCGTCGCGGTCGAAGTTCTTCATTATCGGTGCGGGTCAGACAGATCAAAAGTCTGGCTAATAGACATGTCGCCTGAACATTTTTTGCAAAAGCGGAGACGTTGACTCAGGGAATGTCAGCATAAATTCGTCATAATGCTGAAGGAAAATCCGGAACCGGAAATGCACGAATAAAACCAGACTTCGATCATCGGTGTAAAATGCAGAGGTCCGATTGAAAAACTTTCTAAATTTAGCAAGCATATAGTGAGGCTGTGACAGGATACATGAACACTCGTCTTTGCATTACTTACTTTCACGATCGCTACAACTGTGGTATCAGCTCCTTCAGGCAAGGGAATGCAACAAGTTTTATTGTTGCAGAAAAAGTTGCTCTGTATCTCACACGCCCGCACCAGAATGCAACTGTTGCATTATTGCATATCTGTCCGTCGACATTCAGCAAGCTATAAAGCAAGTCAAGAAAAATATGAATCTAAAATAAGTACCTAATCCTGATCTATGTTAAAGCGAATTTCAATTGCTTCTTTGCTTTTGCTGGTCTGTCTGCTCCAAACGGAGTTGCTACACGCCCGCATACGACTTCCCAAGCTGGTAGGCGACAGCATGGTTCTTCAGCGCGATGCCAGGATCAAAATCTGGGGCTGGGCCGACAAAGGTGAACCCATAAAAGTTTCCTTCCGCGGAAAGCGATACAACACAACTACCGACGCCAACGGACAGTGGGCTATCACGCTTTCGCCGTCAAAGGCAGGTGGCCCGTTCACAATGATGATCACGGGAAAAGATGAAACCATTCAGTTGAATGACATCCTGATTGGTGACGTCTGGATGTGCGCAGGGCAGTCAAACATGGTTCACTCCCTGATACTTCATCGCGACCGCTACCTTTCAGAGATTGAAGCTGCGAACTATCCTCAAATCCGACAGTTCCTCGTCCCGACGAACCCGGTACTTACAGGTCCCGCAGATGACCTTCCTTCGGGAAGCTGGGTCCCTGCAAATCCTGAAAACGTACTACGCTTTTCAGTGGTCGCGTACTTCTTTGCAAAGGCGCTCTACGACGAGTACAAGGTTCCTATTGGAATAATCAACTCCAGCGTTGGAGGAACTCCCGTTGAAGCATGGACAAGCGAGGCTGGGTTGAAGGCCTTCCCTGACAGGCTCGCGCGAATCAAAACCAACAAGGATACTGCGTACGTGAACGCACAAAACCGAAAGGCAGCAGCTGCGCGTTTTGCAGCAGAAAAGCTTCGGACCGGCGACGTGGGTATGAGGGCATCCACTCCCTGGTACGACGTAGCGTACAAACCTGTAGGATGGCGACGCATAAACATTCCCGGCTTCTGGGAAGACCAGGGCCTGAAGAACCTCGACGGCGTGGTGTGGTACCGCAAAGAGATCACCGTGCCTGCATCGATGGTTGGCGCTCCCGCGCGACTTTCATTGGGAAGAATTGTTGATGCCGACGAAGCTTACGTCAACGGCAAACGCGTAGGCAACACGACGTATCAATATCCGCAGCGCAGGTATCAGCTTCCTACAGACGTGCTTAAAGAAGGCAAAAACATTATCGTGGTGCGCGTTTCGAATTTTGGAATGAAGGGCGGATTCGTACCCGACAAGCCATACTATCTCGCGACCCCTGGCGACACAATAGACCTCAAGGGTGACTGGCAATACAAAGTCGGTGAAGTCTTCACGCCGCGTGCCGGAGGCGTTGCGGGCATCTCCGCACAAAACGAACCTTCAGCGCTGTTTAATGGAATGATCGCACCGTTTGTCGACTTCCCGATAAAGGGTACGATATGGTATCAGGGCGAAAGCAACATCAGCAACGCCTGGGAATACGACGTACTGCTCACGACACTTATCAACGACTGGCGCGCACAGTGGAAGCAAAAGGATATGCCATTCCTCTACGCGCAGCTGCCCAACTTCAACGAAGCTGACTATCTCCCGGTGGAAAGTGCATGGGCACGCCTCCGCGAAGGACAGCGTCGTGTGTTGTCCGTTCCGAAGACAGCGATGGCAGTAGCGATTGACCTCGGCGAGTGGAATGACATCCATCCCGGGAACAAGAAACCAATAGGGGATCGGTTGGCGTTGGCAGCACGACGCGTTGCATACAATGAATCTAACGTTGTGTATTCCGGTCCAACGCTGACTTCCGTTACACAAAATGGCGATCAGTTGGTTCTAACCTTCGGCGACGTGGGCGCTGGCCTGATCACGACCGATGGTGAACCCGTACGATGGCTCGCCGTTGCCGGTGCTGACAAGAAGTTCGTGTGGGCAAAGTCGAAGATTGAAGGAAACAACGTGATTGCGTGGAGCGATAACGTGGTGGATCCGCTCTACGTCAGGTACGCGTGGTCGGATAATCCCGAAGGAGCGAACCTGTTCAACAAGGAAGGATTGCCGGCGTCGCCTTTCGAAGCACAGGTAGCCAAAGTAAACGATCTGTGGCATGGCAAGAAGGCTGCGGTGGTTATCACTTACGACGACGCCCTCGAGGTTCAGCTCGACAATGCTATCCCTGTATTGGATTCGCTGGGGCTAAAGGCGACATTTTATTTATCAGGAGGCTTTCCTGGTTGCCGAAAGCGTCTGCGCGACTGGGGCTTTGCGGCTGCACGTGGACACGAACTCGGGAACCACACATTCTATCATCCATGTGACGGATCCAAACCCGGAAGATCATGGGTGTCGAAAGACAATGACCTCAGCACCTATACCACACGCGACATGATTCGCGACATCGAAACGACAGACGTGCTTCTGCAATCCATCGATGGCAAGAGACAACGAACATTTGCCTACACCTGCGGAGATATGGAAACTGGCGAAGGCTCTTTCGTCGAGGCCATCCGGGATCGCTTCGTGGCCTTGCGCGGCGTGAAAGGTGAACTGAACCACCTCAGCAATCTCGACCTCACCAATGTGAACTGCTACGTCGTTGACTCCGGCAATGAAGACCAGATGATCCAATGGGCGGAGAAAGCTAAGCAGGAAAATGCGTTGCTTGTCATTCTGTTCCATGGCGTGGGTGGCGGTCATGCAATAAACGTTGACCTTAAGAAACACAACAACTTCCTGAAATACCTTGCCGAAAACAAGAAAGACATCTGGACGACCACGATGCTGGAAGCTTCTCAACATTGTATTGAACAACTTGAAAAAGGATCCAAATGAAACCTGCTCTTATTCTCGTTTTGGCCCTGGCATTTAACTCTGCGGCCGCCCAATTTTCACAAGCTTCGCGCGACAGTCTTGCTGCGCTATCTGCTGCCGATCATGAGCAGATGAAGAAACAAATTGGCATCACCGCGCCGAATCGTCCCGGACCATCAGGCAATCCCAGTGCACCTGATGCAGCTAACCAGGACGAAGCAAAGGTGCGCAGCTACAAGCTTCCTGATCCTCTTGTATTCAACAACGGCAAAAAGGTCACTACCGCAAAGGATTGGACAGAGCGCCGCAGGCCTGAGATCGTCGAACACTTTGACAAGGAAGTCTATGGGCGCGTGCCTGAGAACGTTCCGGGTGTTACGTGGAAAGTAATCTCCGTGAAAGATACTATGATGGGAAATTTTCGTGTCAAGGAAAAGACGCTCTCCGGCGTGGTTGACAACTCGGCGTTTCCACAGATCAGCGTAAACATTGAGCTTGTTGTAGGCACACCAGCCTCCTCAACGGAAGGGGTACCTGTTGTGCTTGAGTTCGGATTTATCCGCTGGCCTTTTGGTAATCCTCCCGCTGGAGGTGGGAACTCTTTGATGTCGGCAAGCGAGCCCGGCTGGAAAGAGCAAGTTATCTCGCGTGGATGGGGCTACGCTATCCTGAATCCTGCAAGTGTTCAGGCCGATCACGGCGCGGGACTGCGACAGGGCATTATCGGTCTCGTGAACAAGGGCGAGGCACGCAAGCCGGACCAATGGGGCTCACTACGCGCGTGGGCTTGGGGCGCAAGCCGCGCTGTGGATTATTTTGAGACTGACCGCGACGTAGATGCTAAACGCGTAGCCATTGAAGGCCTCTCGCGATATGGCAAGGCTGCACTCGTCACGATGGCTTACGAACCCCGTATCTCGCTTGGTTTTATTGGATCATCAGGAGCTGGTGGTGCCAAGATCCTCCGCCGCAACTTTGGTGAGCAGGTGGAAAACCTCGCGTCTTCAGCAGAGTACCATTGGTTCTGCGGCAACTTCATAAAATACGCCAGCAGCCACACTGTTGACGACCTTCCTGTGGATGCACATCATCTCATTGCACTGTGTGCACCGCGCCCTGTATTCATCAGCTCGGGGTCACCGCATGTCGAAGGTCAGTGGATAGACGCTAAGGGGATGTTTCTGGGCGGCGTTCACGCAGGGCCTGTGTATCGCCTCCTTGGCAAAAAAGATCTCGGACAGGACGCCTTCCCGCCCCTGGGACAGGGACTCGTAGATGGTGATCTCGCCTATCGTCAGCACGCGGGCGGGCACACTACTGGCCCTAACTGGAGCACGTGGTTAGCCTGGGCGTATCGCTATTGGAAGTGATTTCTGATTTCTCCGAACGCGGCAGTGTGAGTTTCAGTTTGAGAGTGAGAGGCGGTGTATGCTTTCTTTTCTCACTCTCAAACTGGGGGAGTTTCTTCTGTGCGACCTGCGGAATCTGAAAGATTTCTTTCCCTTTTAAAATGCGCGTTCAACAGCGCCTGAGCCGTAGATTTTCTTGGTTACAGTCTTCGTGTTGCCCTTGTGCTTGACGGAGCCGCTACCTGCCACGAGTGACTCCAGCGCCTGCGTTACGTTAAGCTCGCATGTGCCGTTGCCGGATATCTTCACATTCGACGTTTCAAGTTCGCATGCAAATGCCTTAAGACTTCCGCTACCCGCGATGAACACTTCATTGCTTGTAGCATATCCTTTCAGGTTAATGCTACCGGAACCTGTCACATCAGTCTTTACTTTCGTGGCCTTAATATCAAGGTCCATCTCACCGTTTCCGGCAAGAGAAAGCTTCAACTGATCGGAAGCCAGTGAGTTCATGGTAATGATCTTTCCGTTTCCGTTGACCTGGAGTTCATTGATATTCTTCACACTCACCGTGATCTTCATCGGCGTCTTCAGTTTGATGTCATCGATCTTGGCCCAAATACTCTTATTAGGAGATTCCGGCTTGCGTTCCATGTTAATCATGAGGATGCCGTTCTCTACTTTTATGGATGTGAGGTCCCAGATCTCAGGTAAGGTTTCCACGATAACTTCCTGTTTGTTGCTCTGTTTGAGGTTTACCGTGTATCCGGAGTTCACATAAATGGCCTTGAATTCAGGTAGTTCAACAGTTTTCTTAACGGTTTGCGCATTTGCCGCAACGACATTCATCATTATCATTAGAAGCAAAACCGGCATAAAACGCAGGGAATGGACTTTTCTCATAGTATTTCGATTTGTTAATCTCTAATATGTTCACGAAAGCCGTTTAACCGAACCACATTTCGACAAGCTGCCTGAAGTAATTGTCTGGCGCCTGTTTAAAAGGATTTATTTGCTACAACTGTCGACGACATGCAGGCAGAGGTGATTTTTTCACCGATTTATGCTGTCTCGTGTCCATTAAAGATTACTTTCTCACGTAAGAAATTTCCGAATCCCGTCTTGCTGGACATCATGGTGAGGCCTGCTGGCTGTACTGTTCAGCAAACAACGCCGTGGCTATTTGCCGGAATAAAAGACAAGTCGTCTATAACTATGTTTTGTGATTAATCCGGCCGTTAGGACATGAAGTCAAGCGTCGCTGTTCGTGAATTATGCTTCGAGCGATCAAAATCATGCGAGTTTGATAGCTCATGGCGGGCAAAAAATAAGAGGCCGTTAAATTTCCGAAGAAACAGAACGGCCTCTATAGCTGATCAGACGTTTTGAATTGCTTCAAATCAGAGCTTCAGATGGTTCAACTTTCGTTATACTATTTAAAAGCTCTCTGACCAACACCCTTACAGGTATAAATCAAATGCCTGACCTGAACACCAGCAATCTGGCCATAATAATGAGGAGCAGCAGGATAACTGATGCATGATTTCCTCGTTCGTTATCACAATAATTCACAAGTTTGTTATTTTCACCGCAGCGCGCTTACGTTGACCTATGTGGACGCTTCTTTTTGAACAAATCGAACGACGGAAAATATTCCTGGCGGAGGAAGAGATGAACATCATCAAAGATCTGTTCGTCCACCGGCGATTCCGCAAACACCAGTACATCCTTCAGGAAGAGCAGGTTTCGCAATACGACAACTTCGTCATCCGGGGCCTGGCACGCACGTACCGGGTCGACGAAAAAAACCACGAACACATCCTGCGGTTTAGTCCGGAGGAATGGTGGACGGGCGACCTCGCCAGCTTTCTCTCTGGATTGCCATCCATTTATAATGTAGATTGTCTGGAAGACACGGAAGTGCTAAGCATCACCAATGCAAACCTCGAAGTGCTCTTTGAAAAGGTGCCAAAAATGAACAACTACTTCCGGATACTCTATCAGCATTCGATCATTTCGTATAACACGCGCCTTACGTCCAGCCTCACAAAAACAGCATCGGAACGCTACGCAGAATTCATTCAGCGTTACCCGCACATTGACCAGCGCGTGCCCAATCATCAGATCGCCTCATACCTTGGCATCACCCCTCAAAGTCTGAGTCGTATCCGAAAACAATCGATGCTCAAAGGCAGCTGAGTTAACATAGGGTAACGAAATTACTTAACCCAGGCGATGTCACCCGGCGGTCTGTCCATTCGTTTATTGTGCTATCTGATCATCAGCGAAGCACCACCGAACAATCACTGATGAACAGTATGTGAATGCCGGCATTCGTTTCAAACGAAATTCACGCACTTAAAGTAAAAACAATGGACTCTAAATCAATTCACGATTCACTACAGGATCTTAACCAATTAGTTATCTCGGGAAAACTGCTCGATGCTTTTGACAAGTACTATCACGAGAATGTCGCAATGCAGGAGAATGAAAATCCACCGGTTGTTGGAAAGCCGCTTAACCGCGAACGCGAGATAACGTTTCTGAACAACATTGAGGAATTCCGCAGCGCGTCAGTGGAAGGCATCGGCACGGGGAATGACATCTCGTTTGTGATCTGGAACTATGACTATACACACCGCGAGTGGGGTGTACGCAAGTTCCGCCAGGTGAGTGTGCAGTTCTGGCAGGATGGCAAAATCATTAAAGAACAGTTCTTCTACAACAACTAACGCGCCCATGAGGATTGAGATAATTTCCGGCAGTCCGCGACAAGGCAGTGTTACGAAACGCGTTGCCCTGCACCTGCAGCAAGTGCTTTCACGTGAGTATGGCGTGGTCAGTGGACTGATCGATATGCAACAGCATGCATTTGCCTATGTAGACCAGGTGTGGATGCGCTCGGAAGACGTTCCGCCTCAGCATACCAGCATCGCGCAGCGCATTTTTAACGCTGACGGATTTATTCTGGTGTCACCTGAATACAACGGTTCGTACTCACCCGCGCTAAAAACTTTCCTGGACCAGTTTCCCAAACAGGAGCGAAAGGTATTCGGCATAGTAACCGCTTCTCCGGGAAAGCTGGGTGGCATCCGCGCCGCCATCCAGCTGCAGCATCTCGTTTTTGGAATCTCAGGCGTCGGCTCACCACAAATGCTGATCGTCCCTGAAGTCGATAAAAAGTTCACTGCAGAAGGCGAGCTTGCTGATCATTCGTTCGCCACGTCAATCCAAAGCTTCGCGGATGAGTATCTATGGCTGACGCGGGCACTGAATACAGCAACAGAAAGAAAACAGGTAGCGGCTGCATAGCAACTTGGCATCACAAAAATGACGAAGGTCTGTCGGGGGTACGGCAGACCTTCGTTATTTAAAGACAAATAATCTTATTCTTCCGTGAAGTCGATGAAGACCTTCTTGATCTCCTTATCGTCAACATTTGCACGTCCTTTTTTGTACGCATCGAGTTCCAGCAGCACGAGGCGCTGATCATTCATCGCGGTGCGAAGTTTGTCGATGTCCTTTTCAAAGTCCAGCGTGCGTCGCGGAGCCTTCAGCGAATACTTTCTGGCAAAGTCGTCACCCTGCGACTGAAGTTTGTTTCTGATTTCAATCGTAAGTCGGATCTTCTCCATAATCGATTCCTTGGAGCGTCCGATAACTTCAGTAGCCTCAAGTGTTCCGAGTGTCAAAACAGTCGTTCCGCCGATTCCGGAAACCAATTTCGACTGATCGGGCTCAAGCGTAACGGGGGAAATACCCGTCGCAGCACCAAGCGATGCATTTAAAACAGAACGCTTCTTCTTTCCTTTATGGGCCTTCTTGTATTCCTGGTTGAGTTTCTTCTGATTCTCATCAAGCTGTGTGATCAACATCAGCGCAGCCACGAGACTGTTCCGGTACTTTGTATATTGCAATGCGTCTTTCTCAACGATGTTCTCTGCATCCATCACGCGAATGCGAATTTTCTTCTCCGTTCTGTTATTTGTTTTGTCGAGCACAAAGAAGACTATCTCCGTTTCTGAAAACTTCTTGGCATCATCGGTATACTGGTATCCGGGTGTCCAGGTAAACTCGTATTGAACAGACGTATTTTCTTTGAGTGCCGACTGCGGAATCTGAAGGTCACTGCAGATCATTCCAACGCTTCTGACATTGTCGTCGCCATTGGGATCGCTAAGGTATATCTTAAGGTTAAGTGGTTCGTCTTCCTTGATCACGAACAGTGAATCACCGGGGACGATGACAAGTTCGGGAGGAAGGTCAAGTTGCGTTTGAGCTATGCGAAGTTTCCCCTGGGTTTCTGCTTTGTGCGGCTGGTCCTGTACGATGAACTCAACCGTGTAAGGCTGGTTCTTCATCGCATTGAACTGACTGCGCGAGGGCGCCCAGGTAAACTGACCGTTAGAGGTGAGTGAAGCGCCTTCGGGCATTTGTGAGACAATGTTTCTGAAAACAATGGGGTCGCCATCGGGATCGTATACAAATTCCGCAGGGATCTGATATACATTCTGGCTTGACTGGCGCACGTAAAACACGGGCAGCTCGTCGACTACCGGCGGGCGATTGACGTGCGTAACCGTAAAAGTCATGGGTTTGCGGACGCTGCTGGTGTCGGAGAAGCGGGCTTCAAACAATAGCGTGATCTCCTTGCGTAGAGCTATGCGATCGACGAAATCAAAGCCCGGAGTCCACGAAAAATTTCCCAGGGAGTCAAACACAACGCCCAGGCCATCCGCACCTTCAACTGAAAAGCGGGCGTTGCGAGGCCAGGACTTCACCTGAAATGACAGCGTATCGTTCTCGCGAACGACATTCCACCCCTCTTTCTCCGGAAATATTATTGTTTGAGCATAGGACTGACAATAAATCCCCATGCACAGGGCAACAAAAATGATATACTTCACGTACCTGTTGTTCAATTTCGAATCGGCCGTAAATTTAACACCGTTCAGCCCTATACCCTATGCCGGTCAGCAAAAAGAAGTCGAATGACAGTTTTTTTGAAGATGTGTACGAAGTTGTGCGGCTCGTACCGAAAGGCCGCGTGACGTCGTATGGCGCTATTGCCGCTTACCTGGGTGCAAAATCCAGCTCCAGAATGGTGGGATGGGCCATGAGCGGCTGTCCAGCCGGTGTTCCAGCCCATCGCGTTGTCAATCGGATTGGCCTGCTCACCGGCAAGCACCATTTCCAGCCCCCTGAGGAAATGGAGCGGCGACTGGCAAAAGAGGGCGTTACGGTCACTAACGACCGCGTCGACGACTTCACAAAACTGTTCTGGGATCCCGCCCGCGAACTCCTCCGCTGACCCATTTTCAGAAAGACGTCTCCCAAATCAGGACAAAACCGACCTCATCAGAAGCCCTTTCCGCGTTTTTAGCCCGTTCTGAAGATTTGGCACACCTTTCGCCAAATAGTCGGCATGCAAGAATTCATGATACTGACGTTCACGTGGATCCTGGGATTAACAGTAGTTTCCTACTTCACGCTTAATGGATTGAGGAAAATTGGCGCTGCGGTCAGAGTACGCGTGCCTATCGGACCGGGAAAGAATAGGTAATTTTTTATTGGTATAGTGGTAGAATCTCACAAGCTGCTCGACAGCAATACATAGTGGGGTTGGTTTTAATCTGGAGGCCGCTTTTAACAAAGGCGGCCTTACTTTTTTCAAGGCTTCCGCGTTTCAGGCCTTGCGCGGTAAGCCGATAGACGTCAGGAACAGCCCAAAAACCGTAATCAGGCCATTCAGAATCAGCACTTCAATGCCCATCGCGCCGTACCAGGGCATCAGTTTCGCCGAGTTAGAGGCAATTACATAGGAGAGTACCGGCGACAGCACACACACCACGGGAACCAGTCGATCGCGGACAAGACGCTTCGTGAATATCCCAAAAATGAAAAGACCTAGTAACGGTCCGTAAGTATACCCTGCAATCGTGAGTACTGCATCAATCACCGATCTTTCATTGATCGCTTTGAAGACCACGATGACGATAAGAAACACCAGGGAAAACCCGATGTGGACGAGGAGTTTTTCCCGGCTCTTCTGCTTTTCACCTTTCTTTTTAAAATTGAGAAAATCGATACAGAATGAAGTCGTCAATCCTGCCAGCGCAGAATCGGCACTGGCATAGGACGAGGCGGTGATTCCGAGCAGAAAGAATATCCCTACTGCCAGTCCCAATTCACCAAAAGCCAGCTGCGGGAACAGTTCATCCGAGGCGTCAGGCAGGGGCAGTCCACGGCTTTCGGAATAAAGGTATAGTAACGCGCCCAGCACCAGGAAAAGCAGCGTGACAAAGGCCATAGTCAGGCTGAACCAGAACATATTCTTCTGGGCTTCGCCGATGTTTTTGCAGGTCAGATTCTTCTGCATGATTTCCTGATCCATACCTGTCATGGTGATGGTAATGAACGCTCCGCCAAGGAACTGTTTCCAGAAGTATAGCCGCGACGTTGGGTCGTCGAAGAAGAAGATCCTGGAATACTGGCTTTCGCCGATGACTCGGGGAAGATCGCCGACAGACCAGCCCAGCGCCGCTGAAATCTGCCACACCGTTATACATACTGCGGAAATCAGAAACAGGGTTTGGAAGGTATCCGTCCATACTATGGTTTTGATTCCACCCTTGAAGGTATAGATCCAGATCAGTAGGATAGTCGTGGCCACCGTGACGAAGAATGGCACGTTCCAGGCGCGGAACAAAAACAGATCGAGGACCGTTGCTGCAAGGTAGAGTCGGAGGGCGGACCCCATCGTCCGGGATACGAGGAAGAAGAAAGCGCCGGTCTTGTACGACCAGAAATCGAATCGCTGCTCGAGGTAAGTGTAAATCGAAACGAGATTAAGCCGATAGTAAAGGGGCATGAGCACGCCCATGATGAACCAGTACCCGACGAGATAGCCGAGCACGATCTGGAAGTAGCTGAATTCGGTTTTGCCGACGTTGCCCGGAACGCTGATGAAGGTCACTCCCGACAGCGAAGCGCCGATCATTCCAAAGGCAACGAGGTACCAGGGCGACTGTCGGTTTGCCGTGAAAAATGTATTGGTATCTGCTCCACGCGACGTGATCATGGATATGGCAATCAATACTCCGAAATAGACGACCATTATGGTGATGACGAGAGCAGGACTCATGCGGCGTTTTTAATGCTTTCAAAGAATCAGGAAATTCTGATGAATTCCAAATCGACGTCGAATGTCCACGATAAAATTTAAAATTGTTAACTTTGTAAAAAATGTGATTTATGGTGAATAGCTATCAGGAACAGGAGCTGACGGATGTACTGGAGGCGGTAGAAACGACCGACCTAATGGATCTGGTGGTTTTCAATGATGATGTGAACACATTTGATCACGTTATTGAGACGCTCATCCGGGTTTGTGATCACACGCCCGAACAGGCAGAGCAGTGTACTTTGATCATTCATTATCGCGGCAAGTGCACGGTGAAGTCAGGTTCGTTTGATTTTCTCCGGCCAATGCGCGAGGCGATTTGTGAAGCAGGAATAGACGCGCGCATCATCTAGCGCAACAGCATACGTGGAATACCCATCCAAACTTATTGAGGACGCCGTAAACCAGGTAGCGAAACTTCCCGGTATCGGAAAAAAAACGGCGTTACGACTCGTCCTGCACCTCATCAAAGAAAAAGAAGACACCACCTTCATGCTCGCCGATGCCCTTCGCAAGCTTCGCGCAAATATTCGGTTCTGTTCAACGTGTCACAATATATCCGACAGTGAAACGTGCTCCATCTGCGCCAGCGCACGTCGTGACCCGGCGATCATTTGCGTCGTCGAGGAAAGCAAGGACGTGATGGCCATCGAGAACACGGCGCAGTTCAACGGCCTGTACCACGTCCTCGGCGGAGTGATCTCCCCCATGAATGGCATCGGCCCTTCCGACCTCAAAATCGAATCCCTCGTTTCGCGCGTGTCTCAATCACCCGCAACCCGCGAGATAATCCTCGCCCTAAGTCCAACGATGGAAGGCGACACCACTGCCTATTATATCAACAAACGAATCAAAGACCTTAACGTGAAAGTAAGCGTTATCGCCCGTGGTGTTCCCGTTGGCGGCGACCTCGAATACGCCGACGAAATCACGCTCGGACGAAGCATTACTGGACGAACGCTCTTTAGCTAGAAAGCCGGAATTCGAAAATCCTTAACCAGTTGCGCATTTTTTAAAAAGCTTCAAACATTGAAGCACGTTCTTTCCTTGTTTTGCGATTAATGCTTTTCTTTGGGCGCTTTTTTAAAACAGCCATGACAAAACTTTCAAACCGCATCGAAGCCATCCATGAGTCAGCGACACTGGCGATGGCAGCAAAAGCCCGTGAATTCAAAGCCAAAGGTATCGACGTCATCAGTCTCAGCCTGGGCGAACCCGATTTCAAAACACCCAAACACATTTGTGAAGCGGCTAAGAAAGCTATAGACGACGGCAAGTACTTTGCATATCCTCCCGTAGCAGGTTATCAGGATTTGCGCGAAGCTATCGCAGCCAAGTACCAGAAAGAAAACAACGTACCCTATAAGGCGGAGAATGTCGTCGTATCAAACGGAGCAAAACAGTCTATCGCCAATACGTTTCTCGCCCTCCTCAACCCCGGCGATGAAGTAATCGTATTCTCACCCTACTGGGTTAGCTACGATGCTCTGGTGCGCCTGACGGAAGCAACACCTGTGATTGTACAGGGTTCGATTGAAAACGACTTCAAGGTTACCGCTGAGCAACTTGAAAAAGCGATCACGCCGAAAACAAAAGCGATGATCTTCTCTTCACCATGTAACCCTACCGGTTCCGTGTTCTCGAAGAAAGAGCTTCAGGCAATCGTTGATGTACTGCAGAAGTTTCCGAATGTCCTTGTTGTTGCGGATGAAATTTATGAACACATCAACTTCACCGGTGAACAGGTGAGCATTGCTTCGTTCCCGGGCATGTTCGACCGTACCATTACAGTAAACGGTTTTGCCAAAGGCTATGCGATGACCGGCTGGCGTGTTGGCTACATCTGCGCCCCCAAGTGGATTGCTGATGGCTGCAACAAAGTTCAGGGCCAGATCACATCCGCGAACTGCTCCATCGCTCAGCGTGCTGCGCTGGCAGCCATCACTGGCGACATCACGCCTACTATGGACATGGTTGCTGAATACCGCAAACGCCGCGATATTGTATACGAGCTGCTGAAAGAGATCCCCGGGATCAAGGCAAACTACCCGGAAGGAGCGTTCTATTTCTTCCCGGATGTGAGCTACTATTACGGCAAGTCCGACGGTTCACGCACCATCAAAAACGGTGACGACCTGTGTATGTACCTGCTGGAGACGGCCCACGTGTCGCTCGTAACGGGCGATGCTTTCGGCGATGGAAACTGCCTCCGCCTGTCGTATGCGGCCTCTGAAGACGACCTCAGAAAGGCCCTGAAACGCATGAAAGAGGCGTTTGCTGCCTTAAAATAATCATCCCGAAGCCGGCCCATGAGCCGGCTTCATTTTTAGCACCCCGGAGGAATTTTTTCCAGGCGTTTTATCTTATATTCCTCAAAGATTCCCTGATCATGCGCGCGTACACCGGTGCCCGGTGTTGTGATCGTCCATTTTGAAGCTTTACCGATGTAAAATTTTCTTGGACGCTTTTTCTTTGAATTTGGGGGGCGTATTTGTCATTTTTCGAAACTTTTGAGAGCATTGGAAGAAATACCACGGATCTATAAGCGAGCTTACCTCCTTCTCTGCCTTTGGTTTGCCGTAAATTATGCGGTTGGAACATTTATCGAATGGCGGCTGGAGAATCCGCATACCTATATCTTCTGGAACGCCCTCTACCTGTTTGAAGCGCTGTGTATCCTCATGATCGGGATATTCCTGTATTCAAACTTCCTCTTCCGGTTTAACGTCTACATCCAGGTCGCAGGCCACTTTATCGGGGCCATGACCCACTTCCTTATAATGGGTTCCTTTTCCTACTACCTCGAAGATTACGTCGAAGGCTGGATCGGCGTCGACCTTTGGAAAAACCACCTGATGGGACTTCTTAAATGGGAGGGGCTGCACTTTCACGACCAATACATCTTCACCGCCGGGGTGTATTATGTGATCCGCTACTTCCAGGGACTTCAAAGCAAGGAAAAAGAGAAAAGCGAACTTCATCTGAAGAACCGCGAAATGCAGATATCCCTGCTGAAGTCACAGATCAACCCGCACTTCCTGTTCAACACGCTGAACTCGATAAATATGCTCATCGGATCGAGCAAGGAACAGGCACGTAAGGTGATCACCCAGCTTTCAGACATTTTCCGCTATGCGCTGGATTCGCATGGTGATCAGATGGTGAAGCTTCTGCATGAGCTCGACTTTATTGATAACTACATCCGCATTCAGCAGGTGCGTTTCGGCGATCGCCTGAAATTTGTCAAGCAGGTGGACTTCTCCTGCCTCAAGGTTCAGATTCCGCCAATGATCCTTCAACCACTTGTCGAAAATTCCGTGAAATACGGTATTGCTCCAAAAGACGACGGCGGTACAATTATTCTTACTGTAAAACGATTTAATAATATGATCTTCTTCGAAGTCAAAGACGATGGACTTGGTTCCAACGCCCAGAAGGTGATGGATGGAAGTTCAAGCGGCGTCGGACTTCGGAACACAGATCAACGGCTCAAGAGTATCTTCGGGCCTGATTCCGGTTTGCGCATACGCTCCAACGAATGGGGGTATTCCGTCAGTTTCTTCATCCCTTATGAAAACGAAATGGAACCTCACAATTTAGAGGAAATAAAGAGCCAGGCCGTTTGACAAAATAAATTCAAATTTGATCTAAACACTTAGTCGATGAACATTACTTGTGTTATTGTAGATGATGAAAAGTTAGCACGCGACCTGCTTCAGGAGTATTTGCAACAAATGCCGAACATCCAGGTGATCGGTGAATGCTCTAAAGGGAAGGAAGCAGTTGAAACTATTGACAAGCTCAAACCGGACCTGGTGTTTCTCGACGTACAAATGCCGGGGATGACGGGCTTCGACGTGCTGGATGAAATCACTCACGACCCTTATGTCATCTTCTGTACCGCATACGATCAATATGCTATCAAGGCATTTGAAAAGAATGCTGTCGATTATATTCTCAAACCGTTAGACCAGGAACGTTTTAAACTCGGCGTTGAAAGAGCCATCAACCGCATGAAGGTTGAACAAAACAACGTCGGCGAACTCCTGCGCAACCTCAAAACGGAAAACCGAACCTCGTACGACACACACATCTTCGTTCAAAAGTCGGAGAAGTTGCTCAACCTCCCCGTCGACGAGATTGTGTACCTGGAAGCTTCCGGTGATTACACTATCCTCACCACGAAGAATGATCAGTTTGTAAGTTCTTCAGGTATCGGAAAGCTGGAAGAAATTCTCAATCCGGAGATATTCATTCGCGTTCACCGCAGTACGATCATCAACATTAACGGGCTTAAAGAAATTGAAAAGCACTTCAACGGGGGTATGGTCGTGAAAATGCAGAATGGAAAGAGTTTTCCGGTGAGCCGTACGTACGCGAAGCTTATCCGCAAGAAGGTAGTCTGATACCTCAGCGCTTTTTTATCGTTTCATCATAGACGAACACAGGTTCTTTCCCGTGTTGACGGAGTATTTCCGTCAGACGTTTCTCGAGTGCTTGTTCAGCATTGCTTATCCACTGCGAATTGCGCGAGATCTTTTCGGCGTCGCGGGTGAAAGCATTCACGGCACGCGACCGGTCTGATCCGTCTACCCAGTTCCAGATGCCGTTTTCATCGCGAAACGTCATATCGTGTCGCGGGGTGACAGAAAGCAGCGTTGCCTTTGGAAGGGTTACGTATGCCTTGTCGTCGCGCAGGTCTATGCTGAACTTCTTGCCAAGGTCAAAACCCGCCTTTGCTTCAAACGTGCCGGTGATGGTGATTTTCTTGGTACTCCCCATCCAGGTATTAGTCCAGACGTATTCATGGCGAAACCGCTGTGACGTGAGTGCCAGCTCAAGAATGTCGTGCTGTTCCTGCAGGATAACGGTGTTGTCAACACGGATCTCCGGAGAAAACTGAAATGCTTCACGGATGTCGCGGGCAAGGGTTTGCGCACCTTCATACGTCTGACGTGCAAATCGCGCGGGAATAACAACGAGCAGGATATACGCTGAGACGGTGAGAACAACAAGGAGCGTGATGATAAGAATGATGCGCCGGTTCCACATGAGCTTACTTTTTCTTTGGTAATGAAAACTTAAGCCTGACTTTCACCTTATCTGAAACGGGTTGATGATTGCGTCGCGTGGGCTGCCATTTAGGGCCTTCCTGAATGAGACGGATGAGCTCCTCTTCGCAGCCGTAGCCGAGTCCTTTCACCACCCGAAAGTCGCTGATTGAACCGGTAGGGTGAATCGTAAATTGAATGGTGACCTTACCCTCTACATTGTTGGTCAGCGCCTGTTCAGGATACTTGAGGTTTTCTGCGAGGTATTGTTTAAAAGCCTTTTTGCCGCCTTCGGGCTCTGCCATTTCCACGGTTGTGGCGTCGGCGCTGGCAGGCTCACGCGTGCCGTAACCTACGACGACAATTTCACTCAATTCGGAGATATCGGGTTCCAGCGCTACGTTCACTTCATTCTTCGCGCCGGGTACCACTTCACGGCTTTCGAACCCTACATAGGAAAATACGAGGCTTTCGTTCAGGCTGTCGACGGCGATCTGGAAGTTTCCTTCTTCGTCGGTGATTGTGCCGCCGAAGAGGCCCTTCAGCGTGACGTTAACACCGGGAAGGGGTCGGCCGTCTTCCGAATCCACGACAGATCCTTTAATGAGCCGGGCGGGTCTGCTTGCTTTGGCTTCGTTTTCAGGGAGCAGGAAGTCGCTGTCGTTGAACAGGTCGTCCGGGATTTCAACGCTCTCCTCAGCCGGGGCTTCGATTGCGGGCAGGCGGGGTGCACTGCGTTTACGTGGTGTGGGCGACGATTCTTCCAACGCAGCAAGTGGGCCGGAATTAGCGACAGAATCTGCCACACGTTCCGCAGCAGGTGCTTTCTCCGCGTTGCCTTCGGCCAGCTTGTTATCGTCAGGCCAGTAAAGAATACTAAAGGTTGCAAGACCCACAAGAGCTAGTCCGGCGGCTATGCGGCCCGCCCAGATCCAGAGTGAGACTGCCGGCCTGCGTCTCCGCTCCAGCTGACGCTCAAGGTCGGCAATGTCGTTTTCGAAATCCTCAGGAGGCAATGAATCAGCGCCTTCGAGTGCGTCAGCCAAAAACGGATCGGTTAATGCCTTACGCTCCAGCGCATGCATTTCCGCCGGCGACAGTTCTCCCTTACCATATCGTTTGATATCGTCACGAAGGTCACCCATTTCGCTCCATACAGATTTTCAGGTTTCGCTTCCCGTTTTGAATATAGCTTTTCACTTTGTTCTGATCGTATCCCGTTACCTCGACGATCTCCCGATAGCACTTCTGCCGGATATAAAACAGCTGAACACACTTTTTCTGCTCGGCGCTCAGTTCCTCCATACATTTCTCGAGCCTGTCAAAGCGGCCTTCCCGGTCGAGGTCGTCATCGGGATGCAGAAACTCGTCGCTTTCCATAACGACCTGGGATAAATCTTCGAAGAATCTGCCTTTTTCAGCGCGAATCCGCATCAGGCAGAAGTTCCGCGTCAGGGTGTACAGCCAGCCGCGGAAGTACTTCACTTCGTGCTGCTGGAGCGCCGTTACCAGCTGTTCAAAAATTTGCATGACGGCATCCCGGCTTTCCTCGCGGTTTTTGAGATACTTCAGCGCAACACCATAAACCAGCGACATGTACGGCTTGTACAATTCAGCCAGCACGTCAACGTCAGGTTTTGTGCGATAGGCGTCGAGCAGTAGCTGGTCACGCTTACTGGTATCTTCGTCGCCCCGGTTCACAAATCCGTCAGGTTAGGTGTGTGCTGCATCATCGAAAAATAACAAAAAAAAGGGACCGAAGTCCCTTTTTGATATCGATTGAAATGTAATGTTGACTACTCTACCGTAACTGACTTTGCCAGGTTCCGTGGTTGGTCGACGTTACAGCCGCGCATTACGGCGATGTGGTATGAAAGCAACTGCAGTGGTATCACCGATACCAGCGGCGTGAGTGCCTCGTGAACTTTCGGAATCTCAACCACAAATTCCGACATCTTGGGAATGAGGTTGTCGCCTTCCGTAACAACAGAAATAACACGCCCTTTGCGCGCTTTCACTTCCTGAATGTTGGAAACAACTTTCTCGTATGAACTATCCTTGGTAGCGATAAATACCACGGGCATTTCCTCGTCGATGAGGGCAATAGGACCGTGTTTCATCTCGGCAGCAGGGTAACCTTCGGCGTGGATGTAGGAAATTTCCTTAAGTTTCAGCGCTCCTTCGAGTGCCACCGGGAAATTATAGCCGCGGCCGAGGTAGATGAAGTTTCTCGCATCCTTGAACGTGGCGGCAATCTCTTCAATGTGATCATTGAGCTTCAAAGCCTTTTCCACCTTTTCAGGAATGGTTTCCATTTCAACCATCAGCTCATGCATCTTCTGTTCAGTAATCGTACCCTTTTTCTGAGCTACGATCAGCGCGATCATGTTCAGCACGGTAAGCTGAGCGGTAAATGCTTTTGTACTGGCAACACCAATCTCCGGACCGGCGTGCGTGTAGGCACCGGCATGCGTCGCGCGAGGAATTGATGACCCTACCACGTTACACACCCCGAAGATGATGGCGCCTTTCGCTTTCGCCAGCTCGATGGCTGCAAGCGTGTCGGCAGTTTCGCCGGATTGTGAAATCGCAATAACAACATCGCCTTCGCGGATCACAGGATTGCGATACCGGAATTCAGAAGCATATTCAACTTCTACAGGAATGCGGCAGAACTCTTCAAAGAAGTATTCCGCTACAAGTCCGGCGTGCCATGAAGTACCACAGGCCACGATCAGGATTCTGTCGGCAGTAACGAGTTTATTGACGTATTCGCGCAAGCCGCCCAGGACAAGTCTGCCCGACTGCGAGTCAAGGCGTCCGCGGAGACAGTCGCGAATAGATTTCGGTTGTTCAAAGATTTCCTTCAGCATGAAGTGCTCAAAGCCGCCTTTTTCGATGGCTTCGAGTTCCATGTCGATGGTTTGGATGTATGGTGTAAGGGGCAGATTCGCGGTATCCGTTACGCGAAGCTCGCCATTGCGAATTACAGCAATTTCCTGGTCGTTGAGGTATACTACTTCGTTGGTGTATTCAACGATTGGAGTAGCATCAGAAGCAAGGAAGAACTCGTTCTTACCTACACCGACAACGAGGGGGCTACCCTTCCTTGCGGCAACGAGCATGTCGGGATCTTCAGCCGAAATGATCACGATGGCATAAGCGCCGACCACTTTTGTAAGGGCCAGGCGGACTGCCTCCTCGAGTGAGCAATCTTCATTGCGCTGGATGTCTTCGATGAAGTGAATAAAAACTTCAGTGTCGGTTTCGCTTTCAAACGTGTGGCCTTTGTTGATAAGGTCCTGTTTGAGGGAGCTGTAGTTTTCGATGATTCCGTTGTGGATCATCGCAAGGTTTCCGGAAGACGAGTAGTGAGGGTGAGCATTGCAGTCATTAGGCTCACCGTGTGTTGCCCACCGTGTATGGCCAATGCCGATCGTGCTGTCAAGAGATTTCCCTTTGAGGTACTCTTCGAGCTCGGAAACTTTTCCTTTTTTCTTGTAAACATTAAGGCCTCCGTTGAGGAGAGCAATTCCGGCGCTGTCATAACCCCGGTATTCGAGACGCTTCAATCCTTTGATGACGACGTCTTTCGCCTGACGGTGACCCACGTAGGCAACGATTCCACACATAACTATTCTACGATTGTTGGTTTTGTGTACTTAACTACTAGTTTTATTTTATCCGCCGGGAAGGCGGCTCTGTCCACAGATTTGAGGCCTGCCGGACCTGATTCAGAAGGGGCTGCGACCATAGCGAACTCCGTCCATCGTGGGTTCTCGCGCTTTCTGTACAACTGCTGAAGGAACAGCGCCGTCGGCCCATTGTAGCGGCCATTTGCGGACTGAAACCCAAAGAACGCAAGTCCCCCATTGTCATTGGTGGTGGCTACGCCGTAGTCACTATTGTTGAACGCCGTGTTTCCACGGATTTGATCCTGAAGGTCAATGTACAAAAGTCCACGGTACTCGTTGTAAAGCGCAAGGTCAGCTGACCCGGCGGTGTACACTTCAGGAATTTTCGTGAAAAGGTTATCTGCTTCGAGAGTTCTAAGAATGAAGTGCGACGGTACGCGGAATGACTCGGGTTGACTTACTCCCTCTACAACGAGCTGGGCGTCATTGATAATAATATTTGTACCGACGGTATCCGTGAACGCAAAAAAGTTATCGAAAGACAACTTGGTGGCTATACCCATTCCTGATTGCAGATATCGCATCTCATTGGCAGGAAGAAAGTCTGTGTTGTAGGCGATTCCTTCAAGAGGTGTTCCTGAATAGTCGGCGACGATGTGGTTATACGATAAGCCGCTGTTAAATGTTAGGGTCAGACTTCCCTTCGTGGTGGAGCCTGAGCTTGTGGGCGCCTCATACTTCAGGACGATCTGGCTGAACGGGCTTGCCGAAAATCCGATCATCATAGAATTTGATTCGCCCGGAACGATTGCCAGACCTTTGAATTTCTCCAGGAACGTATCCGGTTTATAGTACGACAGCGTACTGTCGCTGCTGTATGACCAGGCACTTGCTGCGGCCCAAAGTTCGCCATAGAACGCTTCAGCCAAAGGAATTTTGAGCGTATCAGGCTGCGGCGTGTCAGAGCTTGACGGAGGGTTATAAAGTTCGCGGATCAGCTGCGGATTGATCGTCCGTGTGAGCGTTCCAATAGGTTCTGCTGCCAGTGCGACAGGCGTCTTGTTCACAAATTTCCGACGGCCAACACCCGTGAGATCAGATTCGATGGGATAAACCGTAAAGGTTTGTTCCGAAGCAGTCTCCGGGCCGTAGAAATAAAGGTCGAACGCCAGATGAAGTTCTGCGGAGATCAGCTGCGCATTCTCGGGAAGCTTGTTCGCGTTTGCCCAGAAGTAATGGCCAACAGCCGTACTGGTAATCGCGCCGAATTCGGGGTCAACGTACTTACCTACCAGGAGTCGATTTACATCGTTGGCGAGGTAGAAGTTTGACGTCCGCACGGAATCAATCCAGAGAACACTGCTTTCCAGCGGTATCTCTATGGTGTAGTTTTCAAACTTGCTGTTCGGATTTTTAAAGCCCAGGAAGGAAATCTCTTCTTCACAAGAGAAAAAAAATAAGGCAACTGCGAGGGTAAGCAGTTGCCTTACGCGGTTAACCCACAAGTTCATTATAGAGATTGTAATACGATTCGGTACAGTTGTCGTCGTTATCAATGGTTTCTACTTTCTTCTCTTTGATCTTCTTAAACAGATCTTCGAGTTTTTTATTGTCACCGGCAACGATAACTGCATCGGAGAACTCTACGCCAAGTTTGATGAAACCTTCAAAGTCAGCGCTTTTCAGATTACCCAGCATATTGTCTTCGATGTCCATCATTTTCACTTTGTCAACGATGTCGCCCTTGAATTTGTGGGAGAAGCTGTTGTTGTAGATCGTGAAAACGGTTTTGGTTTGTTTGAACAGCGGGTCGTTTTTGTACGTGGTCTTCAGATACAGCGGAATAAAGCTTGTGATCCAGTCGTTGCAATGAACGATATCAGGAGCCCATCCCAGCTTGCGAACTGTTTCGATCACACCCTTACAGAAGAAGATAGCGCGTTCGTCATTGTCTTCGTAGAATTTGTCATCCTTATCGTGAAACACTGACTTGCGGTGGAAATAATCCTCATTATCGATAAAATACACCTGGAGTTTTGCGTTGGGAATAGAAGCGACTTTGATGATCAACGGTTTTTCCTCGTCTCCTACCGCAATGTTAATTCCAGAAAGTCTCACTACTTCATGCAGCCGATTCTTTCGTTCGTTGATTATCCCGAAGCGGGGAACCAGTATGCGGATCTCCATCCCTCTTTCCTGCATCGCTTGCGGAAGCTTACGCACAAAGTCGGCAACTTCGGACGTCTGCAGAAAGGGATTGATCTCACTGGCTACATAAAGAATACGGATTTTTGACATATTGATAGTTTTTATTGTAGAATGGAATTGAGCCACAAAAATACAAATAAATACCCCGGGGATCAACTTATTTTCCGAATTCCCTCTATCTTTGCGACCCTTTACCGAGCAGCCTAGAATGCAGGTTTTCAATGAAATAGCACCCTTAAAGGCGTTTCTGAGGGCCCGGAAATCCGCCGGAAAAACCATCGGATTAGTGCCCACAATGGGTGCCCTCCACGACGGTCATCTCGCTCTGATTCAGGCCTCCAAAGCGGAAAACGACCTGACCGTTGCGACGATTTTTGTCAACCCAACGCAGTTCAACAACCCAACCGATCTCGAGAAGTATCCCCGCGTCCTGGATAAAGACAGTTTATTGCTCGAAAAAGTTGAATGCGACGTGCTTTTTTGTCCGGAAGTTGGGCACATGTACGAAGAAACATCCCTCGTACGCTTCGACTTCGGGCACCTCGATAAGGTAATGGAAGGCCGCTTCAGGCCGGGTCACTTCAGCGGCGTTGCCCTGGTTGTATCGAAACTATTTAACATCGTCGAACCAGACCGCGCGTACTTCGGTCAGAAAGACTGGCAGCAGTTCGTAATCATCTCCCGACTGGTTAAAGAGCTGAAATTCAACCTGGAACTGGTTTCCATCCCGATCTTCCGGGAATCCGACGGCCTGGCAATGTCGTCGCGAAATGCCCGTCTGAACGGGAAACAGCGCCAGGACGCCATTGTCTTCTACCAGGCCCTGCAGTTCGCAAAAGAAGCCTTCAAGGCGGGACGCTCCCTGGAGCACGTCTCCACCGAAGTGCGCAAACGCGTCGAATCAACCGAGGATATAACACTCGAATACTTTGAAATTGCCGACAGCGAAAACTTAAATCTTATCGACGACGTTAAGGCTGCAAATCGACCCATTATGTGCATCGCCGGATTTGTGGGTGAAGTGAGGTTGATTGACAATATGTTTATAGATTAGCGCCCTTATCTGCCCATGAGAATAGAAGTTCTTAAATCAAAGATCCACCGCGCCAAAATTACCCAGGCCGAGCTGCATTACGTGGGAAGCATCGCCATCGATGAAGACCTTATGGACGCAGCAAACATGATTGAGGGCGAAAAGGTAACGGTGGTCAACATCAACAACGGCGAACGACTCGAAACATATATCATCAAAGGCGAACGCGGCACAGGGATGGTTTGCCTCAACGGTCCCGCTGCACGGAAAGCACAGGTCGGCGACATTGTCATTATTATCTCCTACGCTTCCATGAAGTTCAAGAAGGCCAGGACCTTCAAGCCAACCATTATTTTTCCGACTCCGGAGAATAGGTTACCTTAAGCGATCAAACACAAGCTTCTCAGGTGTCGCCACGGATTAAAGTAGTTCTCCAGTACGTCGTTCTCCTTTCCATAACCGTTTTACTGGTCTGGTTTTCCCTGCGGGGACTGAACCAGGCGGATCCGAACGATCCGGCCAGCGCCTGGGAGAAACTCGAGGCTGCCTGGGCTGAGGCCGACAAAGGCTGGCTTCTTGCCATGGCCGGCGTAGCATTCGGAAGCCACTTTATACGCGCCATCAGATGGAAAATGCTGATTGAACCGTCGGGCTATCCGGTTAAAACCAGCCACAGCTTTTACTCGCTGATGGTAGGATATCTCGTAAACCTGGTGATCCCGCGGGGCGGCGAGGTGTCACGCTGCTATAACCTCTACAAACTCAGCAAGACGCCGGTAGATATCTCGTTCGGGACAGTCGTCACCGAACGAATCATCGACGTCATCTGCCTGCTGATCCTGATTGTCATCTCGTTTGTCTACGAATCGCGCAAGTTGTTTGAATTCATTGATACGCTTCCGCTGACTTTTGAATTCAACGCCACTTCCCTGATCATCCTCGGCGTTGGCTTGGTAATCGTCGCAGCACTGATACTTATTCCGGTCTTCCTGCTCAAGCCGAACAGCAAGGCTCGACTGTTTCTGCAGAAAGTTTTCACCGGATTCAAAGCCGGCCTGCTCAGCGTCTTCAAACTAAAGAAGCCCATAACCTTCATCGCCTATTCTGTCTTGGTCTGGCTGCTCTATTTTGTGATGACCTACGCCGTTATGAAAGCGTTTCCGGCAACAGAAAACCTGGGGCTTGGGGCTGTTTTAAGCCTTTTTGCAATAGGCGCCATTGCGATGGCAGCACCACTTCCCGGGGGTGCCGGCTCCTACCACGTACTCGTACCGCAGGGTCTTGTGTTCCTTTATGGGATTGCGCTACCCGACGCAGTGGCGTTTACCGTCATTTTCCATGGCTGGCAGACCCTTATGATGATCGTTGGCGGGGCAATTTCCCTGATCATCACCACGGGTATCGTCAGAAAAAGCAAACCTCTCCCCTGACAACCACGTTTTCTTGAGTACCTTCGCCGGTCTGCCAGGAACCCCCGGCACTTTAGGGTATCATGAAACGAAAGGGCATCGCGAAATCAAAATATGTCGCCTCACTGCTCCGCCTGACGCGCGCGGGTAACCTATTTATTATCGCGTTCTCCCAATATTTCACGGCAGGCTTTCTCCTCGACAAAAGCACCCTTGACGACCTTCGGCTGCTCATTCTCAGCGCATCGACGGTGATGATCGCCGCCGCGGGTTATATCATCAATGACTATTACGACGTCAAGATCGACTACATCAATAAACCCGACCGCGTAATCATTGGCAAAACCATCACACGACGGTATGCGATCCTCTTCCACGTCCTGCTTTCTTTTATGGGTATTTCGCTCGGCGTCCTGCTGCATTGGAAGATAGGCCTCGTCCATGCGTTTTCGGTGTTCCTGCTGTGGTTTTACTCCAACTACCTCAAGCGCCAACCCTTCGTGGGTAACTTCGCCGTGGCAGTACTCACCGGCCTGAGCATACTGGTGATCGACCTGCTTTACCATGCAAACAACCCACTGATATACATTTACGCCAGCTTCGCCTTCTTTATGACGCTGATTCGGGAAATCATCAAAGACATCGAAGATCTTCGCGGCGACAACAGCTTCGGATGCAAGACGCTGCCGATTTTGCTCGGGGTACGGCGCACGAAAAATGTCATCTATCTGATTCTGTTGATCTTTGCCGTGATCGTGGTTGTATTGAACTATTTCTATAAGGCGCTGCCCTTTTCGTATTACATCCTGTTCCTGTTTGGCCCGCTTGTGTTCCTCCTGCTCCGGCTGGCGCGCGCCGACATGAAAAAGGATTTCTCCTTTTTAAGCTCCTTTTGCAAAGTGATCATGCTACTGGGTATCATCAGCATGGCGTTCGTTTAATCTTTCCGATTATTTTTGTGGCCATGAAAAAACACGGACTGGCCATCTTCGCTTCAGGGAACGGAAGCAACGCGGAGGAAATCATGCGCTACTTCAGCAACCATCCTTCAGTCGAAGTGAAGCTCGTCCTTACCAACAATGCTTCGGCAGGTGTCCTTGAACGCGCCCGACGCTTTGACGTACCTTCCGTTGTATTCGATCGCGCTACCTTCAATGACCAGGCACGGTTCCTTAAGGGATTGAATGAAGCTGGAGTGACGCATATTGTTCTCGCTGGATTTCTGTGGCTGGTGCCGGGCTATCTGATCGAGGCTTACCGCGACCGTATTGTCAACATCCATCCTGCGCTGCTTCCCTTGTACGGCGGCAAGGGCATGTATGGCATGAAAGTTCACGATGCTGTCAGGGCTGCGGGTGAAAAAGAAACCGGTATCACCATCCACGTCGTCAACGAACACTACGACGAAGGCAGGATACTTTTTCAGGCGCGCTGCACCGTCGACGAAGGATGCACCTCCGAAGATATCGCCGGCAAAGTCCATGCGCTTGAATACGCCCACTACCCCCGCGTGATTGAAGAATGGATTACCGAAGGAGCTTCAAGCTAGCGCTCAGGACTTCAACACCACTTCCTCAAAATCCTCCGACCTGGGTATCTGGCTGAAGGCATCGATGACAAACTGCGGAGGAGCGGTAAGCTTGCGTTTTTCAATATCAATCCAGGCGCCTTCAACGGTAAGGGTAGCCGCCAATGTGTTTCCGGCCTTTATAAGCTTGTGCCGAAAGCCCCAGCGCGCATAGTCAGCCGAAGCCTTAATCACCTCCGCGGTGATAGCAAGCTCATCACCAAAAAGTATCTCGCGACGGAACACCGCCTCCTCTCGGAAAAGTATGGGTCCCACCAGCTGTTCCTGGAGCGTTTCAAGCGATAAGCCGATTTGCGTGAAGAGCGCCATGCGGCAGAACGCGCCATAATCATAATACACCGAATGGCGCAGGTGACGGTTGGCATCTATGTCAGACCAGCGAATCTGGAGCGGAAGCGTAAATTCAGTCATAAAGTTTCAGATCGTCTTTGTTATATCACGGAGTGTTCACCTCATTGAACGCAGTCCCGCCTTCTTTTTCAGTCCAGCTCATAGGATACTTCTCATCTAAAAACGCCATGGCATCTTCCGTGATGTACAGGGGCCGGAATGTATCGATCATGACGGCGAGTTCGTGTGTTTCCTTTGCGCCGATGCTCTTCTCGACTGTTCCGGGGTGAGGTCCATGAGGTAGCCCACCCGGGTGAAGCGTAAACGATCCGCGTGAAATTCCCTTCCGGCTCATGAAGTTACCTTCGGCGTAGTAAAGCACTTCGTCGCTGTCGATGTTACTATGATTGTATGGTGCCGGAATTGCCTGCGGGTGATAGTCGAACAGTCGCGGGACAAACGAACAAATCACGAAGTTATGTGCCTGGAACGTTTGATGTACCGGAGGCGGCTGATGAATACGTCCCGTGATGGGTTCGAAGTCGTGAATGGAAAACGCATACGGCCAGAGGAACCCATCCCATCCTATCAGGTCCAGCGGACTGTGTTCATACACGTATTGATGCAGGTATCCCTGCTTTTTAATCTTCAGCAGATAGTCTCCTGATTCCGTTTCCGTCACCAACTCCGACGGTGGACGAATATCGCGTTCACAGTAGGGCGAATGCTCCAGCAACTGGCCTAACTGATTTCGGTACCGCTTAACCGTCTCCACCGGAGACGCCGACTCGATGATCAGCAAACGCAATGGACCTTCGTCAAACTCAAGCTTATAAATGACAGTCCTGGGTATTACTACATAGTCACCCTGGCGGATCTCAAGTTTTCCAAAAGGCGTTATCAGCACACCACTTCCGTCGTGGACATAAATCACTTCGTCACCTTCCGCGTTCTTGTAGAAGTAATCCATCTTTCTTTGTGATGGAGAACAGATGGCAATAGAGCAGTCGTTGTTTGTGAGAAGCACCTTGCGCGCATCGAGGAAATCATCTCCTGTCGTTGTGACGCCGGAAGTATTCAGATGCGTCTGGCGCAGCGCATATTCAGCCACGCGCTTCACCGTGTAGGGCACAGGTTGAAGAATCTCCTTTACGCGTGTCGGCGCATAAATATGGTACAACGTTGAATAGATTCCCGAGAAACCTTCGGAGCTTACAACTTCCTCTTTATAAAGGCTGCCATCCGGTTGACGAAACTGGATATGACGCTTAGGCGGTATGTTTCCTAGCCGGTAATAGAACATAGGTTTGAGTTATTCTAATCAAAAATACAAAAACCGACTTCAATCCCAATTCAACAAAAAACCCCGGTTGCCCGGGGTTTTGCATTATATCTTGCCGCGTTCCAGCTGCGGAATTTTGTCAAACAGCTTTATCGCCTTCATATAAACCTCATTGGTTTGGTTGAACACGGGATAGAATCCTTCGTTCCCCCACAGCTTCCGCGCGATCTGTGCTTTCACGTGTGTCTGGAACAGTTTCTTGCGCCTGCGAAGGTCATTGTAATCGGGCTTCACTTTATTGCGCTGACCAATCTTTACCAGCCCGTTGATCATATCGTCGGTAACCACGAAGTGTTCAAAGAAGTGATCGAATCCCTTTTCAAGCAGTTCGTCGCGATGGTCTTCAGCATACTGGAACGTATATTCCTGAATCGACGTCGACGTATAAAGTTCGTTGAGGTAGTGACTGTTCAGCGTTGTGTCCAACGGTACGAAATAATCGGGCATGATGCCTCCTCCGCCGTATACAGACCTTCCGTTGAGCGTCAGATATTTCAACGTGTCGTTAAGTTTAATGCTGTCGGCGTGGAAGAATTCGCCGTGGTTGTATCGGCTGATGATATCCATGGCGTACTCGTCTTCGTCCACATAAGGCTTCTGGATGGATCGTCCGCTGGGCGTATAGTAGCGGCTGATGGTAAGGCGAAGTTCTGATCCGTCGCTTAGATCGAACGGTGACTGGACGAGTCCCTTACCGAAACTTCGACGACCCACGATGAGGGCCCGGTCATTGTCTTGCAGTGCACCTGCCAGGATTTCGCTCGCGGAGGCGCTGCCTTCGTTCACGAGGACAATCAGGTCGCCTTTCTCAAACTGACCGCGACTGGTGGCCATCGCCTCGGCGTTGTACTTCCGCTCTTTGCCTTTCTGGGAAACGATACGCTTGCCACTGCCGAGAAATTCATCGGCCATTTCGATGGCCATGTTCATGTATCCACCCGGGTTTCCCTGAAGGTCGAGGATGAGTTTCTCCATGCCCTTTTCCTTCAGCTTTTTCAACCCTTTCTGAAACTCCTCATAGGTCGTTGCGGAGAAGCGGTTTACTTTGATATAGCCGATATCCGGCGTAACCATGTAAGCCACGTCAACGGAGTAATTGGGAATTTTGTCGCGGGTGATGGTGTATTCGAGTTCCTGATTCCGACGGAGCAGGGTGACTTTTACCTGTGTTCCCTTGGGGCCCTTCAGCGCTTTCATGACGTCCATGGTGGTGACTGACACGCCTGCCAGTGACTTCCCGTCGACGCTAACGATTTTGTCTCCTGACTGAATACCAAGCGCTTCCGAGGGTCCGCCGCTAAGGGCAGAAACCACGACGACGGTATCGTTGAAGATGTTGAATTCAACGCCGATCCCGTCGAAGTTGCCACGGAGGTCTTCGTTGGCTGCAATACGGTCGCTCGCAGGAATGTAGGCCGAGTGCGGGTCCAGCTTCTGGAGCATGTGCTGGATCGCATCGTCGACTAGTTTTGATGTGCTAATGGTGTCGACGTACTCATCCTTGATCTGGGTAAGCACCTCGCGGAACTTCTGTACATCCTGATTCACCTCGCTGCTGCTGTTCCGCTTGGAGAAATTTGTGCCGATAAAAACGCCGGCGGCTATCCCCAGGCACAGCACCAGGGGCAATTTTATCTGATACCCCGAATTCGGATTCTCACTCATTCTGATCCTCTATTTGTTAAATCCTGTAACGAATTGCGAAAATAATTGTTAGACAGCCCATTCACCAACGTTGTCCGGATTGTTTTCAATCCTGGCTATTTTGCTCCTATTAACAAAAGTCGTGGCAAAAGATTTTCAGATAGTTTGTAAAAATCTTTTTTCCACAACCCACGCATAATTTCATTTATATTTACCAGAATAATGGGGAAGATTGCACTAAAAGATACGCCGATTGCCGAGCTGGTTAACCAGAACTACGTGCACGCGTACGTGCTTTTTTACTTTGGAATCCGCTTTTACGAATACTCGGAACTGACCCTGGACCAGGTTTGCAAACGCCGAAACCTCAAGACTGAACAGGTCGTACGCGAACTGGAGTCGCCAACTTACCTGCGGGAAGCAGAACTGCCACTGGTCTCCTATCCGATCGACCTCATCATCGAATACCTCAAGCATTCGCATTTCCTTTTCATCAAGCATAAGTTGCCGTACATCGCGCGACTGGTCGAAAGCTTCAAGGCTAACCACGACGACTTCCTCACCATAGAACGCGATCTCAAAATTGTGTTTCCTCTGTTTGTTGAGGATTTCATCCAGCACATCTATGAAGAGGAAGACACGCTGTTTAGCTTCATCCTTTCGCTGGATCGCGCTTCCAAAGGCAAGTACGTCCCTACTCGTTTATATTGGATGATGGAGAAAAATGCCATGCAGCGTTTCGCGATGGACCACGAAGCCCATGACGACGAAATGAACGGCATCCGCAAGATTACACGCGACTACTTCCTGCCTCCGAATTGTCCACTGCATATCAAAGTACTCTACAGTGAGTTGAAGGCTTTTGAACAAAGTCTTATTACACACGCCAGAATTGAAAATGAGATCCTTTTCCCCAAGGCGATGGCGCTTGAGCATCAGGTGAAGAAGATGCTGGAGGAGAAGGTGAAGTGGAATTGAGCGGAAAACAAAAATATTCCTAATTTCTGATTTCTGGTTCCTGGGCGCGCTCTCTGACGAAAAGCCTGTGCTACCAAAACTTAACAGGTGAACCATTCCTGTAAAACCAACCACATAACAAACCTTATCAACCTTAGAAGCCAGTCCGGAAAAATAAAACCCAACCTTATCCACCTTATCAATCGCAGGGTATCCGAAGAACGTTGGAACAGAATCGGTCGACGCCGCGCATATTAAGGGTCTGTGAAGCCAGACTTACCCTGCCGACAGCCCTGCCTCAAATCTGAAGATGCCGCGCAGTGACTATAAGATTTATAAGGTTGAGGGGAATTTGTGGTTCCTATGCTACTAAGGTTGATAAGGTTGCCGGCTCACCCCGATACCGTCATCTGACCGTGCACTGTAAAAGTTTCAAGGTTCAGAAGTTTCAGGGTTATAGGAGTGCCCACGCCTGGTTGAGCTAATCGGCAACGGACAACAGGCAGGCAACCGGCAACAGGTACTGTTTGGACGGGTAACTGTTGGCTTTTGTCCACTCTTTGTCCAGTCTTCCGATTAGATTTCTGTTTCTGATTCCAGATTTCTGATCGGGCTTCCGATTGATGTAGTGGTCGGTGCTGCCAGGGAGAAAAAGAGTCAAAAGTTCAAATTAAGCTGCACGAAGCTCCTAAACTTCCCGATTCCTCCGGGCTTTGTCCATTCCTGACCCCTGTTTCAGATTGGGTTACGATTCCCACTCCGGTAGCGTCATCCTGACCTACACCCCGTGCTGAATGATCGCTAAAGGAGGAAGGGACCTTGCTCCCGTATCCGTCCCGTATCTGTCCCGTATCCGCCCTGTATTCGTCCCGTCTTTAAAAGATACGGGAGGCCTCCAGGCCAGGTGCAAATCAGACTCCTGCCGGGCCTGCTTTAGCCCAAAAGATACCTGACCTCCAGATACCCCGTCATTGCAATTTGTCCAGGGGAAGTCTTTCGGAAAGAAATGAGCCAGAAACGGAAGCTGAAGCGTTAGCCAGGAGCGGCTTGGGGATCAAATCCCATTCACGATCTCATCGGTAACGAACAGTGTCGAGCCGACAAGTTCAGTATGGTAGCGGCGAAGTTCGCGGCGCGCAGGACCGTACAGTGGAACACCATCCCGGCTGAATACAGACCCGCAGCAAGAATCGGACATCTGAATTCCGGTGGGGTCAACCTCGACGGTTGCGCAAGCTTCGTTGGGAGAAAACGTACAATTGCGCTCAAAAGCATAGATGGTTTGCGCGTCCTTCCGGTAGAGAATCAAACCCTTTACACCGCCATCGATGTATTTAAATCCGCCAACGGACTGGAGCACGAAGTAATCAGGCAGTGATGTATTGATAACAATGTCGTCGAAGGGAATATAGGGAACCTCATCGTCGTCCTCCGGCTTGCAGGACGAGAATGCAAGCAGAAGCATGATGCAAGCAAGTCCGGCGTTATTTCTGAGCAGTGTAATCATAGAAACCTTTTCCTGTTTTGCGGCCAAGTTCGCCGGCGTCTACCTTTTGTTGCTGGATGCGACTCGGACGGAACTTCGGCTCATCATATAACGCACGGTATATCGACTGCGTAACAGCGAAGTTTGTGTCGATGCCGATAAGATCCATCAACTCAAATGGCCCCATGCGGAATCCTGCACCGCGCATAAGTTTGTCGATCGCGGCAAAGTCGGCGATACCTTCTTCGGCGATCTTCAGCGCCTCAACGTAATACAGACGTGCAACGCGATTAACGATAAACCCCGGGGAATCTTTAACAAGTACAGCCTGCTTACCGAGCGATTCACAAAATCCGCGAAGCTTGCCAACGATGGCGCTATCCGTTAATGGACCTTCGACAATCTCTACGAGTTTCATAACGTAAGCAGGATTGAAAAAGTGTAAGCCCGCAAAACGACGGGGGTGACGGAGCGCCTTTCCGATACGCGTTATTGAAAGCGACGACGTGTTGCTTACCAGGATAGCGTCTTCTGAATTGTTGGCTTCCAGTTCGCGGAACAGATTCTGCTTTACGGCAAGATCTTCCACTACCGCCTCGATGATCAGGTCAGCCTTTACGTGTTGAATTTCGCTCGGAAAAGAAATCCGCGACAACGCAGAAGCTGTATCCTTCGCGGAGAGCTTTCCCTTGTCGGCAAGCCGCGACAGATCGCTGTTTATGCGTTGCGCAGCCTGCCGCAGTATATCAGGGTTGATGTCGAACAGGATGACGTCAAATCCCGACACGGCGCAGATCTCGGCGATGCCCTGACCCATGGTTCCGGCACCGACTATCGCGACCGTCGAGATTCCCGCAGCCATCACAGGACAGCCTGGAATTGTTTGAGGAAACGAATATCGTTTTCAGAGAAGAGCCGGAGGTCGTTGATCTGATAACGCAGCATGGTCACGCGTTCGATACCCATTCCGAATGCGAAGCCTGTAAACTCTTCGGGATCAATACCACAGTTCCGGAGTACGTTAGGATGCACCATCCCTGAACCTGCTATCTCCACCCATCCGGAATGCTTGCATACGTTGCAGCCTTTGCCTTTACAAATAAGACAAGAGATATCGATTTCAGCACTTGGTTCTGTGAACGGGAAGAACGACGGACGAAACCGGATCTTGATGTCCTTGCCGTACATCTCCTTCGCGAAGTGGTAGATCGTTTGTTTCAGATCTGCGAAGCCAACGTTGCGGTCTACATACAAACCTTCGACCTGATGGAAGAAGCAGTGCGCGCGCGCAGAGACGGCTTCATTGCGATAAACCCTTCCGGGCATGATGGCGCGGATCGGAGGCTTCTGCTCCTGCATCAGGCGGATCTGAACTCCGGAGGTATGCGTGCGCAGCAGCATGTCGTTCTCGGCGCCTTCACTCTTTTTTTCGATAAAGAAGGTATCCTGCATCTCGCGCGCAGGGTGGTTTTCAGGGAAGTTGAGCGCGGAGAAGTTATGCCAGTCGTCTTCGATCTCCGGACCGTCAGCTACGTTGAAGCCGAGGCGTTCGAAAATTTCGATGATGCGATACTTGGTCAGCGACAGCGGGTGGAGGTTCCCAATGGCTGACGGAACCGGTGGGAGGGTCAGATCAATATCAGACTTTGCTGACGCGTTGGCTTCGGCCGACTCATTCAGCTGCGCCAGTTTCGCCTCTGCGGTCTGTTTGAGTTCATTAAGAATTTTCCCGACGATCTTTTTCTGGTCGGGTGCCAGCGTTTTGAGCGCGTCGAACAACTCGCCTACCGCGCCTTTTTTGCTAACGTATTTCAGCCGGAAGTTTTCAACCTCCTGTTTGCCTTTGGCAGTATAGTCTTTTACCTCGTCCAGCAGCTGCCGGATTTTCAATTCCAGTTCCATAGGGGGCAAAAATACAAAACTGGTGATTATGGAATATCATCCGTGAGGTACAATGGCACCCATTGTTGTGCAAACCTCCCGGCTTTCCGGACCAGATGGCGACGGTACAGTCACCTCGTATGATTTCATGAGGATCGTTTGCACTCAGCAGGCTGCCGGGCCGAACTCTAATGTGTACAGCATTTTTCCGCAAGCTTGCTGAACTTGTACAGCATTTTTCCGTTATTTGTAAAAAGTATATTTATGACAAAGGAACAATCGAGGCTCGATTTGCGGATTTCACGGAAGCAAAAGGACTATTTCGAGAAGGTGCTTGAAATCGGCGGCTTTCGATCCCTTACCGATTTTCTGATCACTGCAGCCTCCGAGAAAGCCGATGCCATTATGGAGAAGCATAACAACTGGCTTTCGTCAGAAAACGATAAGAAGACATTCTTTGATGCGCTCTTAAATCCTCCTGCACCCAGCGATAAACTTAAGCAGGCGATGAAGAAGCATACCCAGTTCAAACCGAAAAGATAAATGCTTCACACGGTAGCGTTAAACGCTTCGCACGCCAGGAAGCTTTTCAACTGCGAAGAGCCTTCATTGGAAAATTACCTGAGGAAACAGGCGGGACAAGACGTTAAACGACAAGTCGCGGCCTGTTTTATTTTAGAAGGTGAAGAAAATTCAATCAAGGGCTATTATACGCTATCTGCCGACAGTCTCGATCGAACGTTAATCCCCGAAAGTTTAAGAAACAAGTTACCGTATAAGAATCTACCTGTCACGCTACTGGGAAGGCTTGCTCGTGATATCAACTACAAAGGTCAGGGAGTTGGGGAGTTGTTGTTGGCAGATGCACTGATACGTGCTTATCAGGCAAGCACATCCATTGGGGCCTGGGCTGTTGTAACGGACCCGATTAATGAAAAAGCGCGGGCATTCTATGAAAGCTTTGGATTTATTTCTTTGGAAAGTGGGCGGATGTTTATTCCCATGGCGACGATCAGAGCGTCATTCATCTGATCTCTCGAACACCAAAGACTCAATTCCTTCGGCCAGCTTGCACTTCGCCATTACATTTTCGGCTAATGCTTTATCCTGTAACTCGTGCTTCGCCCACCGCCCTCTTCTTTTTCAAGGATTTGCTTTTCGACCAGATCCTGTATGTCCCTTAACGCAGTGTCCGTCGAACACTTTGTGATCTTCGCCCACTTTGAGGATGAGAGCTTGCCTTCAAATCCATCGAAAAGCTTATTCAACATTTTGCGTTGCCTTTCATTCAGCGCTACGCTTTGATTCAGCTCCCAGAACCTTGCTTTCTTTATTACACCCGACAACTTCTCTTCCGAAGTGGTTATCGCCCGATCGAGACAGGTGATGAACCACAACAGCCAGTTTGTTATATCAAGGTTTCCCTTTTGGGTATGTTCGAGTACATCATAGTACGCATACCGCTCCCGTTGTATCTGGGCTGACATGCTGTAGAACCGTTGGCGAGTGGCGTCTGCTCTTGCCAATTGCATGTCGGCAATAGCTCTTGCAATCCGGCCGTTCCCATCTTCAAAAGGGTGGATGGTGACAAACCATAAATGCGCAATTGCGGCTTTGAGAACCGGGTCGCCTGTGTTCTCTCCGTTAAACCAATCGATGAATTTCTCCATCTCAACATTTAGCCGATGGGCTTCGGGGGCCTCATAGTGGATACGCTCCCTGCCTATTGCACCTGATACAACCCGCATAGGCCCCTTTGCATCATTGCGCCAGCTTCCAACGCGAATTTTATACATCCCGCTTCCTTGGTCCGGAAACAGGGATGCATGCCAGGAAAACAAACGCTCATCTGTTAAGGGCTGGTCATAATGCTGCGTGGCATCCAGCATCATGTCGACTACACCTTCAACATTTCTGCTGACAGCGACCTCACCCCCTATTTCAATCCCCAGGCGTCTGGCAATTGACGAGCGCACCTGATCCAACGGCAGGTTTTCCCCTTCGATTTCGCTGGACTTGATCACATCCTGGGAGAGTGTTTGGAGATTCGTTTCTTCCTGCAGTTTGAAGCCAAGACTTTCCAGTCTACCGAGCAGTCGGCCCTGCTTGTGGCGCAAGGTGGTCAATGGACTTAAGACCCGCTCATCTGACCATTGAAAGTCGGGCCAGCCCGTCAACAAATGGATATATTGACTTATTCGCCGCATATAATGCGGTAAATAACGGAAAGATTTAACCCATATTCAATTATTCACCGCAGAATATGCGGTGAATAGAGGCATATTCGCCGCATCTGGTGATTTCAACCAGCAACCAGCGTGCGGCAAATGGCAACAGCTGAGACCGATCACTGCCATTAGGCACGAGTGGAATAACACGTATCGTCAGGCCATCACAAATAGCAGCAAGAGCAACGCTTACCAACGAACTGCGCTGACCGGAAAAGCCCAATTACAATTTCCCAATGATCATCCTATCCAGCGTGATGCTGAGGATGGCCGAAACTATGACGATTGCAGCCAGAACCTGAAGATCAGAATAACCATTAAACAAAATGCAGGCTGCGATGAAGGCAAGCTGGATGGCGCCGAGGATGAGCGTCGTCTTTGCGTGCGTAAGTCCCAGGCGCATCAAGGCATGGTGAATGTGACTCTTGTCGGGCGCGAACGGCGACTTCCCCTTCACGAGCCGGAGGATAACAATCCGCAATGTATCGGCTAATGGGATGATGATAAATGACGCGGCCGCGCCGATTGGCGCCGAGAATTTATACGGGTTCGTGGAGTACAGTTCGTGGTTAAGCTCGATAAAGTGGATCGTCAGGGTGGCGAGGAACATGCCGATTACCAGCGCGCCCGTGTCGCCCATGAACACCTCCGAGGGTTCCCAGTTAAAAATCAGGAACGCGAAAATGGCGCCTACCATAGAGAACGCCAGTACAGAAAATATGTATTCTTCCACCAGAAGGTACCACACCCCGAAGGCAATCAGCGCAATCATTGCGATAGTACCGGCGAGGCCGTCGAGGCCGTCGATCAGGTTGAAGGAATTGGTAATTACGATTATCGTGAAAAACGTAAGCGCGATGCTGGCCGGCTCAGCCAGTTCATAGACGCCGAACAGGCCATAGAAGGAGCGGATGCGCAGGTCGAACAGAAAAATAAGGAGTGCAGCGGAAACGATCTGACCAATCAGCTTTACGAAGGCGCGCAGGGGCACCAGGTCATCGCGGACGCCGATAAAGAAAATTACAAACAGGGCGAACAGGATGAATTTGATTTGCGCCCAGCCCTCCATATCAATCCAAACCAGGGAAGAGATAAAAAAGCCAATAAAAATTGCGATTCCTCCCATAGACGGCGTGACCTTCTTGTGAATCTTGCGCCTGCCGGGGATGTCAACCAGGTTTTTCTGTAACGAGTATTTGATGATCACCGGTACGATCAGAAAGGCTATGAGAAACGATGTTGTCGCAGCGGCAATTTGGATGGCCATGTGTTTGAAATAGGCGGTAAAAATAGGAAAATAAACCTATACCAAAGCTAAGGTGGCGTATCGATGGCTTCAATCTATTCCCTTTGGTTCCGATACCATCGCACCATCCGTGCCAGTCCCTCTGCCGTGGTCCAGTTAGGGGCGAATCCCATTCCAAATAATTTTGCGGCAGAGTGCATTGTCGGTGTAGCTAGTTTCCGAATCCGAGCACTTGAGATGGGAATATTTTTTCCTGTGAGTTTTATGAATGCGTCAAAGGGCCAAGCCAAGCGTTCGGCCAGACCAAGTGGAACAGTCCATCTAACTTTTTTATCGAGTTCTTTCGCAATTATGTCGCCTATTTGCCGGGAGGTAAGTTGCGGTTCATCTGCGTAGTTAAATGTCATTACTCCTGGCCTCATCTGCTCCTTCAGAAACATTGTAGCTTTGACAAGATTTTCCACATACGCGATTGATTTCACATTGTCCGCTTTGCCCAAGTGAAAATATAAGCCGGAATCGATCTGCCTGATCAGGCTGTACATGTTTGCAAAATTATTCGGGCCAAATACCACAGTAGGGCGAATTATCAGGACTTCGCGGGAAGAATCTTCGTTTGCCCAACGTGACAGTACTTTTTCACCAGCTAGTTTTGATGCTCCATAGGGCGAATCTGGCTCGGCCGCCATTTCTTCTGACGATACATGCGGTTTGAGACCATACACAGCAACCGAAGAGTAGAAAATGATTCGCTTTAGGTTGTGTCTGGCGGCAGCGCGACAAATCACCTCGGTCCCTCCTTCATTAGTATCGAAGTACTCATCATGCCCAATTCCAAAATCATGATGCTTTGCTGCAAGAGATAGAATTGTACTAATGTTTTTCCCTGCCAATGCCCTTTCAACATCCTCTTCCTTCCGGATGTCGCCCTGAACAAAAGTGGCTGCATGTCTAAACTGGGGTTGCAAGAGGTCCAGATTAACCAGATTACGATTGTCTAATGTCTTGTGAAAATGACTTCCAATAAATCCAGATCCTCCAGTAATAAGAATTTTATCCATCATTTTCGCCTACGTTTTAGTCGTTTAACAAATTCATTTGCAAAGGCCTGCGAAATTGACTGGCGGGAAAACTGCATCCGCACGCCCCTAATCCTGTCGAGCATTTCACGATAACTCCCCCGATCATCAGCAAGCTCAACTATTTTATTCACAATTGCTTCAACTTGATTATTTCCAAATTGAAAACCGATCGAGTTGCCTTCGAAAAAATGTCCAGCTTCACTCACAGGCGTTACAATAACCGGGATACCTACTCCCACGTACTCATAAAGCTTCACCGGGAAGGAGTTATAACTGATAAGATCATCCGAACGAAAGGAAATACCCAAGTGGGCGCTTGCGATGATCTTTGATATTTCGCGATACGGGACCATACCTAGAAACTCGAGGTTCGAAAAGGTTCGGGTTTTCAGTGAACCATCGTTATTACCATAACCAATTACTTTAAACCTGATATCGTCGCGAATGCAGGCCAGTTTCTCAGCAACAGCGAGAATCAGATCAGGTTGTTGAAACTTGCCAATGTTCCCATGAAACACGATGGTAAACTTCGACTCTTTTTTCGTATCCGGCGTGAATAACTTTTCGTCAAAGCCGTTCCGAATGAGAATACCACATCCGTTGATACCGGTTTTAACGTCGATGCGCGAACAAATTCCTTCTGTCACTGAAATTACCATCAGCGCCTTTTGATACACCATGCTTTCAATACGAAGCAGAGTTCGGCCGAACCATGAACTCGGACTTACTATTCCGGCAGTGAAAAAAACTTCAGGGTATTCGTCACGCACATCGAACACATACGGGATTCGCCTGATCCTCGCGGCAACGACGGCAAAAATACTGGCAAAAAAAGGAGGGCTAGAGATCAGAAGGCCATCATATTTACTAAATAATATGCGAAAAAACATTTCAACACCAAGCACCAATTCTGACAATAACCTCACCAAGTTTGAGCTCTCGTTCGAAGGGGCAGGAGAGCGGTGACATACAACTGAAAACGGGAGACGATCATGGCTGTCGGAGCGCGTACATGTATGAACTGTTAATTTCACCTCAGGATGTTCCGCCAAAGCTTCCGAAAAGTGATATAGGCGAATGGCAACCGCTTTATTCTCAGGGTAAAAGGCATCGCAAAAAATTCCGACCCTCATCTCAACGAACTGTAAAAATCCTTAATAGAGTCTGTGACGTACCTAATTTGCGCAGCATTTAACTCGGGATAAAGCGGCAGCGAAAGAATTTCATTCTGAAAGCTTGCCGCTACAGGAAAATCCTCACGTGTGAATCCCAGTGGTCTGTATGCCGGTAGCAAAGGAAGAATGGTCGGATAATGAATTGCTGTTGATATTCCCCGACCTTCAAGGAACGCCTTCAACATATCCCGATGCTTTGTTCTGATCACGAACAGGTGAAAGGTGTGAACCGTATTTTCTCTGACTCGAGGCAACTCCAGGTCTAATCCACTTAATTGTTCGATGTACTTGAATGCATTCTCGATCCTTCGATTCGTCCAATCAAGAATATGTGCGGATTTCGCTAATAGAATTGAAGCCTGAATCGTGTCGAGTCTGCTGTTGATTCCCTCCATCAAATGCTCATGTTTTTTGAGTGCTCCGTGGTTGGCGTACATCCTGATTTTCCGTGCAAGGTCATCATCATTAGTTACTACTGCACCAGCATCGCCATACGCCCCCAGGTTTTTTCCAGGATAAAAGCTGAAGGTAGCGGCGTGGCCAAATGTCCCAACGTATCGATTGTGCTCTTTAGAAAAATGTGACTGGGCGCAATCCTCGATAAGGAAAAGGCCATGGGCATCGCAGATTCTTCTTATTTCAGTGATATGGGCAGCCTGACCGTATAGGTGAACCGGGATCACTGCCTTTGTTCGCGAGGAGATTTTTGACTCGATCAGAGTTGGATCGATTGTGAACGTTGCAGGATCAATGTCGACGAAGACAGGAACTCCCCCGGCTTGGCTTATCGTCTCAGAAGTTGAAATCCAACTCGATGCAGTTGTAATGACCTCATCACCTTCCCCGATTCCCAGCATCTTCAGAGCAATATAGATTGCATCTGTCCCATTCGCCACGCCGACGCAATGTTTCACGCCAAGCATCGTTGCAAACCTTTCTTCGAATGCCCTTATTGCCGGTCCGCCGATAAACGAAGTTTCGTCGATAACCTCGGCTATGGCTGCATCAATTTCTGGTCGGATGGATTCATATTGAGCCCTCAAATCTACAAAGGGTATGTTCATAGTCTCCTCAGTTCAGATTTCTTAAAAATTTCGCCGGATTGCCAGCGTATATTCCCGGCTTTAAAATATCCTTGGTGACTACCGAACCAGCACCGATAACAACATGATCACAGATATTAACCGGTAGGATCGTTGCATTGGACCCAATTGATACATTGTTTCCGATTCGCGTCGCCCTCCATAAACTCCGGTCGCCTCGAGCAGGTCCTCCGGTACTAAAGAGATCATTTACAAACATAACGCCGTGACCGATAAAGCACTCCGCTCCTATGGTAACAAGTTCACAAATGAATGAGTGTGATTGTACCTTAGTGTTCGCTCCAATGGATACGTCCTTTTGAATCTCCACAAATGGACCAATGAAGCATCCCGATCCAATCTTACATTGATACATATTTACAGGGGTTACAACCCTTACATCGTCTCCAAAATCCACGTCTGTGATCGACGACTCAAATATTGCAGGACTCACTGAATTACTTTTACAGAAGAATAAATTTTGTCAATTATTTCAACAGTCTTAAGCCCTTCGAACCCATTTGTAGCGATGATGCCAGAGTGACTGATCACATCGACGACGTTCTGATAAACTTTATCATGGTTCGACATTGATCCGAAATATTGACCATAATTATTGGGTGGATTTCCCGGGGGCAAATCCTTTATCTCGTACCCTTCTATGCTCTGGTACTCCAACTCATTGAGGTATTGACCACCAATTTTCACTGTCCCCTTTTCACCAAAAATAGTAAGGGAACCTTCCATGTTTTTGCCGTAACTATTCACACTATAGTTGATGGTCCCTATTACTCCATTGTAGAACTCGACGGAAACTACGCCAGTATCCTCAAATTCAATAACGCCCCGGTGATTGTAGTTTGCCACGAAACCATTCACGGATTTTACATCCCCGACCATCCAATATAGAAGGTCGATAAAATGACTGAACTGCGTGAACAGCGTACCCCCATCCAGTGACTTCGTGCCTTTCCAATCCTTATAGTATTCGTTGTTCCGATTCCAGAAGCAAGTCAATTGAACGCTAAATACCTTGCCAAATCGTCCTTCATCAATCGCTTTCTTCACTGCCTCTACGGGCGGATTAAACCTGTTCTGCTTGACTATGAATAACCTGCGATTCGCTTTCTCCGCTGCCTTAATCATCTCACCACAATCGTGGACCGAAAGAGCCATCGGTTTTTCACACAAAACGTGTAAGCCGCTTGCAAGAGCGCTGAGGCAATGTTCTGCATGAAGCCCATTAGGAGAGCAAACTGAGACAACATCAATATCGTCGCGGTTTTTCAACATCTCCTGAATACTAAGAGCGTATTCGCACCCGTACTCGGTGGCTAGTGCCTTTGCCTTTTCTTCTATCACATCGCACACGAAAGTAAGCCTTCCAACCTTCGAGATATGCTGAGCGTGCCTCTGCGCGATTCGACCACATCCAACTATACCGAACCTTATTCTTTCCATTTCCAATTTATTTTTCCCGTATTACAGAGTTGAGGTAGTTATCGACTGATAAACATCTGCCAATTTCAATTTTTCCACATTCCAATCCCACTTTTGGCGATGCATAATCACGCTCTTTTTTTTACGCTTCAGTTCCTCCCGTGTCATTTCTCGAATAAGCTTATCCAAGCAGTCAGGATTTGAGAACCAACAAATATCATATTCGTCGAATTCTTTTCTGACATCCGGAAGGTCGCTGCAAATGAACGGTAATCCAGCCGAGAGATATTCAAAAGTTTTGTTCGGAAGGCTGCAATAATAGCTCAGACAACTGGGTTCAATCAAACTGAGGCCGATATCGGCCCCCGCCACAAGCGCAGGGAGTTCGGCTGGCGATACGGCCGGCAAAAAGTGGATGTTTGATTTCAGGCTACGCTTCACCTCATCCATCAGATCACCGTATCCAATGAAAACCACATGATTCTGACTATTTTCAGGTTTAGCGAAACACTGGATGATTTGTCCAATACCTCGTCCACCAGACAAAAGACCGACGTAAACATACAGTATTGTGTCGTTGCTCAAACCAAGTTTTTGCTTGAGGTCGCTATCTCTCATTTTATCCTGAAAAACGGGAATATTTTTTATCGTCGTAATGTTCGACAAACCATATTCCTTTCTATACCATTCTTCAATAGAATGACTTACAACGACCGTCCAGTCCACAAATCTGACACAAATGCGCTCAACAAACTTAGCCAGGCGTTTTCTAAGCCCTCTCGACGCATATGTCTCCGTTTCAAGCTCGTGAGCATCGTAGATCAATTTGCTTCTTACAAGGCGTGCTATTGGCACGCAAAATGGCAACATAGTCAACGCATGAGCATTGATTGCAAAAGGGCGATTCTTGAAGGCTATTTTCGCTAATTGAAAGAAAAGAAAAACGAACACAATTAAATTTTCCCAACTTGAGTTCGACCGCTTACGGAACAATCCACTAACTCTTATCAAGTGAATTTTTTGACTAATTTTTTCCCTGCGGGGCAGTCCCTCCTTCCACAATCCTACCAGGATTACTTGATCCGAAAATCCAAGATCAATTATTGCCGTAGCCTCCCTGAGTATTCTTGACTCATTAGTGAAAAAGGATGGATATACATGTATGTTCACTCGTAGCATTCGTTTGGATTTTGGGATGCCTAGCTGTACATCATGCGCTTTCCTCGAAGATAGTTTAAGGTTTTCCGCAGTATGCCCATGAATTCAGAATTATTTGGATAATCTCTGTACGTTTTCACAGGCAGAGCGATGAGTTCTCTGAATTCGCCTTCAGATAAGGAAAACTTCTTCAGAACAAACTCATAATCATCATGAAATAGTTCTTCAGGATACGGCGCTCGCTTGAGTTCATCCAAGGCTTGATCCCGCGTGAGTTGCCCTGAGAATATCAAAGTTGAAAGGTGAGCCTTCCTCTTATCGATCTTAAACTTTTCTGGAAGGATGTATCCTTGAAAAAATCGAGTATATACCGACTCATAGTGCTTTCCTCCATAATAGCGCCAGCCAAGTTTTTCCTGAAGCAATGACATTGCATGCTTCTTGTCGTACGGCAAGTAGTTAAGCACTGAAACGATCTTAATTCGCTTCGCGAGAGTATAGTAGAAGAATTTGGCCGGAGTCAGTTTTGGATAGTTTTTAAGGGGCGTCCTTCCAAACTTCTTATTTATGTAACTAATATAGCGCCAATCAATGTGGCCGTAGGACCAGGTTTGCGGCATCACTGATTCGGTAGCGAAATTATTTCCATTGAGAATATAGGTGATATCCTTCTCTGCCGCGATCTTAAAAAGGAGAGCAAAAATTGCGTGGTCAGTTGGAATTTCCCCATCGGGTGTAGATGCCTTCAGAAAAGCAAGCTGCAAAGAGCGAAACTCCTCCCAATCAATCACATATGTAAAAAGGTCAATTTCAAGAGTTTTGAGCGTGTTCTCGATATTTTTTACTGCAAGTTCGGAGTTCCATCCATTATCGAAGTGCACCGCGAGCGGGCGTAGTCCAAACTGTTTAGTCAAGTACGCAACGTAGGTACTATCAACGCCGCCACTGATGCCGATGAGACAGTCATACTCGCGGCCCCTACCAGATCTTTTAATGTTTTCGATTATTTTCTCAATTTTTCCCGGATCATCTGAAAACAGTCTATTCTTCGCTTTTTCCTGGTACTGATAATAATAATTACATACGCCGTTTTTATCAAAGGTGATGTCCGGATCAGCAATCGTATCCATCACCGATTTTGCGCAGATCTGATAATTTCTGGTCGTACCTCGAGTCATTATCCTATAAGTTTCTTTTTCAATCCTACCAGACGACGAATCAATTTTTCATTCGACGGAAAGTCGCGATGGCTTCGTATAGGCGATTGCATAATTTCTTCCCATTCCATTTCAGACAACTGAAGTTTCTTCAAAACATAAGTGAGGTGCTCTTGAAGAAGGTCGTGCGGATAGAGCTCTTTTTCTAGCTCTTTGAGGGCTTCCTCCCTTGTATACTGGCCTGAACATATTAGGGTGGACAAGTGCGCCTTCCTCTTATCGATACCGAACTTTGCTGGGAGATAATAGGCCTGAAAGAACTGTGTGAACACTGATTCGTAATGCTTACCACCATAGTATCGCCAGCCGAGCTCGCGCTCGAGTACTTTGATTGCCTCCGCCTTGTTGTAGTCAACATAATCAAGTATGCGGAATGAACGTATTTTTTTTACGAATGTATAATAGGCATATCTGGCAATGCTCAGTTGTGGAAATGTTTTCAAAGGACGCTTTCCATAACGATCATGAATTGCACGTAGACTACGAAGGTCATCGGCTTGATGCCCCCAGCTATCAGGGAGAATTCCTTCTGTTACAACATTGCTTCCGCTCAGGATATACCTGATTCCGCGTTTGTTCGCAATGTGATAAAGCGAAGCTTTAATGGCATGGTCAGTAGGGACCTCAACATTCGGGACGGAGGCCTTCAGGAACGCCACTTGAATATCTCTGAATTCTTCCCAATCTATTACGAAAGTCTCCAGATCAAAATTCAGCCTTTTCACAATGTTCTCAATATTCTTCACTGCAAGTTCTGAATTCCAGCCATTGTCAAAATGAATCACTAACGGCCGAAGTCCATATTTTGCAGCGAGAAGTGCCATATAGGAACTATCGACACCCCCACTTAACCCAAGTATACAATCATAATCCCGACCTTGTCCGAAAGTCTTGATATTCTTCAGTGCTTCCTGCAATTTCTGCTCGCGCAGATCCGACGGAGGCAACACTTTTTTTGCCAGTTCGAAGTACTCGTAATAATGATTACTGACACCCTCGGCATCGAAAGTAATATCAGGGTCGGTAGTGTCCATCACTGTTTTGGTACACCTCCTAAATCCCTCATTTGACTTCATGTTATCGATCTTTGTTTTTGTTGAAAATCCTTTCAAGCGACGAGTACTCCGGATATGTTATCAAGACAGCCCGATGTTTTCCATGAAAAACGAAGAAACTTCCCGCTGCGGCAGCAGAAGCACCAGCTTCATTAACGACTGATGAGATGTCTTCAAGCGAGCCACATCCGCCGCAGGCAATTACGGGGACATCGACAGCAGAAGTTAGCGCTTTGAAAAGGTTCACGTCATAGCCCGCCATCATTCCGTCCCGATCAACGTCGTTTATAAAAATCTCTCCGACACCGAGATCCTGAAGCCTCTTAACCTGGTCGATTGCAGAAACATCAAGACTTTTCTTACGCACGTGGGAATAAACCTGATAGTTACCCCAGAAATTCCTTTTGACATCTATTGCCCCAACAATGGTCGAACTCCCAAATGCCGAGCTGGCCTCCTTAAGGAACTCAGGTTTTTCAACCGCTTGGGTATTTATTACAACCTTTTCAATTCCGCTTTGAATCAGTTGTTGTATCTGTGTCAGGTTCTTCACAGCCCCGCCATACGACAATGGCATGAAACATTCCGATGCGATTTCCTTCAAATAGTCATAGGGTGGTTCGCGACCCTCGCTGGAAGCATCAATATCAAGAAAACACAACTCATCAACCTCCTTTTCGTTGAAAATCTTTATGGCGTTAATTGGATCGCCAACATACTTATGATCTTTGAATTTTACCGTCTTTACTAGGCCCCTCCGACGAAGAAGGAGAACAGGTATAACACGAGGGATTGCCATCAATAATTAACTAAAAAGTTCTTCAACATCTGTCTCCCGAATTTGTGGCTCTTCTCCGGATGATATTGAACCCCAATAATATTTCCGCGTTCGAAAGCGGAATGATAACTGACGCCGTATTCGTTGGTTGTCAGGACATCTCCTTCATCATCGCATTTTATGTAGTAAGAATGGACAAAATAAAACCTGGCAGGATCTCCCATGTCCGACATCAACTTGCTATCTGGTTTGTTGACACGAACAAAATCCCAACCCATATGAGGCACTTTGTATCTTACCCCCCCACTCTCTGTGGGGAACCGCTTGACTTCTCCGTTGATCCACGCCAGCCCAGGCAAAACACCCTCTTCGCTGGATTTGCACATTAGTTGCGCTCCGAGACAAATGCCTAACACCGGAACGTGGTCCCTGAGCACCCGATCATTCAATACGTCAATTAGATTCAATTCCCGCAATTTGGTCATACCATAGTCAAAAGAACCCACCCCGGGGAGGATAATTTGAGATGCTTTTTCAAGTGTTGCAGGATCGGAAGAAAGTATGGCCTCCGACCCAAGCTTCTTGATCATATTCTGGATAGACCCGATATTTCCCGCCTGATAGTCGACTATTACAATCATTCTGTACAAAAAGCGCAAAAATATAGAAATTTTGCGTTACCTGATGGCAACACTGTTCGACTTATTTGGAACGAATAGCAGACGTCCTTGATTCCTCGTTTAGGTTTGGCCTGCAATTCCTTGTAATTATCTTTGCTTCCGAGATATAATGTACAGCGAAATGCATTTTTGCGGAGTTTTGAATTGGAATTCGATTAGAAGGACAAGTCCGTATATCTATTTGCTTACAAATCTTCTGGTATTTTTCATTCTCCCACGAGGTATAAGCGCCCAGCAATTAGTTGTTAACGAAGTTCATCTTGATTCATCCTTTCGAAGTGGTTGGGTAGAATTGCGAAATCCCACTTCTTTTCAATTAAGATATCGGTCGCTGGGCATGAAGGTCAATGGTTGGCTTTCCGAGGTTATGGATGTATCCGTCGATCCGTCCGGATACTATGTAATTCCTTTTGATATACCAGACGACCCCACAATTGTTTATGATGCCGCTGGCCTCGAAATCGTCCATTTCGAGGATAACATTATTCGTGAGCGGCTTTCATTTCCGCTCCTCGATAGCGGGTATGGTTTTGCGCGATATCCGGAAGAATCTGACATATTTATTTTTGTTAAGACCCACAAATTGACGCCGGGCACCCGGAATGATTACTCTCCTTCAAACTGGCAAAAAATGGTGCAACCTACCCCATTTGGTCCAAGGGATTCGTCGCCGGATGCATCGCTGTTATACAATGGAAAGTTCTGGATCTTTGCAGGGTACCAATATAGAAACGGCGAATGGGCAAGCTCATCGGAGGTATGGACTTCCGAAAACGGCAGCGAATGGGTTCTGTTATCCGAAGCACCTCCCTATAGCCCGTACAGTTCTTTTGTAAACTTTCAGGGATATATGTGGGCAATCGAGAATTACGCATATCGTTCTAAAGACGGAATCAATTGGGAGAACATGGGACAATTGCCTTTGGAAGACGGAGGTCGGCTTTGCCAATTCAGAGGAAAACTCCTTTGGCTCAAAAATGATCAAATATTTAGTTCAAGCGACGGATTCAACTGGTCCAAGATTGCTGAAGGCCTTCCCTTTGGTGGTAGATCATGGCCCGGATTTATCTCGTTCCAGGACAGGCTATGGGTAATTGGGGGCGGTATTGGTTATGGTACTGACTCGCCTGAATTTCCAAACGACGTTTGGGTGAGCTCAGACGCGACAAAGTGGGAAAAGGTTGTCGATAATGCGGAATGGCCTGGTCGCTATTGGTTCAATTGCGTTGTTTTCGATGATCAAATTTGGATCCTCGGGGGATGGAACTATTATGATTCCGAAAACCAATGGGCCGGAAACAGGAATGATGTTTGGTATTCTCCAGACGGTATAAAGTGGAATGAGCAGGAAAATATTGATGTCTGGCAAAAGCGGCATGCCTCCTTCGTATGGTCCACAAACGAGTACCTTTTTTTCTCTTCTGGATATGGAGGCAGAGGGTTGCCAACAATGTATGGCGATTTTTGGAGAATGCCGTCCCGCAAGATTCGAACAGAAATTGCATCACGGCCGCCAGTTCAAAAAAGGATTACAATCTTTCCTAACCCATCTACCGGAGAATTCTCTATCATTAGGACTCGCGACTTTGAACGTCCGCAAGACATTTATCTTGCCATAACGTCTTCCTCCGGACAAATAATCAAGCAATCCGTGATTCCGTCTCATTCCGCACGTCTTCTAGAGCAGAGTTTTCAGCTTCCACCGGGGATTTACTTCATAAAACTCTGCGAAGATCAACAATGCAATTCAGAGCGATTGGTTATCTATTGATGGTCGGCTATCTCAGCGGAACGGATATCAGGTAATGGAGATGCAAAATCTATAACCTGCATCTTGTATGCAGTATACGCGATAAAGAAAACATAATGTGGCCATAGAAAAACACTCGAACTTGAAGATAACAACACAAAATTGTATAGCGCAAATTGAACGACGATAAGTCTGTTTGCGCCACTAATGAGCATATGCCAAAATATCAACACTGAAACACCTAGGTATAATATCAGCATCCATAGACCACTGTTTATCAGCAATTCCAGAATATAGTTATGGGGGTCCACCGTGGAACCAGTAAGTCCTTTGCCTATAAATTGGGAATAATATCCTTGGGCGGAACCTACCCCAAGCCCAAGTGTATTGCTATAAAATATAGATTCCACTCCATATTGGATAATGTTCAAACGTTCACTTAATGACTCACCTGGAGTAAACGAGAAATCAAGTAATGAAGCGGACCTTTGTTTCAACTGAGTTAGTATTTCGGGAAAAACGGATAGGATTAGTGCGCATCCGATCGTGATAAATCCAATAAATCCGGCTCGCCAGAATCTGAAATAAAATGCGACGAAAATCACGAAGCAAATAAGGTTCACCCGAGATTCAGTAACCATAATCACCCAAGCCCATGAAGCGAACAGACAACCCAGAGCAAGATTCTTTTTGATGCCTCCCTGGCGGCTATCTACGTGCGTGACAAGGAACATTACCGACAATGAGAACACGGCGGCAAAGTCATTTGGATTCGTGAAAAAAGCGGTGGGAAAATGGCTTTGTGGCCATCGCTTAGGAACCTCCTGCATTGCCGACAAATGAAGGTGGTTCAGCGTCATCTCCTCGTATACCGCCAAAGCCACGGAGCTAACGACAAAAATCAAAACTGCAATTCGCAAAGCCTTGAAGAAAACGACAGGAGCTGAGCCCAGACTGAAAAAAATGCTGTAGACGAAAATTATGAGGACTACAAAGTTGATGAGATTGTTGACGCCGACATCAGGCAGATGATAAAGAGTTAGCAAAAAGGAATACACGAAGTAGATTGTGAAGAACCAGAAGATAGCTAACACTGCACCGGACAACCGAATTCTCAGGTTCAACACAATACCAGATAAGAGTAGAAATGCCGGAGCTATCCGAATCAGATGTAGCTGCGGAATCAGTATAAAAAAATAAGGCCCCAGGAAGGCACTGATCAATATCAAAAAAACGATCAGGAAGTGCATTTCTGGTAAAGTTCAGTTAAACGTTGGCCTACCGCCTCGTATGAGAAGTTGTCCCATGCAAAACGAGCTACCTCAGACCGGCTATATTCTTGATAATTTTCGTAAAGCTTGCGCATGGCTTCAGCAAGTGCCTTAGGATTTTTTTCTACCAATAACCCAACCCGGTCACTCGTTATGATAGACTCCGGTCCCCCACATTTGGTTGCAATCGCCGGGAGACCACAGGCCATTGCTTCAATTACCGCAACCCCAAATGTCTCGTAATCACTTGGTAATACGAAAGCATGACTACGATGAAAGACTTCGAGCACCTCAGCTGATGAAAGGTATCCGGTCATTTCAATCTGCTTTTCCAGTGAATTTCGGGATATCAATTTTCGCAGAAAATCCCAGTCTTCACCATCTCCTACAATTTTTAAAAGAACACTCTCTGTAGGAGAAAAGGCAAGTTGAAATGCTCTGATAAGCCGCTCTTGGTTTTTGTTGCCGTCCAGATTGCCAACAGTAACAAATATGAACGGATTGGTGTCAGGCCGCCTCTCATCGGGCTTGAAAAGATCACTTTGATAAACATTCGGAATATAATCAAAGGAAACTCCAAATTTCGCTTCGAGGCTTGCCTTAAAAGCGCGGCTCACTGCAACGCGAGCGGTTGCTGCTTTACAGAGCTCCACGAGTTCTATTTCATCTTTCCGGTCGATAAGTTGCCGGTCGATGTCTGAAAAATGCTCCGTCCAAACCAATGGAATTTCGAATCGTATACTTGCATCAATCCCCAGTCTGGCAGCATGGAAGACATGCAGATGGATGACGTCGGGCTTTCCATATTCGCGAATGTACTCGTCAACCATTCTCATCCCGATTTTGTTGATTAAGTATTGACGGAAACCTTTCCACTTAGGAATCGAGGGAAAGAAAAACAACTTAGAGACGACACCCCGCTCAATGGTCTTCCGTTTCCCAAAATAAAATCTCCTTTTTTTAACAACGATTCTTGGAATAGAATAGGCGAGCGGACACACAACGCCGATCTTATGGCTTTGCAGGGCCAACGCTTCAGCTTGTTGTTTACAAAAGAAACCAAAGCCAGGATCAGATTCAAAGGGATAATTGTGTGATACGAAAAGGATATGCATTCCCAAAAACCGGTCAAAAGTAGTAGAACTTTGTCAAAAGTAGTAGATTTGCCGAAAAACTCAGATGCCTACCAGTCACATTGGTCAAATCAATACCATCCTTGAAATAATAACGACCATTAAGCCTAAACGCTTGCTTGACATTGGAGTTGGGCACGGAAAGTATGGATTTCTGTCTCGGGAGTATCTCGAAGTTAGTGAGAATACAGATGACTACTCTAGACGATCTATCCGGCTCGATGGTATAGAGGCCTTTCCGGACTACATCACGGATTTGCAGCGGAATATTTATGACCAAATTTTCATAGGCAATGCCGTTGATGTTATCGATACCGTTGAATCTTATGATCTTATAATGTTGATCGATGTTTTTGAACATTTTAAATACGATGAAGGAATGGCTCTTCTTCGGAAGTGTCTCAGCAAGTCGAAGTTGGTTTTGATATCATGTCCAAAAACAGTTGAATTTCAGGGAGCAGAGTACAATAATAAGTATGAGATTCACCAGTTTGAATGGAAAAAAAGTCACTTCGCTGGGTTCCCTTCCAAGGCATTCTTTCCCAATTACTATTCACTCATTGTCTTACTTGGAAATGACGCAAACCAAATCAAACAAAATTGGGCGAGCTCAAACTTTCGGTTGAGGGTTGCCGCAAAATTTCCAGTTGTCAAGAAAATCTACCTTTGGCTAAAGGCAAAGACCAAGAGAGATGAAGGCGCTCTTTAGCAGATCTCCCTTCGTCAAAAATCTCCTAATACTCCTGACAGGGACTGCCGCTGGGCAGTTAATTTCCATCGCTTCGTTACCTATACTGCAACGACTATATCCTCCGGGAGACTTTGCCATTTTGCAGCTATTGGTGTCCTTCTCTTCAATACTTGCAGCGTTTGCATCCCTCAAGTTTGAATATGCAATTATGATTGCAAATGATGACGAAAGTAAAGTCCTGACCAGGCTCTCCTTTTTTTCGGTTTTCTTTTTCGGAATTATGGCTTTTCCATTTCTTGCCTTAACCTCGTCAATAGTGTTCCCGAACGTTAGCGAGTCTGACAAAGTACTGCTGACCATTCTAATACCGTTAACGGCCTCTTTTATGTCCCTTAATGAAGTCCTGTCCTTCCGGCTGAATAGAGACAATCAATACAAGAAGATGGCTGTGGCGAAACTATCTCAGAATTTGGCAATGGAGTCGTTTAGATTTTTGAGTATCGTCACCCTGAAGATCCCCGGCGCCCTATTGATTGGACGTCTTGTCGGCTTCTTTTCAAGCTTCATCTATGCAGTTCGCTTTGTCAACCTGAAATTGAGCAATATATCACTCAGTGTTTTGTGGGCTACAGCGAAAAAGTACAGGCAATTTGCATTGTTCACAGCACCAACGGTGTTGATTACCGCGTTTACAAATTATTACTTCTATTTCTATTTCGTTGAGAGGTTTGGTGTCTCTACAACCGGCATTATCGGAGTAGCAAACCAATATATTACACTCCCCTTGGGATTAATCGCCGGGTCTTTCTCTCAAGTTTTCTACGGAAAAATCTCTTTAACGAGTGATAAGAACTCGTTACTGGATCTTTATAAGAAGTTCGCCATGCAACTGACGCTCGTCGGTACCCTTTTAGCTACGATAGTTATTGCCATACCATCTTGGGTATTTCCGTTAATTCTTGGTGATAGATGGGCAGACTTAGGCTATTTTGTCAAGCTAACTGTTGTGTGGCAAGTAATCGCCTTTGTATCCTCCTGCCTCTCATTTATTTATTCGCGCCTTAACAAGCAAAATATAATGCTATGGTTTGCGTCACTTCAGCTTGCCTTAGTCTACCTAAGCCTTTCGATTGGTTCTGCCAAATCACTCTCAAGCAACGAAACCTTTGTCCTTTACACATGTTTTCAGAGCGTGTATTACACAATAACCATACTACTTGCGATTCACCTGATTAAGAGAATGTGAAGTCCAATGATAGCAACCAAGGCCTTCTCTTCCAAGAATTTCAGCCCCGCTCGGCCGTTTTGGGATTCAGATTGATATACAGCGAGACAAAGATGGCAAACATTAGAACTCCAGCTTGACGGGAAAGCAAGTTTTCGAAGAGCATGTTGAATACAAACACCGTCAAAAAGGCAACGTAGCCGAAATTACGCCAACTCAAAGCAAGAAAAGAAAGATGGAATAGCCCGATTAGGAAGAACGCTAACCCGAAAATACCTCCTCCAACTGCAAAATCCAGGAATTGATTATGAGTGTTCAGCTTAAGTTCCAGAGGTGTTGTGTAACCCTTTTTACGATACATCTCAAGCATGCTCTCTTTCTTTTTTGATTCTCCGACACCTAAAACGGGATGGTCCCAGAAGAGTGAAAGGGCCGCATCCCAAGAGAGTACCCTCAAATGGTGTCCGGTTTCGGCGTCCGGCTGTATGCTCAGGCCTTTCCGAACATCATCAAAAAATATAACCATTCTTGGGTTGAATTTTGCAAATAGAACAGCCACACAGAGTAAACTGCAGAAAGTCGTGGCTTTATATTTCCACGAAATGGGTGCCTGGAGCATCCAAACTACGATTACAACCCCGAGGCTGAGGATCGCTGCCTTACTGGACAAAAGAAACAGTGCCACGAGAAGCACGATGGCCGTCGAGATCAATTTTACTGCTAACCTTTTCGATGACCCTATCAGCTTTTCATAAATCAGACACAACGCAATCACTATTAGAATGCTGAAATAGGTGGGATGAAGCATAAATGAGAGGTCAACGCTAAAGAACCGGTTGCCGCCTCTCAACGGAAGGGCGAGAAAATCGAAACGGTTCGTCTCAGCAAGACTGGGATTGAAAATAAACTCCCCATCTTGGAAGGAAAAAGACAGGACCAATGCCCTCGTTATGCAAACAAAAAAAGCCGCCAAGCACCCTCCAATAAACGCCACCTTAATTCTCCGCTCCGGGAGTGACCCGAGAAAAGTCCTCAGATTTGAGAGCAATAAGGGCAGTCCTACTAGCAGCAAGTACGGTTCAATATCACGTACACGTCCTCCGGATACGAGACTGGAGATACAATAGTAAGCAAAAAGTACAGGCAAGAACCAATGCCCGAACGTTAGTCGTAGCAGCTGCTTCTCCTGAAAACACCGAAACACAAGTCCCGCTGACAGAAGTAGTAGAGCACAGTTGGAGGCATAATTCGGAAATGGGAGAAGAAAAAAGAGAGCCAGCAATAGCGCTTCCAAAGCTTGTTTGAAATCGGATTTCGCTTGATGCTCATACAGTTTCTTACCCACACCACAAACATTTAGCAGACGTCAGCACCAGTTGCCAAAAGTCTGAATTATCCTTTCCGATAATTCCGAATTGCATGGACCAGCTCAATAGAAGGTCTCGCTGTCTCTACGCCGAAACCATTCCCATTAAGGATCTCCTGATAGCTCCTAGTATGAAGGTCGGTGAATCCGTCACTGAATTCAATTTCCTCCCCTTCCATAGATAATTTTCTATATGTTCTCTTCCCCTTGAGCTTAACTTCAGCCGGCAAGTGGTCAGCGTTAATACTGAGGTCCCATTTAACATCAGCACGGTCAAGTTCAAGTATTCCTGATGCGCGATCGTCTGTCAACAATTCTACCTTTTGGGATTTTACCGGTCCAAAAACCCATAACAACATATCAAAGAAGTGAACACCGATATTTGTGGCAATACCGCCTGATTTCGACTGCTCTCCTTTCCAGCTGATGTGGTACCAATTCCCACGTGAGGTCATGTACGTCAGATCAATATTATATCTTTTGTCTTTCGGCCCATTGAGTACCTTCTCTCTCAGTGCGATAATGCTAGGGTGAAGACGAAGCTGCAAGATGGTGTAAACCTTGCGGCCAGTCTCCTGTTCGATTTCCGCGAGAGCATCAACATTCCAGGGATTAAGCACCAAAGGTTTTTCGCAGATTGCATTTGCGCCGTGACGAAGAGCGAATCGTATATGAGAGTCGTGGAAATAATTCGGTGTGCAGATACTCACATAATCGATGGTAATTCCTTTGCGCTTAAGTTTATCTAAATGACGATCAAAACGCTCAAATTCTGTGAAGAAATCTGCTTCCGGAAAATATGAATCCATAACACCAACTGTGTCAGACTTATCCAAAGCGGCGATTAGATTATTTCTAGTGTCTTTGATCGCCTGAAGATGTCGCGGTGCTACAAAACCGGCCACCCCGATAATTGCAAAATTTTTCATTTGGTTAGCTTAGTTACTCTTCCGTTTTGTAATTGATAAAGGTCATTTGCTTCCGGGCACCTGGCTTCTCCGTGAGTGTTGAACGAAAGCTTGTGACCGAACTCGCTCATCCACCCAATTTGTCGAGCTGGATTGCCAACCACCAGAGCATATTCAACTATTTCCTTCGTCACTACGGCCCCCGCTCCAATAAAAGCATACTTTCCGATATTGTGGCCACAAACTATCGTTGCATTTGCACCAATCGTAGCTCCTTTGCCTACTATAGTCTTCAGATATTCACCCCGGCGATTTACTGCGCTCCGCGGATTGATCACATTCGTGAAAACCATCGACGGACCGAGAAACACGTCGTCCTCACAAATCACCCCTGTATAGATAGAGACATTGTTCTGAACTTTCACATTCTTCCCCAAAACCACCTTGGGAGAAACTACCACGTTCTGACCGATATTACAATTTTCACCGATTACGCAATCAGGCATAATATGGCTGAAGTGCCAGATCTTTGTGCCTTTTCCAATGGTGCATCCTTCGTCGATTACCGCAGTAGGGTGCACGAAATAATCAGTAGTATCAGCCATGAAAGAACGCTTTTACGGTAACACAGATAAACTTAAGTTCCTCTTCGGTCATCTCCGTATGGATCGGCAATGAAAGTACGGTTTTCGAAAGCTCTTCTGTTACCGGAAAATCTCCGGCTTTAGTCTCAGCTTTCCTGTATGCTTTCTGCTGATGCAGCGGAACCGGATAATAAATCATGGTCGGAACTCCCTGCTGTTCCAGATACTTCTTCAGCTCATCCCGCTTTCCTTCGCCAACCTTGATTGTATACTGATGGAACACGTGCGTTGAGAATGGCGAACGCACCGGGACGGTAACGTTCGGGATACCCGCCAGTTCGCGATCGTAATACGAGGCAGCCTCGTTGCGCCTTTGGCCATACTCGCCAAGATATTTCAGCTTAACGCCGAGGATAGCAGCCTGAAGTGTATCAAGTCTGCTGTTACATCCAATGATGTCGTGATGATACTTGATCCGCTGACCGTGATTGGCGATCATCTTCATCTTTTCGGCAAGCTCCGCGTCATCAGTGAAGATCGCTCCACCGTCACCATAACATCCAAGGTTCTTGGACGGGAAAAATGATGTTGTCCCGATCGTTCCGATTGTTCCTGCAGACTTCGTGGTCCCATCAGGGAACGTATATACCGCGCCCAGTGCCTGAGCGGTGTCTTCGATGACAAACAGTTTATGCTTTTGCGCGATTTGCATCAGCGGATGCATGTCCGCGCACTGGCCATAAAGATGAACCGGTACGATAGCTTTCGTCCGGGAAGTGATCTTCCCTTCGATTGCCTCTACATCAATATTAAAACTATCGGGATAGACATCGACAAACACCGGAGTAAGTCCAAGCAGCGCGATCACCTCCGCAGTAGCGACATATGTATGAACCGGAAGAATAACTTCGTCTCCGGGAACGAGGCCTAAACCCATCATGGCAATCTGCAATGCATCTGTGCCATTAGCGCATGGGATGACGAACTTGGTGTTCACGGATTTTGCCAAAGCATCAGCAAAAGCAGAAACCTGTGGCCCCTGGATGAAAGCCGTAGACTCCAACACTCCATTAATGGCAGCGTCAACCTCTTCCTTGATCCGAAGATACTGGCCGCGAAGGTCGACCATTTTGATCACACTCATCATAGTCTCGCTGTCACTTTATCTTTTGGATAGAAGCCTTTTACATCATATATGATGGAATTCTCTTTCCGGATTGAACTCAAATCGAGCGATGCGAATTCCGAGTGTCCGACAGCTAAAACTATGGCCGAATACATCTTCGACGGCCTTTCGATAAGATCAAACCCGTACTCGTGTTTAACCTCAGCTGGGTCAGCCTGAGGATCAAATACATCAACCGTGGCGCCAAAGGTTCTTAGTTCATTAATTACGTCCACGACTCTACTGTTTCGGATATCCGGACAATTTTCCTTAAACGTAACTCCCAGAACTAATATATCTGTCCTATGAATAGGAATCTCATGCTGAGCCATAAGTTTGATAACAGAATTCGCAATATAGATACCCATATTATCGTTAATTCGTCGCCCGGCAAGGATAACCTGAGGATGGTAACCAAGACTATCAGCCTTGTATGTGAGGTAGTACGGATCCACTCCAATACAATGTCCCCCCACTAAGCCTGGTTGAAATGGCAGAAAATTCCACTTTGTACCAGCTGCCTGTAAAACTTCGCGGGTGTCTATATTCATCCTTGAAAATATGAGCGCCAATTCATTGACGAAGGCAATATTAATGTCGCGCTGCGAATTCTCGATAACCTTTGCTGCCTCCGCAACTTTCATGGACGATGCCTTATGGGTGCCGGCGACTACTATCTCTTGATAGAGCTTGTCAACCAACTCAGCAACCTCGGGAGTACTGCCACTGGTAACTTTCTTGATGGTTGTGACCCGATGCAGCTTATCCCCAGGATTTATCCTCTCAGGAGAATATCCGCAAAAGAAATCCTCATTGAACTTCAGGCCGCTTTCCTTCTCCAATACCGGCACACATACTTCCTCAGTGCATCCCGGATATACTGTCGATTCATATATAACAATATCATTCTTTTTCAATACCCCCCCGACCATCTTGCTTGCGCTTCGTAATGGAGTTAGATCAGGTGTCTTGAAATCATCCACCGGAGTTGGGACCGTAACGATGAAATACGAAGCGACACGCAGGTCATTGACATCAGCGGTGAAGACTAGCTGGCTCGCAGCTTGAAGGTCTCCAGGTTCCACCTCCAGGGTCCGATCAACTCCTCTCTTCAGTTCCTCGATCCTATCTCGATTTATATCAAATCCTATCACTTTTCTTTTCTTGCCGAATTCAACGGCTAGAGGTAGACCGACGTATCCCAGCCCGATTATGGCTATTGTTTGCATGTTCTGTTGGATTATTAGCGCGTGAGGTTAGACTAACGTTGATTTGGTCAATTGGACATTTGTTATGACAAGAGAAGTAAATTCCGGGATCCAATAGACAACGACTGGCTTCTATCTCAAAACCACTTAAATTCATTCGTTTCGTGATCACCCGAAAATACGGCTGCAAATCTAATAGATTAGACCATTTAAGTAAACTTTATTAGTTTTGAATTTATTTGCGCCATGGATTCAAAAAATCACGAGGATTTAGATATCGTCCGTTTACTTTCCAGGCTTGCACGGGTAATTAGAGATAACAGGATATTGATTATCTCCTTGTTCTGCATTGGGGCGCTGGCCGGGCTCGGGCTCTCCCTCCTCGTAAAGAAACAATATGAAAGCCGAATGCTGCTTTCATCCGAGATACTCCGCTACCCTAATCTGGCCGGTATATTCGAGACAATCGACAACTTAATTAAAGAAAGAAACGTCAAGGAGCTTGAAAAGCGACTCAAACTAGACAGTATTACACTTTCTTCTATCAGCTCGCTTAAGACTGAACTTCTTATTAAGAATGATGAAACAAAACCCACCAACATGGAATATGTGGGCGTGAAAGTCCGAACACTGGACAATAACTCGCTAGGACCGTTTCAGACTTCGTTGATAAATTACCTTAACAATAACGAGTTTGTCAAAGCTCGTGTCCAGCAGAAAAAAGCCTTCTTTCAGACGTTAATCAAGGAAGTAGATAAAGAAATTCAATCCCTCGAGCTGTTGAAACAAAATATCAGTTCAGGCCGTTTTTTTGAAGTCGCCAGGGGTAACATTATCTTCGATCCAACTACCGTAAACTCCAAAATACTTGATTTGACCAGAACCAGGGAAGAATACAAAAGCAGTCTCGAATTAGTTGAAAGCATTCAGGTAATTGAGGGATTTACTCCTCTCAAAAAGCCGGTGACCGGAAGGAAACTCCGCTCGGCATTCATGGGAGGTTTTGCGGGTATCTTGATCGCATTTGCTGTCATCTCGATACAGTCATTGCTTGCACTTGCATCAAGGAACGAAAAACCATAAAGTTTGATTGGCGCGCTCGTCCAAAAAGAATTCACCCTCGAACTCCGCCGAAAGGCTGTGATTTCGGGCATCGCACTCTATCTGGTCAGCCTGACGTTCATCGTTTACATCACCTTCTCCCTGCGAAATAACGTTATCAACGAAGCCACCTGGTCTGCTCTGTTCTGGCTCGCGATCCTCTTTTCTGTCATCAACAGCGTAGCAAAAAGCTTCATCGGTGAGAAAAAGGGACTTTCCATTTACTACTATTCCCTGGTCAGCCCCCAGGCCATTATCGCCTCAAAAATCATTTACAACACGCTGCTCTGCATCTTCCTTTCCGGGGTGGGGTTCGTACTTTTCGCGGTCTTTATCGGTAACCCGGTCCAGGACCTGGTCATTTTCTGCACAACACTGGCGCTGTCGTCGTGGGGATTCTCTGCCGCGCTGAGCCTGATCTCAGGCATCGCCGCCAAGGCCAACAACAGCAGTGTGCTGATGGCGGTGCTGAGCTTTCCGGTGGTCATTGCCATCCTGCTGATGGCTATCAAGGTGACAAAAAACGCCCTCGATGGCCTCGACCGCGGCTCCAGCTCCGATGAACTGATCAACCTCCTGGCAATTAATTGCATCCTTACCGCGCTGGCTTACCTCCTCTTCCCGTATATTTGGCGCAGCTAATCGGAAATACGCGGGTAATGCACAAAGGACTCAAAATTGCGGCTGTCGTTCTTTTATTATACGTCCACGTGGGCGGCCTTCTTTTTGACGTTCCGCGGCTGGATATTTTGAACGAAACCATCCGGGCCCTGTATTTCCACGTGCCCATGTGGTTCGGAATGATCCTCCTTTTTGGCCTTTCCGTTTATCACGCCGTGAAATATCTCCGAAATCCGAACATTGAAAGCGACCGCAAATCCGTGGAGTTTGCCAACGTCGGGCTCCTTTTTGGTATCCTCGGAATTGTTACTGGCATGTTTTGGGCAAATTATACCTGGGGATCTCCCTGGCATGGCGACCCCAAACAGAACGGAGCTGCCATTGCGCTGCTCGTATACCTGGCATACTTTGTTCTCCGCGCATCCGTCGAAAACGAAGAACAGCGCGGACGGCTTAGCGCCGTATACAATATCTTCGCGTTTGCCGCGATGATTCCACTGATCTTTATTATCCCGCGGCTTACCAGCTCAGTGCATCCAGGCAGCGGCGGCAACCCCGGGTTCAACATGTACGACCTCGATTCCAGGATGCGGCTGGTCTTTTATCCGGCCGTAATCGGGTGGTTTTTGCTCGGATTCTGGATTGCCAACCTGAGAATAAGGGCTCATGCCGTCGAAGAGAAAATTTATGAAGCTGAAAATGAAACGCATTAGTACTTCCCTCCTCAGCCTCGTGCTGCTCCTGGTTTCTTCCTTTTCCGCAACGGCCCAACCAGAAATGGCCGACGGCATGCGTGCAGAAGGCAAGATCTACGTCGTAGTGGCTATCATCGTCGTCATCCTACTTGGTGTTTTTGCCTACCTTTTCATCCTGGACCGCAAGCTTACCAATCTCGAAAAACGACTTCGCGACCGCTCGTAAAACTTAATACGCGCGTCCTCCGTTTCTCTTACGGAAAATCTTTATTTATAAGCATTTGTCCTTAATTTTGCACCCGAAAAGGGAAGAGGAAGGCCTATGAAAAAGTCGCATATTTTTATCATCGTTATCATCGCCGTAGCTATCGGCATCATTGTTAGTACCGCCGGCGATGCAAGCACCTATGTGAACTTCGATCAGGCCTACGAACTGTCGACTGCAGGCAACAAGAAAGACATCCACGTCGTGGGTGAGCTCAAAAAAGACGCACAAGGCACCGTAGTCGGCATTGAAGAGGGCGCCGACAAAGTATCGTTCTCCTTCATCATGGTCGACGACAACGGCAAAGAACAAAAGGTAACCTATAACCAGCCGATGCCGACAGACTTCCTCCGCTCAGAAAAGGTAGTGGTGATCGGTTCGTATAAAGAAAACGCATTCTACGCCCGAAAAATCCTGCTTAAGTGTCCTTCCAAATACCAGGAACAAAACATTAATGTTTAACGGTTTCTTCACCTTTGATCAGTATTGGAGAACCAGGACACCTCAGTTTCAATCATTGATTTTCAAACATGATTCATTATTTCGTCGGTGATTTAGGTCACCTGTTCGTTATTACTGCCTTTGTTTCTGCATTGGTAACCGCGTACACGTACTTCCGCGGCGCTTCTGCAGAGGATATTTCTGGTAAAGACAGTTGGCTCAAAAACGGACGAATTGCTTTCTATGTTCACGCGATCAGCGTTCTCGGAATCTGCGCTACGCTCTATACGATCATCGCAAACCACTATTTCGAATACCACTACGCGTATAGCTACTCCGATACAAAACTCCCGAACTACTACCTGCTTTCAACGTTCTGGAACGGTCAGGAGGGTAGCTTCCTTCTATGGATGTTCTGGCATGCTGTACTCGGTATCGTGGTAATTCATACCAACCGTTTCTGGGAAGCCCCCGTCATGACGGTATTTGCCCTCGTTCAGGCGTTCCTCGCCTCCATGATCCTTGGTGTTGTCCTTCCGGCTATCGACCTCAAAATCGGAAGCTCACCGTTCCTGCTCCTCCGCGATGTGATGCAGGATGCGCCGATTTTCAAAACAAACCCTGATTTTGTTCCCAAAGACGGAAACGGCCTGAACCCCCTACTCCAGAATTACTGGATGGTGATTCACCCGCCCACGCTTTTCCTCGGATTTGCCGCGACACTGGTGCCATTCTCGTTTTGTATCGCCGGACTATGGCTCAAGCGTTACCGCGAGTGGGTGCGCCCTGCACTACCATGGGCGCTGTTCGCAGGTGCTGTTCTCGGCCTTGGCATTCTCATGGGCGGATACTGGGCTTATGAAACGCTCAACTTCGGCGGTTACTGGAACTGGGACCCCGTCGAAAATGCAGTATACGTACCGTGGATCATTCTCGTCGCCGGTATCCACACAATGATCAGCTACCGGAACAGCGAAACTGCACTGAAAGCGTCGATCATCCTCATAGTCGCAACCTTTATCCTAATCCTTTACTCGACGTTCCTTACACGAAGCGGTATCCTCGGAGACGCATCCGTCCATAGTTTCACGGACCTCGGACTTTCCGGACAACTTCTGATCTACATGCTGTTCTTCCTCGCCATGGCTGTCGTGCTGAGTATCGTGCGCTGGAAAGAGATACCTACTTCAGAGAAAGAAGTCGAAACGTATTCACGTGAATTCTGGATCTTCGTCGGCGTTACTGTCTTGGGCCTCATGGGCTTCCAGGTATTGGCAGGAACCTCTATCCCCGTCGTCAATGCCGTCATACGCCTCTTCGGAATTGAATCCAACATCGCACCTCCGACGGATCAGGTTGAATACTACTCAAAATTCCAGCTTTGGTTTGCCGTGGCTGTCGGTCTTCTGTCGGGTGTGGGTCAATTCTTCTGGTGGAAGAAGATGGACAAGAAGGTCCTCTTCAACGAGCTTTTTGTTCCCGCTGTAATCTCCCTCCTGATTACCGTTGTGATCGTCAATGTGTCCCGTATCTATAATATCCCCTATGCACTGCTGCTACTTTCAGGATTCTTTACAGTATTCGCGAATGGTAAGATCCTGTATTCCGTGCTGAAGTCAAGCCCCGGACTTTCCGGCGGCGCCATCACTCACGTGGGCGTGGGACTGATGCTCATTGGCGTGATGTTCTCGGCGGGATACTCAAAGGTAGTTTCGCTGAACAACACGGGCATGATGATCTCCAAAAGCCTCAGTGATGAATACAACAGGGATCACCTGCTCTTGTTCGTCAACGAACCCCGGACGATGGCAGGTTATAAAATCGAATTCAAAGGTGAACGCCTCGAGCCACGCGGAAAATTCGGATACATAAACCCCAACGACGTCACGTTTACGGATGACCCGTATAAAGTCGTCGCGATGAAGGACATCATCTACAACAAGAAGAAGCTTTATAACGCGAAAGACAGCATCAGCATTTATCCTGAGAACATTTACTACGAACTTGAACTCACCGACGGCCGCGGCAAAGTGCATAAGCTATACCCGCGTGTTCAGGACAACCCGAACATGGGTCTCGCGCCGTCACCTGACATTAAACGCGACCTAACGAAAGACCTATACGCCCACGTTGACCGTCGGTCGAGCCGCGAAGATGCCGAATGGGATAACACCGAAGACATGCGCGTACGCATTAACCAACAGTTCTTCGCCAATGACTACGTCGCCACCGTCGACAAGCTGGAGCGCATATTCAATGTGAGGGGCATCGATCTCGACTCATCTTCCGTAGCCGTGCAGGCCACAATCCGCGTAAAAGGCGAGTACCAGGATTACTTTGCCTATCCGGTATTCCTTATTGTCAACGGTCGCCCCGGACTACTTCCCGCGGAGATACGCGACCTCGGATTGCAATTCAAACTTGCTAACATCCACCCCGAGACAAACGAGTTTACCATCAACGTCTCAAGTCGCCAAAAAGACTGGATTGTAATTCGCGCCCTCGAAAAACCATTCATCAACGTCCTCTGGCTGGGCACTGTCGTAGTAATGGTAGGCTTCTCGATCGCCATGACACGCCGGTTCCGGGAGTTTAAGAAAATGAAGGCAAAGGGGATGGAATGATTTTGGTTCGGGATTTCTGATTGAGGTCGCCCTGATACCGTCATCCTGAACTGCAGCACGTGCTGCTTCCCCTCCGATACTGTCATCCTGAACAGCACCAGGTGTTGAATGACCGCTACGTGATCGCTTAGTCAAGGCACAATTAAGGTTTATGTTCGCACCAGGAAGGATCGCATCGAACGAAGCAGTATATAAAGTCGATTTCGGAGAAAGCAGGAAGATGGGAACCAATGACGCTGGGTACTTAGGAGTTCGAAGGTAAGAATCATCAATTTTTCCGGACACCCTTGCGTGTTTTCCGCTGTGCGAGCTATGTAATCTGCGAGAGTCTTTATTTGTCTGCACAGAATAATCCGGCTGCCCTTCCATTAGCTTCACCGCCACCTCGCGCATGTATTCCCGCACCGCTGCGGTATAGGCATTTGGCAAAGCATCAGCCTTCGCAAGGTCCGCATAGTATTGTTTCTTAACAGGGTCCAATAAAATGCGAACCGCCCAGGCAGAAGCTTCCCTGAACGTGCTCCGTGTCAGACGTTGCGCAGCACTCTGCTTCCGCGGATCCGGTTTTCGCGGAGCATGACTTGCTATAGTTTTCCCACGAACAATCCGAAAAACCATCCATTTGCCAACCCGGCCGCGAAGCCCTTTGGTAAGATCGTTGTTTGCAACAATAGCCATAGGTGAATGTTTATTATTGCTATACGAACTGCCTATATACCCAGGGTTTCACAAATCCACATATTTTTTTGAAAAATCGTTCAGGCAGACTCACGATTTCCTTTCATTTCGTCCCTTCCATCCATTGTCATTTTTCCGGCCTTTGTCCACTCTCTGTCCACTCTTTCTATTAGATTCCTGGCTCCTGATCCCGGATTTCTGATTGGGGACACCATTCCGTGTGAAGTGCAGCTTTTCGTGGAGGAAGGTTCACGGCTCAGGTTTCACCGTTTCAAGGATGAAAATCCAACTCCGTATTTTCTTAGTGCGATCTGTCTGATCTGTGGGAGTCCAAAAAAAAAAACCTGCGCTGTATTGACAACGCAGGGTCTATATCAATCTGGAGTCTAAACCCAGAAATCAGAAATCAAATTATCCATTCATGGAAATCAGGAACTCTTCATTATTGCGTGTTCCTTTCATTTTGCTTTGAAGGAATTCCATCGCTTCAACGGAGTTCATATCGGCCATGAACTTGCGCAGGATCCACACACGCTGGAGTTCGTCTTCCTTGAGCAGCAGATCTTCGCGACGCGTTCCGGAAGCCGGAACATCGATAGCAGGGTAAACCCTTCTGTTCGCAAGCTTTCTGTCGAGCTGGAGTTCCATGTTACCAGTACCCTTGAATTCTTCAAAGATAACTTCGTCCATCTTCGAGCCCGTATCGATAAGCGCCGTAGCAATGATCGTGAGCGAACCACCATCTTCAATCTTCCTTGCAGCACCGAAGAAACGCTTCGGCTTGTGCAGCGCATTCGCATCCACACCACCCGAAAGGATTTTACCTGAGGAAGGAACCACCGTATTATAAGCACGCGCAAGACGTGTGATGGAATCAAGCAGGATAACCACATCATGGCCGCACTCAACCATACGTTTTGCTTTTTCAAGCACGATGGATGAAACCTTCACGTGGCGTTCTGCCTGCTCATCGAACGTAGAAGCGATGACCTCAGCGCGAACACTGCGCGCCATGTCGGTAACTTCTTCCGGACGTTCATCGATAAGCAACACGATGAGGTATACTTCAGGGTGGTTCTGCGCGATGGCGTTGGCGATATTCTTAAGCAACACCGTCTTACCTGTTTTGGGCTGGGCCACAATCATACCGCGCTGACCTTTTCCGATAGGAGAAAACAGGTCGAGGATACGGGTTGAAAGATTGTCAGGCGCTGTGCTGAGTCTTAGCTTTTCATTGGGAAAAAGCGGCGTAAGATATTCGAAAGCCACACGATCGCGGATTTCTTCAGTAGTCTTACCGTTGACAGACTCTACTTTAAGAAGCGCAAAATATTTTTCACCTTCCTTGGGAGGGCGGATAAATCCTTTTACAGTATCACCGGTTTTTAATCCGAAGAGTTTTATCTGAGAAGGCGATACATAAATATCGTCAGGGCTAGCCAGGTAGTTATAGTCAGATGAGCGAAGGAAGCCGTAGCCATCCTGCATAATCTCCAACACACCTTCGTTGCTGATCGCGCCATCGAACTCGCGGATTGAAAGCTTCATCTGTTGAGGATGACGTTCTTCACGTGAAGGACGTTCTGTCGGTGCAGACGTTTCGGCGAATCCGGAAGCTTCCGAAGAATCGTCGAACGAAGGCATACCGTGATCGAAGTTTATATTGATAGAGTCTAGTAGTTCGTCGGAGTTGAAGTCGGTTTCAGTATTTTCAGTCTTTGCAGGTGTGGGGGCGGCGGGGGCAACGTTTTCTCTTCGGCGGGGGCGCAGTTTGCGTTCTGGTTCTCCTTCTGTTACGGCTGCTTTTTTAGTAGGTGGTGGTGGGGTGGTGTCGCCGGAAACTGCTTGCTGATCGAGGATTTTGTAGATGAGGTCTTGTTTGGAGAGCTTTTTGGCGTTTTTAACGCCTATTCCTTCCGCAATTTCTTTCAATTCGGAAAGAAGTCTGACATTCAGATCGTCAATAGTATACATGATGATTTTAAAAATGAGGTTGTGTTCGTAAAAAGGATATGTTGATTTGTAGCATTCAGCCTATTGCTGAAAAATAGCGTCATTGATTGGATAACCTAAAAACCAAGAATCTGATAAATAGTTCGGATTAATAGTCAGAGGGCTTGAGAAAAAGCCAAATGATACGCAATAATAGCCCAAAATTGAATATTATCAAACCTTTCAAAATTTTTTCTTGACCAGGAAACCGCATAGCCAATTCAAAAAAACTAATTTCACACCTTCGTAAAAATTTAATACCATGCTACAGGTATCTGTCATTCGTGAACAACCGGAAAAGATTCTGGAGGGATTGAAGAAAAGAAATTTCAAAGACGCCGAAACCCTGATCAATCAAATAATTGAGACTGATCAACGTCGCCGCGAAACACAAAAATCGGTTGACGATATTAAAGCACAGTCGAACAACGATTCCCGAAAAATAGGTGAACTCATGAAGGCCGGCAAAGCCGAAGAAGCTACAGCGTTGCGTGCAACGGTTGCCGCCGACAAGGAACGCCTTAAAGCGCTTGAAGGTGAATTCGCCGCATTCGAAAAGAAACAAATTGAACTCCTCTACCGCGTCCCCAACGTACCTCATGAAAGCGTTCCGGCAGGTGTCGGTAGTGACGACAACGTAACCGTCCATCAACACGGAAGTGCACCTGACCTTGGACCACAAGCCCTTCCTCATTGGGAGCTCATTAAGAAATACGATATCATCGACTTCGATCTCGGAATAAAAATTACCGGAGCCGGCTTTCCTGTTTACAAAGGTAAAGGCGCCAAACTGCAGCGCGCTCTGATTAACTTCTTCCTGGATGAAGCCGAAAAAGCAGGCTACAGAGAAATCCAGCCTCCCGTTGTTGTCAATGAAGCATCCGGGTATGGTACAGGCCAGTTGCCTGATAAAGAAGGCCAGATGTACTTCATCGGCGAGGACAACCTCTACCTGATCCCTACCGCCGAAGTACCCATCACCAACCTCTACCGCGATGTGATTCTATCAGAGGATGACCTGCCGGTAAAGAACGTTGGCTATACTCCTTGTTTCCGCCGCGAGGCCGGCAGCTGGGGTGCACACGTTCGCGGCCTTAACCGACTACATCAATTCGATAAGGTAGAAATCGTTCAAATCCGTAAGCCTGAAGAATCTTACGCAGCGCTTGACGAAATGTGCGCCTACGTACAAGGACTGCTCGAAAAACTTGAACTCCCCTATCGCAAACTTCTTTTGTGCGGCGGTGACATGGGTTTCAACTCTGCCATGACATACGACATGGAAGTCTTCTCAGCAGCGCAGCAACGGTGGCTTGAAGTGAGCTCCGTGAGTAACTTCGAAAGCTACCAGGCTAACCGCCTTAAACTTCGGATAAAAACCAAGGAAGGCAAAACAACCCTGTTGCATACGCTTAACGGAAGCGCCCTTGCGTTACCTCGCATTGTTGCAGCGATCCTTGAAAACAATCAGACACCGGAAGGAATTCGCATTCCAAAAGTGCTAATCCCTTATACCCGGTTTGATATCATCAACTAGTTGCCGGAATTCCGGCAACTTCCTTTTACTATTTCTTTTATCATGATTGACGCCAGCGAAAGTGTCATCCAGTCTGTATCGGTTCACCATGTTGGCAACGCCAGCCTCGAAGAACCGGTCAAACTATCGGAGGCACCTTTGGATATCGAACACGAAAAGGTAAACGGGCTCTTGCGCGTATACTTCCTATCGAACTTCAATACTCCGGAGTACTACCATTTTACCTTTTCCAACGACGACTTTACGCTCAACCCACTGTACAAGTTTGCCACAGAGATCTTCGACGAGCCGGAAAGCTTTCATGAGAATTCGATCTACATCGCACAGCACCTGCATGCTGCAACGCAACACCCCAACATAAAGGCGGGTGACCTCTACGTTGCCTATTTCAGCGCACTCGCCTTAAATGGTCAGCATACCGAAGCTATTGGAATATTTAAGTCGGAAAGCAAGGAGTCCTTTTTGAAACTGAAGGCATATGCGAACCAGTTTGACCTGCTTGCCGACGAGGGAATAAACGTGCGCAAGCTTGACAAAGGCTGCATCATCCTCAATCAGGAAAGAGAGTCAGGGTTTAAAGTCCTTATTGTTGATAACGCCAATCGAACCGACGCAACGTTTTGGAAACAGCAATTCCTGAATCTGCAACCGTGGTCTGATGCATACCACCAGACACAGCAGTTTATGAACCTGACAAGACAGTTTGTCGCTGAACAGGTTCCGGAGGATTTTCAGGTATCGAAGGCGGATCAGATTGACCTCCTCAATCGTTCCGTGAACTATTTCAAGACCAAAGAACAATTCAACAAAGCCGAATTTGAAGTCGAAGTCTTCGGCGATGCAGAGGTGATCGAGAGCTTTCGCAATTATGGTAAAAGCTTTATGTCGAATGCGGAGTTTGACGCAGAGGAGAATTTTGAAATCTCAGCACAGGCTGTTAAACGTCAGGCGCGCGTATTCAAAAGTGTGTTAAAACTCGACAAGAACTTTCACATCTACATCCATGGGGACCGTGAGCTCATCGAACGAGGTTTCGATGAGGCTGTCGGAAAGAATTACTACAAACTATATTTTGACAACGAGAGTTGATCAAGCCTTTTGCGTGTGACCGGGACTTCGCGCGGGTCTTTTCACCAGACCAATGATCGTGATCACGAGCAGTAGGACCATAAGCGCGATACTTCCCGTCTGCACCAGATCATATTCTGATCCGCGCCAGCGGATCAGAATTCCCAGCAGCGCCCAGAAAACGACAGCTGTAAATTCAGGACGTTGATATCTCAGAAACAGCCATACAGCGAGAGCGGCAGCGACCGCCATCATAATGATTGTCCACACCTCCGGCGTTGAGGTCAATGCCGTTGCTGGCAGTGCCGCAAGCCACGCGGAAATATTCGCGATTGTTGCAACGCATATCCAGGCCAAATAAAATGCGAATGGCGAGACAACAAAAAGAACGGTTGATTTAGTCCTGGACACGTCCCGCTGAATTTGCAGAAACAGAATCACCAGCGTTAGCAATAGCAGCAGCATAACCATCACCGACACAGCGGGAAGCAAATTATGCCACACGAGAATCCACGAGACGTTAAGCACGCACGTGATCACAAAGATCGGAAGGAGTCGCGTAATGCGGTCTTCCTGCACGTCCCTCCAGCCATGTATAATAAAACCAGCCAGCATCAGATAAATCACACTCCAGATTGAAAAGGTGATTCCTGCAGGTGTAAAAAGATTGGGGTACAAATCCGAGACATCCCCTGTTGTCAGCCCATTTATCGGCAATGCGTTTGCAAGTGCGTTTACAACAATCATCCCAACGAATGAAATTGTTGCTATAATCCGCCACATAACGGCAGTACTCTTATTGATCGGCGTTTCCATAACCATTGATATCAAAAACCCTGTGCCACCTGTAAAAGCGGTTTTGCTGTTATAGCAAAAAACCTATCTTGATCGAATTAACTCATCAACCATGAACTTTAAACAAGCATTACTGCTGAGTTGTTTGTCAGCTCCCCTTATTTTTGCCTGTTCCTCTAAAGAACAGAAGATGTCCCAGATAACTTATCCTGAAACCGCCAAAACAGAAACCACTGATACCTATTTTGGCGAAACAGTTGCCGATCCGTACCGCTGGCTCGAGAACGATACCTCCGAAGCGACGGCACAATGGGTCGAAGCCCAGAATGACGTTACGTTCGGTTACCTGAATCAAATCCCCTACCGGGATGAGATCAAGAAACGGATTGAAGCGATGTACAACTACGAACGTCTTGGCGCTCCGTTCCGGGAAGGTGATTACCTGTACTTCTATAAGAATGACGGCTTGCAGAACCACAGTGTCCTCTACCGCAAGAAGGGTGAGGATGGCGCTGAAGAAGTTTTTCTCGACCCCAACACGTTCAGCAAGGATGCCACCACCGTACTGCGTTCCATCTCCTTCACAAAGGATGGCTCACTGGCAACCTACCTTCTTTCCGAAGGCGGCTCTGACTGGAACAAAGCAGTTACTATCCGTACCTCCGATAAACAGATTATTGAAGATACCCTGCAGAACATCAAGTTCTCCGGCATCGCCTGGAAAGGCAATGAAGGCTTTTACTACAGCAGCTACGATAAGCCTACGGGAAGCGCCCTGTCTTCAAAGACGCAACATCACAAGTTGTACTTCCATCGTATCGGAACAAAACAGTCGGAAGACGAACTGATTTTTGGCGGTGAAAAGACGCCGCGTCGCTACATCTTCGGCGGTCTCACTGAAGATGAGCGTTTCCTTATTGTATCGGCTCAGATTTCTACGACAGGAAACGAGCTGTATGTTCAGGACCTGACGAAGAAAGGCAGCCGCCTCATCCCCATCGTCGACAACTTTGAAAACTCCCACAGCGTTGTCGACAACGATGGATCACGCCTGATCATCGAAACCAATCTCAACGCGCCTAACGGCAAGATCGTAGAAGTTGACGCCGCTAACCCTGTTGTTGCAAATTGGAAAGACATGATCCCTGAAACGGAAACGTCTATTCAGTATGTGTCCACGGCCGGAAAGAAGTTATTTATCAACTACCTGAAAGATGCCACAACGCTCGTCAAGCAGTTTGACTACAAAGGCAAGGAAGAACGCGCCATTGAGCTGCCGGAACTCGGCACTGCCAACGGCTTCAGTGGCAAGCGCGATGAACAGGAAGTGTATTATTCGTTCACATCGTTCACCTATCCGACAAGCATCTTCAAGTACGATCTGAACACAGGAAAGTCGGTGCTTTACCAACAACCTAAGGTGGACTTCAGCCCGTCAGACTACGAAACAAAACAAGTGTTTTACACCAGCAAAGACGGCACAAAGGTTCCGATGTTCATCGTTCACAAGAAAGGTCTCGAACTGAACGGAAAAAATCCGACGATGCTTTACGGCTACGGTGGATTCAACATCAGCCTTACTCCGGGCTTCAGTCCTTCGCGCATCGTGTGGCTTGAGAACGGTGGTGTCTATGCACAACCCAACCTTCGCGGCGGTGGCGAGTATGGCAAGGAATGGCACCTGGCAGGAACGAAATTGAATAAACAAAATGTGTTCGACGACTTCATTTCCGCAGGTGAGTATCTGATCGCTGAAAAATATACCAGCAACGACTACCTCGCGATATCCGGTGGATCCAACGGTGGGCTACTGGTCGGAGCTACAATGACGCAACGCCCAGATCTGGCAAAGGTAGCGTTCCCGGATGTAGGTGTGCTCGACATGCTCAGGTATCACACTTTCACTGCAGGAGCAGGGTGGGCATACGACTACGGCACTGCCGAGGAATCGAAAGAAATGTTTGAGTATCTCAAGAAGTATTCGCCGGTGCACGCACTCAAGCCTGGCGTTCAGTATCCTGCTACGCTGGTAACGACGGCAGACCACGATGATCGCGTCGTACCTGCGCATTCATTCAAGTTCGCCGCGACGCTACAGGAACATCACAAAGGTGACAACCCCGTCCTGATCAGAATCGACGTAAAGTCGGGTCACGGTGCATCGAACCTGTCGAAAGCCATGGACAAAATGGCGGATCAGTACGCCTTCGCGTGGCATAACATGAATATCATTCCACCACTGGCAAAGAAAAACATGTAATAATCACCGGGGAGGCAGTCGATTCCTCCCCGTTTTTTTTCTTCACATCAAAACCAATGACAACAATCCGACCTGGAACAAAAGACGATCTTCCCCGCACACTGGAACTCGTAAAGGAACTGGCCGCTTTTGAACGTGCGCCTGAACAGGTGACGAATACCCTGGAAGCAATGGAGCGCGATGGCTTTGGTCCAAACCCTATTTATGGCTTTTTCGTCGCCGAAGCTGACGGATACATCGTCGGCATCTCCCTGTATTATTGGCGTTACTCAACCTGGAAAGGTAAGCGACTTTACCTGGAAGACATCATTGTAACGGAATCCCACCGCGGCAAAGGAATCGGCAAGGCGCTTTTCGATCGTACACTGCGTCACAGTCTTGAACAGAACTGTACTGGCATGATGTGGCAGGTGCTCGACTGGAACGAGCCGGCGATCAATTTTTACAAAAAGTACGGAGCGTCGCTAAGCAGCGAATGGATGAATTGCAGCCTGGAAAAAGATCAAATCGAAAAACTGGTTGAAACTCAGACTCCGACATCATAAATAGCCGTGATCGGAAGAGCCACACCCCCCAGGAGTTCTACGTATTCGTCTTCGACGTCAATCAGAATGGAGTCCAGCTCGACAAGCTCACCATCATCCAGTTGCACGATAAGCCATACGGCATCGTGTTCCTTATTGGTGTAAACCATTGCCGACTTTAGTTTGATCTCGCGATCATACCGATCTGCGAAGGTGGACAATACATCTTCGGCAGGATACTTCGCCTGCTTGAGATCTGCGGGGTTGATTTTCCGGATCGTCATAGCTGAATTTTTACGGTTTTGAACTGAGTAAAAGCGGCGGAGGGACGCGATTCTCTCAAGTTACGAAACCGTTTTCTAAAACTCAGCGAGGGACTTCTTCTAAAAGTGTGCGGAACGCTACGTGCTTATTCAAAAATCTGACGCGGTGCTCCTCCACCAGACGCGGAGCAAACACTTCAAGATACTGCTGGATCTCGTCGATAGACCGGGCAAAATACTGCACGGAATACGAAATCGTGCCGTCTTCCTGATCGTGTAAAACCTTGTATATCCTGAAATCGACAAACATTCCCGTTTTCATGACGTTAGGAATATGGTTGTCCTTCATCCATTGAAGCCACTCCGCTTCCACGTCCTTATCGATGCCGACGGTGACATTGTATAGCAACATAGACCAAAGTTATTTTTTTCCCGCGAAAGCGACCTCCACGGCAGCAAGTTTTTCGATTTCTCGTCGAATGACAACCTTTTTGCCCGAACTTTGTTAAACGCTAAACTTGAATTTTGTGAAGAGACTAATGGTGCTCCCGGTTGCCTGGCTGATGATGCTGCAGGTGACAGCTCAAACCGGGATCGTAAGAGGAAAGGTGTTCAATAAACTTAATAACGAACCTATCCCGTTTGCCAACATCATCCTGCAAGGCACCACTACCGGGGTTGCCGCTGATGGTGACGGGAACTTCGAGATCACAGGAATAACTCCCGGCGAATACAACATCGAAGCTTCCTTCGTGGGCTTCAAACCCCTCGTACAATTTGAAATACAGGTAACGAACGCGCGCCCCGTAGTACTGAACTTCGGCCTCGAAGAAGAAGCAACCAAACTCGACGAGGTGGTCGTCTCCGCCGGCAACCTTTTTTTCAAGGCTGAAGAGTCCCCCCTCTCGCTCAGAAGTATCGGCGCCACGGAAGTCAAGCGTACTCCCGGTGGAAATCGCGACGTTTCAAAGGTTATACGCTCCCTCCCGGGCGTGGCGTCCCCTCCAGGCTTCAGGAACGACATCGTCATTCGTGGTGGCGCACCAAGTGAAAACACGTTCTACCTCGACGGCATCCAGATTCCCGTTATCAACCACTTCCAGACACAAGGCTCGTCAGGAGGACCCGTGGGAATCATCAACGTCGACCTCCTTCAGGAAGTGAACTTTTATTCAGGCGCGTTCCCCGCTAACCGGGGCAATACGTTAAGCTCGGTTTTCGACTTTAAACTGAAGGAAGGCCGAAACGACAAATGGACTGCGAATGCAATACTGGGCGCCACCGACCTGGGGCTTACCGTAGAGGGCCCGGTCAATCCATCGTCATCACTTGTGTTATCCGTTCGCCGATCCTATCTCAAATTCCTCTTCAACATTCTGAATTTGCCGTTCCTTCCCGTGTACAACGACCTTCAGTTCAAGTACACGTACCGGTTCGACAAACGCAACCAGCTCACGGTGATTGGTATTGGGGCTATTGATGATTTCGAACTCAACCTGGATGCCCCCGAAAAGGCAGATACACCGGAAGAAAAGGCCGAAGCTGCTTATCTGCTGAACGTCCTGCCTGTGTCCACCCAATGGAATTATACGACGGGCCTGAAGTACAATCACTTCCGGACGAAGGGTAATACTGCCGTGGTTCTGAGCACCAACAAGCTGAACAATGAGTCCGTCAAGTACCGCGGCAATGACGAATCATCTTCCGAAAATCTGATTCAGGACTACCGTTCCCGGGAAACCGAAACGCGGCTGCGTGTCGAAGATTATGCGGCGTACAGCAAGTACAACATCACGCTGGGAGCAAACCTCGAACGCGCCGTCTACGACACCCGGGACTTCTCACGCATTGTCGCAGGTAACGAACCCATCGTTCGTGACTTCACGTCGCTGCTCACCCTGAACAAGTGGGGCTTCTTCGCCCAGGCAAGTCGTACCTTCGGGGAACGTCTTACACTTTCACTGGGCGCGCGCAGTGATGCAAATGATTACAGCGATGATATGAGAAACCTTATTGATCAACTATCACCGCGATTCTCCGCATCGTACAGCCTCACTGATAACTTAAACGCCAACTTCAATACGGGAATCTATTATCAGCTCCCGTCATATACAGTGCTGGGTTACCGCAACAGTGCGACAGGCGAACTCGAGAACAAAAAAAACAACCTGACCTACATCCGAAGTTCTCATCTTGTTGCCGGACTTGAATTCAACCTCGAGCGGAATGCGCGCATTACCACGGAAGGATTTTACAAGAAATACAGCAACTACCCGTTCCTTACTGAGGAAGGCGTTTCACTTGCCAACTTCGGAGCGGATTTTGGAATTGTTGGCAACGCACCCGTGACATCGTCATCCACTGGGCGGAGTTATGGACTTGAAGTGTTGTTCCAGCAAAAGCTGTACAGGGGATTATATGGCCTCCTCGCCTATACGTGGGTGCGCAGCGAATTCCAGACTCCATCGGAAGCATGGGCGCCATCGTCATGGGATAACCGACACCTCGTAAGCCTTACAGGCGGAAAGCGATTCGGGAAAAACTGGGAGCTTGGCGTGCGATGGCTTTTCACAGGGGGTGCACCTTATACGCCATACCTGTTACAGGAAACGGTAAGGCGCAGCAACTGGGACATCCGTCCATATGGAATTCCTGACTATAACCGGCTCAACACAGGGCGGATCAGCTCATTTCACCAGCTGGATTTGCGTATCGACAAGAAGTACTTCTTCGACAAATGGAGTTTGAATGTGTATTTCGATGTCCAGAACGCCTATAATTACCAAACACGCTTTCAGGATAACGTAGACGTTGTACGAGACGCGGGCGGGAATCCTGTAATAGATCCGGCGAACCCTGATTTTTATATGCCGGCATTCATTCAGAATACCAGCGGAACAGTACTGCCAACGATCGGAATTATCGTGGAGCTTTAGTTATGCTCCTGCGACATAATCCGAGAGATACTGGAATCGCGGGGTGAGCTTTCCGTTTGTGGCTACCACCGCGCGTTCGATAATCTTTTCGGGGTCTTCGCCCACAAGAGGGCCAATGATGAAATCGAGCAGATCCCTGCCAAACTCTTCGGACGCACTGCGCGGAAGCTCACATGGCAGGTTGTCGATAGCCATAACGGTTACATTGCCCTCATCAGACAACGGCGGACAAACCGCATCTGAAGGTGCATTGTAGTCGTACAACGGGTCGGCTATAGTACTTGCTCTTTTTGTACTCGGTATCGATCCGTTTATGTCGCACGTGATGTCGGCAATGACCTTTATTTTGAATTGGGGTTCCTGCATTTGTTCGCGCGTAAACAGTACAGGTGCCTGAGGGTTCCAGAATGCTCCGGCAATTAACAGGTCAGCTACGGTCGCAAATTGATAAAACTCTGAATAGTAGCGTTCGGGATGACTGTGAAACTCTTCGCGGTTGTAGTGTCCGCCTTCTTTTCTCGTATGATAATCGGCGCTGCTCAACTGAACGTATACTGGTTCTGAAAATGTTTCCGAAAGAAATGCGTCTGGCGATACCTTTCTGATTCCTGCACTGTCCAGAGTTTCCATGGCGCCGCGTCCAACACGCCCCGCGCCTGTAAGCACAATCTTGATATTCGGTAGCACCACTTTCCGGAGCTCACGTTTCAGATCGTTGAGGTCGAAACATTCGAAGGCACGGCGAAGGGAGTATCCCTTGAAACGCTTGCCGAAAGTCCACAGTGCGTTGTAGGCACCCACAATGCCTGCATAACGCCCAAAGGCAACAAGGCGGTTACCCTGAATGTCTTTCAGCGTTTCGTAGTCTATCAGCGTAATATTCTTGTCAAGTATCGCACGCAGCAAATCCCGGTTATAGGATTGCTTCTTGATCGTATGCGAGAACATCATGTAGGTCTTTCCCGGTATCAATAGGGCTACGGGAACTTCCTTCACGGCCATGAGAATATCATAGCCAGATACATCCTCCCGGACGGGAACGCCAAAATGTTCATATTCGGCATCGGAAAAACAGCGGCTACTGCTGGTCTGGACAATCATCGACACGTGTGGAAAGCGTTGCAGTACTTCCTCCGCCTGACGCGGCGAGAACGGCACGCGTTTGTCAGGCGGAGTCTTCTCCTCACGCAGCAAAGCTATTTTTACCGGATTAATCATCCTGCTAAAATAAGCGGAATCGATTTATCTACCGCTACCATGTCAGACTTTGAGGTATACTTCACCAGTTTTTGGTAGCTGTTCCCTGATTCTGGCCAGTTGAAGGAAGTGTCGTTGCTGATGCGTGACAACAAACTGAAACGTGTCTGCAAGGTTCATTTTCAGCAACTTGAAAAATTCCACGGGGATTCGGATCGCGTTCAAATCCTTTGTTGCGGCAACTTCAAACAGGCGAAGCAACTCCCGCTGATGACGGATAAACTCATCAATCACGGTACGCTGCAGGTTCGGCTGGGGATTGAGATGGCGAAGGGTCTTCTGCTTCTTCCGGTTGTCGGGATGCATTGAAGCAATAGACTTCTTACCTAGCCACGTGTGCTTTATTTCATGTTCCTGCGATACCTCTCCTGAAGTCAGCCCATTCTTAATCGCGCTGTTGTAATATCTGTTGTAATTGTTCAGGTGTTCGTAACACTGAAGTATCGACCACGATGCGGGGTCAGCTCTGAAGGCAAGTTCGTTGTCCGAAAGCGTCTGGTATTTTTCTTCCGTGTCCCGGATCATTTCGGAAACTGTGGCGCTGAGTGACCGAAGAAGTTGAAGTGACGTCATACGTGTTTTTGCTCCAAAAGTACCAGCGCCGGATTTGATGAAAATTGATCGCCGTCAATATTCAGAACTCAATGAGAATCTGGTTCTTTTCAACACTCGCACCTTTGACCACCTTAACGGATTTGACAACCCCGTCGCCAGGACTCTTGATGATGTTTTCCATTTTCATAGCCTCAAGAATCAGCAGCGGATCATTTTGTTTTACTTCCTGACCTTCGGTTACTTTAAGATCTATGATCAGTCCGGGCATAGGCGCTTTGATAACATTAAGCTTCGCTGCTCCCACATTTTGCATACCCATTTGTTCCAGCAGCAGATCGAATTTGTTTTTGACTTGTACCGGATACTCCCTGCCATTGATCTTGAATACAAAAGAACGGGTTGCTGCATCGGCCTTGACAACTTCCGCGCGATAACTCTTGTTCTTATATATGACGTGGAAATAGTTCTCCGAGATGGAAACGATATCGAGTACAACGGGTTCGCCGTTGACAACGTGGCCTTCCTTTGATTCGGTTATATCAAAGGTCTTATCCTGAACGATTGCTTTGTACATAGTTAGTTGGCGAAAATAGGAAAAAACCCGGTTTGATTTGCCGGAACCTGAAGTTTGACGGCACGCTGCTGTTGTCCACCATCCGCGCGGCTTGCGCTGAAAATCGTGATTTGTGCCAAAATTTGTTTTTCGAACTTTCCGGGTTACCTTTGCAACGTTTTCCGAAGGACGGAAAAATTAGGGGTGCCTTAATATAACGGGCTGAGATCATACCCAATGAACCTGATGCCGGTAATGCGGCCGAAGGGAAGGCAAGTTTCGCAATGCGGAACGGTTAACTCGCGCAATTCAAACCCCTATCGAATTGCCGGTTTAAACCAAAAAACAACCATGTTCAAATCCATTTTAAGTACAGCTCTTGCGCTATGCGCATTGGTGTCGGCTTATGGCCAGTACGACGTAAAAGGCGTTATCCGCGACAGCAAAACCGGTCAGGCGCTACCTGGCGCAACGGTACAGCTGGCGGGGTCACGCAATTTCGCGATCGCCGACGAATTCGGCCGGTTTGCGCTGCGAAAGGTTCCCGCAGGCGACCACCAGCTGGCATTTCAATTCGTTGGCTACAAACGAAAATCAGAACCGGTTTCAGTAAACGCTAACCTCAACCTCACAATCCAACTCGAGGAAGATGTTCGTATGACCGACGAGGTAATCGTCTATGCGACACGAGCCAGAGAAAACACTCCCGTTACCTACAGCACGGTGGAAAAGCAAAGTATCGATAAGCAAAATTTCGGACAGGACCTTCCTTATCTGCTGAACTGGACGCCGTCCGTGGTGACAACCTCCGACGCAGGTACCGGTTTTGGTTACACGGGTGTCCGAATCCGCGGAAGCGACGCCACCAGTATCAACGTCACCATTAACGGTATTCCCTATAATGACGGCGAGTCGCTGGGCAGCTTCTGGGTCGACATTCCTGACATTGCTTCATCGTCGCAGAGCATACAGATTCAGCGCGGTGTAGGAAGTTCTTCCAATGGTGCTGGCGCTTTCGGCGCAACGATCAACCTGCAAACCAACGCACGCAATGATGATCCTTATGCAGAAGTTACCAACAGCGTGGGCTTCCTGGGGACATTCTCCGAATACAATTCACGCCGGCACACGTTCAGCTTCGGAACAGGGCTGCTCAACAATCACTGGGTACTCGACGGACGTATTTCTACCATTAAGTCCGAAGGATTTATTGACCGCGCAACTGCTGACCTGAGCTCGTACTATTTCTCGGCAGGCTTCTACAGCGGAAACACGATGATTAAAGGAATCATGTTCGGCGGGCACGAACGCACCTATCAGGCATGGTACGGCGTTCCGGAATCGCGACTGAAGAATGACGCCGAAGCCATGGAGATCACGGCGATGAACGAAGGCTGGAATGAAGAACAAACGCAAAATCTCCTGCAGTCAAACAGCAGAACGTTCAATCCTTATCTTTATCCGAACCAGGTTGACGACTACCGTCAGGATCATTTCCAGTTACACCTTTCGCAAAAGTTGTCGGATAACATCAATGGCAACCTGTCACTTCATTATACGCCAGGCAAAGGTTACTATGAAGAGTACCGCTACAATGACCGGTTGTCGGATTACCGTATCGAACCTGTACAAATCGGAGGCGAGACCATCTCGCGCACAGACCTTATCCGCAGGAGGTGGCTTGACAACGACTTTTACGGATTTACTTACTCGTTGAACTATACGAAGAACAATTGGGACGCTACGCTTGGCGGTGGATGGAACCGATACGACGGCGATCACTTTGGTGAAGTAATCTGGGCTGAAGTGTCACCCGTTCCTCATGAGTACAGATACTACTACAACAACGGCGACAAACGCGACTTCAACATCTACGCAAAAGCGAACCATTCCTTTACCGAGAGCGTCAGCGGTTATCTCGACCTTCAATACAGGACCATTTCTTACGCCGCAAAAGGTCTTGAGAACAAAGGCGACTACCTGGACATTGAAGAGCGATTCAATTTCTTCAATCCGAAAGCAGGGCTTGTGTTTGCGTTTGAAGATAACCACGAAGCATACGCGTCATTCAGCGTCGCCAACCGTGAGCCTGTACGCAGCGATTTCGTCAATGCGCCAGGTGGTGTTGTACCTACGCATGAGACGCTCTACAATCCTGAAGCGGGATATCGCTTTTCCGCGAAAGGACTGACCCTCCACCTGAACGCGTACCTGATGAAATACCGCGATCAGTTGGTGCATACCGGAATGCTTAATGACGTGGGCGCCGCGCTTCGCACGAACGTGAAAGACAGCTATCGCGCAGGCATCGAAGCTCAGGCACTCGTAACGTTAAGCGAGAAGTTCGTGCTCAATGCAAACGCCACCTTCAGCCGGAATAAGATCAAGCAGTTTGACGAGGTGCTTTACGATTACGGGCCCGATTTTGAAGACTACATCGAGGTGGTAAGAACTCACCGCAACACGGACATTGCTTTTTCGCCGTCGCTGATTGCCGGCTCCGGACTTACGTATCGCCCGTTCAAAGGATTCGAGGCAGCGTGGCTGCTGAAGTACGTAGGGTCACAGTATCTGGACAACACCTCTAATGATTCGCGAAAAATAGGCAGCTACCTGACCAATGACCTCCGGTTTACATACTCCGTAAAACCGGGCTTTGCGGATGAAATCACGTTCAGCTTATTGGTGAATAATATTCTCGACGAGAAATATGAATCCAACGGGTATACCTGGGGTTACCTCGGCGGTGGCGCTGAGTATCGCGAGAATTACTTTTTTCCCCAGGTGGGGAGAAATGTCCTGGCCATGGTGGCTTTGAAATTTTAATTCACATCAACGATCAAAATAACAAATCCGGTTTTTCGACTTTCTTTGTAAGCGAGAAACTGAAAGTCAGGGAGATGTGTTCTTCAGATGTCGTTTTGTCAGTTAATCGCAGTTTTTTTGCGATTGGCTCAAAGCTTGATAACCGTGAATAAGATTTTAAACTAAAATACAACTATGGGTGGTGCATTTTTAATTGGTATTGTTTTCATGTTGATTGGCTGGGTGGTCAGTTCCCGGTTGAAAAGCAAGTTTCGGGAATACTCTCAGGTACACCTGACCCGCGACCTCACCGGCGCAGACGTTGCACGGCTGATGCTCGCAGACAATGGAATCAATGATGTTCAGGTGACTTGCGTACAAGGCGAGTTGACCGACCACTATAATCCGACTAACAAAACGGTTAACCTCAGCGAAGCAGTTTACTATGGACGCAACGCTGCTGCCACCGCCGTAGCCGCTCACGAATGTGGTCACGCCGTTCAGCACGCCAAAGCATATAGCATGCTCCAGTTCCGATCAGCACTCGTTCCTATTCAAAACGTCAGCGGTCAGATCATGAACTTCGTAATGCTCGGAATGATTTTCGGCGGCGCGATGATCCAGAACTTCTGGCCTACCGCCCTGCTGATCATTATCGGCTGTTATGCCATGTTTGCCCTGTTTGCAGTAGTCACACTACCAGTGGAATTCGATGCAAGTAAGCGCGCCCTGGCATGGGTTGAAGCCCGTGGGATTGTAAACCGGCAGGAACACGCGATGGCTAAAGATGCCCTCAAATGGGCTGCCATGACGTATGTGGTCGCTGCCATCGGTGCTATCACAACCCTGGTCTATTACATTATGCTGTTCATGGGGCGCCGGGATTAATCCTCCGCAACCGTTGGAAAATATGTTCCAGACGCCCTTTCTGATTACCGGACGAAAATTTAATTTGCAGGCCTGAATAATTCATTCGGGCCTTTTTTTATTAAAAAAGGCTATGTTTCATTTTTCCGGTCACACCTAAACGACCTCATTCTTATATGGATTTCCAACTCTCGGAAGAGCAATTGGCGGTACAACAGGCCGCACGCGACTTTGCACGGAATGAACTCCTACCCGGGGTAATCGAGCGCGATACCCATCAGAAATTCCCCGCCGAACAGATCAAAAAGATGGGCGAACTCGGCTTCATGGGGATGATGGTCGACCCGGCATATAATGGCGGTGGCATGGACACGATCTCCTACGTCCTCGCCATGGAAGAAATTTCCAAAATCGACGCGTCGGCCTCCGTGTGTATGTCGGTGAACAACTCCCTGGTTTGCTGGGGAATTGAAAAATACGGCTCTCCCGAACAGAAGGAAAAGTATCTGAAGAAACTCGCTACGGCCGAAACCATCGGCGCATTCTGCCTGTCAGAACCGGAAGCAGGCTCTGACGCGACAAGTCAGCACACTACGGCAGAAGACAAGGGCGATTATTACCTCCTGAACGGAACGAAGAACTGGATTACCAACGGTAACAGCGCCGGCATATACCTCGTAATCGCCCAAACTCACCCTGAAAAGAGGCACAAAGGCATCAATGCGCTCATCGTCGAACGCGACATGCCGGGATTTACGGTCGGAAAGAAGGAAGACAAAATGGGTATCCGCGGCTCGGACACGCATTCCCTGATGTTTTCGGATGTGAAGGTCCCGAAGGCAAACCGCATAGGCGACGACGGTTTCGGATTCACCTTTGCGATGAACACCCTCAACGGTGGGCGGATTGGAATCGCAGCCCAGGCGCTCGGCATCGCCTCAGGAGCATTTGAGCTGGCGCTGAAGTACGCCAGCGAAAGGAAAGCCTTCGGTAAGCACCTCAACGAGCACCAGGCGATCCAATTTAAGCTCGCCGAGATGTCGACCAAAATTGAGGCTGCGAGACTTCTTGTGCACAAAGCAGCGTGGCTCAAAGATCAGCACCGGGATTTTGTTCAGGCTGCGGCTACCGCCAAACTCTTCGCATCAGAGATTGCGCAACAAGTAACGACTGAAGCAGTCCAGATTCACGGAGGATACGGCTACGTAAAAGAATATCACGTTGAACGCCTCATGCGCGATGCGAAAATCACGCAGATTTATGAGGGTACGACGGAAATACAAAAGATGGTGATCTCCCGTCAGTTGATTAAATAACGACAGGAACCGGCTTCATCAGTTCCGGTTCCATTCGTAGATCTTTTCTGAGATTTCTGTAAGCAGTTGCGGGTTCTTCTCCAGCGCGTTGCCAATCACGATCATATCGGCACCGGCGTCAAGAGCATTCCATGCCTTCTGCGGCGTGTTGATGCCTCCGCCGACAACGAGGGGCACCGACGTAACCTTCCGCACAGCGGCGATCATCTTGGGTGATATTTCACGCTCCGCACCACTACCCGCGTCGAGGTAGATGCATTGGAGGCCCAGCATTTCCCCCGCCATCGCGGTACTCGCCGCAAGAGAGTATTTGTCCTCAGGGATAGGCATGGTGTTGCTGATGTAAGCCACCGAAGTGAGTTTACCTGAATTGATCAGAATATATCCCGTAGGAATAACCTCAAGCCGTGTGTTGCGAATTATCGGCGCAGACACGACGTGCTGACCAATAAGCAGCTCCGGATTTCTTCCCGAAATCAGCGAAAGAAAGAGCAGCGCATCGGCAGATGGGTCAATCTGCATGGTGTTTCCCGGAAACAACACCACCGGAATGGTGACGTTCTCCTTGATCCGCGCAACAACTTCAGAAAGATTTGTTGTCGTAATCAGGCTCCCTCCTACAAAAAAGAAATCAACGCAATTCTCGTTGGCAAGATTAATCAGCGGAAGGATACGCGAAGAGTCGTCTATCTTGTCCGGGTCAATGAGAATGGCAATAGACTTCTTCCGGCTTTCCCGGCGATCGCGCAAGGTCTGCAGAACGCTCATTCCTCCTGCTGTTTCTGTTCCTTCACTGAATCCAGATATTCCATCAGTTTTTCTTTGGCGAGGTTGAGCAGGAACATCGACGCCTGGCTTACCAGTGCTGCACCCACTGTACCCAGGATACCGGGTTCTACATTTTCAGCGGGGGCGCGCTCCACCTCTACTACTTCGGGTGATTCAGCGTGAACCACCTGGATGCGCTTCGCCTTCCTCTTGCTTTTCTTCGACTTGCCTCCTCCGGAAAGCTGCCGCACGAGATAATAGCTTAGCGCCAATGAACCACCAATGATAAGTGCATTCGTGATTATCTTTTCGGTGTTCGCTGATATCAGTCGCACTTCACCCTCCAATGCTTCGCGATGTCTTGCAGACTGGCGCAACAGTTTTCCCCTTTCTTCGTCTGAATCGAGTAGTTCCATATCTATTTTTTCTTTTGCCTGATCATTGAACGAATTTCTTTCTCGGCGCGCTGAATAAGCGCATTGCGCTTCAGATAGATGGCGATAACAGCAACGAGATAAAGACCGCTTACCGCAGCAAAACCCCCGAACATGCCGATGTGCTGCGACAGCTCAAGAGCAAGTGCAACACTGATAAACAGGAGGAAGAACGATCCGAGGAAAAGCAGTACGAGATAAACGGATGCCTTTGAAAGAACTTTGGATGCTTCTTCCTGAATATCATACTTCACGATCTCGATACGACTTTCTACGTAGTCGCTCAAGCGCTCCATGATCTGATCGATCTTCAAAAACTTGGCTATTCCTTCCTTAAACACCGTCACTAAATTCGTTAACGCAATATAGAGAGAAGATTGTTAAAAAGCCGGAATCAGTTTTCGGTAATGGACTTCAACTTTTCAACGATCTCTTTCCCGCTTCCAATGTCGGTTTCGTGAATCAGAAGCATCTTCAGCGGCGCACTAAAGTAATACCAGTGTTCTGCATACTTATCCGGCCCCACTGATTGTTGATGAAATACAAATACAGAGTCAAAGGATGCTCCGGCCACCTCAAAGCGGGGCAGGATTTTCTCTACGCACGTTTGAATTTTCTCGTTATCTCCCTCCGCATCCCAGCAATATCCAGGGCGTTGAAACAGGAATTTTTCTTGCCCCATAGACAGCATCCGGTTGCGATAGACGATTGGAACCACCTGCGAAGGCTCCTCGCTATCATCTGAATAATGCAGCCATCGTCCCTGGCCCGTCTGTTGGTTCAGCTGAAATGCGCTGCGGTACTCCCGGCCTTTGTATTCATAAAGCAGATTATAGCTCGTCGTCTTGTGCTGGTGCAGGTAGATCAACAGAAAAGGAATTACGAAAAACGTGCTCAGCAGGTAAATCAATCCTGCAAGTCGGTAACGGAGAGTGAGTTTACCGAGGCGATTTGCAAGGATCAACGGGACATTGCGCACGAATGGAACCACCAGGAACAGGATAACTCCGGCAAGGTTGAACACCAGATGCGCTGCCGCAATGATGATCGCTTCGCGCGTCGTGGGGTTCAATATCACAGCCAGAAAACCGGTTACTGTGGTCCCAATGTTGGCCCCAACAATAAATGGTGCTGCCTGCCGGAGCGTCACAAACTTCTTCGCCACCATGGGCACCACCAGCGACGTCGTGATCGTGCTTGAACGTATCGCCGCTGTCGTAACCACGCCCCAGCTGAATGACTTCCAGGTTCGCTTGAAGAAGAATCTGCTGAACCGCTCGGGCTGATCGATGTCGAGCAGGTTGCTCACGATACGGCGGAACCACAGGATGGATCCAAAAAGGAGGGCCACCGAAAACAACGCAAGTAGGGGCCCGCCGGGAATGACCCTCGTGAGAAAATCAACTACCGGATCGACCCACGCCGCAGACGATTCGGGAATTCCTTCTGCGGGATTGAGCACCGGCACCAAAAACAGATCTGCAACTTTTGATGCAAGCTTCGCCAACCACCCGTAGTAGTACTCCAGTGGAAAAAGAATCGCTGCCGTCAGAATGTTGAAGATATCGTGATACGTACCGGCAGCCACGGCGCGTCGAAACTCCTTCTTGCGATTGATGAACCCAAGACTTACGATAGTACTTGTTATCGTCGTTCCGATGTTTGCTCCCATGATGATCGGGATCGCAGCTTCAACACTTATGGCACGCGATGCCACAAAGGCAATCACCAGTGATGTGGTCGTGGAACTGCTCTGTAATACGGCGGTGACGAGAATGCCAATAAACAATCCACTGAAGGGATTCGAGGTTGCAAGAAGAATGGTTCCAGAAAGTCCTTCACCTAATTGATGCAGCGATGCTATCATCAGGTTGATAGCCAGCAGAAACAACAACATCGCCCCGGCCAGCAATCCACCGGTTTTTACCTTATGCCATCCACTTTTCACATTGGACGCCGGTGAAATGTTCGATGCACGATCTGTTTGCAACGGCTGAAGCAATTAAATGGTATTGATTCTTGAGTCGAGATATTCCTTCTTAAGCAGGGGCGAAATCTTGAACCGCTCGTCACGGGTATCATGATACAATGCGCTCAATAACTCATACACTGTTTTTATGCCGAGTCGTTCGCACCATTCGAAGGGTCCGAAAGGATAATTCGTTCCAAGTTTCATCGCCATGTCAATATCAGCCCGCGATGCAGTGCCTTCCTGTACAGTATTAAACGCTTCGTTGATGATCATGCAGATGATACGCGGCGTCACCATCCCCACGCGGTCGTCGACAAAGGCGTAATCAATGTCTTCTCCGGAAAGGAGATCGCCTAATTGTTTCTTCGAATCACCAATCGCGACCAGTTCGAGACATCCGTGTGAAGTAAAACCATCGAGTCCGTTAAATCCATAAACCCGACCACGTTGAACCAGGTCGTTGTTATACAACAGTTCCCTCAGGGTGATCAGGGCCGTATTGAGAAGCAGATGCACGCTGCTGTCGCGATACACGTCTACTTCGGCTGGGGTATCGACAGGAAGGAAGTCGAACACCACCGTAACTGCAGCAACATCAGCAGCGGCCTCCGCGCGACTTGACTGATAAACCAACCGATGTTTATCGCCCAGCCGCTGGTCGAGCTCCCGGAAATTTTGTTCTTTACCAACCACTAAAATATCCATGTTCTCTTCCGCTGGCTTCCGCCAGTCTTTATTTTTAGGGCCGGGAACAAATCAGTCCCGGGAAGCTGAAACATAGTGTTTTAACCGACTAAAATAAAATCATGTCAAAAAAAATAATCTATTCGGAAAATGCTCCGGAGCCCATCGGGCCCTACAGCCAGGCCGTCCTCGCAGGAAATACCCTTTACCTCAGCGGACAAATCGCTATCGACAAAAAAACAGGCAACCTCGTCGGTGATTCAATTGAAAATGAAACTCGTCAGGTGATGACAAATCTTCAGGAGGTACTCAAATCGGCAGGTATGGATTTTTCGAACGTTGTGAAGTGTACCATCTTCCTGAAGGACATGAACAACTTTCCGAAAGTAAATGAAGTTTACGGCCAGTACTTCCCACAACAACCTCCCGCCCGCGAAACGGTTGAAGTAAGCCGGCTTCCCAAGGATGTGAATGTAGAGATTTCCTGTATCGCCGTGTCGTGATAAGCCTATATCCACGCGAAACCGAAACACATGTGCTTCCCTTCGACAAAGGGGAGGTTTTTCATCGAATAGAAGGTATCCTGGATCAGCCGTTTGAATATGAAGGACTTCTCAAGGTAGTTCAGGGACGCGTCGGTCAGGATTCCTTTCAAATCAACATTCGCACCCGTCGCCATGAATTCTTTATGCCCCTGATCCAGGGCACGATGGAGTCGACGTCGAAAGGATCGATTGTGTTTGTAACCTATTCCTTATTTGCCGGAACAAGAGCCCTCCTGACATTCTGGACGCTCCTCCTCCCGTTGCTTGCCTTTCCCTGGTACTTCGAAAGTGGAAACCCCTGGACTTTTGCCATACTTACAGGCGCAGCCGTTGTCATCCACCTCGTCGCACGGGCAAACTTCCGCCTTCATCAAAAGACTGCCAGCAAAATACTGAATCAGTTACTCACCTGATTCAGCCTTTCTTCGCTTCCTTGCTCCACATATCGCGAAGCGTCACCGTGCGGTTGAATACCAGTTTCTCAGGCGTAGAATCGGGATCCAGACAGAAATAGCCTTTTCTCAAAAACTGAAAACGCTCGTCAAGTATTGCATCTTTCAAAGCAGGCTCAGCCATCACCGAAGGCAACACCTGCAGCGAATCGGGATTCAGGTGCTCCTTGAAATCACCTTCCGCATCGCCGACGTTCTCAACTTTGAAGAGCCTGTCATACAAGCGCACTTCCATCGGAACAGCATGCGCGACGCTCACCCAGTGGAGCGTACCCTTTACGTTGATGCCCGACGTGTCTGACCCGCTGCGGCTCTCAGGAATATACGTGCACTTCAGTTCGACAACCTTGCCGGACGAATCCTTGACAACTTCTTCGCAACGGATGATGTATGCGCTTTTCAGGCGTACCATCTGACCGGGGGCAAGCCTGAAGAACTTCTTCGGAGGATTCTCCATAAAATCTTCCTGCTCAATATATACTTCCCGGCAGAAAGGCATCGTGCGTTTTCCTGCTGCAGGATCCTCAGGGTTGTTCTCCGTTTCGACTTCTTCGGTTTTTCCTTCCGGATAGTTGGTGATCACAACTTTCAGCGGATCAAATACCACCATTCGTCGTTGTGAGATCTTATTGAGATGTTCGCGAACGCAGAATTCCAACAGCCCCACATCAATCAGGTTTTCGCGTTTGGCTACGCCGATCTTGTCGCAGAAGTCGCGGATACTTTCCGGCGTGTAGCCTCTCCTTCTTACCGCACTTATCGTTGGCATCCGCGGATCATCCCATCCCTTAACGTGACCTTCGTTCACCAGCTGAAGCAGCTTGCGCTTACTCATCACGGTGTACGTCATGTTAAGCCTTGCAAACTCATATTGCTTCGAAGGATAGATCTCAAGGTTTTCGATAAACCAGTCGTATAATTCGCGGTGTGGGATGAACTCCAGCGTACAGATGCTGTGCGTGATATTCTCTATGGCGTCGCTCTGACCATGGGCGAAGTCGTACATAGGATAAATGCACCACTTGTCACCGGTGCGGTGATGGTGCGCGTGTTTGATCCGGTACATGATAGGATCGCGCATGTGCATGTTGGGGTGCGCCATATCAATCTTCGCGCGCAATACCTTTTCGCCATCCTTGTATTTACCTTCCTTCATTTCGGTGAAGAGCTTAAGGTTTTCCTCAACGGTGCGGCTGCGCGACGGACTATCTTTTCCGGGTTGCGTTGGCGTCCCTTTCAAAGCTGCGATTTCTTCCGATGTGCTGTCATCTACATACGCAAGACCTTTCTTAATGAGCTTCACGGCAAACTCATAAAGCTGATCAAAGTAGTCGGAAGCATACAGTTCCTGTGCCCATTCGAATCCTAACCAGCGCACATCCTGTTTGATGCTCTCTACATATTCCGTTTCCTCGGTAACAGGGTTTGTATCATCAAACCTCAGGTTGGTCTTCCCGTTGTATTTCCGAGCCAGGCCAAAGTTGAGGCAGATGCTTTTGGCGTGACCCATGTGCAGGTACCCGTTGGGTTCCGGCGGAAACCGGGTAATGATTGAGGTGTGTTTGCCTTGTGCCAGGTCGTTCTCGACAATCTCTTCCAAAAAATTGAGACTCTTTTCTTCTGTCATCGGTTTGCTGTTTTCGCTGCCCCAGGACTCATTCCGGAGGCCATGCAAGGTAAAAAGGCTTTGCGAATCGCGCGAAAATATTTTTTGAAACACCGGCGAAACGGTTTGCAATTCCCCTTTTCAGGTCGTGAGGTTAAAAAAACACCTGCCGATATCTAAATGATCTTTTACATTTGCAGTCCGACAAAACGAAGCCAAAGGGTGTTATCACCCGGTGGTTAACCAGACGAAGATGAGAGACGTACGAGTTCGATTTGCGCCCAGTCCTACCGGTGCATTACACATTGGCGGGGTAAGAACGGCATTATACAATTACCTTCTCGCCCGAAAGTATAACGGAACAATGATCCTCCGGATTGAGGACACTGACCAGACCCGGTATGTGCCTGGCGCAGAAGAATACATTCTGCGATCACTCGAATGGGTAGGAATTAAGATCGATGAAGGTGTCGGAGTTGGCGGACCTCACGAGCCTTACCGCCAGTCGGAAAGAAAAGATATCTATAAGAAATACGCACAGCAGCTCATCGACAGCGGCCACGCGTACTATGCCTTCGATACCAAGGAAGAAGAGGAGGCTATGCGCAGCCGGCTTGAGTCTGCGGGTGTCGTCTCACCACAATACAACAGCATCACGCGCATGCAGATGCGTAACTCGCTGACACTGGATGAGAATGAAGTTTCCCGTCTCCTCAACAGCGGCGCGCCTTACGTCGTGCGCCTGAAAGTACCGCGCAAAGAAGAAGTTCGCTTCAACGACCTGATACGCGGCTGGGTAAACATTCACTCCTCGCAGATCGACGACAAGGTACTGCTGAAAAGCGATGGCATGCCCACCTACCACCTGGCAAACGTCGTCGACGACTACCTGATGAAGATAAGCCACGTGATCCGCGGTGAAGAATGGTTGCCTTCGGCGCCACTACACGTATTGTTGTACCGCTTCCTCGGCTGGGAAAGTGACATGCCCCAGTTCGCGCACCTGCCGCTGCTGCTGAAGCCCGACGGCAACGGCAAACTCAGCAAGCGCGATGCGGTTCGTTTTGGGTTCCCGATCTTCCCCCTCAACTGGAAAGACGACGCCTCTGGCGAACTGTCAGTAGGATTCCGCGAGGCAGGTTATCTCCCTGAAGCTCTGATCAACTTCCTCGCGCTCCTCGGTTGGAATCCCGGCAATGACCGCGAGCTCTTTACGATGGATGAGCTTGTCGAAGCTTTCTCGCTGGAGCGGATCAACAAGGCAGGAGCCCGCTTCGACATCCAGAAGGCGCAATGGTTCAACCAGCACTACCTGCGTGGCAAATCAGATGAAGAGCTGGTCGCGATACTGCTGGAATCAACCTCCGGCCAGAATGTTTCCTGTTCGGAGGAAAAGGCTAAGAAAATTGTCACTGTGATGCGTGAGCGCGTCACGTTCCCGGCGGACTTCTGGGAACAGGGACAGTTCTTCTTCCGCGCACCGTCGAAATTTGATGAAGGCGTCATCAACAAGAAATGGAACCAGGATGCCGTTAACGTCGTGACGCATTTCAAAGATGCGATAGCCGCAAAGGATTCGTGGAATTCCGAGGTCGCCAAATCAACCCTCGAAGGATCGTGTGCAGCACTGAGTATTGGCACCGGGAAGATCCTTCAGGCCCTGCGGGTGGCGCTCACCGGCGCTGGCGGAGGCCCGGATCTGATGATGATTATGGAAATTATCGGCAAGGACGAAGTCATTTCAAGGCTTTCGCATGCCCTGGAGCACTTTAAGGTGAAAATGGCATAACAATTTTGCTCCTTTTACGATTAAGTAATAGACGGGTGCCGCCGCCCTTAAACGAAGGAGTATGGAAAAGAAAGACAAAAGCAATAAGCCGAAGCCGAAACCAAAGGTTCACAAGGATCTCAGTGGATTCGACATTTCAATCGACCAGTTCGGAGAAATCCGCTCCAACACGAACATTGAAAAGATCAACCAGTTCCTCAACGAGAATGTTGACGACAAGAAACTCGCAGAGCGTGAGGACTATGATGATATGAAGAAATCGAAACGCAAGAAAGAAAAATAACGAGAGGCCGGCAGGCCTTTTTTTTCACGTTTCTTTTCTCCTGTATTACCTTCACATTGTTTGCACACGAACCCCCTAACAATATGATCCGATCACACGAAATCGACTACCAGATTAAAGGCGACAGTATTCAGCTTGTTGAAGTTGAGCTGGATCCCATGGAAACAGTCATTGCTGAAGCAGGAGCTATGCTCTATATGGAAGACGGAATTGCCTTTGAGACAAAGATGGGCGATGGTTCACAGGCGAATCAAAGCATCTTCGACAAGCTTCTTTCTGCCGGGTCGCGGATTCTCACGGGCGAGTCGCTCTTCATGACGCACTTCACCAACCGGAGCAACCGCAAAGCGAAGGTGGCGTTTTCGGCACCTTATCCGGGTACGATCATTCCTATCGACCTGGCTACCATGGCAGGCCGTCAACTCATCGTCCAAAAGGATGGATTTCTTTGTGCGGCGCTCGGCACCAAGATGACGATCACCTTCAATCGCAAGATCGGCGCCGGACTGGTTGGCGGCGAGGGGTTCATTCTCCAGAGACTGGAAGGCGACGGCAAGGCTTTCGTACATGCGGGAGGTACGGTCATTGAAAAAACCCTCAACAATGAGACGCTGCGGGTGGATACGGGCTGTATCGTTGCCTTCGAGCCGCAGATTGATTTTGACGTACAGACTGCCGGCGGACTGAAATCCATGATTTTTGGCGGCGAAGGCATCTTCCTGGCGACACTCCGCGGAACTGGCAAGGTGTGGTTGCAGAGCATGCCTATCCGCAAGCTTGTTCAGGCGCTGGCTCCTTACGGAAATAACAGCCGCAAGGAAGGCAGCTCCCTTCTTGGCAATATCCTCGAACGTTCCTGATACGTGAGCAAAGCAGCGGTCCGCGAGGCAGATCACGTCCACGGCATTACCAGTATTTTCAAGGCGCAGATGGCCCTCGAACCGGGGGCCCTCGACGCGCTGCTCGAGAAATGGAATCACGTGCGGGTCCTCAACCGCCACGACTTCCTCGCCCAACCCGGTGAGATTGAAACCAACCTGTATTTCGTTTCCTCCGGTACTATGCGCCTCTACTACCCACGGGAGGCGGAGGAGATATGTGTGGGCTTTGCATATGCCAACACACTCATCTGTTCATACCCTTCGTTTATTACTCAGCAGCCCTCCCAGTACTACATTCAGGCGCTGACGAGAACACGCCTTGTTTCGATCTCGCGGAAGGATTTTTACGCGTTGTTCGAGCCATACCGTTCACTCGAACGATGCTGGCGGCTCCTGGAAGAACAGGCTCTCCTGGGCAAGATCGAACGCGAGGTTGAGATGCTCACCTTCACCCCCGAAGAGCGTTATATCCGGTTGCTGGAGCGCAGTCCGCATATCTTTCAGCTCATCCCCCGGAAGTACATTGCCTCCTATCTCAGGATGAGCCCGGAAACGCTGTCCCGACTGGGGAGTTGATTTCTGATTCCTTATTTCTGAACTCTGATTTCTGATTCCTGCCGATTGGATCACCCCGTGGTTGGGCTTCGGTGGGTATGGTCAGGCCTGCTACGGACTTCGGGAGGTCCCCGTAGTAACCTGCTCTGTGCAGCGGTGATGTCGCGGTGATGCCGCGTGGTTGTCGCGCTTTGGGCAGCCCAGACCCCGGCAGGACCGCTACGGTCGCGTCGCATTGTGGCGGTGGAGTGCAGGTCCTTTCGAAGTTACCACGAAGACCTTATGAGGCCTTGTTCGAGTGGGGAATCTTTTTACAGACTTTCAAGCTAACAAGCAAACCTGCGACCCACACGGTGGTACCAGCATCCAACAATCCCCTCAAAAAAGGGATTTTCACCTTTAAACTTCGGATTTTACTCGGCATATTTGCACGATTTGCCGGAAAAGCTCCCCCCTCGCGGGGATTTTTTCAGAGAATGTGGGCGGTCTGAAACAGAAACTCAATTACCAACGCGTGAAGTATAAACGTATCCTATTGAAGCTGAGCGGCGAAGCGTTACAAGGCGCTTCCAAATCGACCAACATCGACCCGAACGTTCTGGAACAGTATTGTGAAGAAATCAAGGCCCTGCGCGAACAAAACGTAGAGGTTGCCATCGTTATCGGCGGGGGTAACATCTTCCGTGGCGGACAGGCAGAAGCCCTGGGAATCGACCGCGTTCAGGGCGATTACATGGGTATGCTCGCCACCGTGATCAACGCCATGGCGCTGCAAAGTGCCCTCGAACGGCATGGTTTATACACACGCCTCATGGCGGGTATCAAGATGGAACAGGTTTGCGAACCTTTCATCCGCCGCCGCGCTATCCGTCACCTCGAAAAAGGCCGGATCGTAATCTTCGGCGCCGGAATCGGAAACCCTTACTTCACGACCGACTCTACCGCCAGCCTCCGCGCAATCGAAGTGCAGGCTAATGTGGTCCTTAAGGGCACCCGCGTAGACGGCGTATACACCAAAGATCCGGAAAAATATCCCGACGCAGTGCGCTACACGAACCTGACGTTCCAGGAAGCTTACGAAAAGAACCTGAACATCATGGACATGACGGCGTTCACCCTCTGCATGGAAAACAAACTTCCGATCATCGTTTTCGACATGAATAAAAAAGGTAACCTGCTGAAGGTCGTACAGGGGGAACCGGCGGGAACGCTTATTGAAGCCTGACCTCATCGCCTATATAATTCTAGTACAAACTCATTTTTCCTATGGAAGAAATTGAACTATACCTGGAAGACGCCAACGATAAAATGACCAAGGCCGTCAACCACTGTGCTCACGAACTCACCAAGATCAGAGCTGGTAAAGCCAACCCCAGCATGCTCGAGGGAATTCAGGTTTCCTACTACGGAGCAATGACTCCATTACAACAGGTAGCCTCCCTGACGACCCCCGATGCGCGTACGATCTTCGTAAAGCCGTGGGAAAAAAATATGATTTCTGAGATCGAAAGGGCGATCATGAACGCAAACCTGGGGCTTAATCCTCAGAATGATGGCCAGCAGGTAATTATAAATATACCGATGCTTACCGAAGAACGTCGGAGACAACTGGTACGCCAGGTAGGGCAGGAATGTGAGCACGGCAGGGTTAGTATCCGCAGCATCCGGAAGGAAACCAATGAACAACTGAAAAAAATCAAAGGTGTTTCTGAAGATGATGTGAAAAACGCCGAAGACAAGGTTCAGAAAATGACCGACGATTTCATCGCGAAGATAGATGCCTTGATGAAGAAGAAGGAAGCTGAAATCATGACGGTGTAACCTCTAAATAGAATACATTGAAATGCTCCGCCTGCGGAGCATTTTTTTTGCCCGGTCTCGTACGGCCGGGAAATCTTCGTAAATTACTTTTCAAATAATCTCACATGGAAGACGCGGGTGGCTTCGGAGCCCGGGCAAAACGAACCGGCAAAAAATTTCTTCGCATATTTTTGATCATCGTAATTACAGGCCTTGTCGGCGTGTTCAGCTTCTATTACTGGGCCGTTTATGAAACAGGCGTAATGGCCGGAAAGGTCCTGCGCATCAGTGAGAAGGGTGTTCTGTTCAAGACCTATGAAGGTAAGATCAACCTCGAAACGTTCGGTGCCCTGAGAGGCGCAAGTCCGATTGCCGAATCATTCGACTTCTCTGTTGAAAAGGACGAAGACGTAGTGATCAAAGATCTTCAGGAGGTGGCGCTGAGTGGCGAACGTGTCAATCTTCATTTCAAAGTACGTTATGCGCGATTCGTCTGGCGCGGCGACACACGGTATTTCGTCACCAGGGTAGAACGCCTCGGAAATCAGCCCGCGCAATAGATACTTTTCGAATAGCAAGCCTGATTCATTATCTCTCCCCACCCCATCGACGGGATTCTAATGTGGGAATAAGCTCTTCATGTGAGCGAATTCAACTGCTATAGTTGCTTTTTTCAGCCTAACTTATAATTTCGTGAATGAGTCGCGCTCACCGTTTTTTTTTAGCGACTCAAACCGATGTACAACATTAAACTTTACCGTTATGCAAAAGAAACCCATCCCCGGTATCTACAACTACTGCGACCGCTGGTGTGAACGTTGCCAATTAAGGAGCCAATGCGCGCTGTGCAATGATCCGATTTCCATTATGCCTCGCCCGAAGGATTTTTCAGGCCGTTCTTTTCTTGAGTTTATCTCTCGCGATGTGCCGGAGATGAGGACCAGAATCGAGAATAAGGCAAGAGCACATGGAATAAATCTGTGCCTTTCCGAAATTCCGAATGCCTGGAGCCGTTCCACGGTGCATCACACGAAAGGGCCCGACCTCTTGACTATCCGGAGCCTTACCTATGATATGCGCGTGTTCCGTTGGACGGCGACTCTTGACGTCATGGGTGAACATATCAACGAAAGCAACGGCTATCTGCTGAAGGTCCAGGAATCTCTTGCAGTAATTACACGTTACTCGCCGCTGATCCATATCAAGTTGTGTCGTGCTCTGAGCAGCATAATCACTACCGACGAGTGGGCAATAGCGAATGGCTTGCAAAAAGATTCCGATGGCTCGGCAAAAGTTGCTCTCATCGTTCTGGAACGTTCGGTCAGGGCGTGGCACGAGCTCTACGACATGCTGCCTTCGCTGGAAGACGACATCCTATCGTTCCTCCTAACGCTGGACCGGCTAAAGAAAATGACGCTGGAGAAGTTTCCCAATGCTATGAAGTTCGTCAGACCGGGATTTGACGAGCCCGCGAAATAAGTTTCCCAAACGACAAGTTATCAGCCCACTCCTTCATTGCACGATTTGGAGCTGCTGGAACTTTGTCCATCGCTGAAGGATACCGGTGAATCGTTTCAGATGGTCTTCATTCAGGAATATATTCGACCAAGTGTCGAATGTCCGGCATTGGACTCCCAGGTAGAACGAAAAGACACTTAGCCCGGCGTAGGGAATGAATGCAATTTCCTCCGGCGTCAATGCTCTTATTGATGTGTAACCTTCGAGGAACGCTGTAGCCTTGGGTTGGTAATCGCTCTCGCTGTTGGTAGCATGGAGCTGCATCAGAAAGTATGCGACGTCGTGGATAAGCCATGCATTGCCACAGAAGTCGAAGTCGAAAAAGGTAACTTCGCTTTCTTCCTTGATATGAATATTGTCAAACCACACATCGAGGTGCACAACTCCTTTGCTGAATTTTGATTCATCAGCGACGCGGTATTGCTCCTTCAAAAACTGCTGCAGTGCAAACACCCATTGAACGTCAGCGTTGTTTTCGCCGAAGAATGACGTAACATGTGCAAAGGCTTCGTCGAACATTACCTGTGGTGTATAGGTCACGCGCCCGACCTGAAGGTTTTTGGTCAGGTTGTGCATGCGCGCCATCATCCGGCCGATGTGGTGGCTTGTTGCTGCTGAGAACCGTGGATTCTTTTTGCCCTCTGCAAAGGAAAACATAACGCCGTACCGTGTGCCTTCGGGTGCGTGGAACGTGAGTATAGCATCACCGGCGTTCGTGGAAACGGGATGTGATACCGAGACATCATTCGCCTTCAATGTCGTTAAAACCCTGAGCTCTTCTGCTATTTCTGTGAAGGACCTCCATCCATGGGTGTACACACGGAAGACGTATTGGCTATCCGTCGACGTAACGAGATACAGATGATTCATGCCCGTGCGAAGTAACTTGCAGCTCACGGGGCCGCGCAGTCCATACTGCTTTTCAATTTTATCAGCAAGTGCTGCGGCTGCAAGGGTTGATTCGGTAACGGGGAAGAAACTCATGGGGAAATTATTTTTGGAAAACGGAGACACAAGGTAGTGCTTTTGTTCAAATGGATAACCTTTTCTCACAGTTTATGCAATCTGCGTGAGGCTTCTACCCTATCCGAAATTGACTTAAGTCAACGAGATGGAAGTCAGCGTACTGATATTTTTGGGCCATGTCTACACTAACAAAGATCGACTCCACCGCGGCAGCCAGGAGAACCCTTGGGTGGAGCATACTGATCATGTTCGTCATGGGAATCTATGCCGAGGCAACAAGGTCCACGCTGATTGACTGGAATGATCCACAGGTAACGTGGAACAACATCGAACAGTCACGGATAGGCTTCTCACTCGTCACTATTTCGTTTATCGTAATCATTATACTCGATACCGTTATCGCCGTTGGCATCTGCGTTTTGTTCCGCGCGCAGGGCGTCTTTCTCGTTGCCCTTACTGCAGCACTGCGTATTACTTATGTCGCCATCAAAGGTGCTGCACTCACGGGATTGGTTCTCGCCGGCAATATCTACCTTGGCGAAGAGCATACTAATGGAGCAGCCTTGCGGGCGATGGAACTTTTGCAATCACATCAGCATGGGTTCGGAATCGGCCTTATCATATTTGGGTTGCATCTTATACTCCTTTCATATGTCGCACGGCAAACACAGTTCCCAAAATGGATGTGCTGGATGCTGTGGCTTGCAGGACTGGGTTATATTGTCAATAGCGTGAGCAGCCTGTTCTTCGATAATCAGACTGTGCAAATGGTCGTCATCGGGATCTTTATTCTTCCCATGACCTTTTCAGAAGTTGTATTTTTCCTGCGACTGTGGCTGCGAGGTTTCTCTCATCAGGAGTTAAGTGCCTCGGGCCAGCCTCTTTCTGATGCGGCTTAGCGTTTCTGGTTTGATTCCCAGGTAACTGGCAAGGTGATATTGCGTTACGCGCTGAACGAGGTCTTTGCGGTGTTCGAGCAGTTTCAGATAACGTTGTTCAGGGGTAAGCGTAATAAACGAACGGCTCAGCTCTTTGTATTTTCCAAAGTTGCTGTTGACAAAAAGTGCCGACATCTTTTCGAGCTTTGGATTGCGGGCGTATGATCCTTCGATACGATCAAAGTATCCGATCACGAGGGTCGTATCTTCTTCGCATACCCAGTTGAGCTGCGTTGGTGTGTTTTGCGACACGCTGTCAAAGTCAACGATCGCTTCGCCTTCTGTATAGAAGCAAGTCGTTACTTCATCACCGTCGACAATCTCATATTCACGAACGATTCCTTTGATGTTGAAGTAACAGGCCTTCGATACTTCGCCTTGTTTTAGTATGTGCGATCCTTTGGGAAATGCCTCGTACGGCAGCTCTTTAAGTACAGATGTCGCTTCTTCGGGTGTCAGGTCAACGTACTTTCTAATGTATTCCAGTATGATCTTTTCCATCAGCTCACTTTCTGACTTCAATTTAGGGTTTTCTGTGATGTGAGCCTAGAACCCATTGATAACCCTGACGATACTTTGCTTGTCCTCTAATCTGTTGACATTGAAATTAACGAGGAGCCCGAGTTTTCGGCCAGTCAGTCGCAGGTAGGTGAGTAGTTGTTTTTTGTGGACAGGGTGAATTGCTTCACAGACTTCACTTCGACAATCATGACCTTCTACCAGCAGATCGATACGGAATCCCCAAATCAAGGGATGTACCCTTCAACTGGATTTCAAATGCCAGTGCCTTTCGTAGATGCTTTCGAGGAGTCCGGGGCCGAGGACGTTAAACACTTCAAAGACGCACCCCCTTACTACGTAGTTATTTCATTCAATGACATACAACGGCTTTTTATAAAACAACAAAGCCTCTCCTATAACGGAATCATTCTTCGCTCCTGTCTGTGTTTTCTTCTGTGGAATCTGTGCTATCTGTGAGAGACATCTTTCTACCTAAACCACGTACGAGAAACAACAAACCGATCAGAATAAAGGGAACACTTAGCCACTGGCCCATATCAAAGAACATCTCTTCTTCAAAGGCAACCTGCCTTTTCTTGAGGAACTCAATGGCAAAGCGTGACGCGAACACCAACACGACAGAAAGACCGAAGAAGAAGCCGGTCCCTGGTTTTCGTCCTGAGCGGTACAGGTACCAAAGAATTGCAAAGATGATGCTATATACAATTGCCTCGTAGAGTTGCGCAGGATGTCGCGGGGTATTGTCTACGCGGGCAAAGACAAACGCCCAGGGCACATCGGTTGGTTTACCGATGATTTCAGAGTTGGCTAGATTTGCCAGTCGGATGAACATTCCGCTCAACGGGCCTACAATGGCAATCATGTCCATGGTCTTGAGCACAGGTTCTGACGTGTGCCGGGCATAAAGCCATATCGCGATAAGCATCCCCAGGGCACCACCGTGACTTGCGAGTCCCTGATATCCCGTGAACACGTAACCTTCCTGCGTTAATTCTACGGGAATCAGTATTTCGAGTGGATGGCTGAAGTAATAATCCGGTTCGTAAAAGAGGCAATGTGCGAGTCGCGCGCCGAGGAAGATTCCAGCCACACCATATATTGCAAGCTTGTCGAGTTTAGCTGTTGCAATGCCCTCCCGGATAAATACTCTTTTGAGGATTGCAACGCCAAGAATTAATCCGATTACGAAGAGGACGCCATAATATCTCAGTGAAAAACCAAAGACGTTAATTATTTCAGGGTCGGGGGTCCAGTAAATAAATGTATTCATATCTCAGGAGGCTTTCCGCCAGCGACGGTCATTTCTTCAATGACATACAACGGTTTTTTATAAAACTAAAAAGCTTTTTCCTATAACGGAATCATACTGCGCTCCTATCCCTGCTTTTTTTTTGTTTTCTTCTATGGAATCTGTGTTAACTGTTACTGACTCCCTCCGGAAATCACCGGTCTTTCACCACTTCATCGAAGAACGCCCTGGCAAAGGCTGATTTCATCAGATTGTTTTTTAGTTTTTTACGGAAGGGATTGTACTTTGGATAGAACGGCCTGCTTACATCCTGTGAGTTGGCAAGTATAATTAAGGTCAGGTCCTTGTCGGGAATCTTTACGAATAAAGATGAATTGCCAGTCCACCATCCTGTATGCCAAAGCACTTTATGTTCATTGTATTCTCGCACAAACCAGCCAATACCATAGGGGAGTTTTTTTCCTTTTGGGGAAACGGTGGGCGTGAACATGTGTGCCCAGCTTTCAGCTGAGATTAATCGTCCTTCGTCGATGGCGTTCGAGTATGCAACGAGGTCACTCACGCAGGACATCAGGCCCGCAGCGGGACCGAAGTACGACGGGTATTCAACCGGTACTAACTCCTTATCACGCCAATCGTATCCTTTGGCTATCTTCGATTCTATGCTTTGCCTTTCCTTGTTCGCCACTGCAAAGCTCGCGGTGTCCAGCGTATTGGGAACAGTATGTTCAAGGTTCAGCTCCGTAATAACGAGTTCCGTAAGAAGGGAAACGTATGACTCATCGGAAGCTTGTTCGACTGCTGAAATGGTTTGGCCGTAGAAGTCACCGTTATACCGAAAGCTGTAACCGGGCTTAAAGCCGTTGAAGGTGTGGCCCTGAGCCGTATGTGTGAGCAGGTGCCTGAGTTTGATACGGTCATCATTGCCCCATCTTCCCCACAGGCGAATGCCGTATTTCGTAACGGGATCATCCAGGTATAGCTTGCCTTCCTCCACAAGCTTCATCACAACGATGGCGGCGAATGTCTTGCTTACCGAAGCGAGGTGATATATCGTATGCTTATCAGGGACAACTTTCTTTCCGACATCGGCGTAGCCGAAGCCACCGTAATAGACAAGCTGTTTCCCATGAACAACGCCAACAGAAAGAGAGGGAATATGATGCTTTTCGCGAAGCTGTTCCATCTTCGCCTGGAAGGCGGCAAATCTTTCCGGATCAACGGACTCCGACCGGATTTCGACCTCCTGACATCGAACGTGCGACAACGGATTAAAGAGAAGGGAGACAAGGATCAGGATGGTAGTCTTCATTATAGGGAGGTTTCCTAAAGCAGATGCGAAAACCGCGCCAAGGGTTGCACCACCATGCCCAATCAAGGCAGCCCGCGAATCATGCTGTGTTACGATCTACGCGATCTGCGTGAGATTTTTTTGAGCTGTCACCAGAACCTCAAACAACTTCAATAACTGTTTGTGCCCTCGGGATTAGTTTTCCAAAAGAACGAAGGGCGAGTCCTGATCGTGAAGCAAGCGCTTCGAATTCTGCAGCGTTGCCTTCATCAACTGCGATCAACAGACCTCCGCTGGTTTGAGGGTCTGCAAGGATTGACCGCTGCTGGGGCTGGATTGGGCTGATCTTGCTGCCATAGCTGTCCCAGTTTCGGGTTGTTCCTCCCGGAGTGCTTTTCTGATCGAGATATTCCTGGAGAAAATCAAACTTGGGAATGAGGTCAAACTCAATGCGCGCCGAAAGCCCACTACCTTCACACATCTCGGTAAGGTGACCAAGAAGTCCGAAGCCCGTGACATCAGTCATTGCACTTACGTAGGAGAGCCCTGCGACAGACGCACCAAACCTGTTCAATGTTAACATTGCCGAGACCGCAGCATCATAGTGTTCCTGTTTAACGATGCCTTTCTTCTGCGCAGTGGTAACAATGCCGATACCCAGAGGCTTTGTCAGATAGAGAAGGGATCCTTCGCGGGCGGTGTCGTTACGCTTGAGGTGGGTCTTCTTCACCTTACCAGTCACTGCTAATCCGAAGACGGGCTCAGGACAATCGATGCTATGACCTCCCGCCAACGGTATGCCTGCCTGCGCACAGACGGTGCGACTTCCTTCAAGCACACGCTGGGCGATTGGAGGTGGAATGGTGTTGATCGGCCATCCCAGAATCGCAATAGCCATTAGGGGTTCGCCACCCATTGCATATACGTCGCTGATGGCATTTACGGAGGCAATGCCGCCAAACGTTTCAGGATGGTCGACGATGGGCATGAAGAAATCCGTGGTACTCACAATACAAGTACCATCGCCGATGTCGTAGACAGCAGCGTCATCGCGTGAGTCGTTGCCGACGAGCAAATCAGGGTATGCGATCTTCGGCGCCGAAGAATGAAGAATCGAGTCGAGCACTGCAGGCGAGATCTTGCACCCACAGCCCGCACCATGACTATATTGCGTGAGACGGATTTCGTCCATGGGGTTAGAAGTTTGGTGACAACAGATACTTCGAGTAGAATTCGTCGATTACTTTCACGGCTTCTTCGGGTGTGTCAACCACGTTGAAGAGCTCGTGATCTTCCATGGCAATCATGGCTTCTTCGGCGAGCACGTCCTTCCACCACTTGATGAGTCCTGACCAGAATTTCTTGCCAACAAGCACGATGGGGAACCGACCGATCTTCTTGGTCTGTATCAGCGTGAGCGCTTCAGTGAGTTCATCCAGCGTTCCGAATCCACCGGGCATCACGATGAAACCCTGGGAGTACTTCATGAACATTGTCTTCCTTACAAAGAAGTAATTGAAGGTAATGAGTTTGTCGGGATCGATATACGGGTTTCCCTTTTGTTCATGGGGCAGGAAGATGTTCAATCCGACGGATTTACCCTTCGCCTTGTAGGCGCCGCGGTTACCGGCTTCCATGATACCCGGGCCACCGCCTGTAATAACACCATACCCATGCTGAACAAGCTTGAACGCGATTTGCTCGGCCATCTTGTAATAGGGGTTGCTGGGCTTCACGCGGGCTGATCCGAATATGGTAACACATGGGCCGATTTTGGCAAGCTTCTCAAGCCCTTCGACAAATTCCGACATCACCTTAAAAATCATCCAGCTATTGGCGCCCTTTATTTCGGCCCAATCCTTATCTTTAAATGCGTTCCGGATTTTATCTTCCTCAGCAGCCGCAGCTGCATTATTTGTGACTTCCTGAGTAGTACTTTTCTTTCTTGACTTCATAGCTCAATTTCAATAAAACGAATATACAAGGATGGAACAAAAACGGAATTACTTCAAATTTTTGTTTGCTTTTATATTACCTGTATTGTTTAGCGCATGTAAAGTATCTCCTTCTGAAAATACAACATCGGCTGAGGGTAGTGCAGCGGGATGGGCCATGCTGCCATTCGAAAAGATTGACAGTGTCAATCCGGTGCTTCTTCCCGGTGACAACGTGTTTACTTGTCCGATTCTCAAGCAAGAGGTGAAATGGGAGGAAAAAGACGTCTTCAACCCTGCAGCTATCGTCCGCGATAACAAGGTCTATCTGCTCTACCGGGCAGAAGACAAGGTTGGCAAGTTCTCCGGGACGTCGCGCCTGGGGCTTGCCATCAGCGAAGACGGTCTCCATTTCGACAAGGAACCTGCGCCGGTGTTCTACCCTGACAACGATAGTTTGAAGGTTTACGAGTGGGAAGGCGGAGCGGAAGACCCTCGTGTTGTTGAAAGTGAGGATGGAACATACATCATGACGTACACCTCTTACGACGGCACCACGGCAAGACTGATGCTGGCGACGTCTGATGATTTTCGTCATTGGACGAAACATGGAACTGTGCTAAATGGGAGATTCAAAAACCACTGGAGCAAGTCAGGCGCCATCGTAGCAATCCAGGAGGGTGAACGCATTGTTGCGAAGAAGATCAATGACACGTATTGGATGTACTTCGGCGACACGGACCTTTTTATGGCGACGTCGCCGGATCTTATCCGCTGGTCTCCTGTTCTCGAAGGCGATTCATTGAAGCGCGTACTTCGGCCGCGCCCAGGCTACTTCGACAGCCGGTTAGTGGAAAGTGGTCCTTATGCCCTGCTGCGCGATGACGGCATCCTGCTTCTGTACAACGGCATGAACCTCGACGATGGCGGTGATCCTGAACTTCCCGCAGGCGCCTACTGTGGAGGTCAGGCCCTGTTCGACAGAAATGATCCCACCCGCCTGATCCAACGTCTCGAAGAAAACTTCATCCGCCCCGATCGCGACTATGAAACCACGGGGCAGATCAACCAGGTTTGCTTTATTGAAGGCATGGTTCCCTTTCAGGGAAAATGGTTCCTCTACTATGGAACAGCAGATTCGAAAATCGCTGTCGCGGTGCACTCACCGTCGCGATAGCAGGTCGTCCAGCGCTTCGTCGATGGTCGGATAGCTGAACTCAAATCCGGCTTGCTGAATTTTCTCTGAAGACACCTTATTGCCTTTGAGCACCAGGTCAGCCATTTCTCCAAATAAGATTCGCAATGCAAATCCGGGTATCGCAGGGAGTATGAGTGGTCGTTTCAGTTTGCCCGCAATTGCTTTTGTCAGGTCGCGATTGGTAATAGGACCAGGCGCGACTCCGTTGTATGGGCCTTCGAATGACGGGTTCTCTACAGCCTCAATAAACATGCGGCACAGATCGTCGAGGTGAATCCAGCTGAGGTATTGCTTGCCACTGCCGAGTGGAGCCCCTGCGAAAAGTTGCACCGGCTTTACGATTTCCCTTAGTGCGCCGCCATCCATCGACAGTGCGACGCCCACGCGTATTTTGGCAACCCGGATGTTCAGTGATGCTATTTGATCCACTTCTTCTTCCCATTTTCTGACTACGCCGGCGAGATAATCATCACCTGGTGCATCGGTTTCCTTCAGCATCCTGTCCTCGTCTTTGAAGCCATAGTAGCCAATGGCCGACGCTGCAACGAAGGAAGTAACGGTATGATTACCCTTTTTTAGTTCTTCGTACAGGAGGCGGGAGGAATGGGTTCGGCTCTCAAGGATTTCAAGCTTGCGCGACTTGGTCCAGGGCTTGTCGGCGATTCCCGCACCGGCGAGGTGAATGATCGTATCCACGCCTTCGAACGCGCCTTCTTCCACAAAATGCTTTTCAACATCCCAAAGCCAGGACTTCACCGGCCCGTCTTGCGTGCTGCGACTCAGGAGGGAAATCGTGTGTCCTCTCTCCTGCAGCAACGCTGACAGACGCCGCCCAATTAATCCGGTGCCTCCTGTTATAAGTATTTTACTCACCGTCTTGCGAATTATCGTTTTTTCTCAATTCTTGCACTCTCAAACAAGGCTTCTAACCTATAAACATGATGTCTCCGAAAATGTTTTTTGCCGCCCTGGTGCTGCTGCTGATTGCGGCTCATGCACCTGCACAGACCGTTAAGGTAAAGAAAGACAATTCCTCCGTCAAAGGGGAGTCTATGGAGGGTTTTTCGGTTGATCTCGAAGCAACTTCCACAGACGTGAGTGCCGCCCTTTCCCGTTTCCTCAAAACTCTTGGAAAAACAAAACAGGGGGAATTCTTCACGGTCAATGAGCCTAACATCAACGGCAACACCTATGCGCATCCCCTTTATGCTACAGCAAAGCAAAGCGGACAAACTACGTCAGCCTGGGTAGGATTCAATCCGTCAGAACATTCGAAAGAAGAAGCGGAAAGACTGATGAAGGATCTTGAGTCGGTGGTTAAGGAATTCGGCGTCAAATTTTACCGCGACCGCATTCAGGCGCAGATTGATGAATCGGAGAAAGCAAAGCAGGCTGTCGAAAAACAGCAGCAGCGTCTGGTGAACGAAAACAAGTCTTTAAACAACAAGCTTGAAACCAACCAGAAGCAGAAAATCAATCTTGAAAAAGCGATTGAAGAAAACAAGAATGAGCACACTTCCCTGCTTCAGCGTATCGAGGAAAACAAAAAAGCACAGGATTCTGTTGCTGTAGCCGCCGAACAAATCAAAAAGGTGGTGGAAGCGCATAAAGAGCGGCAACGGAAGGTGAACTAGTCAACGCTAAATTCGCGGCCAGTTATCGCTCAACCGCCTCCGTATTCAGGCGATGAACCTCGCTGGCCACAAAACGCAGGACTTTCTTTTTCATTCTTAGAAACAGTGTTTTTGAGGAATTATCCGTGAAGGTAATCTCTACCCGGTGCAGGTTCCAGTCATACCGGCCCTTCATATCCAATTTTGCTTTGATCGATGTTATGTCTTTAATGGCATAACGTTCCACGGACGTGAAATACCGAAACACAGATCGCCTGATGTAGTACAGGTGAGTGTGATCAAACCCAAGCTCGTCTTTCGGGTATCCGACTATTCCTGCCAAAAGAAGAATTGTGGGCAGAAGAAAGACTATCGCCGCATCTTTTTCAGCAGTAAGCAACAAGCTCCATATCAGTAAAATCAGCACGCCTCTTCCGACCCAAACCCACGGGCTATCCAGATTACGTGTGAGGAATAAAGGAATATCATCTTTCACACTATCAAGATACGCATTTGCAGCGACTTCGTTTCTGCCTTAATTGCTTCTTAACCGCATCTGCTCCGTCTTAAGAAAATTCCACGAAGAATTCGCCGTATAGTCCCACCGGTTCGTCTTAACATCGTAGTAAAAATCCTCATTCGGCGTATGAATGAATTTTCTATTTCCAATGTATTTCTCAACGTTTCCCTCTTTTACCATTTCCGCAAACAGAACTTCGGCTTTGCCTTTCATTTCCTCAGCCGTGAAGCGGGGTGTATGATACAGAAGGTTGACATGCAATAAGATGTCAGCAGAACCTGGCTTGAAATAGCCACCTATTCCCCGATAATGTTCAAAAAGGCTGGTGAGATCGCGGTACTCAAAAAAGAAAAAACACACCGAATCATTCTTCACAAAATGGGTGAGGCGGGAATTGGTTCTTTCATTCAGCTGCGCATAATATCCTTCGGCCTTCTTATGAAAACGTTCAGTGAACGATAATCCATCCGGCTTTTTATGGATGTAGGGAGCCAGTAGCCTTAGGTAATTCTGATATTCAGTATCGCTCAGGTTTGCCCTGGCGTCGAATGAATCTGAGCATGAGGCCAGCTGCGATCCTACTAAAAGCGCTATTGCCAGAATCCGGAAATGCGCATCAAACCACTTAAACTCGAAAAGGCCGGGAAAACCCAGGCCTCTTCTTCTGCCCACAACGATATTACTAATCTTCATACACGACGTCTGTAGGATTCCATTCAATCCAGCCTGAGGAAAAGTTCCATTCAGATGCGGATGCCGTTCCAAAAGCGCCGTAGTAATCAACATCATCGAAGAAGGGATCAACTGAACTCATCGCAGGGGCACCTGTAATGTAGGGGCTGGTGCCCGCCTGAAAGAATGGCGGCGTGTCGAAGTTGTAATTAGATCCTGAAGCAAAACTTCCGAAAACAGTTTGCACATCAGCCTCTTCGACGTTGGCAGTAGCAAAATCCGCCGGTATGCCAGATCCTCCTGACGTGGCCGTATTCACTCCATGGTGCGCAAAAATATTATTTGCCACGGAAGCATTTTCACCTGCGCTATTCCAGCGAACTCCTGTTGGAAATCCGGAGATTATGGAGTTATAAACCTTTATACTTGATGAAGAGTTTATTTCAAGTGCAGCCTGATAAAATCCGTTCACTGCTGCGGCGTCGCGGAATAGGCGTGGGCCAAGAACTGTCACGTTGGCGAATGTCGGCGCCGAGTGGCGTGCAACCCCACCGTGGTCTGGCAGATCGCCGACGTTAGCAGTGTTGTTACTTGATGACTCCCACGCACGTGAACCTGAGAAATCGGCCTGGTTAGGGTCACGCACTACCAGTGCATGCTGAACTTTGCCGATGTAACCGCGATCTGTATCGAAGTCGTCGTCGAGTGTGGAATACGCGATCAGATACTTGTGGTTGTTGGCACCGCCGAACCATTCATACGCATCGTCGTTGGCGTACGACACCATGATGTGGTCAATCTCTGTGCCGGAGCCAACTGCTCCCATGGTCAGTGAATTCAATTCGTTGTCCTGCGAGAGCGCGATACCGGCGAACTCGATGCGGACATAACGCATAACTCCCGAGTTGTCGTCATCCATCGGAGCGGAATTGCCCGGCCCATAGAGGCCGTCTTCCGAACCTGCCGATGACGATATTCCTTCGATGGTAGAACTCGCGCTGCCGTTGGTATAGGCACGACCCAGAATCACCACCCCACCCCAATCACCGCGGTTTCTGAATCCGGGCGCTGCCTGCGACGTCATTATAATAGGATTTTCGGCAGTACCCTGCGCATCGATTTTAGCTCCGCGGTTGATGATCAGTGTGCCATCTGTCTCCTTCTCGCCAAAAATCTTCGTTCCTGCGGGTATCGTAAGCGTTGCGCCGCTCTGAACATAAACCTTTCCCCTTAGCAGATACTTCTTCGTCGCATCCAACGCTAAGCTGGAGGTGATGCTTCCTTCAAGTATCTCATATCCATCGCCGGATATTGGTGACGGATCTGCGTTGTCGTCATCGCACGAGGTAAAGACGACCACACTAAGCATAATAATCACTGTTAGAATCTTCAAAGTTGTTTTTTTCATGTCTTGCAATTTCTGTTACTAAACTGTCACAAGGTATGTTGCTGCCGTAACGTGGCTGTTAATACAGCGTTAGGGATTTGTTATCTATTGTCTTTAGGGGGTCAAAGTTTCAGTGCGTATCCGATCGACAGGTATTGTCCGTTTCTTGTCTCACGGATCACCTTATCCGTTGCAGCGTTGTCAATCTTGTTGTCCTGGTTTGCATCTTCACGGAACAAGATTCGTGAGTTGAGCAGATCTGATATTCCAATGCGGAGTTCTGATCTCTCGCCGATTCGTTTGCTTGCGGTGAGATCGATAACGTGGCGCGGCATTTCCCAGATAGTTGGAAATTCAAAATCACCAACGAACGAGATTCGCTTTCCGATTACGTTATACTGGGCATTGATCTGCAATCCTTTTTCATAATCTTCATAATACATACCGGCGTTGAGTACATATGGCGACTGGCCCTGCATTGGTCGGCGGACTTGCTCGGTAAGCGTGCCGTCGTCGTTGAGTTCGATTTCGCTGAAGATGTATGCGGCGTTGAATACCAGGGAAAGATTATTCAGGAAACGCGATGACGAGGTGGCAGCAACAGCCTTGCGCACTTCAAGTTCGACTCCTCCATTGTTTGCTGCTTTCGCATTTTGAAACAACAATATGGGATTGTTTGCCCCTGTGATGATTCGCGTTTCAATAGGGTTTCTGAAATTTTTGTAAAACATTCCCAGGGAGATCTGCTCAGTAGAAGAAGGGTACAGCTCCCATCGCAAGTCGATATTGTGCACCGTGGCTACTTTCAGATCAGTGTTGCCAATCACGTCGAGCTGGAGGTCGAAATCATAGAATGTGAACGGCGCCAGCTCACGAAACTCCGGACGGTTCACTGTATGACTATACGCCAGTCGGAAAAGGGAGTTCGCTGAAAGGTTGTATGTCATGTTTACAAAGGGGAGGACGCTTAACACAGGGTTGTCGACATCACCTGCATTCGGACCGGGTTTTGTCTTCACCTGCATCCGGTTATACTCTGCGCGGAGGCCAGGTATCAGCAGAAACTTTTCGGAAAGGGGCAGGTTGACAGATGCATATGCGGCGCCCAGAAGATTGGTAGCTTCATAGGAGTCAGTGTTTTTCGTGTTCTCGGAGATGGTGTATCCGTTGAGGTAGTCGATATTGTCAGCGTCAAATATTTCATTCAGTGGAAGTCGCGACACTTCGGGATGAATGTTCCCACGCTGAACATATCCGATTTGCCTGGCGCTGAAGTCACGGTTTTTATACTCCAGCCAGTATCCGGTCTTCAGCTGATATTCGCCGGAGGATCGTTTGCCAAGATTAAATTCCAGGTCAAGGCGATGCGTTGCGTTCTGCTCCTTTAGTTCCTGGTAGAACCTCGCTGCATTGGCGGGATTCGCCACGGAAGGCACGAACACAACAAACGGTTCCTCCGTCCCACGATTGCGACGTGCACTTGAACGTTTCCAGTCGGGTTCAACCCGATTACCCGTGGTTACGCCTACGAGCCAGTTCACTTTCGAAGACTTGTTCGGTGTATGCTTTCCTTCAATCTGTCCGGTGTAAATACCACGCATGGCGTAGCGGAAAGAATTGTTGAGCACATCCTGTCCTTTGTCAATATCTGATCCCGTACGGATCGTGGTTTGTGTTGTTCCGAGCCGGGTATACATATTTCGGAACTCAATTCTCGAGTTTTCGGAAAGCCTGAATGTCCAGTTGGAAAGCAGTCCTAACCTCACATTGTTGGTAAACTGATCATCGTTAAAGTCGAAGAACAAACTGCCCTCACGGTTAGCATTGTAGTTGCTGTATCTCCGGAAATTAACCTGGTTCGCCTGACTGGTGTTGCTGTAACTAATGGCATTGAGGGTGCTGACGTCAATGTTTCCAATTTCAAAGTTGCGACCGAAGTCGAAGCTCATCCGGAGGTCGGGCATTGGTGTTACCTGATGTGTCGCCCAGGTGTTTTCAAACTGTCGGGATGCGTCCGCCGCGGCATTCCCCGTTAAAGGCTTGTAATTAGCCGGCGCGTCCTGCGGCAATCGTCGCATTCCATCATCGAACCCCAGCCACTCCGTTGACGACCTTTGCTGACTGATAAAAGTGCCGAACGTGGTGTTTGAACGGTATCCTCCGGCAATTGAGAGGCGTGTGAAATTTTCTTCAACGGCGCTTTTCGTGTTAACCTGAATTACAGAGCCTGCAAATTCACCGGGGAGCTCAGCGCCTCCTGATTTGAACACGAGCATACGATCAAGGAGTCCACTGGGAATGATATCAAACGAGAAGGCGCGACTGTCAGCTTCGGTGCTTGGGGCGATGACACCATTCAACATAACAGTACTGTACCTGCTGTTCAAGCCTCGTACAATAACGAAACGATTGTCGCCAAGAGTAATTCCGGGAATGCGTCGTACTACCTGAGCAGCATCGCGGTCCTGTGACCTGGTAATCTGCTCCGCCGACACACCACTTACCACGAGTTTACTGTCTTTTATTGCACTGATTAGGGCGATGTCGGTATTTATCTCGCGTGTAGCTGACACAACAACTTCCTGCAGTTCTGTTGCGTCTTCGTCTAACTGTATGACAAGTGATGTTGTTTTACCATTCTCCACTACAACATCGGGAATGACATGCGTTTTGTACGTGACAAATGAAACTGAAATATGATACGTACCGGGTTTGACGTTGCCTACTTCAAAGTTCCCTTCGACATCGGAAGCTGCTCCGACAGATGTTCCGCCTATGACAATATTTGCGCCGGCTATTGATTCACCGCTTTTTGAATCTTTGATTACACCGGTGATTGAACCCTGCGCATACGCGCCCTGAATAACAAGAAACAGTGTAACCGTGATTAGTAATCTTTGCAACATACTTTTTTGGTTGTTGATCCTGTTGCAAAGGTCGGCTCTCAATGTTACGTGGGTGGGACCATGGGATTACGAAATTGTTAACAGCACAACAGGTGAAATCATGACGGGATTGCTATAAAACAAAAAACCCCGGCAACTCTGCCGGGGCCTCTCCAAATTGCAAGCGGAGAGTCAAGATCTTAGTCGAAGCTCACAGACGGAGCATCCTGCGCTTCAGCTGAAGCGCCAAATGGTTTGCGTACGGAGAAATCTTCGCCGCCACCGAACCAGCTCAGAGCGATTCTCTTAAAGAAACCACGAACATAGGTGTTATAGTTCGACACAGCTTCATTATATCGCTGACGAGCAACGTTGATACGGTTTTCCGTCCCTTCAAGCTGAGCCTGAAGATCCTGGAAGTTTTCCGTTGAACGGATCTGCGGGTATGCTTCAAAGGCAAGGTTTATCGCAGTATTAATTTTCTTTCCGGCGATTTCAAGATCCTCTGGAGTCTGGGCATTAACGATGCCTGCGCGAGCCTGGGTAACCTGGGTGAGGATTTGCTTTTCGTTTTCAGCAGCACCCTTCACGGTTTCAACAAGATTGGGAACCAGATCAGCGCGCCGTTGATACGTTGCCTGCACATCGCCGAACGCACGGTTGACCGTTTCCTGAGCCGCAACCGCCTTGTCGTAAATACCGGCACCCCACTGGACGAAGATAAAGCCCACCAGAAGAATGGCACCGACGATAACCAAAACTGTGATTAATCCTTTGCTCATATTGTTTGTGTTAATTGGGATCCAATTTAGCGAAAATGGTGCAATCCCGGCTTTTGTTTTCATTTGTCATGCTTTTCATGCTGGTTTCCTGCAAAATCGACCGACGTGAGACGGTTGATCGTGACAAGTTTACCTTTCGCTACACGGATGACACCTACCTTTTCTTCCGGAACGTCCGACAAATCTATTATGACTATCAGGATTTGCCTCAGGCACGCTGGCATGCCTACCGGCTCAGTGATCGCTACACGGGAAATCAAAGGCCCGCCATAAATCCTGTGATTGTCGTGGATTGGCATAATCAACAAGCCAATCTGCTGGTTGAAGCAAACGAACCCCTCATGGAAGAACCGGAGATTGTGATCCGCGAAAAGAATTCCCGGTCAGGGACGTTTTACAGTTATTCCCTCAAGGAACGTGGCCGCGAGAACATGCTGGAATTTGCGACCAAGATTTACGAGGGTATTGTGGCCGAAAATGAATTCATGATCAAATACGAAGGCACGTTCCACCCTTTGTTTCCGGAAGACGACGACGCCGACAGCTTCCGGGTAGTCATGGCGGATTATTACAGGTTAACGCGAATCTTCTAGTTTAACGCGTTTCTGTCATTCGCTCGGCGGTGTCCGCGATGCGAAGCTGTTCGATGAAGTCGTCGAGTTCACCGTTCATAACCGCTGGAAGATTATACACCGTATAACCTATGCGGTGGTCGGTCACGCGGCTTTGTGGATAGTTGTACGTACGGATTTTTTCAGAGCGGTCACCGCTTCTTACGAGTGATCTTCGCGCGGCACCGAGCTCGTTCTGCTGTTTCTCAACCTCCATTTCGTACAGCTTCGTCTTCAACATCTGAAGCGCGCGTTCGCGGTTGCCATGCTGAGAGCGCTCTACCTGACAAGTGATCACGATGCCTGTGGGCTTATGGGTAAGCTGTACCTTGGTTTCAACCTTGTTTACGTTCTGACCTCCTGCACCGCTTGAGCGGGCTGTCTGGATTTCGATATCTGCCGGATTTACTTCCACAGCCTCAACGTCTTCAACTTCGGGGAGCGCCACGACGGATGCCGCTGAGGTATGCACCCTTCCCTGCTGTTCTGTAGCCGGAACGCGCTGAACGCGGTGTACACCTGATTCGAACTTCAACAGGCCGTAAGCACCATCGCCGCTGATGCTGCTGATAACTTCTTTATACCCGCCTGCAGTTCCTTCCGTGACGTCAAGGACGGTCATTTTCAGTCCGCGCTTGTCGCAGAAGCGCTGGTACATCCGCCAAAGGTCACCTGCAAACAAAGCAGCCTCGTCACCACCTGTTCCGGCGCGGATTTCGAGCATTACGTTCTTGTCATCGTTCGGATCCTTAGGAATCAGCAGCTCCTTCAGCTCCTGCTCCAGCTTTTCTATCTTCGGTTCAAGCTCGTCGATTTCCAGCTTGGCGAGCTCGCGCATTTCTTCGTCCTTCTCCTTTGCCAGCACATCCTTCGCCTGACGCAAATGGCCTGTTGCTTCGGTATACTGATCGTATTTTGAGACAACTTTTTCGAGATCGCGGTATTCTTTGCTCAGCTGAGAGTATTTTTTCATGTCTGAAACGGTGTCGGGCTGGACCAGCAGTTGGCCAACTTCTTCAAACCTGAGCTTTATTTCCTGGAGTTTTTCAATCATAAATCAAAATCGGCGTGCAATTTACGAATTACACGCGAGTTAGTGTTATCCGGCTTTCGCGCTTTTGGTACATTTGACACGGTAATGCAGCTCTAATTTTCGTGCCCATGCGACGTGCCCTTGTTTTCCTTGCAATCGTTTTTTCATCCTGCGGTGGCTCACTTTCTGATGAACAGCGCAAGCAGATCAAAGAAGGAATGGAACAACAGAAAATACTGAAGGTGTCAGACGCGGAGATTCTGGCCGAAGCCACAAAGAAGGGAAACGCTGTTCTTGCCAGCGTCAAGCCCGGGATGGAGGCACAACGGATGGATTCGCTGGCCCGCGCAGCAAAGGTTCAGATTCGCTTCGTCGTGCCCGGAAAATCGAATGCACGCGCCATCGAGCAGGACCTGATTGAAGCATATATAGCAGGGTTCGCTGAGGGAACTTCGGGTGAAAACCTGCAAAAGCTTTGGACCAGCGACGCAAAACGCGACTACGATTCGCTGCTGTTCTCACGGCCGCAGGTTCGCGTCAACAGTGACGGCGTCGAGGAACTCGAGGGAATCTGGAACGTGTACATCTCCCGTAAGGATATCATTCTCGACATTGGACGGCAGCGATAGCCCGTATAGCCCAAAAATTAAATGAACGGTATGGGGAATGTTGTGAAGTGCCTTTATTTTTAGGACTTAACTCATTAACCAATGAAGAGATCTCTACTATTCACGCTGTTCTTTCTTTCTCAGAGCTTGTTCCTGGCAGCTCAGACTACCGAAAAAATTGATACTGCCATCGTATCCCGGATAAAACGCGAAGGCATGGAGCGGTCGCAGGTGATGAACATCCTGCACATGCTTACCGATGTTCACGGTCCGCGCCTGACTAACTCTACCGGCTACCGCAACGCCGCGGAGTATGCCAGGAAGACCCTTGAGGGATTCGGCCTCGAAGGCGTTCATTTCGATCAGTGGGACGAATCATTCGGTCGCGGCTGGAACCTCAAGAAGTTCACACTCCAGAACATTAGTCCTGTTTATTCGCCTGTAATTGCTTATCCTAAAGCCTGGTCTCCTGGAATCAAAGGTTCTGTGCAGGCCGAAGCCGTATACCTGGATATTCAAAGTGAAGACGACATCAAAAAATATGAAGGCAAACTGAAGGGCAAGTATGTCCTCTTCAGCTTACCTACACCGGTAAAACCTGGATTCAAACCAGATGCAACCCGTCTGACGGATTCTGTGCTCCTTGTCATGGCTAACTCGGGCGCAAGCGAAGACTTCAGTGGTCGCCGTTTCCGCGCCCCTACAGAACCTCAACGGTTAGCCTACTTGAAGTGGAACCTTTGTCAGAAAGAAGGCGCCCTTGCAGTTCTGGAAGCAAGTCCATCTACACGTCTTGAAGACGGTACGGTTGCTGTTGCCGGCGCTACAGTGCCTTACGCAGCCGATGTTCCTTTCAATCAACGCGTTTCTGTCTATCACGCAAAGGCTCCCAAGATTCTCCCTCAGGTCGTCGTCGCAGCTGAACACTACAACAGAATGGTGCGCCAGATTCAGGATGGTCAGACAGTGCGTCTTGAAATGAGCCTGGAAACAGAATTCCTTCCTGATGCCCCCGGTTTCAACGTTATAGGTGAAATCCCCGGAACAGACCTGAAAGATGAAGTCGTAATGATCGGCGCCCACCTCGACAGCTGGCACAGCGGAACAGGAAGCACCGACAACGCAAGTGGTTCTGCCGTTATGATGGAAGCCATGCGTTTGATTAAATCACTGGGCATCAGCCCACGCAGGACCATCAGAATTGCGCTGTGGGGTGGTGAAGAACAAGGTCTGCTGGGATCACGTAACTATGTGAAGCGCGAGCTGGGACAACGCCTCGACAAGGCATACCCTTACGATTCAATCCAACTGAAACCTGCTGCTGAAAAGCTCTCCGTGTATTTCAACATGGACAATGGCTCAGGAAAATATCGCGGCATTTATCTGCAGGGTAACAGCGAGATTGCGCCGATCTTCCGCAAATGGTTTGAGCCCTTTGCAAAAATGGGTGCCGCAACTCTCACACTGCGCAATACGTCAGGAACGGATCACCTTTCATTCGATGCAATTGGCATTCCGGCGTTCCAGTTTATTCAGGATCCCCTCGAATACGGAACACGGACTCACCATACCAGCATGGACGTGTATGACAAGGCAGTAGAAGCAGATCTGAAACACAATGCGGTAATCACAGCTGCATTTGCATGGCTCGCGGCAAACCGCGACGAGCTGTTGCCTCGCAAGAAGTAATTCAACAAGAGATGTTTTAAGTAAGGGGACCTCGGTCCCCTTTTTTATTCAAGACGGGTTACCCTTTATGCTTCCAGCAATCCACCAAATGATCATTCACGAGACCACAGGCTTGCATGTGAGCATAGATGACGGTGCTTCCGACGAACTTGAAACCCCGTTTTTTCAGGTCTTTGCTAAGGGCATCTGATTCAGCCGTCGTAGGTGGCACTTCCTTTAGTGATTTCCACTTGTTCACGATTGGTTTATCCCCAACGAAGGACCAGATATATTTGTCAAACGATCCAAATTCCTTTTGGACTTCAAGGAATCGTTTTGCGTTGTTGACTGCGGCTGCAACTTTGAGTCTGTTCCTCACGATACCGGGGTTGTCAAGGAGTTTTTCAATCTTCGCCGGCGTGAACTTGGCAACCTTGACGGGATCAAATTCAGCAAAAGCCTTTCTGTAACCTTCGCGTTTCTTCAATATGGTAGACCAGCTCAATCCCGCCTGAGCCCCTTCGAGGATGAGAAATTCAAAATGGATGCGGTCGTCATGAACTGGAACGCCCCACTCTTCATCATGGTACCGGATGTATTCGTCAAAGCCAAGGCACCACGGACAACGAACTGGTTCTTTCATAATTATTACAGTGCCTGACGAATATCTGCGATAAGATCTTTTGCATCTTCAATGCCTACTGACATACGAACCAGCGCATCACTCACTCCCATCTCATTGCGTTCTGACTCCGACATCTTGCAATGGGAAGTTCGCGCCGGAGAGGTGATTGTTGAATCAACTCCGCCAAGGCTTATCGCGCGCCTGATGAGTTTCAGCCGGTCCATAAAAGCATGGGCGTCGCCTCTCACTTCGAAGGAAAGCATTCCGCCGAAGCCGCCTTTCATTTGTTCCTTCGCGAGCTCGTGGCCCGGGTGTTTCGGAAGTCCGGGGTAATACACTTTTGCTATTCGCTCATCGCTACTGAGGAATTGGGCGATCGCCATCGCATTTTCATTCTGTTGACGGACGCGAAGAACAAGTGTCTTCAAACTTCGTTCGACGAGCCAGCACATGAATGTATCCGGTGCTCCGCCGAAATTGATTGCACGATCATGAATGCGTGCAATGATGTCCCGCGATGCCAGGGCCACGCCACAACACAGGTCGTTGTGTCCACCGATGTATTTGGTGCCACTGTGCGCTACGATATCAATCCCAAGATCAAGCGGATTCTGGTTTACCGGGCTTGCAAACGTATTGTCGATGATCGTAACAGCTCTATACTTTTTGCCAAGGGCTGCAACTGCACGGATATCCGTAATTTTCAGGGTGGGGTTCGAAGGAGTCTCGATGTATATAACCCTGGTTTGTGGCGTAATAGCTTTTTCGAAAGACGCCGGATCGGTAGGATCGGCAAAGGAATATGAGATGCCAAACCGGTTGAGCTCCTTGACTATGGCATTGAACGTTCCGCCATACAGGTCGCGTTGAAAAACTGCGTGGTCGCCCTGCGACAAAAAAGAAAGCATTGATGTTACGATTGCCGCCATCCCCGAGCTGAAGAGTATTCCATCCTCGGCGTTTTCAAGCGCTGCAAGTTTTTCAATGACGGCTTTCTGATTCGGTGTGTTGTAGTATCGCGGGTATAATGATCCTGCTTCCGAATGTTCATAGTCATACGCAGTTGCCGGATAAACGGGTGTAATCGTTCCGCCATAGATCGGATCCCCATGAGATCCTGCGTGCACACTGTGGGTTAATTTGTTTTGCTCCGTTGCCATATCGGGTTGTTGATTTCTCAAAGATAGGAGAGTTGCTGACATGTCTGCCATCTTTGATTTTGGCAAGTATTCTTTCCGACCACAGAAAGAACGGACGAGCAATTTAACGCATTAATAAACAGCTACTGAAGTGCGTGTGCCGTTCAGTTTTTTACGTTGGAACTTTCTCATTTTGAAATTCTTCCCCACCTTGTACGGCGAAACTGTTCATTCTATTGGTGCCCGAAAATCCTGAAACGACTCAGACTTACCTGCTGATTGGCGTTGCGATCATCGCTGTGCTTTTGATGGGTGGCGCGATCATTCTGTTTGTATTGTACTATCAAAAACGAATGGCGGAGGAAAAACTTCAGCGCCATCAGATGGAATTGCAATTTCAGAAGAAGATGATTGAGGCTGCGCTTGAATCACAGGAGAACGAACGACGACGGGTTGCCGCCGATCTTCACGACAGCATTGGTGCAATGCTTTCAACCATTAGGTTGAGTCTCACCACCCACGTCAAGCAGAATAAACAGGACCTTGAAAGCATTGCTGAAAGCAAGCGAATGCTCGATGACACCATTGATTCAATCCGTAGAATAAGTCGCGACCTGATGCCCTCGACACTTGAGAAATTCGGTCTGCCCCTCGCCGTGAGAGAGATGTGTGATCGCTTTCAATCGACAGCTTCCGTTCCAATCTCGTTTGAAGAAATTGGCACCACGCCCCATTTGTCAAAGACGCGCGAGTTGATGATTTTTAGGATTATTCAGGAGCTGCTGAATAATGCGATCAAACACTCCGGCGCTTCATGTCTGAAGGTGCTCCTGCGGAATTCGGACCACCTCGATGTGATTGTCGAAGACGACGGAACAGGATTTGATCTTGATGAGCAACAGAAAATGGGGCAGGGGTTAGGGCTTTTCACGATAGAAAACCGCGCCCGCCTCGCGGGAGGAGCTGTTATTTTTAATTCTGAGCCAGGAAAGGGCAGCAAGACCATAATATCGGTTCCTTATGAAAAAGTTTAGAGTTTATATTGCCGATGACCACACGCTGTTTCGCAAGGCGATGGTAAACCTGATGCGTTCATTTGAACGCGTGGCCGAGGTTCGGGATACGGAGAATGGCAAAGAGCTCCTTGCCATGATGAAAGTGAGCCCGCCCGACGTGGTGATCGTCGACCTTCAGATGCCTGTGATGGATGGCGCAGAAACCTGCGAACATATCATTGCGCGATACCCCGATGTCAAGATCATAATCCTCACTATGCACGACAGCGAGCGATTCATTCTAAGCATGATGGAGGCGGGGGTGCATGCATTCCTGCTGAAGAACACCGAACCTGAAGAACTCGAGAAGGCTATTTATGCCGTTGCCGAAAAAGATTTCTATCACAACGACCTGGTGGCAACGGTATTACGGAAGAACGTGAAGGATAAGAAGCCTGCTCAACGGTTCTCCTTCCGGCAAACGGAGCTAACAGAAAGAGAAAAGGAGATCCTTATTCTTACTTGTCAGGAGCTCACCATCCGCGAGATCGGCCAGCATTTGTCTTTAAGTGAAAATACGGTCCGGAACCACCGGGTGAATATCATGGAGAAAATCGGCGTGAACAACACCGTGGGGCTGGTAAAATACGCCTACGAATCCGGTCTGATCAGCTAATCCCACTACCGGCCCGGTGGTAAAATTGTACCAAATTAGTAGTACTTTTTTACTACTCCTGCAAAATTTCAAAACCTCGAAAATACGGAATTTCGGGCTGTTTGGCCTTTCTGTCGCCTTATATCCCATTCAATAGAAAATCTCACAAAAGGGAATTAACCATCTTTGAAGAAGGAAGAAGGCAAAACCGATTCCTGCTACAGGAATGAAAATACTTGTGGTGCACAGGCAGAAACTAACCGTTGACACAATAAAGTCAGTACTTAGCGGACGTAACCCCGTTGTACGCCACACCGAATCTGGTTTGGATGGGCTCCTAACCTCTCGAATCGAACATTTCGATCTTATAATCTGCGGTACTGACCTGCCTGTGGTCACAGGATTTGAGCTGGTCCGTTCTATTCGAACCCACTCTATCAACCGTTCTACTCCTGTTATTTTCCTTGCCGACGAGATTGATCCTAAAACAACGCATCTTGGCGAGGCCCTCGGCGTTTCCGGAATGCTTGGCCCCGAAGATGTTTCCGTAAAACTGGCCGACCTGGTCAGCGCCAGCGTAAAGCTCAATTAGACGACCTGCACAAATGGCACTTCTATTCCCTGTCCTGCTTCATCAGGCTGTTGAACATACTGTTGAAAATGGACAGTATCAGGCTAAATGCGAGTGCCCACCAAAACCCGTCAACGCGAAACCCCGGCACCAGAAAATCTACGAGCAGGATAATCAATCCATTGATCACCAGCAGAAATAATCCGAGGGTAAATACCGTGATCGGAATGGTCAGGATAATGAGAACGGGCTTGACCAACGCATTGAATATTGCCAGGACGGCGGCAACCAGCAAGGCATACCCAAAATGGCGAACGTGAACGCCAGGAAGCAAATAGGCAGTCAGCAACACGGAAAGTCCCGAGAGAAAAAAGCGTATCAGACCATTCATAACGGCTCTAAAATTAAGCCATAGCAGTTCTTTTAACTACTAAACCCAAATTTTAACTTACGGCCATGTACGCCATTGTTGACATTGAAACCACAGGTGGATATGCGGCCAATCACCGGATTACGGAAATTGCTATATATCACCACGATGGGATGCAACAAACAGGCAGCTACCACACGCTGATCAACCCCGGCCGAAGTATCCCGCATTACATCACCGGACTTACCGGGATCTCCACGGAGATGCTTCTCGATGCACCATCGTTTGAAGAAGTCGCGGCAGAAATTCATGCACACCTCGACGGCAAAGTCTTCGTTGCCCACAACGCACATTTCGATTATTCTTTTTTGAAGAAGGAGTTTGAAATGGCGGGGCTCGCATGGCAGGCCAAGAAACTTTGTACGGTCAGGCTGAGTCGGAAAATAATCCCGGGCCTCCGCTCCTATAGTCTGGGATCGCTTGCTGAAAGCCTCGGCATTTCTATCACAAACCGCCATCGCGCAGGCGGTGATGCATCGGCAACGGCAAGAATTTTTGATCTGCTCCTGCGACGCGACAAAGACGGATACATCGCAAAGACGCTGAAGCGAAATTCCGGCGAGACTATCCTTCCGCCAAACCTACCAAAGGAAGAATTCGATCGTTTACCTGCTAAACCAGGAGTATACTATTTTCACAACAGCCGCGGTCAGGTGATCTACGTAGGAAAGGCTATTAACATCAAGAAGAGAATTGCCGGACATTTCACCGGCGACGCGCGCGAATGGAGCCGGTCAAAAATCAGAAACGAGATACATCATATCTCTTATGAACTTACCGGCAACGAGCTGATTGCACTGATCCTTGAATCACAGGAAATACGAAGGTTGTGGCCTAAGTACAACCGCGCTCAGAAACATAAGTCCGAAGAGTGGGGAATCTTTGATTACGAAGACCGCAACGGATACCGCAGGTTCTCTGTAAACCAGGTAACGCGTGGTTCGCGACCACTGATTCGGTTTTCAACAAAAGGCGATGCATGGAACTTCCTCTGGGAGAAAGTGCGCGAGTACGAACTGTGCCCGAAGTTGTGTGGCCTGCAAGTAGCCAAAGGGTTGTGTTTCAACTATCAGACCGGCGAATGCCACGGTGCCTGTCTTTGCGTTGAATCTGTTCAGGAATACAACAGACGTATCGACGCTGCAATCCGTTCTGCACTGCAGAAAGGCAATTCTGCTGCCATCATCGGAAAAGGTCGGAGCACGGATGAGCATTCGCTTATCCTGGTTGAGAATGGCACGTATTCAGGCTTTGGATTTTTTGGCAAGGATGTCACGATCTCAAATGTAGACTCCGCCAGGACTTTCGTGAAGAGCAGTATAGAAACACCTACCGTACAGAATCTTATCAACTCATATATGACCAATCCCCGGGGAACGCGGATTGTAATGTTCTAGATGCGCTGACGCCCCTGAAACCCTGGATACAACATCGGCGAGGGGTCGCTTGTAAAGACTTCCTTGCTGTAAATGTCCATCATTGAAAGTACGCCATCCCAGCCCGCGCCGGTGTCCATCAGCCACACACCACCTGAATAGAGCGGTCGCTCCTGTCGGATAGGAGTGTGCCCCAGATAGACCTCCTCGTAAGGGGTAAGCTTGTGATCGACGACGGCAAACTTCGTATCGATATGAATCTGGTGATTGCTTAACGCGGCCTTTGCGAGGGCGCGATCCCAATAGAGGATATCTCCCGTTTGCTCCGCCAGTGTGAGAGCAGGGTCAATGCCCGCATGCACGAACAGTTTATTCTCCCAGAGGAAATATGGAAGCGCTTTTTGAAGAAAGTCGACGTGAGCTGATGGCACCAGGCTTCCTGCATAGGAGTCAATCGTGGCTTCACCACCCTGGACGTACCAGATATTTTCGACATCTCCGGTTTGCATCCAGTCAAGCAACCACGTATCGTGGTTTCCCATCACGAATACCAGGTGTTTGATTTTCAGAAGCTCGTCGATGCACAGCTTGGTATCCGGCCATCCGTCGCAGACATCCCCCAGACAAATCAGACAGTCTTTCTTATAGTCGAAGCGGGCCTTCCTAAGGCACTGAATCAGCGCCCGGTACGATCCGTGGATATCTCCAATAACCAATACTCTGCTCATTGTTTACTCATTGACGGCCTTTGATCTCCCTGTTTTACTTTCCATCCCAAATTATGCATTGCATCTTGAGATTTGCTTTATTTTTGACCGTCTTAAAACTTTATACCGAAGCTCATGGATTCAGCGATAGTGGAACGGCATCAGGAACACCAGCATAAAATTAAGGAAGTTATTCGGGAAGTGGGAAAAGTCGTCGTTGGTCAGGACTACATGGTTCATCGACTCCTCGCCGGCCTTTTTACTAACGGGCACATTTTGCTTGAAGGCGTACCCGGACTAGCCAAGACGCTTACGGTGAGCACGCTTGCACAGGTCCTCCACCTGGATTTCCAACGTATACAGTTTACACCCGACCTGTTGCCTGCAGATCTCGTGGGTACAATGATCTATAATCAAAAAGATGGGAAGTTCGAGGTAAAGAAAGGACCAATCTTCGCCAACATCATCCTGGCCGATGAGATCAACAGATCTCCTGCCAAAGTACAATCGGCGCTGCTGGAAGCCATGCAGGAGAAACAGGTTACGATCGGCGAAACAACGTTCAGACTTGACAAACCTTTCCTTGTACTCGCAACGCAAAACCCCGTTGACCAGGAAGGAACGTATTCACTGCCGGAAGCGCAGGTGGATCGTTTTATGATGAAAGTTTTTGTCGACTATCCTTCCAAGGAACAGGAACTGGAAGTTATGCGACGCATCTCAAACATGCAGTTCAACTTCACGGTTAACACGCTGCTGACGAAGGAGGATATCTTTTCCATTCGTGAAGAAGTGAACAGGGTTAAGATGTCCGAATCGTTGGAATACTATATCATCGAACTCGTGTATGCCACACGCAGACCATTAGATTACAAGATCAGCGAGTTTGCATCTTACATTCAGTTTGGGGCTTCACCGCGTGCAAGCATCAATCTCAACCTTGCTTCAAAGGCGATCGCATATATGAACGGACGCGATTACGTGCTGCCCGAAGACATCAAAGAAGTTGCGCCCGACGTTCTGAACCATCGCATCATTCTCAACTACGAGGCTGAAGCCGACAATGTGCGCACCAAGGACGTTATCAGCGCAATTCTTAAAAAAGTACCTATCATGAAATAATTTCATGGTAGATCGGGATCTTTCCTGTATGTTGAATATCTAAGGCTGAGTCTCGTGCAAACGCGACGAAGCTTTTAAATTAGCAGACATGAAAAAGACACCCGAACTCTCTCTTGACGACCTCTTCAGGAGCGGCGATCAATACTACCTACCCCACCTTTCGGTAGACTGCGTGATCTTTGGATTCCATGAAAATGAATTGAAAGTTCTGTTGTTGGAATGGAAAGACAGCAAACGCTGGTCTCTGCCGGGTGGCTTTGTCCTCAAGAACGAACACATCGACGACTCCGCCGTCAGGATACTGAAACGAAGAACAGGCCTGGACAAAATATACCTGCGGCAGTTTCATGCCTTCGGCGACCCCGCCCGGAAAAAAAAGAAACACGGCTTGAAACCTCCTCCTGATGCTACTGACAGCTGGATGATGGATCGCTTTATAACCATCGGTTATTGGGCATTGGTCGAATTCTCGAAAGTCGTCCCTACTCCTGATCAGTTCTCGTCGTCGTGCCAGTGGTGGGATGTAAAGGATGTTCCTGACCTGATTCTCGATCATAATGAAATCATCGACACAGCCCTGGAGTCACTGAGAAATCACCTGAATGACTATCCTATCGGAAAGGATCTGCTTCCGGAAAAGTTCACGATGCCGGAGCTACAGCACCTGTATGAGACTATCCTCGACAAACAGCTCGACCGGCGGAACTTCCAAAAGAAAATACTATCCCTTGAAATCCTCGACAGACTGAGAGAACTGAAGCACGGCGGCGCCCATAAGGCACCCTATCTCTATCGGTTCAATCAACGGAAGTACGAAGCTGCCTTGAAACAAGGAATAAAATTCGGGTTGTGATCCCCACCCATGGATACCAACAAAAAAAGCCTGTTCATCACAGGCTTTTTTGTTTCAGTTTGATATTTGTTATAGCGTACGCTTAACCTCGCGCTGTTCGTAGCTCTCGATTACGTCGCCCTCCTTGATATCATTAAATCCATCTATACCAATACCGCAATCAAAGCCTGATCTTACTTCCGATGCGTCGTCCTTGTGACGTTTCAGTGAACCAAGTTTGCCCTGGTAAGTAACAATACCATCTCTGATCAGGCGGATCGGATTGCTCCGTTTGATTGATCCGTCTGTCACCATACATCCGGCAATCGTTCCTACTTTGGAAATCTTGAACACCTCGCGAACTTCGGCATTACCCACAATCACTTCTTCCGTTTCCGGAGCAAGCATACCTTCCATCGCTGCCTTCACATCATTGATAGCATCGTAAATGATTGAGTAAAGGCGGATTTCGATTTCTTCGTTTTCTGCAAGGCGTTTCGCCGCTGCTGACGGACGCACCTGGAAGCCTACGATAACTGCATCTGACGCAGACGCAAGCAATACATCGGATTCGGAAATCTGACCTACGCCGCGATGGATAATTGCCACCTGGATTTCCTGCGTGGAAAGCTTGAGCAATGAATCGGAGAGTGCCTCAACCGAACCATCCACGTCACCTTTAACGATAACGTTAAGTTCTTTGAATGAACCGATGGCGAGTCGGCGTCCGATTTCATCCAGCGTAATATGTTTCTTCGTGCGAATGCTCTGTTCACGGAGTAGCTGTCCACGTTTGGAAGCCAGCTCGCGTGCTTCGCGGTCGGTTTCCATAACTGAAAACTTCTCACCTGCCTGAGGTGCTCCATCAAGGCCAAGCACTACTACCGGAGTCGACGGCCCCGCGGAGGTGACCTTCTTACCAGTATCGTCGAACATAGCTTTCACCCTGCCGTAGTGCGCGCCGGCGAGCATGATGTCGCCAATCTTCAGCGTTCCTGATTGCACCATCACCGTTGCCACGTAGCCGCGGCCTTTATCAAGAGATGCTTCAATCACGGAACCTACTGCATTCTTGTTAGGGTTTGCTTTCAGGTTGAGGATCTCTGCTTCGAGAAGTACTTTTTCCAACAGGTCATCGATACCGATCCCCGACTTCGCTGAAATTTCCTGGCTCTGATATTTACCACCCCATTCTTCAACGAGTACGTTGATTTTGGAAAGGGACTCGCGGATTTTGTCGGGGTTTGCAGAAGGCTTGTCAATCTTGTTGATAGCAATGACGATCGGAACGCCAGCCACCTGTGCGTGGTTGATGGCCTCTTTCGTCTGAGGCATTACATCGTCGTCGGCAGCGACTACGATGATCGCAATATCCGTGAGCTTGGCACCCCGTGCACGCATCGCCGTAAAGGCTTCGTGACCAGGTGTATCAAGGAATGCAATTTTGTGACCGCTCTTGGTAACAACGTCGTAAGCACCGATGTGCTGAGTGATACCACCCGCTTCTTGTGCCGTTACTTTAGTGTTTCTGATGTAGTCAAGCAATGAGGTTTTTCCGTGATCAACGTGACCCATGATGGTGACGATAGGAGCACGTGGTACCAGATCCTCCTCGTCTTCCACCTCCTCCGCAGTTTCAATCTCATCTTCCGCAGAAGTGAATTGTACGTTGTATCCGAATTCGTCGGTGATAACAGTGATTGCTTCGGCGTCCAGACGCTGGTTGATCGATACGAACATACCAAGGCTGAGACAGGTCGAGATCACCTCGTTTACTGAAACGTTCATCAGTGACGCCAGATCGTTGGCCGAAATGAATTCGGTTACCTTTAGTGTCTTTGAAGCTTCCTGGTCCTGGAGCATCTGCTGTTCCTGGGCCTCGGAAAATGCCTGACGTTTTTCACGGCGATACTTCGCTCCCGATGTTTTTTTCTGGCTTCCGCTCAGTTTTGCGAGGGTAGCACGGATCTGATCCTGGATTTCCTTTTCGGAAGGTTCTTCCTTCTGCGTCTTCGGAGCAAAAGGACCCTTGCCACGCTGCTGTTGGCTTCCGGGGCGCTGACCGGGTTGCGGCCGTTGTCCGGGGCCTGCACCGCGCTGACCGGGTTCGTTAGCCGAAGGAATCCGCTTACGGGGACGTTTGCCCTTGTTGTCTTTGTTGAGATCGGATGACGCAACCGGAGCTTCTTTACGTTTGTCGACGGGAAGCTCGATTTTATCAACCACCTTCAAGCCCTTCAGTTTGTCGGCACGTGCCTTGATCAATTCCTGTTCAGGTTGAACAGGAGCTTCTTTCTCTACGGGAGGTGGTTCGACAGGTTTTACTTCTGCTACCGGTTCCGCCTTCTGAACCACCGGTTCCTCTTTGACAGGTTCCGGGATTTCAACTTCCTTCGGTTTCTCCTCCGGGACGACCGGTTTTACTTCCTCTGCTTTTGCAGGAGCTTTCTTTTCAAGATCGATTTTACCAAGAACTTTGATGCCCTCGAGTTTGGGCTTCTCGCGTTCTATTTTCTCGGGACGAGGTTCCTCTCGTGACGACGTCTTGAGGTCTTTGGATCCGATGTTCTTGATCATGATCCGCTCTTCGTCGTCGACCCGCTTTTTCGGTTGTTCTTTTTCTGTATCGAGAACGATATTGTCGGTGTGCTTCACGCCAATCGACAATCCGGAAGCTTCTAGCTTCTCCGTAGCAGAAGATGCAAACTCCTTCGACAAAATGGCGAATTGCTCAGGTGTAAGTTTAGCATTGGGGTTATTCTCAACCTCGAAACCTTTCTTCCCTAGGAAATCCAAAATGGTATTATGACCCACATTGAGCTTCCGTGCTGCCTGACTCAACCTGATCAACTTTTCTTCTGCCATATTCAAATATGCCTGTTTTTTAATGACTTTAAAACCCTTATCGCTTTGCCAGCGAAAATTAACCAATTAAAGACAGGTCAGGTTCGCACCTGTCTCAACTTTTATTCGAACTCTTTGCGAAGAATATGGAGGACGTTCTCAACGGTTTCCTCTTCGAGGTCCGTGCGGCGTACCAGTTCATCGCGACTTAGGGCGAGGACACTCTTCGCAGTATCCAGCCCGATCCGGTTGAGTTCATCAATCACCCAACCTTCGATTTCATCGGAGAATTCGTGCAGGTCAACATCTTCCTCCTCCTGACCTTCTGCCAGTTCACGGAATACGTCAATTTCATAACCCACCAATCGGCTGGCGAGCTTAATGTTAAGGCCGCCTTTTCCAATCGCCAGCGACACCTGATCGGGTTTCAGGTAAACTGAAACGCGTCCATTATCCTTATCGATCTTAATTGAGCTGATTTTTGCAGGACTCAATGCGCGCTGGATGTACAACTCGAGGTTCTCGGTGTAATTGATGACGTCGATGTTTTCGTTCTGGAGCTCCCGCACAATGGCGTGGATCCTGGATCCCTTCATGCCGACGCACGCTCCTACCGGATCGATTCTGTCATCGTATGATTCAACCGCTACCTTGGCGCGCTCGCCGGGCTCGCGCACGACTTTCTTAATGGTGATCAAGCCATCGTAAACTTCGGGAACTTCCTGCTCAAACAGACGCTCAAGGAATACCGGCGACGTACGCGATAAGATGATTTTCGGGTTGCCGTTCACCATTTCGACCTTGTGAACGATGGCACGGACATTCTCGCCTTTACGATAACGGTCTTTGGGTATCTGTTCGTTCCGCGGAATCGAAATTTCATTGCCCTCGCCATCAATCAAGAGAACTTCCTTGCTTAACAGCTGATATACTTCTCCTGAAATAATTTCACCTACCAGGTCTTTATACTTCTGGAACAGGATGTCCTTTTCAAGATCCTTCACCTTCTGAATGAGCGTCTGGCGGGCTGTTGTTACCGCGCGACGACCAAAATCTTCAATGTAAACCTGCTCCGACACTTCTTCGCCAACTTCAAAATCAGGCTCAATTTTCCTTGCTTCAGAAAGACTGATTTTGTCGAAATCCCAGATATCCTCAGAGTCGTCGTCTACGATCTCTCTGAAGCGATAGATTTCAAGATCGCCTTTGTCAGCATTGATAATGATGTCAAAGTTTTCGTCTGACTCATACTTCTTACGAATCATGTTCCGGAATACATCTTCCAGAATGCGAATCATTGTTGGACGATCAATGTTCTTTTGCTTCGCAAACTCAGCAAATGATGAAATTAATTCATGTGCATCCATTGGATATGTCTATTTAAAGCTTACTAACACGAACGCCTTTTCGATCTCATCGAATCGGATCTCGTGGTTTTTGATCTCTTTCTTCTTTCCTGTGCCCGTTTCCACCGACAACCGGATTCCATCTTCCATCAGCTCGTCGAGCTTTCCTTCCAAAACGGTTTCACGAAGCTTGACCTTCAGTTTCCGCCCTACATGTCTGCGGTACTGACGAGTCATTTTCAATGGCTGATCAACGCCTGGAGTGGATACCTCCAGCATATAACTTTCGTCGCCCAACACGGGGGTTTCTTCTAGGCGTTTGCCCAGCGCACGACTGATTTCTGCACAATCGTCGATGGTCACCCCGCTGTCGCCGTCAACAATGACCAACACCTTTTTAGGGCCTTTCCTGGCCGAAACAACTACATCAACAATAAAATGCTGGCTGTCTGTCAGGCTCTCCTCTGCAAATCGTTTGATATCGTCCTCGGCGCTCATTTCGAAAAATCTCTATAAACAAAGAGGGGACTGTCGGTCCCCTCTAAAATTAAATTTCAGAAACTTGTTGCAAAAGTAGTCAATTTTGGAAGACTACAAAGCACCCGCCCAAAAACAAGGAGGCTGGCTGCTTAAAATTTTCGGCCTCTCAGATGTACTCCGGCAAATTTCTCAGGTAAACGCCATACCCACTTTTCTCAAGAGGCTTGGCAATCTCAAGCAGTTGATCCTTGTCTATGAAACCACTGCGGTAAGCCACTTCCTCTATACAGCCAATCTTCAGCCCTTGCCGTTGTTCTATCGTTTGAACAAAATTAGCTGCCTGCATAAGGGAATCGAACGTACCGGTGTCAAGCCATGCCGTGCCGCGACTCATCGGTGCAACCTGAAGCTTGCCACGCTTTAAGTATACGTTGTTTACATCTGTGATCTCCAGTTCACCACGTGGACTAGGTTTCAGTGCTTTCGCGATCGACACGACCTCGTTGTCGTAAAAATAAAGTCCGGGAACGGCGTAATTGGATTTTGGCTTCTCCGGTTTTTCTTCAATTGAGATCACGCGCTTATGCTCATCAAATTCCACAACACCATAGCGCTCCGGATCTGTAACGTGGTACGCAAACACCACACCACCATCCGGTTCAACATTGCTCCTGAGTAATTTTCTCATCCCGGAACCATAAAAAATGTTGTCTCCCAATATCAGAGCAACCTTGTCGTTGCCAATGAATTTTTCTCCGATAATGAACGCCTGCGCAAGACCTTCGGGCCGGGGCTGAACCTCATAGGAAAATGAACACCCGAGTCGCTTACCGTCCCCCAGGAGTTTTTCAAACATCGGAAGGTCGTGAGGGGTTGAAATGATAAGAATGTCGCGGATCCCTGCCATCATCAGAACTGACAACGGGTAATAGATCATTGGCTTATCATACAAAGGCATCAATTGTTTACTGACGGCCAATGTCAATGGATACAGGCGCGTTCCCGAGCCTCCGGCTAGAATAATTCCTTTCATGCGTCGTGAAGCAATTGCGTTATCTGTCCTGATACATCTTCTGGTAATACGTCAGGTATGCACCAGAAGTAACATTTTTAAGCCAGTCCTGATTGGCGAGATACCAATCTATCGTCTTTTCAATGCCGACTTCGAATGAAACCTCAGGACGCCATCCGGTTTCGGCAATGACTTTGGAAGGATCAATAGCATATCGGAGATCATGGCCCGGACGATCCTTCACATAGGTGATCAGCTTCGCCGATGTGCCCTCCTCACGGCCAAGCTTCTTGTCCATGATATGGCAAACCAGGTTAACGAGGTCAATGTTCTTCCACTCATTATTGCCTCCAATATTATACACCTCCCCGGCAACTCCTTTGTGGAATATGGCGTCGATCGCGCGGGCATGATCTTCCACATAAAGCCAGTCGCGGATGTTTTCACCAGAGCCGTAAACAGGAAGCGGCTTGTTGTTGATGATATTGTTTATCATCAGCGGAATAAGCTTCTCCGGGAAATGATATGGTCCGTAGTTGTTTGAGCAACGGCTGATGAGGGTAGGGAGCTTATGGCTATTGAAGAACGCCTGGACGAAATGATCACTGCTCGCCTTTGATGCTGAGTACGGCGACTTTGGATCAATTGGGGTCGTTTCGGTGAAATAGGTTCCGTGTTCCGCCGACCCGTACACTTCATCCGTGGAGATGTGATAGAAAGTCTTTCCTTCGAAACTGTCCTTCCATGCGGCCTGAGCGGCTACAAGGAGGTTGAGCGTTCCAATTACATTCGTCTGAGCAAACTCTGCCGGATTATGCAACGATCGGTCTACATGCGATTCTGCGGCAAGGTGGATTACACCATCGATCTCGTGCTTCTTGAAAACTTCGTAAAGAAATTCGACATTGAGGATATCACCTTTCTCAAACGAGTAGTTTCCTTTCCCTTCGACATCCTTAAGATTCTCAAGGTTTCCGGCGTAGGTTAGTTTGTCGAGGTTGACAATCTTGTACGATGGGTACTTGTTCGCAAAGAGCCTGACGACGTGTGAGCCAATAAACCCCGCTCCGCCTGTTATGAGAATTTTCCTGGTCATGAGATAATCTTAACGAATGTACTTGTCGAAGCTCTTGTGGTCCCGTTCAAACAAGTCTTCTTTCGGAAGGGATTTGAAATACTCATAAGTGATTTTCAATCCTTCCGAACGCGGTACGCGGGCTTCCCAGCCCAGAATTTCTTTCGCTTTCGTGATGTCCGGCTGGCGTTGCTTCGGATCGTCCTGCGGAAGCGGGTGATAAACAATCTTTTGTTTGGTACCTGTGAGCTTCACAATTTCTTCGGCAAAATCACGGATGGAAATCTCATCCGGATTGCCAATGTTCATCGGCAAGTGATAGTCGGACATCAGCAATCGGTAAATTCCTTCCACCTGATCGTCGACGTAGCAGAACGAACGGGTCTGCGAGCCATCACCAAAAATAGTCAGGTCTTCGCCACGCAGGGCCTGACCGATAAAAGCCGGAAGCACTCTTCCATCGTTGAGTCGCATCCGGGGTCCGTAGGTATTAAAGATCCTGACAATCCGTGTATCCAGGCCGTGGTAAGTGTGGTAAGCCATGGTGATCGCCTCCTGGAATCGCTTAGCCTCATCGTATACACCTCGTGGCCCGATTGGATTGACGTTGCCGAAGTATTCTTCCTTTTGGGGATGTACGAGCGGGTCGCCGTAAACTTCTGACGTAGATGCCACAAGAATCCGCGCCCGTTTCGCACGTGCGAGCCCGAGCAGGTTGTGCGTACCCAACGATCCTACTTTCAGCGTTTGGATCGGAATTTTCAAATAATCAATAGGACTTGCCGGCGAGGCAAAATGAAGGATGTAATCCAATTGCCCTGGTACGTGCACGAAGGTAGAAACGTCGTGTTCGTAAAACTCAAAATTGCCGTCCTTGAAAAGGTGCTCTATGTTACGCAAATCTCCGGTTATCAGGTTATCCATGACAACCACTTTAAACCCTTCCTTAAGGAACCGGTCAGCGAGGTGGGAACCCAAAAAGCCGGCTCCCCCCGTGATGAGCACTCTTTTTTTACCCATTGATTGCCTCCCTTCCGATGCTATAGTATGCGAAACCGAGTTCTTTCATGGCATCCAGATCATAAAGGTTCCGGCCATCGAAAATTACCTTTCCTTTAAGGATCGATCCGAGTTTTTCGAAATCAGGTGTACGGAATTCCGGCCATTCTGTGGCAATGAAGATGGCATCCGCATTCTCAGCAGCTTCATAAGGCGTTGCGCAGAATTGAATCTTGTCGCCAAGGATTTGCTTGACATTCTCCATTGATTCAGGATCGTGAGCCTTAACTGTTGCGCCCTCTTTTAAAAGCTCTTCGATATTATAAAGTGAGGGTGCTTCGCGAATATCGTCCGTATGCGGCTTAAACGACAATCCCCACATGGCGATTGTTTTTCCTTTCAGGTCGCCTTTAAAGAATTCCTTGATGCGAGGGATAAGTTTGGTTTTCTGTGTAGCGTTAACATCCATTACTGCTTTCAGAATCTTGAAGTCGTAGTCAGCATCAGCAGCAGATTTCGCCAGCGCCTGAACATCTTTCGGGAAGCAGCTTCCGCCGTAGCCAATGCCCGGGAAAAGGAAGCGTTTGCCAATCCGGCTGTCGGTCCCTACACCTTTCCGAACCGAGTCGACGTCTGCACCTAATAATTCACACAGGTTGGCGATTTCGTTCATGAAGGAGATTTTTGTTGCCAGAAACGAGTTTGCTGCGTATTTGGTCAACTCAGCAGAGCGTTCATCCATGAAGACGAGCGGATTTCCCTGACGCACAAACGGGCCGTACAGCGCTTCCATCACCTTTCTGGCACGGGAAGAAGTTGTTCCAATCACCACGCGCTCGGGTTTCATGAAGTCTTCGACGGCCACACCTTCGCGGAGGAACTCGGGGTTGGATACAACGTCGAAATCGACCTTTGCACCCTTCGCAATGCATTCTCTCACCTTATCGGCTGTTCCGACTGGCACGGTGCTTTTATCGACAATTATTGTATATTCCTTAAGTAAAGGCCCCAGATCGTTCGCAACTTTAAGGATATACTTGAGGTCGGCTGATCCGTCTTCGCCGGGAGGGGTTGGAAGTGCCAAAAAGATGATTTTCGCGTCCTTGATCCCTTCTTCGAGGTTTGTAGTGAAGAAAAGGCGCTTCTGCTTGATGTTTCTTTCGAACAACTGCTCCAGACCAGGTTCGTAAATTGTAACTTTCCCGGACTGAAGCTTGTTTACCTTAGCCTGGTCAATATCGATACAGGTTACGGTATTCCCCGTTTCGGAAAAACAAGTACCGGTCACTAGACCAACGTAGCCGGTGCCAACCACAGCAATTTTCATGAGTTGAAATGATATTTTAAGTTGTTAATGTTAAGAAGAAAGTGCGAAAATAAGGATTTGTGGCATACCGGTTATAGGTTCGATAAGATTCTGAACGGAAAATAACCCAACGAATGTTAGTTAATACTCCCATAGTTCCTACCTTCGTCATTTTAAAGTTGTAAATTCATTCGCCCTAAAGTTACCAATATGGAATTTGCTACAAGCCGGAATAAAAACGTCCGCTTTGAAGAAACTGAAAATCAGACGATGATCGCCGAGATGGTCAGAAGTTTTGGCGCAAAAGAGATCAAACCGAATATGATGGTCTGGGATGAAACCCAGGAATTTCCCGTAGAGCTTTTCCGCAAACTCGGTGAGCAAGGCCTGATGGGCATGCTCATCCCCGAAGAATACGGTGGCGCCGGCCTCGGTTACCTTGAATACATTACCGCTATCGTGGAACTTTCCAGAATCGATGGGTCAATCGGGCTGTCGATGGCTGCCCATAATTCGTTGTGTACAAACCACATTTTCCAATTTGCCACCGACGAACAGAAGCGCAGATACTTGCCTAAGCTGGCGAGCGGTGAGTGGATAGGCGCATGGGGTCTTACTGAACCAAATACGGGCTCCGATGCGGGAAACATGCGATGTGTGGCAAAACGCGATGGTGATCACTATGTCATCAATGGTACCAAGACCTTCATCACCCATGCCATTTCAGGGCAGGTAGCCGTAGTTATCGTTCGCACCGGCGAAGTGGGCGATTCCCATGGGATGTCAGCCTTCATCGTTGAAAAGGGCACCCCTGGTTTTAGCTCAGGCAAGAAGCAGAACAAGCTCGGAATGCGGGCTTCGGAAACGGCGGAGCTGATCTTCGACGACTGCAGAATCCACCAGTCACAATTAATTGGCCGGGAAGGCGAAGGCTTCATCCAGGCTATGAAAATACTGGATGGCGGGCGCATATCGATCGCAGCGCTCAGCCTTGGAATTGGATTAGGTGCTTTTGATTGCGCGCTGCAGTATTCCAAGGAACGGCATCAATTCAATAAGCCCATTGCGAGTTTTCAGGGCATCGCCTTCAAACTTGCCGAAATGGCAACGAAGCTTGAAGCTGCCCGCCTTTTGACATTCCGCGCCGGCGACCTAAAAAACCGCGGAATTGACGTCAATCGCGAATCCGCCATGGCCAAGCTTTATGCTTCGGAAGTCGCCGTAGACGTTGCCAATGAGGCTGTTCAGATTTTCGGCGGGTACGGCTACACAAAAGATTACCCTGCTGAAAAATATTATCGCGACGCCAAACTGTGCACAATTGGTGAAGGAACCTCTGAAATTCAGAAGCTCGTTATCTCTCGTTCGTTGCTGAAATAGCTTTCTTTAACATTTTTTTGGCAAGGGTTGCATAAAAAAGAACCGAGTCTTATCTTTGCCCCCCTAATTCGGAATTATGCTTATAGTAAACGTTAAGGAAAACGAATCAATCGACAAAGCACTGAAGCGCTTCAAAAAGAAATTTGAAAAGACTGGCGTATTGAAAGAACTTCGTGCACGTACGGCTTTTGAAAAGCCATCTGTCAGACGCCGTAATGAAATCATCCGGGCGGCGTACAGAGAAAGACAGCGCAACGCAGCAAATAACGGTTAAGATACCGTTCTTACAATAAGAATGGTGACTACGGAAACGTAGTTATCCACATTCTATCGTCATTCTATCAACAAATCCCCTTAGGGTCTTTCCTTAAGGGGATTATTTTTTTACATTGCTTCTATCAGTTTCACAGGCGTGGTTGAGAAGTATGATAGAAACCTTCCTGAAATACCTCAGATTCGAAAAACGCCTGAGCGAGAATACAGCGGTAGCCTACCATACCGACCTCACACAATTTGCCAGGTTCCTGGCAGACTCCTTTCAGGAGAATGATCCAACTAATGCTGATTATGGAATGATCCGGGCCTGGATCGTCAACCTGGTCGATTCTGGCTTAGACCCGGCTTCAGTGAATCGTAAGATCGCCTGCCTCCGCTCCTTCTATAAGTTTTTGCTTCGCGAGGAAATCATCAAAAAGAATCCGATGACAAAAGTACGGGTTCTTAAAACCAGCAAACGACTGCCCGCGTTTATTAAGGAAAGCGATATGGCAAACTTGCTGGATAAACCCATTGACGAAACCTTCCCGGCCTGGCGTGAGCGCATGATCCTTGAGCTATTCTACGGTACGGGTATACGCCTTCGGGAGCTCTTGAACCTGAAAGAAACCGACATCGATCTAAGAAACCGTACCCTAAGAGTACTCGGAAAAAGGAACAAGGAACGCATCGTGCCCTTTTCCGCACACCTTGCCCAGGTGATCAGCAGCTACCGCGAGGTTAAACGGAGAAGTATAACGTCGTCAAGCGATGCCCTGCTCGTAACTGACAAAGGTGAGCCTTGTTATCCGACGATGATCTATCGGATTGTAAAGGCGAACCTGACTTTACATACGACTTCCGACCGGAACAGTCCCCATGTATTGCGCCATACCTATGCGACGCACTTGCTGGACCACGGCGCGGAAATCAATGCCGTCAAGGATCTGTTGGGACACAGCAGCCTCGCTGCCACGCAGGTCTATACGCACAACTCGATGGAGAAACTAAAGAAAGTATTTGAACAGGCGCATCCCAAAGCATAGTATATGTTTAACACTAACCTAACTGTATGAAGAAATAACTACCGCGACCTCTGGCGGTCGCAACAGCCAGGCTGTTTAAATGTTTAACACTAAAACTTTTTTATTATGAAGGTACAGGTGCATTCCATCCACTTCGATGCAGATCGCAAGCTTATCAATTACATTCAGAAGAAACTCGACAAGCTCGAAACGTTTTATGATCGAATGGTGGACAGCGAGGTCTTTCTCCGCCTCAACAACGAAGGCGTGGAGAATAAGACAGTGGAGATTAAGTTACGCGTACCAGGGACTCTGCTATTCGCAACTGAGAAGGCAAGATCCTTTGAAGAGGCTACCGGGCTCGCCGCCGATGCGCTGCGCAATCAGCTCAAGAAGTTTAAAACAAAAATTAAGAACGGAAGGGTTTAACGATTTTCTTCCAGAATGACTATAAATGCAGAGGCCGCCTTTTTCAAGGGCGGCCTCTTTTTTTGGAATCTCTTTAGAATACTTCTTATTGAAGTTTGAAAGCTTTCTTCACCTGATCGACGTAATCGAGTTTCTCCCAGGGGAAAAGTTCAACCTTAAGCTTGATCTGATTCGCCTTGCCTTCATTGAAAATCTTCTCAACAACTTTGGGCTCGCGTCCCATGTGCCCATAAGCTGCCGTTTCAGAATAAATCGGCGACCTCAGGTTGAAGCGCTTCTCGATAAAATAAGGACGCATATCGAATATCTTCTCAACTTTGCGGCTGATTTCACCGTCAGTCATGTCAACCTTGGCAGTTCCGTTAGTGGTTACGTATAGACCTACCGGTTGAGCTACTCCAATAGCATAGGCAACCTGAACAAGGGCTTCATCACAAAGTCCCGCAGCTACCAGATTTTTTGCAATGTGACGAGTAGCGTACGCTGCAGAGCGGTCTACTTTGGAAGGATCTTTTCCTGAAAATGCACCCCCACCATGAGCACCTTTCCCTCCGTAGGTATCTACAATGATCTTCCGGCCCGTAAGCCCTGTATCTCCGTGCGGGCCTCCGATCACAAACTTGCCAGTAGGGTTAATATGGTACTTGATATCACTTCCGAAGAGCTTCTGAACGCGTTTTGGAAGTTTCTTTTTTACACGCGGAATTACAATATCAATAATATCCTGACGGATTTGCTTTAACATCTTTTCATCCCTTCCGAAGTCATCGTGCTGAGTAGACACAACGATCGTATCTACCCGAAGGGGCTTGTGATTGTCATCGTATTCGATCGTCACCTGCGACTTGGAATCCGGACGGAGGTATTTCATCACACGACGCTCTTTGCGTATGGCAGCCAGTTCGCGGAGGATTGAATGCGCAATCTCCAAAGGCAGCGGCATGAAGTTATCCGTTTCGTTTATGGCATAACCAAACATCATCCCCTGGTCGCCGGCGCCCTGCTCTTCTTTGCGGCGGCGCTCAACGCCCTGGTTAATATCAGGCGACTGTTCGTGGATGGCAGAAAATATTCCGCATGAGTTGGCCTCGAACATATACTCGCTTTTCGTGTATCCGATACGGCGAATAACTTCCCTGGCGATATCCTGAACATCGAGATAAGCTTCAGACTTAACCTCTCCGGCCAACACGACTTGCCCTGTAGTTACTAAAGTTTCACAAGCAACCTTGGAATTGGGGTCGTAGGCGAGAAAGTAATCGATAAGTGCGTCTGAAATCTGATCTGCTACTTTGTCGGGATGTCCTTCAGAAACCGATTCTGAAGTGAATAGATATGACATAAAGTGAATTTTATGAAGTGAGGTAAGTTATTTTGAAAATGGTGGATTAGCGCGCAAATTTAAAGCGATTTGGCTAATTGCCAAACCGATACATACTACCTGCTTAAAAAGAGAAATACCGCCGGTGCCTTCGGAAGCTGAGGGGTATTCTGCCGCCACTCCCCAACAGGGCGCGTCCGTATGAACTGGTCCTTGCCTGTAATGTCAATCGCCACCGTAAGGAGCGTTTCTTTCCGTAGCGTCTTCACCAGCTGCCCCAGCAACTTGTTGTTCCGATACGGCGTTTCGATCAGGATCTGCGTTTGCTTTCTCTTTTCTGATTCTCGCTCGAGTTCCCGGATTTCTTTGCTCAGAAGCTGATTATCTACCGGCAAGTACCCATGGAAAGCAAACTGCTGACCATTCAGACCCGACGCCATCAATGCAAGAAGAATGGACGACGGGCCAACCAGGGGCACCACTTCAACCTCATGCCGATGTGCCCATGCAGCGGCCAGGGCTCCGGGATCCGCGATCCCCGGACAGCCCGACTCAGATAGTAGGCCAACACTACTTCCTTTCAGAAGAGGATCGAGTAGTGATGCAAGTGAATCTTCCGTTGTATCCTTATCAAGCACATCGAACTCCAGCTGATCTATCGAAGGAAATAACTTCAGGCTGCTGAGATACCTTCTCGCAGTGCGAACGTTTTCGGCAAGGAACACACGCAACCCCGGTAATACCTGCAGTACCTGAGGCGATATAACTTCCAGTTGAGTGCCTTCAGATATAACGGTCGGAATCAGATACAGCTTTCCCTTGTTCATCTATGTGACAGATTAATCGGAACCCGTTTAACGCAATGGTCAAACTTTACTAACTTTCGCCCTGCTTGGCTGTGGGAAAAATACTTATCATAATCGGATTTATTCTAATCGTTGCAGGTATTCTTATAACCTACAGTGACAGGATTCCATTTATCGGGAAACTCCCCGGCGACATTACTATCGAAAAGGAGAACTTCCGGTTTTATTTTCCCATTACTACCAGCATCTTGCTGAGTGTTTTAATTTCTCTTGCTTTGTACCTTATTAATCGTTGGCGTCAATAGACGGCTATCCTATGCTCACTTGTAAACACGCGAAATTCACGCTAACTCCGAATGTCACCTATCTCAACTGCGCTTACATGAGTCCGCTGTTGAAAGAAGTGGAAAAGGCGGGCATAAGGGGTATCCGAACGAAGCGCAGGCCCTTCGCTATTACGCCGGAGGATTTTTTCCTCAAAAGTGACCAGCTACGAAAAGAATTTGCCAGGACTATTAACGCCAGCGAACCTTCCCGGATAGTTATCATACCATCTGCGTCTTATGGACTGGCCAACGTTGCGGCGAACCTCAACCTCACAAAGGGAAAGGAAATAATAGTTGCAGGGGAACAATTCCCGAGCAACATTTATCCGTGGCATTCACTGTGCGAGAAAACAGGTGCCACCGTGAAGGCTGTTGCTCCACCCGATACCCCGGAGCAACGCGGCATGAAATGGAACGAAGCTGTTCTGAACGCGATCACCGAAAGTACCGCGGCCGTAGCTATTGCCAATTTCCATTGGGCCGACGGAACGCGATTCGATCTCCAGGCAATAAGAAAACGAACCCGTGAAGTTGGCGCACTGCTTATCGTAGACGGTACCCAGTCCGTTGGCGCCTTCCCGTTTGATGTGGCAACCATTCTACCAGACGCGTTGGTATGCGCCGGATACAAGTGGCTGATGGGGCCCTACTCCATTGGTCTCGCGTACTATGGCCCGGCCTTCGACAATGGTACGCCAATTGAACACAACTGGATCAACAGGAAAAACAGTGAAGACTTCACGCGCCTTGTAAATTATGAAGAGCAGTATCAGGACGGCGCCTTGCGCTACGAGGTTGGTGAACACAGTAACTTCATTCTTGTTCCCATGTTGTTGAAAGCTGTTCAACAGATCAACCGCTGGAACCCACAAGCCATCCAGGAATACTGCAAACAGATTACCGAGGAACCCATTCTCCGCCTTATTGAACACGGTTATCAGATCGAGGATGAAGCATGGCGGGGAAGCCATCTCTTCGGCATACGCCTGCCCCAGGGTCGCGAAATTGGAGCGCTCAAACAAAAGCTTGCTGAAAAGAAGATTTTTGTCTCTGTGAGGGGCAATGCAATCCGGGTTTCGCCGAATGTTTATAACCGAAAAGAAGATTTGGAGAAATTCGCCCGCGTACTGACCTCATGAATATCCCGGCCAGAAAAGACTCGCGGGCTTACTTCATAAGTGGGATCGTCATCGCGCTGTTGGGAGCAGTGTGTTTTTCAACGAAAGCCATCTTCGTCAAGCTTGCCTATCGCGATACAACGGTCGACGCCGTAACATTGCTTGCGCTGAGGATGCTCTTTTCTCTGCCATTCTTTTTAGTGTCTGCTGCCATCAGCTCGTCAAGCAGTACCAACAAAAAGTTTACCCTGAAACAATGGATTGGAATCGCAGCCGTCGGATGCATCGGGTACTACATCTCCAGCCTGCTCGATTTTCTTGGATTGCAATACGTGTCTGCCGGAATAGAACGCCTGATATTATTCATATATCCAACGCTGGTGCTTCTGATTTCTTCGGCCGTATTCAAAATTAAAATTAACGCATACCAGTGGTGTGCTATTCTGATTACATATGCCGGACTACTACTGGCGTTCTGGGGTGAAGCTAAATTCGACACGTCAAACCCGCAATTCTTTACAGGCTGTATCCTGATCTTCTGCTGCGCGGTAACGTATGCCATTTATATTGTTGGCAGTGGAAGAATAATCCCAAAGGTGGGCGCTTCAAAATTTAACAGCTATGCGATGTCATTCGCGTGTATAGCGGTACTCCTTCATTTCCAGGTGACGTCCGAAAGTTCCTTGCTTAGCCTTGAACCCCTCGTCTATGTATATAGTCTGGCAATGGCCATCGTAAGTACAGTCATTCCTTCGTACCTTGTATCCCACGGCATCAACCGGATCGGTTCCGACAACGCCGCTATCGTGGGAAGCATCGGCCCGGTTTCTACTATTGTCCAGGCCAACCTGATATTAGACGAACCGGTCCTTGGTTTACAAATCGCCGGAACGGCCTTGATTTTAGTCGGCATCCTAATGGTCAGCAAAAAGCCAAAAGCCTCGAACGCTGTGCAGAAAACAAAGGCAGAAACAACATAATTTATGTCATGAAATGCTGGATAATCATCGGAATCCTCGCTTGCAGTCTCTGTGCGACTGCCCAGGAGAAAAAGTATTCGATTGTGTTTCTGAACAAAAAGGAGGCAAGCGATAAGCTTTCGCCTGAAGAAACAAAGCGCATTATGGATGGACACATGGCGAACATGGGCCGCCTGAGTAAAGAAGGGAAGCTTCTCGCTGCAGGCCCATTCGAAGGCGGTGGCGGAATATTCATCATGAGCAGTGCGTCCACTGCTGAAGTCGAAGAGTGGATTAGTACAGATCCCGGCATCCAGGCAAAGCGTTGGGACGTTGAAATCCTGCCTTACATTCCCCGCCATGGCGGCGTATGTCCCGTCGGCGAAGAATATACGATGGTGCATTACTCCTTTGTTCGGTTCGACGCTATCGTAAGCAAATTCACAGCGGGAAATCAGGGGAACTTAATGGCACAGCACAACGATTACCTTAAAAAGGTTATCGCCACTGGAAACGTGGTCACCGAAGCGATCTTCGGCGAGTCTGATGGTGGCATAATGATTTTAAAAGGTGACGTTGACTCCGACCTTGTGCAAGGCGATCCTGCAGTTCGGGAAGGATTGATTGAAACTCAGATTAAAAAATTGTATATCGCCCAGGGTTCGTTCTGCGAACAATAGGCGAATGTTAAACTTTTGATTCCATCGTGAAGCTTTTTTCAAGAGAATACGGCAACGGCGATCCGATCGTCATTCTGCATGGACTATTTGGTTCATCCGACAACTGGTTAACCCAGGCAAAACTCCTTTCAGAAAAATTCCGGGTCATCACGGTTGACTTGAGAAACCATGGGCAATCGCCCCATGATGATCAATTCGACTATGAGAGTATGGTCGACGACCTTAGTGAGTTTTTTGATGATCATCAGCTCGCAAATGCAACGCTCATTGGCCATTCTATGGGTGGCAAGACAGCAATGAATTTTGCGCTCGCACATCCGGAGAAAATCGAAAAGCTTATTGTCGTTGATATTGCCCCGCGCCTGTATGATCTCGAACACTACGTGATCGCCGACGGTCTTGCAGCTATGCCGGTGGCCGAACTCACGTCGCGCAAAGAGGCCGAAGACATACTCGGTGAGTACGTTTCCGACATGGGCACAAGGCAGTTTCTCCTGAAGAATTTACAACGCCAGAGCAGCGGCGGATTCTCCTGGAAAATGAATCTGAAAGTCATCCGGGAAAAACTCAGCAACGTCGGCGCGGACCTTTCGTACGAAGGAACTTTTTCGAAGCCGGTTCTATTCATCCGCGGAAGCCGCTCAAGCTACGTGCTCGATACCGACATTCCCCATATCAAAGAGGTCTTTCCTAATGTAGAAATCCAGACACTGGAAACAGGACATTGGGTCCAGGCCGAGAAGCCTCAGGAGTTTTGCGAGCACGTTACTGACTGGCTTGCAAGGGCGGGTGATTAGCTTTTTGTCAGCTCCAGCGACGCCCACCCTTCCCGTTGATCGCGCTTCCGTTCAGCCAGGCCGAATGGTGAGGCTGTGTCTAACAGGTCGGGTATATCTGACGTGTAAAATCCGCTCAGTAAAATAACGCCTCCATCAGCAAGATAGCGTGCGTATGTGCCAAGCTCGGCAGTCAACACGTTTTTGTTGATGTTGGCGAGAATGATGTCAAATTTACCTGGGAGGGAAACTTCATCAATAGTACCTTGTTGTATACGGATATTGGTACAACCATTCACCGACAGGTTTTCATTGCCATTGGTAATACTCCATTCGTCGATGTCAAACGCTTCGACTTCTTTGGCGCCAAGCCTGGATGCAACAATAGAAAGAATCGCTGTACCACAGCCCGCATCCATCACGCGCTTTCCTGAGTGGTCAATGCCAAGCTGACTCTTCACCATCAGATAAGTGGTTTGATGGTGGCCTGTTCCGAATGACATCTTCGGAGTAATGACCACTTCAAGTGGAATGGTTGGATCAGGATCATGAAACGACGCGCGAATCAGACACTTTCCTTCGACATTCACCTGGTGGTAGCTCTTTTCCCACTCTTCGTTCCAGTTCTGCTTCGGAATATGGCTGGTTTGAAACGTGATCTCGGTAATGTCCTTATAACGTGATGATATATCGTCCAAAACCGACCTGTCGAATTTTTCGAGCTCAACGTAAGCTTCGAAGCCGGTATCAGTCTCCATGAAGGAGTCGAAACCTGCCTCCGCGACCTCGGCCATTAGTATTTCGGCATACTCGGGTTGACAGGTTACGTGAAGGCAGGTATAATACATGGCAATAACTACATTCCCTTGATAACTTCCGTAAACTCGCGGGATTTGAGCGACGCTCCGCCAACGAGTCCTCCATCGACATCCGGACATGCAAACAACTCTTTTGCGTTGCCGGCATTCACACTACCTCCATAAAGTATTGTTATCTCATCGGCAACGGCCTGACCATACTTTCCGGCGATATGCTGACGGATCACTTTGTGCATATCCTGTGCTTGCTGCGAAGTTGCTGTTTTACCAGTGCCTATGGCCCAAACCGGCTCGTAAGCGATTACGATCTTTTTGAGCGCCTCGGCGTCAAGGTGGAACAGGCTGTCTTCAACCTGCGACGTCACCAGCTTCTCGTGGTTGTTGGCCTCGCGAACTTCCAGTGGTTCTCCACAGCAGAATATTGGTGTAAGTCCATGCTTTAACGCGATGTCAACCTTCTTCGTAAGCAGCTTTGCATCTTCGCCATAGTACTGCCTTCTTTCACTGTGACCCAGGATCACATAGGGAATTCCCATCGACTTCAGCATGACTGCCGACACTTCGCCGGTAAATGCACCAGCCTCCTGATCGCTGCAGTTTTGGGCACCGATTGAAATACGTGAGTTATTTCCAACGATATTCTTTATCGGAAACAAATAAGGAAAGGGAACACACAGAACGACTTTCACATCTCCGCGAACTTCGTCCTCAACCATCCCGGTAACTTCGGAGGCAAGGATATTGGCTTCCTCCAGGGTTTTGTTCATTTTCCAGTTTCCGGCTACAATTTTTTGACGCATAGACTTACAGATTTAATTAGGTGGCGTCAAAGATATAAACTAAACCGTGTTGGTCTAGCCGGAATCCGTATTTCCGGGCCGGATTTACTATTTTGGTTTATACCTGGATTCCTGAAACAACATCTGGGCGTCTTCTGTGGCCATTAGCTGCTGAAGGGTAACGTTTGGGTGGTGGCTCATGTATTTTTCTACGATCTGCCAGCCTACCCATTGGCCAATGCGGCCAGGGCATTTCTCGCCAACCTGCAGCGTTGCCGGGCGCTCGCCCAGATAATCTTTCTTAACCAGGTGGCTTGTGGAATAAAGCACTTCGCTTTCGATGAAACGGACCCAGATCAGATCCTGGTTTTTTCTGGAACCTCGGATTTCTTCGGCAGTGTATGAGATGAGCACGCTGTCCGGCACGCAGGGCAACATCCTCTTGGCAAAATAGAATGACTTGCCATAGGCGATCATGTCGGCAAGTACGGTCTTGTCCTTGAGGCTGGTCTTGTTCAGTCGTTCATCGATGCCGTAAACCAGCATCACGCTCGGAACGATGTCCTCCGGGTCGTACTTCCGCAACAGGTATTCATACATCTGCGGACGGAACTTCGCGCCTTTGCCCAGATAATAGTCCAGCCCGACGATGATCAGCGAGTCGGACATAAACATATCGGTATCCAGACCAGAGATCACCGTCCTTATCACAGGCAGTTTGATGTCGGGATAATACGCTTTAAGGTTCCGGAATGCGCTCTCGAATTCGCGCTTGAGTTCACTTTGATCACCAAAAACCCTTTTGGTTTCAGCCAGCAGAGTATCAATGTAGGGATTCGTCATCCGGGCGTGGATCTCACGGATGAACACCGAATCATCAGGGTATTCCGATCTTCTGAAGATGAAGTCGCGTATCACCGGCTGGCGCGTAAACAATGCAACGAGGTCGGCTTTCGTTTCTACCGCAGCCAAAGTGTCGATATAAGACTCAAGCTTAAGGTCGATATTAACAGTTGAAACATCCGGTGCTTTAACACACGCTTCCTTTTCGTCGTCACTGCCGCATGACCAGCAAAGTGCAACGACCAGACTAAATCCAATACCTCTAATTAGTTTCGGAATAACCACAGCGTAATTTTTCATTGAATGCTAAAACGAAAGTTCACCTGATGAATTGCTTTTTGTGAGCCTAAGGCTTCGTACTTTCCCTGAAGCGGTCACGTGAACCAGGTGCGATTGGTCATCATAAAGGTCCATCAATACATTGTTTGATATCCGGATCCGGTTCCACTTCTTCAACCCGCTGACCTCAATATAGAAGACAAACGCCTCGCCATCGCGTTCATGGCCCAGGTAATTCAGCGTCTGTTTTTTCCCATCCAATGATACCGCAAACGTTTCATTGAGATATTTAGTCATCATTTTGTCGAGGGAGGGCTCGCCGGGGTTCAAGATATCCAGTGAAGGGTTATTGAAGCGCTGACGGAAGGCGAGTTCAAGGTCGTCCATGAAAACCCGCATCATGATTTCGAGGGCCTTGTCTTTTTCGTCCCACTCAATTTCGGTGACACTTACGTGAAGGGGGTGCTCCACAGAGTAGGCGAGACTCGAGCAAATAATAAGAACGTTGACTAAAAAAGAACCAAACATCAACCTGGAATAAAAAAATCTGAATCAAAAGTAATACCGAAACCGACAAATCTGCCGGTTACGTAAGGGATTCTTTCAAATCAAAGAAATGATGTATACTTGGTGTTTAATTTCATTAACCAATGAGTGAATTCCAGGTTTACTTCGCCGAAGGAAGGGACCATATCCTAGATTACCGCTTCGGTTACGATCATATTCTGTTCATCATCGCACTTTGCTCCCTGTATCTTGTAAGAGACTGGAAACAGATCCTGATTCTGGTCACCGCGTTTACAATTGGTCATACAGTCACATTGGCCCTCGCCAGCCTCGGAATTATTCCCGTAAATGAAGAACTCGTGGAATTCTTGATTCCTCTGACTATTTTTATTGCAGCCGGTTCAAATTTGTTCAAGGACGAAGAAACCATTCACCAGCGCAACGTTCATATCAATTATGTTTATGCCCTGGTATTCGGGCTGATACACGGGCTTGGTTTTTCGAATTATTTTCGCGCTATTCTTGGCAAAGACCGAAGTATCATATCCCAGCTTTTGGCCTTTAATATCGGCCTCGAGTTTGGTCAAATAATTATTGTAGGAATCTTTATGTCGGCAGCCTTTCTTTTTGTCGATTTATTTGGCGTCAACCGTCGCGATTGGAAAATGGTGATCTCCTCGGCTATTGCCGGCATCTCCCTCGTGCTGATGAAAGACGCCGCTTACTGGACTGAATAACTCTATTTTTAAGATGAAGATGATTCGTTTCGCCTTTCTATTATTGTTTGTCGCCTCCACGCTGGCGAATGCTCAGGAAGCTCCCCCAAAGTGGGGGGGAAAGTTTGAACAGCTGGGCCCTCTCTTACCAACACCAAATGAATACCGGACGGGTTCAGGCGCCCCTGGCCCCGAGTATTGGCAACAGCAAGCTGACTACAAAATCGAAGTAACCCTCGACGACAACAATCAGCGCATTACAGGCAAGGAAACCATTACCTACCACAATAACTCTCCCGACGTACTTAAATACCTTTGGCTACAGCTCGATCAAAACATCCTCTCCCAGGAAAACACCCTGCGTTCGGCTGATACCGGAAGGGTTAGAGACTCAGTGGCTGCAAAGACGTACGCCGAAAAGATGTCAACCTTTGACGGCGGCTATAAAATCCAGGAAGTTACCGACGTCGACGGAAAGACCCTTCCACACGTTATCAACAACACCATGATGCGCGTGGACCTGCCCGCACCGCTTAAACCTGGAGGAACGTATTCGTTCCGGATAAGCTGGTCTTACAACATCAACGACCGGAACATCTACCGCGGAAGAAGCGGCCTGGAATACTTTCCGGAAGACGATAACTATGTTTACACGATCGCGCAGTTCTTCCCCCGCATGTGTGTTTACGACGACTACGAAGGCTGGCAAAACAAGCAGTTCCTCGGAAGCGGAGAGTTCGCGCTGTCCTTCGGAAATTATGAAGTCAAGATTACGGTCCCCGCAGATCACATCGTAGCTGCTACCGGAACGTTGCAGAATCCGAAGGATGTTCTTTCAAAAGCAGAAATCGAACGCTTTGAGAAAGCAAAAACGTCATTCGACAAACCTGTGTTCATCGTAACCCAGGCAGAAGCTGTAAAGAAAGAAAAGACAAAAAGCACAGCGCAGAAGACCTGGATTTTCCATGCCGAAAATGTGCGCGACTTCGCCTTTGCCTCTTCACGTAAATTCATCTGGGATGCTCAGGCGGTGAAAATCGGTAATAAGACTCCTCTCGCTATGTCTTTCTATCCGAAAGAAGGCAACCCCTTGTGGGAGAAAGAATCTACCAAAGCTGTGAAGAATACGCTGGAGGTATACTCAAGAATGACAATCGAGTATCCTTATCCGGTGGCGATTTCTGTCCACGCCGCAAGCATTGGAATGGAGTATCCAATGATTTGTTTCAACTACGGCAGACCAACAAAAGACGGACGCATATCCCCACAATTACGCCAGGGAATGATCGGCGTGATTGTCCACGAAGTTGGGCATAACTTCTTCCCGATGATCATCAACAGCGATGAACGCCAGTCGACCTGGATGGATGAAGGACTTAACAGCTTTGTTCAGCTCATTACCGAACTTGAGCGTTATCCCGACATCAACTGGACGCGTGGAAAACCTGCGGATATCGTTGGCTACATGAAAGGCGACAAGAGCCTGATGCGCCCGCTGATGACAAACTCTGAACAAGTTATTTACTTCGGCCCGGAGCAATATGCAAAAGCCGCAACCGGATTGTTCATGCTCCGCCAGACGATTATGGGTCCTGAATTGTTCGACCGCGCGTTTAAGGAATATGCTGAAAGATGGGCGTTCAAACATCCAAAACCCGCAGACTTCTTCCGCACGATGGAAGATGCTTCCGCCGTTGACCTTGACTGGTTCTGGCGCGGTTGGTTCTTCTCAACGGACCAGGTAGAAATTTCACTCGACGAGGTGAAGTGGTTCCGCCTCAACACACCTCAGGCTGATCCTGAAAAGAAAAACGTAACAGTAAAAAATCAAGCTTCCGGAAGTCCGGCTCAGAACTTTGACAACGGACCGTTACCTTTTACGCTGCTGGAAACAAACCCGCAGTACAATGGTGAATTCAGAAGTAGCGTGAATGACCAGGAGATTATGCAAAGCCTGGCGGGCAAAAACATCTACCAGGTCACCCTGTCAAACAACGGCGGTCTTGTAATGCCCGTCATCATTGAGTGGACGTACAAAGATGGAACAAAAGAAGTTGATCGGATGCCTGCAGAAATCTGGCGCACGAACGAATCGCGCATCAACAAAGTGTTCGTCAAGGACAAAGAAGTTGTAAAAGTAGTTCTTGACCCGATGGCCGAAACGAGTGACATCAATACCGTTAACAACGTATTCCCTAAAGTCGATGGCGCCTCACGCTTCGACGAGTTCAAGAAAAAATCAAACTGACAGGATACCGGAACCTCAGTTCCGGTATCTCTTCCTATTTTTAAACAAAGACTTGAATCCATAAAATGAAACGCCGACTATTATTCGCCCTGTGCTTTGCCACGGGGGCTTCTGTTTTCGCTCAGCAACCTGAGTGGAAGGGCAAGTTCGAACAGCTTGAACAGCTTCTGCCCACACCAAATTCCTATCGCACCGGTTCGGGCGCACCGGGTGCACGATACTGGCAGCAACGCGCCGATTACGTCATCAACGTTGAAGTTGACGACAACACTCAGGTGCTGAAAGGATCCGAAACAATTACCTACCACAACAACTCTCCTGAAGCCCTCAAGTACCTCTGGTTGCAACTCGACCAGAATCTTTTCGATCAATCCAGCATGACCAGTACTACAAGGACTGGCAGTGTTCAGGATTCCGTCCCTGCGAAGTTCTTTAGTTATACGTCAGGCGCATCCGCCGGCGAATACGACGGTGGGTACACTATCGGATCAGTAAGAGATTCAAAAGGAAAAGCTCTTCCCTACGTCATCAATAACACCATGATGCGTATCGATCTTCCGGCCCCGCTCAAAACAGGCGAAAAGTTCGTTTTCAGCATCGACTGGAGTTTCCAGGAAAAAGACCGCAATATGGTGCTCATGGATCGCGGTGGCTTTGAATATTTCCCGGAAGACAAAAACTATGTATACACCTTCGCCCAGTGGTTCCCACGCATGTGTGTATTCGATGACTACGAAGGCTGGCAGAACAAGCAGTTCCTTGGACAGGGAGAATTCGCGCTTACTTTCGGAAATTACCGCGTACGAATCACTGTTCCCAGCGATCATATCGTCGGTGCTACTGGCGAGATCCAGAATCCTCAGGAAGTATTGACGAAAGAACAGCTTGAACGCTTCGAACGTGCAAAGAAAACTTTCGACAAGCCGGTGTTTATCGTAACGCCTGAAGAAGCCGCTCAAAAAGAAAAGAGCAGATCCACAAAAAAGAGCACCTGGGAATTCTATGCTGAAAACGTACGCGACTTCGCGTTTGCATCTTCACGGAAGTTTATCTGGGACGCGCAGGCTGTCAAGCTGAATGACAAGACTCCGCTGGCCATGTCGCTGTATCCAAAAGAAGGTAATCCGCTATGGGAAAAGGAATCCACCAAGGCGATTAAGAATGCCCTGGAAGTATACTCTGAAAGAACATTTGACTATCCGTATCCTGTTGCCTATTCCGTTCACACGGCCAATCAGGGTATGGAATATCCGATGATCTGCTACAACGGTGGCCGCCCTAACCCGGACGGAACGTATTCGCAACAGACGCTGTACAGCATGATCATGGTCATCGTCCACGAAGTTGGTCACAACTTCTTCCCCATGATCGTAAACTCTGATGAACGTCAATGGTCGTGGATGGATGAGGGGTTGAATACCTTCCTTGAAAAAGAAACAATGCGCCTGCGTTACCCGGAACTACATGGAAACCGCGGCACGCCGAAGGGTATCGTCCCCTTTATGAAAGGAGACAAATCACAGATGCGCCCCATTATGGCAACGTCGGACAACATCCGCGGTGGCGAATTCGGTCCTAACGCTTACACCAAACCTTCGGCTGCACTCACCGTCTTGCGTGAAACGGTGATGGGCCCCGAGTTATTCGATCAGGCTTTCAAGGAATATGCACAACGGTGGGCATTTAAACACCCAAAACCCGCAGACTTCTTCCGCACCATGGAAGACGCCTCAGGTGTCGATCTCGACTGGTTCTGGAGAGGCTGGTTCTACAGCACAGATCACGTAGACGTAGACCTGGCCGAAGTGAAATGGTTCAGGCTAAGAGAAGAACAACCCGAACTTGAAAAGAAAAAGCTGAAGGTTAAGCAAGGCAACCTTGCCGCCGGAGCCGGCGCGGGAAGCGGAGATCAATCACCTTCCGATTTTTCAAACGGACCACAAGAGTTCTCACTCACCAACACTCCGGATAATTACTACGGTGAATTCCGCAGCCGCGTAGATGACAATCAGATCAAAAAGGACCTCGCAGGCAAAAACATCTACGAGCTCAAGTTCAAAAATGTCGGAGGACTGGTTACCCCTATCATAATCGAATGGACCTTCAAAGACGGATCCAAAGAAATCGAACGCATACCGGCGGAGATCTGGCGCACCAATGAAAGTGAAGTCACCAAGGTGTTCATCAAAGAAAAAGAAGTTACAAACATCGTCATCGACCCCAACGGTGATCTCGCCGATGTAGAAGTTAGCAACAACGTCTTCCCGAAATCCGATTCAAATTCAAAATTTGACCAGTTCAAGAAGAAGAAGTAATAAATAATAATGACGTGTTTCGAAACGTCCTGTCCAGAAATGACAGGACGTTTTTTTTTGATGATGGTTTAATTCCAGGCCGTCGAAAAAAGATGAAAAGCCCGCGCCAGATCGACATTTCCTCCCGTGAGGATCACGCCAACGCGCTTCCCGGCAAAGCGTTCCTTTTCCTTTAGGATACTGGCCAGTGGAACTGCTCCGGAAGGCTCCACGATAATTTTGAGACGATCCCAGATAAGCCGCATAGCAGCAACGATTTGTTTATCCGATACAGGTATAATCTGGCGGACATTCTTCCGGATAATAGGAAACGTCTTTGTTCCCAGCGATGTGAGCAATCCGTCGGCGATGGAGTTTGCCTGTGACGTCTCTATTTTTCCGGAGATCATTGCGCGATAGGCGTCATCTGCTCCTTCCGGTTCCGCTCCAAAGACTTCGGTGAAGGGTGAAAAATATTTGGCTGCAAGACTCGTTCCGCTAAGAAGACCGCCGCCTCCAACGGGCGCGATAAGCGCATCCAGATGGGGAATTGCTTCGATAAGCTCTTTCGCCGCCGTTGCCTGACCTGCAATGACGTCGAAGTTGTTAAAGGGATGAATCTCCGCAGCTTTTGTTTTCATGATCACTGCCGCAAGTGTCCGCTCCCTGGCAGCAAGGGTAGGTTCACATTCGTAGATCTCACCTCCGTATGCAATGACGCCATTCTTCTTTATCTCCGCAGCAGTCTTGGGCATAACGATAAACGATTTCGCACCAATGAGCTGAGCTGCTCTCGCAACAGCCTGGGCGTGATTCCCCGAAGAGTGAGTAGCAATGCCCCTGGAACGTTCAGATGAAGGCAGCGCCAACACTGCATTCATGGCCCCTCGCGCCTTGAACGCCCCGCCTTTCTGAAAGTTTTCACACTTGAAAAAGAGCTGGCATCCTGCAATGAGGTTCACACTTTCACTGGTCTGTATCGGCGTCTCATGAATTAACGATCGAATTCGGTTATGCGCTTCAACAATTTCGTTTTTCCCCGGAGCAAAATTCATAGTCTTTCTGGTTAGTGTGCATCAAGCCAATTGTCGGCGATGCCAACCTCTACTTCCATCGGGACTTCGAGGTTAACGGCATGCTTCATCAAAAACGCAACACGCTCTTTAACGGTTTCAATTTCTGACCGGTGTACGTCAAAAACAAGTTCATCGTGAACCTGCATGATCATTCGCGTCTTTAGGTTGTTTCGCTTTATCCAATGATGAATGTTCACCATCGCAATCTTAATGATATCTGCCGCCGTACCCTGTATAGGTGCATTGATCGCATTTCGTTCGGCAAAGCCACGCGTTGTTACATTTCGCGAGTTGATATCACGCAAATACCTCCGGCGCCCAAGGATTGTTTCAACAAACTCCGTCTCACGCGCACCATTGATCGCGTCGTCCATGTATCGTTTGATTGCCGGAAACTCGTTGAAGTATGCTGCAATGATATCTGTTGCCTCTCCCCGCGAGATCCCAAGGTTTTGCGCGAGCCCAAAGGCCGTACTTCCGTAGAGGATACCAAAATTCACTTCCTTGGCTTTGCGTCGCATATCCGGCGTCACCTCCGCCAGCGGAACACCAAAGACTTTTGCAGCCGTCGTGGTGTGAATATCCCGCTTCGAACGAAACGCTTCAATCATGGTCTCGTCTTTCGCGAAAGAGGCTGCTATGCGCAGTTCTATCTGTGAATAGTCTGCAGACATAAACAGGTACTCATCATTGCGCGGTACGAAAGCCTTTCGGATTTGTTTGCCACGCGCGGTACGAATCGGAATGTTCTGCAAGTTGGGATTGTTCGAGCTTAGCCTTCCCGTCGCTGCTACAGCCTGACGATAATCGGTATGGATTCTGCCGTCCACTTTGCTGATCATCTTAGGCAATGCATCTACATACGTCGAACGAAGCTTCTCATATATGCGGTAATCGAGAATCTTTTTCGCGATGTCGTGCCTGGAAGAAAGCTGGAGTAGAATCTCTTCACCGGTGGCATACTGACCCGACTTCGTCTTCTTCGGCTTTTCACCAAGTTTCATCTTTTCAAAAAGCACTTCGCCCAACTGCTTTGGTGAGCCGATGTTGAATTCGGTTCCTGCCATTTCGAAAATCTCCCGCTGGATAACTTCCGTTTCTGACTTCAGTTCATCAGACAGTTTATTCAGCACGTTCACATCAACCTTAACACCTTCAAACTCCATATCAGCAAGAACTTTCAGCAACGGCATTTCTGTCTCTGTCATGAGTTTGACGTGGCGCCGGCTTTCAAGTTCTACGTGCAGTTTGTTTCGAAGCTGAAAGCTAACCTCGGCACGTTCTCCGAGTTTTTCCTTAAGATCCGCGTGATCTTCCGGCAACAGTTCATACGCGAGATATTGCGTTGCGAGTATCTGAAGGTCGTGCGAAGCTTCAGGTTCAATCAGGTAATGTGCAAGCATCGTATCATACACCGGCCCATTCACTCCTATGTCGTGCTTCTTGAGAGCGAGAACCAAATGCTTCAGATTATGACCCGTGATCGCAATCTTTTCATTTTCAAAAACAGGTCGAAGGATCTGGAGGAATACCCTTCCATCTTCGCCTGCCAACGGAACGTAATACGCTTCCTTTTCTTTGAAGCTAAATGACACCGCGAGTAAATCACTGTCGACGGCGATGCCTGGCGTGGCGAGAGCATGCACGGCGATCACGGTTTGCTCCCTCAGTTTCTGAAGAAGACCTTCACATTCACCCGGATTATTGATGACGTGATATTGAACCTCTGACGATGCAAAAACTTTCTTTTCACCTGCTTCCACAGCGGGGTCGGCGGTACCGGCATCAAACATCGACAGCTGCGCCTGCTGAGCGCGCGGAGGAGCCGCTGCGACTTCATTGAATGCCCGCGCCGAGATGGTCTTGAACTCCAACTCATCAAATATGGGTTTGAGTACGTCTTTGTCCGGTCCGCGGTAAACCAGGAGGTCCTCCTCAAAAGCTATGGGAGCATCCGTAATGATCTGCGCAAGCTTCTTCGAAAGAAGCGCCTGATCAGCATATTTGGTGAAGAGTTCCTTCTGTTTGCCCTTCAGTTCCGACGCATGCGCAACGATGTTTTCAACACTACCATACGTCTTAAGCAAAGCGGAGGCTGTTTTTGGCCCCACGCCAGGAACGCCGGGGATGTTGTCAGAAGTATCCCCCTGAAGACCGAGAATGTCAACGACCTGACTTACGTTGTCGATGTCCCACTTCTCACAAACCTCCTTCGGCCCGAGAATATCGACCGCGTTGCCCATGTATGCGGGTTTGTAAAGAAATACGCATTCGTTAACAAGCTGCCCGAAATCTTTATCAGGCGTCATCATGTAAACTTCAAAACCCTGTTTACAGGCCTGCTGCGACATCGTACCAATAATGTCATCCGCCTCGTACCCTTCCAATTCAAGGATAGGGATATTAAATCCGCGGATAATTTCTTTCACTTTCGGAATACCGTAACGAATGTCCTCAGGCATTTCCTGGCGGGTGGCTTTGTATTCCGGGAAGATCTCATCCCGAAATGTTTTTCCCGGGCTGTCGAAGGCGATGCCGATGTGGGTGGGCTTTTGTTTTTGCAACACCTCCAGCAGCGTATTGGTAAAACCAAACGGCACCGATGTATTATGTCCTTTGGAGTTTATTCGCGGTGTTTTTGTAAAAGCAAAGTGTGCCCGGTAGATCAGGGCGTATGCGTCGAGAAGAAAAAGCTTTTTTTCCGGTTTGCTCATGGTCACAAAAATTGTAAAAGATAGGCTAAAAACCGTTTCAGCTTCGCAATAAAAGAACGCCAATTTTGCTATTTTTAGAGATACCCTTAACCTACCGGAGTTCTTATTTACCCGCAGGCCAGAGGATATTAAACCAAAACCAGTTCTTACGCTTGGACACGACACCGCTTGAGCGATTTCTCTATTGGGAAGACCACACTCCCAACGCCACATTTCTCCGACAACCGATCCACGACACCTGGCATGTCTTCACTTACCGTGATGCGGGCCGCGAAGTGCGGAGGTTGGCGGCAATGCTTCAGCAGCTCCTGCCGGTCCGCTCACATGTTGCCATACTTTCAAAGAACTGTGCCCATTGGCTCATCGCGGATCTCGCAATAATGCTATCCGGAAACGTCAGTGTTCCCATTTATCCGACACTTTCGGCCGGCGGCATCCACGATGTCCTGGCCCACAGCGAAGCCCGGTTGATTATCCTCGGTAAACTCGACAATTTCAATCTGCAGAAAGGAGGCATCCCCGAAGACTTGCCGCGCATAAGCTTCCCCTTATATGGGACGACTGAAGGCCGGCAATGGGACGCCCTTCCCGACGCCAGCGAATTTATTGAACAACCGCTCCCCACACCGGAAGATGTGGCGACAATCATGTACTCCTCCGGCACAACCGGCACTCCCAAGGGCGTTGTCATAACCCACGGTGCATTTGGATTTGTCGGCGAAAGAGTAGCAAAACACCTCGCGATCACGAAGCCGAACAGATTCTTCTCGTACCTGCCGCTGAGTCATATAGCGGAACGCGCGCTTATGGAGATGGTGGCGATTCATACAGGAAGTACGATTTCTTTCTCCGAGTCTCTGGAAAAATTTCAGGAAAACATTCAACACGAGAAACCCACCATTTTCGGAGGTGTGCCCCGCATATACACCAAGTTTCAGGAGGGAATACTCAAAAAACTGCCGCAGAAGAAACTTGATTCCCTGCTTCGCATTCCCTTCGTCGGCAGCGTGGTGAAGAAAACCATCCGGAAAAAACTTGGGTTCACCGATGCCCGGATTATTGTATCGGGCGCTGCACCCTCGCCAGTAAGCCAGCTTGAATGGTTCAAACGCATCGGAATAGAGATCTCAGAAATGTACGGGATGACCGAGAATACGGCATTTTCACATTCCAATTACGGCATTACAAAACCCGGCACCGTCGGCCGGGCATGGCCTGAAAACGAAGTGAAACTAAGTGAAGACGGCGAGATTCTCGTCCGCAGCAGAGCACTGATGAAAGGCTATTTCAAAGACGACGAAACGACACGCACAGTCTTCACAGCGGATGGTTTTTTGCGGACAGGTGACAGTGGCGAAATTGATGCCGAAGGATTTCTGACCATCACCGGTAGGGTACGCGATCAATTTAAAACAGATAAAGGCAAATTCATCGCGCCGGCACCCATAGAAAAAATTATTCTTTCAAATACAGATATTGAACAAGTCTGCGTAGTAGGGATGGGTTTACCGCAACCCGTAGCATTAATCAATCTATCAGCTACAGGACAAAATCGCAGCAGGATTGAAGTCATCAACTCACTTGAGTCAACACTGAAGAAACTTAACCCCACGCTCGAGTTCTATGAACGTATAGAAAAGATTGTGGTCATGAAAGAGACTTGGTCAATCGAAAACGGTCTTTTGACGCCCTCGCTGAAATTAAAACGGGCAGAACTGGAAAAGCGCTACCTCGCCGAATTCAAGGCCTGGTATTCACACCCGGAAACAGTAGTCTGGGAAGAAGAAGTTGTCTGAGCCTAAGTCCACAAGACTTACGAGAAAACGTAGCCCTCGACGTCAATCTTTCCACTGACCGCGCAAGACACGATCATAGGTGATGAAATCGGTATTGATCGGCTCGAGTCCCTTTTGGCGGAGTAACATGGCAATCTGTGCACGGTGGTAGCTGCAATGATTCACCAGGTGCATCATGATGGCTTCAACATTGTTAACGTAAGGATCGCCAACGTAATTAGTGTACGTCAACTCGCGGTCGAAGGAGTCTTCGCGTTCGACAAACTCTAGCCACATCCGATTCGCCTTCTCCACCATTTCATTGAGTTGCTCGAGCTTGTATTCGCCCCAGAGTTTCACTTCCGCCGGAGGCAATCCATTAATGCGATGAAACCAGAGAAACTGCGCTGCAACGATATGACCCATTAGTGTGAGGATCTTCTCATCGCGAACCTCTTGCCGGTTCAACGCTCCGATTACGCGGTTGTTGGCCCACTCGTTATACTGATAAAGCTTGAGAAAGTATTTTTTCATTCCATTACGTTATTGCGGCACAAATTTAAGACGTTAAGTTTATCCGGGCCGTCTTTTTCAAATCCGATTTTCATTAACACCCAGGCCCTGGCCGGAAAATTATCTTGAATAACCTACTGCAGGTGCCGGAGGTCACTGTATTGATCGAGGATCCAGCCAGTCAGACTAAGGCGTTCCTTTTTCGCGGGAAGTACTTCATGCTCAATCTGATCACTTCGAAAACACACGAGCCGCCCTGCAAGGGGCAAGAAGTCTTTATTGCCTTCCGGAAGGTACATTCTCAGTTGACCGCCGTCGTCATCGGTCCAGTTTCGGTTCAGATAACAGATCGCAGAAAGCCTACGGTGATCGTCGGCGCGAAACTGATCGAGGTGCCGCTTGTAGAAACTTCCCGTGGGATAAACGGTCATATGGATTTCATAGTCCTTCAGGCTGAGAAACAACTCCTGATTCAGATAACTGACAAGCTCTCCAATCCGGTTGAGGTAAACAGCGACCGGTGGTGGGGCGCTGGCTTTATCGACCCACTGGATATAATCGCCCCGGATGGCCTCGTTGATCTGAAGCCCCTGCTTCTTTCCGATTCCGGCCTTCTGAAAGGAATTAATCCCTTCCTGAAAATGTTCGAGCCCGAAAATAGCATCAACTTCGTTTTGGCTCAGGAATTGATCGCATACAGCATACCCATTCTCGGCAAGACCGTCGGCGATGAAGTTGAAAAGCGGATTCATATCGATTTTGTCAAAAGACCGACGCAAATATGGTAGTTGCCGGTTTCTGTAACAAAAAAAGCCCCGGAATGTCTTATTATTGACACGTGTACAAAGAGTATGAATAAGTTTTTGAAGCCAAACAGAGGTTTTGTCCTGACGCTGGTTCTCTGCCTGACGGTGTTCTTGCCAGGATGTCAAAGGCCAAAAGAGGATATCGTTTTAAGAACCATTAGAGATGTTGTTGTGGACGCCAACACAGATCCGACATTGAGGGCAAACGCCATCTTCTACAACCCCAATAACATGCAGGGCAAGCTGAAGAACATCGATGTTGAAATCTTTGTGAACGGCAAAAAGGCAGCAAATGTCAAGCAGGACTACAATACCAAAATTCCGGCAAAGGCGGAATTCACGGTACCGCTGCAGGTAAATCTCGCAATAAAAGAACTTGGAACAATGGAAACCCTGCTGGGCGTTCTGGGTGGGAAAAAATTTGAAGTCCGCTATCTGGGCTCGGTTCGCCTCTCTTACAAAGGGGTTCCCTTCAAAGTGCCTGTCGACTATAAAGACGATGTGCGCGTGCGATTCTGACTTCCGAAACCTGAAGGGCTGAACATGGCCCGAAGTACGCATTCATGGAAGAACCAAACGCTCAGTTCATCCCGAACAAGCCTGTGCTGAAACAGATCAACGCGGCGACGAGAATACCTATCGCAAGCAAAAATGTTTTCTTATTAAATAAAACGGTCTTCATCACGTGCTATAGACACGAAGATGAGACTTGAGGTTGTTTCAGAAGGAAAAAAAATACTGAGCTGTGCTATTTCGACGCGCAGATGTCGCGACAGAAGACTGAACTGTTCCTAAAGGAAAAGCTTGTCGAACGTGTTCGTAGCCACGAAGTGATAGTTGGGCCGCGCCTTCCGGTAGATTTCCGCTGCGCGCGCCTTCCCCTCCGCAGTCCGGGCCAGCTCGTAGTAAATAGGACTAAGGAATTTCCGGCGACCAGTGTGGACCAGAAAGTCTTCCAACCTCGGATACGCCTGCTCATACTTATTCCGAACTACGTGCACCAGCCACAACGTTACGATCTCCGCATTCCCGGATTTCGTGAATTTCCCTATCCTGTCAAGGCTCGACATTTCATCCTCCGTAAGGGTTCCCGGAAGGTTCTTCAGAAAATGAAGCCATTCATGCGTACTCCATTCCTGCGACCCGGGCAGAGCTGCTGAATTATTCTCCTTCCACATTGCGATGGCATTCTCTACCGCCGCAAAGCGATCCGACGATGGCTGCGGAACATGAGCAGGCAGACCTTCCGTAAAGATCCACGAGTTGAAGAGCTGATCTGGCAGTGTAATCTTGAAACGTTCGCGGTAGAAATTCTTGATGAATGCAATAAACGAATCGGTGTTCATCGAGGTGAATGCATTCGTCGAGAAGTAGCTGTTGAGAAACTGGTCGAACTTCTCGCGGCCGTATTCCTCTTCGATGGACCTCAGGAAGAAATATCCCTTATTGTAGGCTATGTCCGTTACGCCGTCATCCGGATTTCTGTTCTCAAGCGCCAGTGCAAGGCGCGTATCCGAATACAGTCCGTCTTTTTTCAGATCATCGATGGTCTCATGGAGATCCTGTAAGGCGAGGTTCGCCAGCATTTCCGAATAGTCCAGGCCATAAAGCTTTTCCATTATCCGATGTTCAAAATATACGGTGAAGCCTTCGTTCAGCCAGAAGTCATTCCATGTCGCATTTGTCACCAGGTTACCGGACCAGCTATGCGCGAGTTCGTGTGCAATCAGCGACGTAAGCGAACGGTCTCCGGCCAGTATCGTGGGGGTTGCAAAAGTTAACCTCGGGTTCTCCATTCCTCCAAAGGGAAAGCTTGGCGGCAGCACAACAACATCGTAGCGTTCCCACTGATACGCCCCGTACAATTCTTCAGCCCCTGAGATCATCTTCTCGAGGTCGGCAAATTCCCAGCGCGCCTTTTCGATCACCTGTGGTTCAGCATAAATACCGCTTCGCGCACTGACGGGTTTGAAGACGAGATCGCCGGCAGTCAACGCCAACAGATATGAAGGAATAGGCTGCTTCATCTTGAATGAGAACCGCCCTTCAGCGTTTTTTTCCACAGGGTTCGACGCGCTCATCAGGATCAGCAGGTCAGAAGGCCCTTCTACTTCGGCCTGATAGGTGAACCTGATGCTCGGAGAATCCTGACACGGTACCCATGTACGCGCAAGAATGGCCTGCGACTGCGTGAATAGGAATGGATGTTTTTTCCCCGAGGTCTGTTCAGGTGTAAGCCATTGCAATGCTTCCGCACCGGGGGCCGTTGAGTATTCGATGCCTACACGCTTCGTCGATGGACTTATCAATACCGCGAGGGCCTGGCCCATGATATCATCGCGTTCGCCTACCTTGAACTCTGCAGGCTTCTGATCATCTGTCCACACGCCGGTAATCGTCAGATCTTTCGTATCAAAGATTATGACATCGGTATCGGCTTTGGTTTCAATATCCCATATAGCCGTAGCATGAATAACCCGGTTGTCAAAATCCAGTTTTGCTTTCCAGGTCAGGTGCTTTACCCGTGCGTCAACAGGATTGGAATATGAATGTGGATCCTGCATGTTTTTCTTTTCAGTTTTGCTTGATGGATTACACTGAACCAGCGCAACGGCTGCTATCAGATGAACGAATATTATCCGGAATTTCATCCCGCAAGAACGGTAAGTTATCTTCTCTTTCCAACGACGAGGCGTCATCGCCTAAGCATATTGAAATTCTCCGTGAGCGCTCTTTATGGTAACCTTCTTCTCTTGAGCAGCCTCAACTCTTCCGATGATCTGTGCCTCAACGCCGAATTTTTTCGAAATGCTGATGACCTCAGCGGCGTGTTTTTCATTGAGATATAGTTCCATACGATGACCCATGTTGAAGACTTTGTACATCTCTTTCCAGTCAGTTCCGCTTTGCTCCTGGATCATTTGAAACAACGGAGGCGTTGGATGCAGATTGTCTTTGATGACATGTAGCTTTTCTATGAAGTGAAGCACCTTCGTCTGGGCGCCGCCGCTGCAATGGATCATGCCGTGAATTTCACTTCGCAAACCATTTAATATCTCAACGATGATCGGCGCATACGTGCGGGTAGGTGATAATACCAGTTTCCCGGCATCGACCGGAACGCCGGCTACGGGATCCGTAACTTTAAGCTTACCACTGTACACCAGGGCAGCCGTTGTTTCGTGATCAAACGTCTCCGGATACTTGGTCGCGTAATGATTATAAAACACGTCGTGTCTTGCGGAAGTCAGACCATTGCTTCCCATTCCGCCGTTGTAGTGATCTTCGTACGTTGCCTTCCCGTAGGAAGCGAGGCCTACGATCACATCTCCCGCCTGGATGTTCGCATTGTTGATCACGTCCCGCCGACGCATACGCGTGACAACAGTACTGTCCACGATCACGGTCTTTACAAGATCACCCACGTCGGCAGTTTCTCCGCCGGTGCTGACAATGTTAAGACCATTCTTCCGCAGCATGTCAAGTACTTCTTCCGTGCCTTCAATGATTGCCGAGATCACCTCGCCGGGAATAAGGTTTTTGTTTCTGCCTATGGTTGACGAAAGCAAAATATTTCCGGTGGCGCCAACGCAGAGAAGGTCGTCTATGTTCATGACTATCGCGTCCTGTGCGATTCCTTTCCACACCGAAAGGTCACCGGTTTCTTTCCAGTACAGGTATGCCAGGGAAGACTTCGTTCCCGCGCCATCGGCGTGCATTACCGTGCAGTATTCTTCGTCCCCCGCAAGGTGATCGGGAACAATTTTACAGAACGCTTTTGGAAAAAGGCCTTTGTCAAGTTTGCTGATGGCGTTGTGGACATCCTCTTTGGAAGCAGAAACGCCACGCTGTGAATAACGGTCAGACACGTGCTGGATATTTTTAAGGTGTAAAGGTTATGATTTTTTTGATACTTATAGTTTTATCTGTCTGAAGATGTGCCAGATCACAATACCCAGGCAAACAGACACGTTCAGCGAATGCTTTGACCCGCCCTGAGGAATTTCCACCGCCTGGTCTGCGAGTGCAATGACCGCATCGCTCACGCCATTTACTTCATTCCCGAAAACCAGCGCCCATTTCTTCGCCGGTGCGATCTCCACGCTTTGGAGGGGCACGCTTTCATCCGTCTGCTCTACACACACGATGGTATAACCATCGTTCCGGAGGGCTTGAACGGCCTGGTCAGCTTCAGCAACATATTCCCACGGTACCGACTCCGTGGCACCCAGTGCAGTCTTGTGAATCTCACGGTTTGGCGGTGTGCCCGTTATTCCCGTAAGGATAATCTTCTCAACCAGGAACGCATCTGCCGTTCGGAAAGCCGACCCAACATTGTGCAAGCTGCGGACGTTGTCGAGGACGATCACCACCGGCATTTTTTCTGCATCCTTGTACGCCACCGCAGGGATACGACCCAGTTCCTCCAGCTTGAGTTTTTTCATGCCGCAAACATAAAACTTATATCAATTTCCCGAATGGATTTCGACCTTGGGATAGAATGCGAACCCGGTGTTATCTCTTTCTGGCGCTCCTTCTGCCCGCTGCCGCCTGGGCACAGAATCCCTGGAAGGACGTTTATTCGGAGAACGCCTGGAAAGACCGCGATTCCTGGCAGAAGCCGGACACCATTATCGCGCTCCTGGGGTTACAGAACAATAGCAACGTCGCCGACATCGGTTCGCATGAAGGTTATTTCACCGTGAAACTCGCCGCCGAAGTTCCAAACGGCAAGGTGTATGCAGTCGATATTTCCAGCGATAAGCTCAGCCGGCTCACAAAAATTACGGTGCAGCGCGGATTTCGCAACGTTGAGGCTGTTCTCGGAACACCTGACAACCCCTCCCTTCCCGCCGGATCCATCGACGCTGTCCTGATCGTTGATAACTATCACGAGATCAAGGGGTACGAAGCATTCCTCGCCAACCTGAAACGGGCACTCAAACCGAAAGCCACCGTCGTGATTTGCGAACCAATTGCGGAGGAGCGAATGGGCTTGTCGCGCGGGGAGCAGTTCCGGAAGCACGAAATCGAGTCGCACTATGTTCTGGACGACCTGCGGCACGCGGGATTCACTATCGTCCTCCACTCCGAAAAGTTCGTTGACCGAACGCTGGAGAAAGGCGATATCATGTGGCTAGTCGTCGCCCGATCAGGCAATTAGCCCCACGCCATGCCGAATTCACACCTATTTCTCGATTACGCTTGATGAGGCGGACTAAGCCTCCGTCGGGCGGATTTTCCATTACCTCATGATTTAACCAGCGAGACCGCCGCTCTTGTGAACCTTTGGGCGTGGTTATAAGGTCGTGCACCATTTCTTTACATTAGTGCGGAGATGAAGCAGAATTAACACAGCAATATAGCGGAGATAAAGCGGTCCTTTAAATGGATGCCTTATCACCGCTTTATCACCGCTTTATCACCGCCTTATCACCGCTTTATCTCACAGGATTTGTGCACTTCTGGTGCACCCTCTGAGCCCCCGAGGTCAAAGCGACCTGAAGGCGCACGGAACGCCAGGTTCAGAAGAGAAATTTCAGCCTCAGCTGTTGACTACTGCCTGAGCGCCGGGGGTTAGCGGTTTCGGACGGCCGGCTTTCTCCGGGAGTGAAGTCCCCGATCTCCCTTTATGGCTGCCTTAAGAGATTTTTTATATTTGTCGATTATGGCTGAAGCGAAGACGACTACCGAAACCCCGTTGATGAAACAGTATAACGCCATCAAGGCGAAATATCCTGGCGCACTGCTGCTTTTTCGCGTGGGGGACTTCTATGAAACCTTCGGTCAGGACGCGGTTGCGGCCAGCAAGGTGCTTGATATCGTACTGACGAAACGTGGGGCAGGATCGACTTCCGAAATTGAACTCGCGGGATTCCCGCACCATTCGCTTGATACCTATCTGCCGAAACTTGTTCGTGCCGGGCACAGGGTAGCCATCTGCGACCAGCTCGAAGACCCGAAATTCGTAAAAGGGATCGTGAAACGCGGCGTAACCGAACTGGTTACCCCGGGGCTCTCTTTCAACGACAACGTCCTGGACCGGAAGCAAAACAACTTCCTCGCGTCCGTCTTCGCAGGCAAGAATGCATTCGGAGTAGCCTTCCTCGACGTATCAACCGGCGAGTTTTATGCTGCCCAGGGTCAGGAGAATTATATTCTTAAACTCATCCAGGGGTTCGCGCCCTCGGAAGTAATCTTCAGCAAATCGTCACGCGACAAGTTTGAAAAACTCTTCGCCGACGGCTACAGCACCTATGCCCTCGACGAATGGGTATACGGTTTTGATTTCGCATACGACAAGCTCATCAACCAATTTCGCACAGCCTCGCTCAAGGGATTCGGCATTGAGGATCTGGGCGAAGCCATTATCGCGGGAGGCGCCATCCTCCATTATCTGGAGGAGACGGAGCATCGCGATACTTCGCACATTGCAGCGATCTCCCGAATCGATGAAGAGAAATATGTGTGGCTCGACAAATTCACCATACGCAACCTCGAACTCGTATTTCCCCAGCATGACGGCGGCGTTCCGCTTATCGACATCCTGGATCGCACGGTTACGGCCATGGGTTCACGCCAGCTGCGCAAATGGATGATTCTTCCGTTGAAGGATAAGGTCGCCATTGATGAAAGGCTTGAAGTTGTCGACACGTTCTTCCGGGAGCCTGAGCTTGCAGACTCCGTACTTGAACCCCTGAAGCAGATTGCCGACCTTGAACGGCTCATTTCCAAAGTAGCCGTCAACCGGATCAATCCGCGGGAGATGATTCAGCTGAAGCGGTCGCTGAAGTGTATTGAACCTATCCGCAAGTTGCTATCGACACAGACTTCATCCATTCTGAAGAAGCTCGCGGATCAACTTCACCTTTGCGAATTCCTCGTCACAAAAATCGAAAGTGAACTTCGGGAGGATGTTTCAATACTCTCCAACCAGGGCGGCCTCATCAAAGAAGGCGTAGATGCAGAACTCGATGAACTTCAGAAGATCGCATTCTCCGGAAAGGATTTTCTTGTTCAGATCCAAAAACGCGAAGTCGAGCGCACCGGCATCAACTCGCTGAAGATTTCATACAACAAAGTATTCGGTTACTATCTCGAAGTAAGCAACGCCAACAAAGACAAGGTTCCCTCCGACTGGATTCGGAAGCAGACCTTGGTGAATGCCGAAAGGTTTATCACCGAAGAACTGAAGGTATACGAAGAAAAGATCCTGCATGCTGAGGAAAAGCTCGTGGTGATAGAACAGCGGATATTCCAGGGATTGATCAACACGGCGGCGGAATTCGTACCGCAGATCCAGCAAAACGCCCGTGTTCTCGCGCAGCTTGACTGTCTGCTCGCATTCGCGTGCGTCGCCCGGGCGAATAAGTATGCCAAGCCTGAGATAAACGAATCACTCGTTATCGATATCAAGGGTGGTCGACATCCCGTTATTGAGAAGCAACTTCCGATCGGAGAGTCTTACGTTCCCAACGATATTTACCTCGACAGTGAAAAACAGCAAATCCTGATTATCACCGGTCCAAACATGGCTGGTAAGTCGGCATTGTTGCGTCAAACGGCGCTCATCGTATTGCTTGCGCAAGTGGGGAGCTTTGTCCCGGCAGCGTCCGCGTCTATCGGTATCGTTGACAAAGTGTTCACACGTGTGGGTGCATCCGATAACTTATCGCGCGGTGAATCAACCTTTATGGTGGAGATGACTGAAACTGCAAGCATCCTGAACAACCTGAGTCATCGAAGCCTGATCCTGATGGATGAAATTGGTCGTGGCACAAGCACGTACGATGGCGTGTCTATAGCGTGGGCGATTGTTGAGCATCTGCACAATCACCGGGACTTCAAACCGAAGACGCTTTTTGCAACGCACTACCACGAGTTGAATCAACTGCAGGAAGACCTGCCACGTGTAAAAAACTTCAACGTCTCGGTAAAGGAAGTCGGCGATAAGATCATCTTTATGCGAAAGCTCAAGGAAGGTGGAAGCGAGCACTCCTTCGGGATACATGTGGCACAGATCGCGGGGATGCCCAACCGCGTCGTGCTGCGCGCAAACGAAATCCTGCACTTCCTGGAGAAGGACAAACACAAAAATGAACAGCGCAGAAAAGTTCAGGAGATGCCGAAGCCCACGCCACAAATGAGTCTGTTCGAAATTGATCCGAGGCACAAGGCGGTGGAGGAGACGTTGAGCAAGGTGGACATCAACACCATCAGTCCTGTGGAGGCGTTGCTTAAGCTCAACGAGGTTCTTTCCCTTCTGAAGAAGTAATTCAAACCGTTATAAATGCAAAAGGACCTTGCTCAGGTCCTTTTTACTTTCTTGAATGATCCGCTTTTTCTCCGGCGGAAGTTCCCTTTCTTCTTATCCTTCCTTTCACCGGGTTGGTATGCTGGCCCCGGACCTACGTGTTCCGGAAGAGGCATCTTCTCAATTGATTGCCCGATGAGGCGTTCGATGGATTCGAATTTGCGCTGGTCTTTTTCATTTACGAGCGTTACGGCAGTTCCTGTTGTCTCCGCCCGCGCCGTCCTTCCGATACGGTGAACGTAATCCTCGGGATCCGGGGGAACGTCGTAATTGATAACGAGGCTGATACCTTCAACGTCAATGCCGCGCGACAGCACGTCGGTACCGATAAGTATTTTCAGTTGTTTGTTCTTGAACGCTCTGAGTATTTGTTCGCGTTCGAGCTGTTCGAGATCTGAGTGGAAGGCTTTTGCAGGCAGTCGCGACCGCTGAAAAGCGGCGTCAAGTTTCTTCACCATCTCTTTGGTGGATGCGAAGATGATCATGCTATTCCACGGCGTATTTTTCATGACGTGCTTGAGCACTTCACCTTTTTGCTGCTCATGAACGATGTAAGCCTGTTGAACGATGCCCGCGGCGGGTTTCGCAATCGCGATACTTACCTCCTTAGGATCGCGAAGAATCCGATTCGCAAGCGTGCGGATCTTCGGTGGCATGGTCGCTGAGAACAGCAATGTTTGCCGTTCCTTGGGCAGGTAGTTTATAATTTTGATGATGTCGTCGTAGAAGCCCATGTCGAGCATGCGGTCTGCCTCGTCGAGGATGAGGTGCTGCAGGTGGTCGAACTTGATGGTACCTGCTGCCAGGAGTGCAATAAGCCGTCCGGGGGTGGCAATGACAATGTCTGCGCCCTGTTCGAGGGCCCGTCGCTGGATGTCCCAGGTTGCGCCGTCTCCACCGCCGTAAATTGGAATGGAGCTGACGCCAAGGAAGTATCCGAAACCTTCGATTTGCTGATCGATTTGCTGGGCAAGCTCGCGCGTAGGCGCAATTACGAGTGTATTGAGGTGTCTGTGTTCAGTGCGCGAGATGCGGTCAAGAACGGGAAGGATATACGCCGCAGTTTTGCCGGTACCGGTTTGAGCACAAGCGATGATGTCGTGTCCTTCCTGGATCATGGGAATAGCCTGTGTCTGAATCGGGGTTGGTTTGCTATACCCCATCGCGCTCAGGCCGTCGAGCAGCTTTTCGTCAAATTTAAAGTCCTGAAATGTCAATGGTCCTAAAAGTTAAATGATGTTCAGTTGAAAAAATAAAGGATTACACCAGGCTAATTTACTCCAAATTTCTCTGAATTCGCATACGCCCGCCTGGATTGGACGACAATACGTCGATCTAAATAACAAAAAACCCTGGAGTTAATTCCAGGGTTCTTTCCTTCTTTTCATTAGGCGGCTTTCTTAACCGACTCAATTTTCAGTTCCCTTTGCTTCGTCAGCTGAATAATATTCAGCTTATCCAGAAGCTTAATAACCTGATAGGTCGGGTCGATTTCATGCCAGCGGATTCCGCCGAAGTTAGCGCGCGAGCCGTGTTTATGGTGGTTATTGTGATAGCTTTCGCCCATCATCAGAAAGTCGACGGGAAGGAAGTTCTTCGACGTATCGCCGACTTCAAAGTTTCTGTAACCATATTTATGAGCAAACCAGTTGATGATCGCGCCGTGGATAGGGCTCATCAGGAACTGAATTGGCAGCAATGCCCAGAGGTACCATGCGCCAGCAGGAACGAAGATCGCATACATGGCGATGTAAATTCCGCCCCAGAAGATGCGTGACGGCCATGAACGGGCGAACTTGTCGAACGACGCCCAATTAGGCACGCCTTCCGTAAAGCGTTTATCTACCTCCATCCGGTGGTTGGCAATCGCAGAATAGATGGTTTTGGTTTTCCACATCATATTCCAGATCGTCTCGTCGTATTTGGGAGAATGTGGGTCGTTTTCAGTGTCGGCGAATGCGTGGTGCATCCGGTGCATTACGCCGTAGCCATAGGGGCTTAAATAATTGGATCCCTGGAATATCCAGGTCAGAACGTAGAACACCTTCTCGGTGGTTTTGCTCATCGTGAATGCTTTGTGTGCAGCATAGCGATGCAGGAAAAACGTCTGAAAGAATAGCGACAAATACCAATGCGCTATGAAAAAAATCAAAATAACTTCCATGAAACTCAGGTTTACAATTTAGGACTTACACCGAGGCCGGAATAAGACCCCGTTGGAGCAAGACAAGTGAACTTTACTTTTGTGACAGATTTGAAAAAAAAATTATTAAATATCTTTCTTGAGCTCCTGAATCAAGCCGGCGGGATTGCCAATGTCGCATGCGTTGCGAAAGCTCTCGATGAGGCTGGTGGGGCTGGGAAAGGAAATTCGTGATGTTTCGTCGTTTATTTTTTTGCGGGCGCGGCAAAGCAGCTGTCGGCAGTGCTCTTTCTTCTTGTTCAGCGTTTCCTGAAGCGTGTCGTAATCAAAGTCGAAAACTTCCTTCAGCAGATACACTGCACGTTCAAGGGGTTCCAGCTTGTGGCTGACCATCTGAAGGGCCTTTGAGATGTCGAATTCCAGATCGAGATGCGACAGATTTGTTTCCTTGAACTTGAGAAACGCCTCCGACACATTGTCGATACATTCGACTTTCTTCCGGTTGAATGAGTTCAGATGATTGATACAGTTGTTTGTAACCGCCTTAATCAGATAGGCTCGCGTGTTCTGAATTTTGTGATGTTCGGCGCTTAACCACTTTATAAACGTTTCCTGCACGATATCTTCGGCATCCTGCTTACATCTAACAAGATTATAGGCAATGCTTTGAAGGAGCGGCTGGTAGAGCGTTATTGTTTGCGCGTGACTCATCAGAAATCCAAAGGTACGGCTAAGAATACGAAAATCAATGTAGCAACAATTGGATTATTATTCCAGCTGCCATACAGTTGTTTGTAAGGATTGAACATGACAAAAATCAAAAAACCGGGGTAAGGCCCATTGAACGTTATACCTTAACTTTGTGTTTGGAGATCGTACCTGCATCTCGCACAACAAATCATTTTTTTACTCAACGAAGTTTCCTTCATGTCCGCTACCTCTCTTACTCCTGAAGTCAGACGTAAACCGATCCTGAAACAGGAAATTGCTTTCGCTTTAGTGCATCTTCTTCCATTGGGAGCGCTTTTCACAGGAGCGACTCTTTTCGACTGGATTCTCTGTGCATTTCTCTATGTATTCCGGATGTTCTGGGTTACCGGCGGCTACCACCGTTATTTTGCCCATAAGTCTTACAAAACGTCACGGTTCTTCCAGTTTGTAATTGCATTTATGGCGCAGACCTCCGCTCAGAAGGGGGCACTCTGGTGGGCAGCGCACCACCGCCATCACCACCGTCATAGTGATACTCCTGCCGATCCGCATTCGATGAAAATCTACGGCTTCTGGTATTCCCACATTGGCTGGATTGTGGGACCCGATTTTAAGGAAACTGACTACAAAACCATCGGCGATTATGCCAAGTATCCCGAGCTGGTGTGGCTGAATAAATATTATCTCGTGCCGCCATTTGTGCTTGCCCTGGTTGTAATGGCTCTCGGTGGAATTGTCAACGGAGGCAGCATCACCGCAATGTTCACCTCTGCGGGATTTTCGTCACTGTTTATCGGTTTCTTCCTGAGCACGGTAATCCTTTATCACGGTACGTTCAGCATCAACTCGATCATGCACAAGTTTGGAAAGCAGCGCTATGAATCGAATGATGAGTCCCGAAACAGCCTCTGGCTGGCCCTGTTGACGCTGGGCGAAGGCTGGCATAACAACCACCATTATTATGAAGTTTCTTCCCGTCAGGGTTTTTTCTGGTGGGAAATTGATATCACCTATTACATCCTGAAAGGTTTGGCTGCCGTAGGGTTGATCTGGGACCTGAAGGGCGTTCCCAGTCACATCAAGTACTCGAAAAATAAGGCGCATGCAGCTGAGTTGCGGAAACAGCTACAGCAGCAGACCCTGAATTCAGAAAAAGGTGAACTGGTGCACTAAGACCGGTTCCGTAAGAAATAGAAAAAGCCGCTCTCTGAGCGGCTTTTTTGTTGTCTTCAAAAGAAAGGAATCGTTTTCCGAAAGTACCCCGGGCGGGACTTGAACCCGCACGACCATTACTGGCCACAGGATTTTAAGTCCTGCGTGTCTACCAATTCCACCACCAGGGCAGGCTTGATTCACCGAAAAAGTGAACCGGCCAGAAACAAAAAAGTGTGAGATGAAACCCACACTATTTTTGCATTTGTGAGCGGGAAACGAGGCTCGAACTCGCGACCCCGACCTTGGCAAGGTCGTGCTCTACCAACTGAGCTACTCCCGCTTATGGATCCGGAACCGAAGATCGATTCCGAAAGGGACTGCAAATTTATAAGCGATTCCGGAATTTCCAAGGCTTGCCGAAATCACTTCCCTAAAAATTTTTTTCTAAGCTTCAGTTCAGGGCCCCCATATTGAACACCCAGGCATCCCTGACAATCTGTTCAGGGCCTAACACCCTGAGCCAGTTGTACATCTTCCCGAATAACAGGATCCTCACCATACATGCGGTCGAACACCTCTTTGTCCGCCCCGTAAACATCGTCGTAAAATTCAACCGCGCCATCGCGCCATGCACACGTCAGGTATCGCAGATGGACGGGTATCGGCTCCGTTATCCGGATGGTCATCTGCTTTTCGAACTCAAGGTATTGATCCAGATCTTCAGGTGAAACGATGTCATTACCGCGCACAAGATATCTCCCGAGTTCCATAGCCTTTTCAACGCGCACGCAACCGTGACTCAGGGCGCGCTTCTTCCGATCAAAAAGTAGCCGTGCGTTTGTGTCGTGAAGAAACACCGCATACGGGTTGTCGAACCAGAATTTAATAAGACCCAACGCATTGTGCAGTCCTTCTTTCTGCCGGATCGTATACGGGAAATTATTCTTATGCAATGCCATCCAGTTTATTGAATCCGGATGTAGTACCTCCCCGGCGGGACTCAGAACTTCATAATGATGGTTTCTCAGATACAGACTATCCCGCTTCGCCTGCGGAAGAATTTCGTTTACCGCGATGCTTCTCGGAACATTCCAGTATGGGTAAATAATGAATGAGCGGATCAGTCCGTCAAGTACCGGTGTTTGATTTTTCGCTGTACCCACGATAACCCTCGACTTAAAGCTCACGGAATCATTCTCCGTTAGCTCGAGATATCCTCCCGGAATGTTTACAAGGATATGCCTGCCACTGATAGCCGATTCCTTTCGCCAGCGATCCATGTTGATCTCCAGCGAAACAATCTGTGCCCCAAGATCAGTAGTATCAGTAACAAGCCCGTTAAGATATGCTTTAGCGTCTAGTGAATCGTTTCGTAGAATTTTCCGCAGCTGCTGCTTTAACATTTGGTACTGCCCGTATTTGGGCTCCTGTTCTTCCAGGACACTTCGGATTTCATTTTGTCTTATCGTTCGGGTGAGGTTGACCAACGCAACTGAGTCAACATACCTGATGACGCTATCGGAATCCATTTCCGTAAATGCTCTTCTTCCATATTTCAGATCCTTGCAGATCGCGATAAAAGCATCTGTCAGGAGCATATCCGACTTGCGAATAACATACTCATCGGCAACAGCGGAATCATAAAGAAGCTTTTGTAGTTCCAGCGAATGATAATGTTGTGGTAACAAACCGTATTCGCGGATGTTGCTGATTAATTGAAGCATTGAATCTGCACGTGCTGATGGAATATTTTGCTCCCACCATACAGGCACGAAATGATTGTTGTGATAGAACTGATAGACGAGAGATCCATTGCGCAAACTATCGAAGAGTGCTGAACCCGAATCGATCAATGCTATTTTTTGTACATCGGCGGCGGATGGTACATCTCCCGAAACGGTGTTACCGGAAAAATGGTGGCAGCCCATAGTCATCACCACCAGCAGCAGCAAAAACTGAAGCCGGACAAAAACGATGGACCAATACGCCGGAATAAAGCCGGATAAAATACTTGTCATAGAAATCGTTGAAATGGAATATCGGCAATTGCTGTTTCATGGTACTGACTAACAACCGGGCAACCTTACATCGCGAGGACGGCCAGCGAATTTGTTCACCACCGCAAACGACAAAAAATCCTTTTGGGGAATTGGGATAATTGCATTCTGATAATTTTCTCTTCAGAAAAGATACGTTGGCAGCAAACTCATACGTTGAAACAGCGGACTGCCAAATCAAAAAACGACCTTTGGCATCTCCATTAGCTGCATTGGCGTTATTTCGGTAACCATTTGAAGCTGTCGGAGTATTATCGTTGGCCATCACCTGTGATCTTATGAAAATCTCGCTGCTACTCCTGACCGTTGTATCCATAAACGCAGTATATGGTCAACAATCCGCCGGTAGAGACACCGTATCGCAGGTAAATGCAGACAGTATGCGCGTTTACACCACTTCGCGTCTTGCAGGCACTCCCCCGACTATTGATGGCAGGCTTGACGATCCGGCGTGGGAACAGGTTCCCTGGGGTGGTGACGGTTTCCGCCAGGTCAGTCCGAATAAGGGTAAACCTGCCACTGTCCAGACGCGCTTCAAAATTCTTTATGACGCAAAAAATCTCTACGTCGCTGTTAAATGCCTCGACCCGGAGCCCGGCAAAATTGTCAAGCGCATGGCACGCCGCGATAGTTTCGAAGGCGACTGGGTTGAAATCAATATCGATAGCTACTACGATAAGAGAACAGCTTTCTCGTTTACCGCTTCCGTCTCAGGTGTTAAGGGCGACGAATACGTTTCAAACAACGGCGATAACTGGGACGCCGGTTGGGACCCTATATGGTATCTGAAGACATCTATTGACGCCGAAGGATGGAATGCTGAATTCCGAATTCCCTTAAGCCAGCTTCGCTTCACCAATAAGGAAGAACTTGTCTGGGGACTGCAGCTTACCAGAATCTACTTTCGCCAACAGGAGCGCTCGGTCTGGAAATATATTCCACCTGACGCCGGCGGGTGGGTTCACTTGTTTGGCGAACTGCGCGGTATCAAAGGTATCAAACCACAAAAGCAGCTCGAAGTTCAGCCTTTTATTGTAGGTCAGACGGAGTCGTTTCAAAGTGAGGAAGGGAACCCCTATCGCACAGGATCACAAAGTCACCTTAACGCCGGCCTCGATGCCAAGATTGGTATCACCAGCGACATCACGTTAGACCTAACAGTAAATCCCGACTTCGGACAAGTAGAAGCGGATCCTTCACAGGTAAATTTGTCGGCTTTCAGATTATTCTTCCAGGAGCGCAGACCTTTCTTTACAGAAGGGAACAACACGCTTGATTTTCCTGTCGGGCAGATCGACAACAACAACCTGTTTTATTCACGACGTATTGGACGGCCTCCTCAGGTTGGCGTCAACACCGATCAAAGTGGTCAGGATGATGTCAGAGAATGGGTAAAGCCAAACTTCCACACAACTATCCTTGGAGCAGCAAAACTCACCGGAAAGAATAAGAAAGGGTTCAGCTGGGGTATCCTTGAAAGTGTAACTGAAAAAGAAACTGCAGAAGTAGACAGCATCGGCTTTCGGAGGAGAGTGGCCACAGAGCCTTTGACAAATTATTTTGTGGCCAGAGCACAGCAAGATATCAACAAAGGGAACACCGTGGCTGGAGCTATGTTTACCGCTGTCAACCGAAGGCTTGATGAACCCCAATTTGACTGGCTCCATCGTTCAGCGTATTCAGGAGGAATAGACATCCTGCATCATTGGAAGAGGCGGACGTATTATGTAAGTGCGCGTTCGGTATTCAGTCATGTGAAAGGATCGGCGGAAGCAATTTCTGAAACGCAACTCGCATCCGAGCGTTTCTTTCAACGGCCAGACAACAAGCATAAGGAATTTGATCCAACGCGTACATCGTTGACAGGAACGGGGGGGCAGTTCCTCATAGGAAAAAAGAGTGGCGATATCGTCGCCGACCTGGGTGTACTGTGGCAGTCGCCGGAGTTCGAAATAAACGACATCGGATTCCTGTCGCAGACCGACAACATCAACCAGTGGTTCTGGATGCAGTACCGCGTGCTCGAACCTAAAGGCATATCTAGGGTGCAGCGATATAATATCAACCAATGGAGAAACTACGACTTTGGGGGTAGGCTTACCAGTGAAGGCTACAACCTCAATGCCCACACGCAGCTGAAAAACTTTTGGGCAGCAGGAACAGGTGTTACTTGGCAACGTCAGTCCGTTTCAAATGCCGATCTGAGAGGTGGTCCATCGATTCGTTATCCTGGAGGGAAATATCTTTGGGGATACATACGGTCAGATACGCGTAAAAAAGTTTACGGAGAAATCTACACCGAGTTCTTCCTGGGTGACCACGACTATTCAAACGTTCAGGACTATGGGCTTGACCTCGTATTCCAACCGATGAACGCGCTGAATCTTACCATATCGGGTTGGCTGACAAAAAACAACAATGAGATGCAATGGGTGGCTTCTCCGCACGACGGAACAAAACATCATTATGTGGTTGGTGAAATCGACCAGACTGTTGCGCGGCTGGCGATACGGATGACGTACATGGTGACGCCTGATTTGTCGATTCAGTATTGGGGACAACCATTTGGATCTTCGGGGCGGTACGGCAATTATAAATCAATCACGAATTCGCGCGCCGGTGGTTACAGGGGACGGTTTTCTGAATTGACCCACGACGTGATGACGCGCGACGAAAACGGGTTTAACATCGACGCTAACGGAGACGGTATGCGCGACTATGGGTTTAGTAATCCCGACTTCAATTTCGGTCAGTTTCGGTCGAACCTGGTTATCCGCTGGGAGTACATTCCGGGGTCTACGTTATTTCTGGTGTGGACGCAGGAGCGCAACGGTGCGTTTTACGCTGATGACCCTGGACACAGACGCTATTCATTCGACTTTGACGAGAAGGCGTACAACATCTTTCTCATCAAATACACCTATCGCTTCATATTCTAGCGATGGGGCGATGGGGTCAGTTAATGGAGAAATAAAAAAGCCGGGGTTACCGGCTTTATGAGTTCAATTGGATTTCTTCACCCTCTTTATTCAGGAACTTGAATTCGGTGACGGCCATCGACGAATCGCTTGCCATCTTAACCCATTTCTTATACTTGAAATACCATCGCATTCTCCGGGAAATCAATCCCGCTGTGAAGTATGCATAGAGGTATGGATGGACTGCGAGAACGAGGTCTTTCTCGTTTTGCTTAACAAGTAAGTGATCGATGTTCTTTTCGATCAGGTCAGACACGAGGATTGATGCGGTGATCTTGCCAGTGCCATTACAGGTGGGGCAGACTTCCTTGGTGGCGATGTTCATTTGAGGGCGAACGCGTTCCCTCGTGATTTGCATCAGCCCGAATTTGGATAGTGGCAATACCGTCGACTTGGCTTTGTCGTCAGCCATCTCATCCTTCATTGTTTTATAGATGAGCTTTTTGTTATCCTGGTTCTTCATATCGATGAAGTCGACCACGATAATTCCACCCATATCGCGAAGGCGTAGCTGGCGGGCGATTTCTTTCGCCGCCTCAAGGTTTACCGATAATGCTGTTGTTTCCTGGTTCTCTTCGCGGTTTGATTTGTTACCGCTGTTTACGTCGATAACGTGGAGCGCTTCGGTATGTTCGATGATCAGATAGCCACCGCCACGCAAACTTACGGTTTGACCGAACGCAGACTTAATCTGTTTTTCAATACCGTAGTGTTCGAAGATCTTTGCCTTGCCGTTAAAGAGTTTTACGATTTTCTCTTTTTCGGGCGCGATGGTTTGGATATATGTCTTGACGTCGTCGTAGATCTTCTTATCGTCGACGTGCACGTTGTCGAACGATTCGTTGAGCATGTCCCGGAGGAGGGACGAGGTTTTGTCGAGTTCGCCGATGATTTTATCTCGGGGGTTGGCATTTACGAGACGTTGCATGCCTTCCTCCCAGGTTTTCACCATGCCGCGCAGGTCGCGATCGAGTTCAGCGACCTCTTTTCCTTCGGCAACAGTTCGGATAATTACTCCGAAGTTCTCAGGTTTGATAGATTGAATCAGCCGAAGAAGTCGTTTGCGTTCTTCGCTGCTGGTGATTTTTTTGGAAACGCTTACCGCATTGGAAAACGGTACCAGAACCAGGTATCTCCCGGCCAGTGATAACTCACAGGACAATCGTGGGCCCTTCGTAGAAATCGGCTCCTTTACAACCTGAACAGGAATCACTTGATTCTTGACAAGTTGCTGAGCGATCTTTCCGTGCTTGTCAATATCAGGTTCGACGTTGAATTTATCGAGTCGCGAACCGTTGATCTTTTTTCCTCTAACCAGTTTTGTAAACTTCTGGAGTGAACTAAACTGAGGTCCGAGATCGAGGTAATGAAGAAAAGCGTCCTTATCGTAGCCAACATCGATAAAAGCTGCATTGAGACCGGGAACAACCTTTTTGACTGTTCCCAGATAAATGTCTCCTACAGTAAATTTGCTTCCTTCTTCTTCCTGGTGAAATTCAACAAGCGTCTTATTTTTTAGAAGGGCTATACGACATCCGGTTTGAGTTGCACTAATTATTAGTTCGTTACTCAAAACCTTAAAGGTTTAATAAAAAAATGATGTGTACAGCAAAACGGAGCAGGTCTCATGAACGAGACCTCCTCCAGCGGAATTACTTCTTCTTATGTCTGTTTTTTCTAAGACGCTTCTTACGCTTGTGCGTTGCCATTTTGTGCTTCTTTCTTTTCTTACCGCTTGGCATAGTTTAAGTTAATTTTCCTTCCCGGGGCTCCCTGCCACTTAAGGGAAGTTTTGGTTACTAATTATTTTAAATCCTTCAGATAAGAGTCCGCAGTTGCCTGAACCGACGGATCGTTATCCAGTTGTTTCACTTTTTCGAATTGCTCCTTAGCCTTTCGCTTCTTTCCTCCATTCATATACGCTACGCCGAGCATCAAATGAGCCTGCGTATTCTCAGGATCAATTTGGATGAGTTGCTCAAGCCGCTCAATCGCCCGGTCGTACTGGCCTGACTGGATTGACAGCATGCCCATGTTGTAGAGCGCCGATTTGTTATTCGGATCTTCTGCCAGCACTTCGCGCAGCACGGTGATCGCCTTCATTGGATTTGCATCCGTCAGGTACGTCATCGCCAGCCTTGTTTTTACATCCAGGTTGTCAGGCGTTGCCTCCAGTACCATATTGTAAAACGACTGAGCCTTTCCGGCAAAGAACGCTTGCCTCGAAGGATCAATAGCAAAGCTATACGCCTGATAGTAGCTATCTCCGGCTTTAATCCTGCTTTCCGTATTGTTAAAGAACTTCGCGGCCTCTTCTGCAAACCAGGCGGAGCTGTCAAATTTGCCCGCCTGGCCATACAATCCGGCCAAAGAGTCGGCAAAGATAGCATTTTTTTCATTCCTGCTATCTGCGGAATAGCTTGCCCTCAGAATTCGAATGCGCTCCGTCATCTCGGCGGGCACCGCAGCATGCATTTCTATCTGCTCCGCGATCGAATCAGCGGGGCCACCCGCCAAAGCCTGATCGTTTTCAACCACCACACGAGGCAATAAGAAAAGACCAACGATAGCGGCAATGCTTACCACCAGCAAGATGATTCGTGTTTTGAGCATAGTATAACTAGTGAGTCAAGGCCGTTGGTTGGTTATTTCTCAGCCAACTGCTTTACCTTTTCACTGTTCTTGATCTTGTTTACAAATATCTTGGCAGGCTTGAAGCTGGGAACAAAATGTTCGTCGATTACCAAAGCTGTATTTCTGGAGATATTACGGGCAATTTTTCTCTTGCGCTTCTTGTTGATAAAACTTCCAAATCCCCGGATGTAAATGTTATTACCCCCCGCCATGGAGCTTTTCACTACACTAAAGAACGCCTCAATAGATGCTGTTACATCTGCTTTGTCTACTCCGGTCTTTTCCGCGATTTCGTTGATGATATCTGCTTTAGTCACTGTTTTATATTTTTATGTCCAGAAATTGGGATCGCAAATTTATACCGCGTGGCCAGAATTAAAAATGATAATTGAAAAAAACTGATAATCAGAGGGATGGATGAACGTTATTTCAGTGAAAAACTCGCTGAATGGTATCTGGAAAACCGTAGAAACTTACCCTGGCGTAACACCCGAAATCCATATAATATTTGGCTTTCAGAAGTAATCCTGCAACAAACAAGGGTGGCTCAGGGACTGCCATATTATAACCGGTTCATTGAAGCGTTTCCAACCGTTTCTGCACTTGCATCGGCCTCTGAACAAGAAGTCCTCCGGCTCTGGCAGGGGCTCGGATACTACTCCCGCGCGAGAAACCTTCACCGCTGCGCAAAATACGTCGCTGAAATTTACGGCGGCTACTTTCCCGGCTCTTACGCTGAGTTGCTTAAGCTACCCGGCATCGGACCGTACACGGCTGCAGCCATCGCTTCCATCTGCTTTCACGAGCCAGTAGCTGTTGTGGATGGAAATGTGTTCCGCGTAATCGCACGGGTTTTTGGCATAGCCGAAGACATCATGTCGCCGTCAGGGAAAAAGGTTTTCGAACAAAAAGCCGCGACCCTGATCCAGGGACGCAACCCGGAAGAACACAATCAGGCAATGATGGAGTTCGGAGCGCTGTGGTGCACGCCGCGGCAGCCCCTGTGCGATGGCTGTATATTTAGAGAGCGATGTTTCGCGAATACACACGACGCACAGTCTCTGCTCCCCGTAAAAGCAAAGTCAAAAAAACCGTCGACGCGATTCTTCTATTACTTTGTCATTCGCAAAGGAAACGCGCTGCTGATGAAAAAACGGGTTGCCCGAGACATCTGGCAGGGACTTTACGATTTTCATCTGGTCGAAACGCCGCGGGCAGTCCGATCCGCGAAGAAACTGCTGCAGACGTTCTCAACTATTCAGCCTGGTGAAAAGGAAATTGTCGTCAGTCCTCCGTACAAGCACCAGCTTTCGCACCAGACTATCCTAACGCGATTTATTATCGTGCCGGAGAACGTGGCCGTAACGCTGGCGGAAGAACCGCTCGAATACTATTCTGCGAAAGAAATCAACGACTTACCGAAGCCCGTTTTAATAAGTCGTTTTCTCTCCGATTATAATTTTTTATAGTTAGATTTAGAATTCTATTTTTGCCCCTTGCGCAAAACGTTGTGCGTTAAATTTTCGTCGAATTAAATAATAATCATATGTCAGGAGTAAACAAAGTAATTCTCGTGGGTCGTCTCGGCAAAGACCCTGAAGTAAGAAATCTCGATAATGGAGCGGTGGTTGCAAACTTCAGCATTGCTACTTCCGAAAGCTATAAGGACCGTACCACCGGTGATCGGAAAGAAATCACAGAATGGCATAATATCGTGCTTTGGCGCGGACTCGCAGAAATTGCCCAGAAGTTTCTGCACAAGGGCGATATGGTGTACATAGAAGGAAAACTCCGTACCCGCTCATGGGAAAAAGAAGGTGTTACCCGATACATCACTGAGGTTGTTGCCGATAATATGACGATGCTGTCAACCCGTGGCTCTTCTGGTGGTTCTTCAAATGATTATGGATCACAGGAAAGAACGCAAGGTGAATCGTTCAGCCAGGCAGTAAACACAAACACCACTGACGATCTGCCATTCTAAAAGTATTGATACGCGTGCAGGAGAAAATCAAGATAAGTGACTGGCAACTTCCGAACATCCGAAGCATGATCAACAGGTCATTGCTAATGATTCCGGTTGCCGCAATGCTGTTGATGGCTTCCTGCACGCGTGATCACATACCCAAACCGTTGGGCTACAACAGGCTTCCTCTGCCCGATCCTGCATATCGTCCATTACCGGATTCTTTGCCCTATTCATTTGAATACTCGCAGCATGCGCGATTGCTTCCGGACACTTCATCTATCCGTGAGAAATACTGGATAGAAATTTACTATCCGTTTATGAAGGCAAACATCCACGTCACCTATAAATCGCTTAATAATGACGACAAGCTTCTCCGGGAGTTCATGGATGACGCATACACGCTAACATCCAAACATCAGGTCAAGGCGTACGCTATCAATGAACTGATATCAAAAACCCCGAATGGAAAAACAGCGGTAGTTGCTGAACTTGAAGGTGAGGTTCCAAGCCAGTTTCAGGTTACAATCACCGACTCCACTCACAATTTTCTTCGGGCAGCACTGTATTTCAACACCCGAATTGCGAATGATTCGCTGGCTCCGGCGATCGAATATATGAAGAAGGACATGATGCACCTGATCAATACGCTGGAGTGGAAAAATCAGAAGCCTGCCTCCCGCTGAAAAACTCCCCGTTCCTTTGCTCCGGTTCGGCCAATATTTAACTTGAGGCCAGAACGAAACAATAAAGTATGGTAAAGGAATATATCGCGTCCAACAAAGAACGCTTTCTCTCCGAACTCTTCGACTGGTTGAAGATTCCGTCAATAAGTGCCGACAGCAGGTACAAGGGTGATGTCCGTAAAGCGGCAGAATTCCTTGAGGGTAAACTTCGCGAAGCTGGCGCCGACAAGGTTGAAATTTGTGAAACGAAAGGCCATCCCATCGTTTATGCAGAAAAGATAATCGATCCATCACTGCCAACGGTATTGGTATATGGCCACTACGATGTTCAGCCTGCGGATCCTTTGAACCTGTGGGATTCGCCGGCATTTGAGCCGGTCATTAAGGACGACAAGATCTACGCGCGCGGATCGTGCGACGACAAAGGCCAGGTTTATATGCATGTGAAGGCGTTCGAGATAATGATGAAGCACAACACCCTTCCCTGTAACGTGAAGTTCATGGTCGAAGGTGAGGAAGAAGTTGGCTCGGACAACCTCGGCACCTTTGTCAAGGAAAACAAGGCTAAGCTAAAGGCTGATATAATCCTCATTTCCGATACAGCCCTCATTTCGCTTGATCACCCTTCAATTACTACTGGTCTTCGTGGACTGAGCTATCTTGAGGTTGAGGTTACCGGGCCAAACAGAGATCTGCATTCGGGAGTTTACGGAGGCGCCGTCGCCAATCCCATTAACGTTCTGTGCAGCATGATCCACTCCCTTCACGATGAGAACGGAAGGATTACAATTCCCGGTTTTTACGACAAGGTGGAAGAGCTCTCAAAAGAACAACGCGACGCGATTAACAAAGCGCCGTTTGACGAGGCCGAATACAAAAAAGATCTGGATGTGAAAGCCCTGAAAGGGGAAAAGGGATACTCTACCCTTGAACGAACCGGAATCCGGCCGACGCTGGATGTAAACGGAATCTGGGGTGGGTACACCGGTGAAGGCGCAAAAACGGTCTTGCCTTCGAAGGCGCATGCTAAGATTTCCATGCGACTTGTTCCTAATCAGGTAAGCCATGAAATTACCGAGCTTTTCACGAAACACTTCACTTCCATTGCACCTGATTATGTGAAAGTGAAAGTCACCCCACACCACGGCGGCGAACCAGCCGTTACACCAACAGACTCACCTGCGTACAAGGCGGCCAGTAAGGCTTTTGAAGAAGTGTGGGGCAAAACTCCTATTCCTACGCGTGATGGCGGCAGTATTCCGATTGTCGCGTTATTTAAAAAGGAGCTCAATCTGGACACTGTGTTGATGGGCTTCGGGCTGGACAGCGACGCGATCCATTCTCCTAACGAGCACTTTGGGGTGAAGAATTACCTTTTAGGTATTGAAACAATTGTTGCCTACTACAAGCATTACGCTAAGAAATAACTCGCGACGAAGAGCAGGACTCAATCCTGCTCTTCTTCTTGTTGCGTAGCTACAGACCAGAAGTTTCCTGCAAAGTCTTTAAAAGAACCCCGAAGGTCAGGATCGTTTTCCTTGTGCACGGGTTCTTCAACTGCTTCGGCACCAGCCTCAATGGCTTTACGGTATGTTTGCTGTGCATCCGGCACATAAACGTGGATCATCAATTGATGCGACGGGTACTTTTCAGTGCTGTCGGCAATCATCAGGACAGAATCATCAATCTTCACTTCAGCGTGCATGATCAGTCCTTCAGGCCTGTCGTATCGCCTTAGCTCCTTTGCATCAAATACCTCCTTCAAAAAATCGATGAACCTTTGCGCTCCATCAACGATGAAGTAAGGCGAAACAGAATTGTAGGACGATGGTTTGAATGGTTTCTTCATACGTGAACGGGGTTTAGATCAAACTTAGAAAAGGGTAAGCGTTCCTCCTTTGCGGAATTTTGTTAATTCAATAGGCGGCATCTTTCTGTCGCCAAAATGTTTTCGTTTCGCCGTTCGAAACAGCTGGTGAATAATTTCGGCGTAGTTTCCCTCGCCCGTCATTCTTGCGCCGAACCGTGAATCGTTAACCTGGCCCCCATGCAGGGAGCAGATCTGATTCCAGACTTTCTCGAAACGGTCGGGAAAATTCTTGCGCAACCAGTCTTCAAAGATATTTCCTATTGCACCATTTAGACGCACGACTGTCATGCCTGCACCGGAAGCGCCGTGATCCGCTGCGGCTTTTAAAATCTGCGGAATCTCATGATGGTTCAATCCCGGGATGACAGGAGCGTTCATCACTCCAACAGGGATACCGGCTTTCGCCAACGCCTCAATTACCTGAATTCGCCTGGCACCGCTAACAGTGCGAGGCTCCATCACACGCCGCAAATCTTCGTTAAGTGTCGTGACCGAGATATATACATGCACCAGGTTATCCTTTGCCAGATCCTGAAGCAAATCAATATCGCGCGTAATTAATGCGTTCTTTGTGATCATCCCAACGGGATGCCTGTACTGTGCGAAAACTTTCAGTATCCCCCTCGTCAACTCGTACTTGCGTTCAAGAGGCTGATAGCAATCCGTATTTCCCGACACACTTATCGGCACCGCCTCCCACGAAGGATTGAGAATGAATTTCTCGATCAGCCGGGGCGCATCCTTCTTTACTATAATCTTGCTTTCAAAATCCAAACCCGCATCGAACCCCCAGTACTCATGTGTATTTCGCGCATAACAATAGATGCATCCATGTTCGCAACCCTGATAAGGGTTGGTGGAATACATCATCCCCAGGTCGGGACTTGTGACCTTATTCACGATGGTTTTTGATGCCTCAAAAAAAACCTGTGTGGGCCTGACTCCCGGTACCGCTTCATCCAACCCTTCGATGTGGTCCGCAACATAAGCCTGCTTCAAAAACCGGTTAGCCGGTTTAATCTGCGCCCCTCTCCCTTTGATATAATCTTCTTCCATTCAGCTCGTCCGGTTCTAACTAACTTTATTAGCTACAATCTAGTAATATTAGTAAAGCTATTAATTCTCCCTTTTCAGTCCAAATCAATTCTTATTTCTTTGCGGGATGGAATATCTGAGCTACCAGGAAACGCCGATCGTTGAAGTGACTCATCCTGTACTTGATAAGTTTGGCGTTCAGCTGCTGGTAAAGCGTGAGGACCTCAATCACAAACACGTCTCGGGAAACAAGTGGTGGAAGCTTAAGTACAATCTCATTGAAGCCCGGAAACAAGGCAAGAACACGCTATTAACTTTCGGAGGAGCGTACTCGAACCATATTTACGCAACGGCTGCAGCCGCACAAATTCTGGGCTTCAAATCGATCGGTGTTATCCGGGGTGAAGAAACGTTTCCTCTTAACCCGACATTAACCTTTGCTGTTGAGAACGGCATGTCGCTTCACTACCTTTCACGGGAGGCCTACCGGAAGAAGTCGGAGTATGAAACAATTGATTCGCTGCGCACCCTATTCGGCGATTTCTACCTTATTCCTGAAGGAGGAACTAATCCACTTGCGGTAATGGGAACTTCTGAATTCGCGAGTCAGTTACTTGAGTCCTCGTTTGACTATATCCTCCTGGCCGTAGGGACTGGTGGTACAATAGCAGGTCTCATTAAGGAGTTCGGAGGGCAGCGCAAAATTATCGGCGTGCCTGTTTTTAAAGGAGGCGATTATCTCTCAGAAGAGATAGTGACGCTAAGCAGAAGTGGAGCAAACAAAGAACACGACAACTGGTCCTTCTGGACTGCTTACCACCATGGCGGATACGCCAAGACAACACCACAACTCCTGGACTTCATAAAGGAAATCGGCGAAGGATGCGGCATGCCTCTGGATCATGTTTATACGGGCAAACTTTTTTACGCAATCTTCAATGAAGTGAAGAAAGGAACCTTCCCCAGAGGAACATCTTTACTTGCTGTGCATACAGGCGGATTGCAGGGTGCCCTTTCTATTTAAAGGTATCCGCCATCATGAACAACGCAGCAACAAGCGTCGACGCAATTATAAACCAGCGGTAAACCTTTTCGGAAAGATTTCGAACGATAACAACACCGAGTATTGCTCCAACTATGATCGCCGGAATTGCTGTAAGGTCAATGAGTATTGTTGACCATGAGATAGTATCCCAGACGAATACATGAAAAGGGACCTTGAAAAAATTCATAACCAGAAAGAACCACGCTGTCGTTCCGATAAAAACATATTTCGGCAGGCGCATCATCAAAAAATATACAGCCATCATCGGTCCGGCAAGGTTGCCCACCATTGATGTAAATCCTGCCAGGAGACCGGTCGCTCTCGCTACGAAGGGAGATTCGGGGAGGGTTATACTTTGACGCCTTTCGAGGAAGATCATGGTCGTCACCGAACCAAAAATGGCTGCCGCCATCAGCACCTTAAACGTGCTGTCATCAATGAATCCTCCGACGAACGCCCCGAGCACTGTTCCGGCCGCTGCCCAGGGAAAGAGCTGCTTCAGATGAACCCAGCTCGCGTGACGATGATAGTATAACAGACCGAGTACATCCGCAATACACAAAACGGGTAACAGAATACCAGATGAGCTTTGTCCGCCGAACACCATGGCCAGTAGGGGAACGGATAGCATGCCGGCACCATGAACTCCGGTTTTGGCCATGCCAACCAATAATGCCACAAGATAAAAGATTACGAGTTGACCGACAGTGAATGAGTATCCCAGTAGTTCGACGGTCATTGGTTCAAAGTAAGTTTGGTCCGGCTGAATCCGCGGGGGCCTTTTTATTTTGGCACCTGGCTAATTGAAACTTCATGAAAGGTCTGCCATGTTTTTCCATTGTGCTTCAGCAGCTGAAACTTGTCTACAAGGAACTCTCCATTGAAAGGCTTGGTGCTGAACTCCTGCCACGCCTCTGCGTACATACTTTTTTTGAGATCCCGGAACGCAAGCGTAAGGTGTGGATGAAAGGGTTGATTTTTATAATCGGCATTGAACAGGTTCAGTTCTCGTTTGCAAAAGCGCAGCAGGTCTTTCTGCAATCTGTTTAGATCTTCATTGGGAACGACGTCTATGAAGATCACACGAGGTGGGAATGAACCGAAGTTCGAAAGCTTGAGCGTGAAGGGCATGACATCACTTTTAAACCGCGACACAATATTGACGAGATCCTTTTCTTTCTCCTCCCGCCATTGGAATGGCATATGTAGCGTAATGTGAGGCGGCGAATTGAGCGAGGCTTTGCTGTTGTACTTTTCCCGGAAATACTCTTTCAGCTTCCATGCTTCAGCATAGACAGGATCAGGCGGTACAACCGCGAGGAAGTACTGTTTAGGTTTTTTTGTCAGAGCCAGCATACGCCCCTCGATTCTGGCAGGAAATTGGAAAAACAATTTGAATTTTCTACGCTTTGCCGTGACAAAGTTTGAGTACCATAATTTTTTCGTCCGGTTCGCTACGACTCCGCAAGTTGTTTGATCACCCTGTTTCTTTCAAGGAGAAGTCGAGTCATATATCTCCGGATCAGGATAATGTCGATGAAACGACTCAGGGGATGAAAGGGAAGCTCATAGCAAAAGATGTCCGTCATAATGGTCCCTTCCGGTGCTTCATCAAACAGATGATCATGGTTCAGGCATTTGAAGGGCCCCGCAACCATCTCATCCCTGAACATTTCCGGAGACCGGAACTGCGTAATTCTAATGGTCATGGTATGCCACCACCCAAAATGCCTCGCACGCCATGTGACGGTTTCGTCGAGGCCAATTAGTCCGCTCGCCCTCCCCGCGATTGCCTTTTCTGCCGAGTCCCTCATCGAGTCCATGTGAAGGTCTAGCGACCGCGAAAGATCAAAACACTTCTCCGGCGATGCGTGAATGGGTGTTTCAAGAACGATGGTAGTCATACTTTGATCAGGCTTTCAAGTGCGTCTTCAATGTTCGGATGACCAAACGTGAAGCCTTCCTGCTCCAGCCTTCTGGGCAACACCCATCTGCTTTTCAAAACCAGTTCAGTTTCGGTGCCAATAAGGATTGCTCCCAGGCGAAGAATCCAGACTGGTCCAGGTAAGCGAAGGAGTGGCGAAGTTTTTCGGGCGATGCGTGTCATCAGCTCGCGGTTGGTCAAGGGGCGCCGCGCTGTGCAATTGTAAGTTCCACAGGCGTTTTCGTTTTGGATAAACCAATTGATCATCCGGGTGAAATCATTTATGTGGAGCCAGCTCACATATTGATTGCCGTCACCCATTTTGCCGCCCAATCCAAACCTCGAAAGCCGAACGAGTCGGGGGAATGCGCCATCGTCTTCGCCGAGTACAATTGATGTACGCATAATTATTTTCCGGTCAGCCTCGCGGACATCTTCAAACGCAGCTTCCCATGCCCGGCACACTTCGACGGAGAAGCGGTCTCCCACTTCACCATCAGCTTCAGTCATGGGTCGGTCTTCGGCGTGTCTGTATATGGTAGCCGATGAAGCCTGAATCCAAAGCGGGACCCTCCGCGACCAACGTGACAAGCCCTTTGAGAGAACCCTGACCGAATCAACACGTGAACGTAGTATTTCGTTTTTGTTCTCCTCGTTGTATCGGCAACTGACATTCTTACCCGCAAGGTTTATCAAGACATCAGCATCGCGAAGTTCCTCCACCCAGTCCCCTTCGTTCACGCCATCCCAGCGGACCCATCTGACATTGTCATGCTGATGTGCTTTTCCCCGGGTAAGGACAACAACGTTATGGCCTTTGATATTATAAAACTTCGTTAGTGCGGATCCAAGAAAGCCTGATCCACCTGCAATCACGATTTTCATAAGGAAATGATTTTAAGTTAGAAACTGAGATGAGGCAGAAATCCGGAGGCGCTGGTTTTGCGCGGAATAACCGTCCTGAACGAAATGGCATAATAGAACGCAGCGAGAGCCCAGGCTAGTGAATTTATAATGTAAAATCCTATCCCGACAGTAGAAACAAAATGCATGAGCGGAGCGTAGGACATGAGGTATCCTGCCGCGAGCAAAAGGTGCAGGATTCGCTGTTTCCGACGTTGAGCCGACGCAGCCAGATGGACAACAGCACTTATTACCTGCGCAATACCCATGATGAACTGGGTTAATAATAGCAGCATGATATAATCGAGACCGCCAGTGATGGCTGCGACAACGAAGCTCAATGCGGCGAGGAACAACATTGTTTGGAGAATCAGATCTACCCGGCTGAAAGTTTTCATAGAAATGGCGTTATGGTTGTCAACTTACATATTGAAGTTTCAATAACTTCTGAAAGATACCGATAAAAAAAATTGACGAACTACTTCATCAATTTCATTACTGAGTTCCAGAACCAGCTTTCTTCGGCACGAATAAACGTCTCGAGCAGATTATCTGATTTCTCGGCGAAGTTGCGCAACTCTTTAACCACTTTTCTGAATTCCTTTGCTTCATCAGAGCCATCCGCGGGAACGTCACTTACTTCGCGAAGTACTTTGATAATTGGTTCCAGTTCACGCTTCCGTCTCTCGCGGGCAACCTGCCGGGCCAGTGCCCAGATATCCTTTTCACTCTTGAAGTATTCTTTCCTTTCACCGGGAACAGAAACCCTGGAGCAGATGCCCCAATCCAGCAGGGCCCGCAAATTCATATTCGCGTTACCCCTGGAAATGGACAAGTCGTTCATGATTTCTTCTGTTGAAAGGGGTTTGGGCGACACCATCAGGAGCGCATGTATCTGAGCCATCGTTTTGTTGATACCCCAACTGTGGCCCAGGTTACCCCATGCCTGAATGAGCTCTTCTTTCGCGGCTTCAAGTTTCATGAACCAAATGTAGGCAAAGTTCTCAAACTTTCAATACTTATTGAAAGTTTATTTAGCCTAAAGCTTTTCGATCAGGAAGTCGAGCATCATTGTATACAGGTGATGACGCGTCTTTCCACCTGCGATACCGTGGTGCTTATCAGGATAATAGAATGACCGGAATTGCTTTCCCGCCTCAATCAGGGCTGATTCAAACATTACCGAGTTTTGGAAATGAACGTTGTCATCCCCTGTTCCATGAACCAGAAGAAAGTTGCCCTGAAGTTTGTCGGCGTAAGAAAGGGGTGAGTTGTCATCGTAACCTGATGGATTAAGCTGCGGAGTTTGGAGGAATCTTTCCGTATATATCGTATCGTAGAACCGCCAGTTCGTAACCGGCGCAACAGCGATACCGGCCTTGAAGATACCGGCGCCCTTCGTCATGGCTAGAGCTGACATATATCCACCGTAGCTCCATCCCCAGATACCCATGCGCTCGCCGTCGATAAACGGCTGCTGAGCGAAAAACTTGCCGGCCTCCAGCAGATCTTCAAGCTCGTATTTTCCAAGTTGCTTGTAAGTCATCTTTTTAAACTTCTCGCCCCTCGATCCTGTGCCTCGTGTATCTACAACAGCTACGATATAATCTTTCTGAACCAGCATCTGATGGAAGAAGAAGTGGCTTCCAGCCCACGTATCACCAGCGTTTTGAGAACCCGGTCCACTGTATTGGTAGAGCAGAATCGGATACTTTTTACCGGCAACAAAATTCAAAGGCTTCAAATAATAACCGGTCAGGGGAGTTCCATCTGCTGCGTTGAACGTAAAGAATTCCTTATTTGCAACGCCGTATTCTTTAAGCGTCTTGCGAAGTTCGCTGTTGTCCTTTAATACTTTGATCAGCTTGTTTCCGCGCGTCTGATAGAGGGAAGCAACGGTCGGAACGTCGGCGGATTTGTGGAAGTCAATGTAGTAAGCGAAGTCGGGGCTCATGTTGATTTGATGTTGCCCCTTTGCCGTGGTAAGACGTTCTTTCTTTTTGCCATCAATCGAGACACGATAAAGGTGGCGTTCCAGTGGCGATACTTCAGTCGAAGTGAAGTAAACGTATTTTGTTTTTTCATCCACACCAATGAAATCGGAAACTTCAAATTCGCCTTTCGTAATCTGGCTTGACTGACGGCTTTGAATGTCGTACAGATAAAGGTGTTTAAATCCACTAGATTCACTTTCATAAATGAAGCTCTTGCCGTTTTTGAGATACACGAGGTCTTCCACAAAGCGAAGATCGATATACGTTGGACTTTTCTCATCGAGTACAAGAACAGCGGAGCCGTCGGACGCATTGACGTGGAAAAGCTGAAGTTCATTTTGCAATCGGTTCAGAACGCGAACAGCCAGGACTTCAGGGTTATTGGTCCACTTTACGCGGGGAATATAGCCGTCACCGGATGGGCGAGCCTGAGCAGGGACTGTTGATTTTGTCTGCAAGTCATAAATTCTGATTTCCACCTTAGAATTTTCTTCACCTGCCTTCGGATACTTAAACCGATAATCAATCGGATACAACTTATTGCCCCAGACCTGGAGGTTATATTCTTTTACTGCGGATTCATCAAACCGATAGTAAGCGAGGCGTCGGGAATCCGGCGACCAGAAGAAACCAACGACAAAGCTCAACTCCTCCTCATATACCCAATCCGTTGTCCCGTTTATGATATGATTAAACTTTCCGTCGCTGGTAACCTGTTCTTCCGACATGTCGCTAAGGTTTACGAAGAACAGATTATTTTCTCTTACGAAAGCCACTTTCGAACCATCGGGTGAGAAGGTCGCATAAGATTGCTTAGCGCCCTGAGAGAGTCGGTTTGCTTTCTTGTTCTCGAGGTCATACACATAATAGTCTGCGACAAAAGAATGGCGATAGATAGGAGTTCTGTTGGTAGCGAGCAGAACCTTTTTTTCATCACTCGAGAACGAATACCCATTGAGCGTTACCCCGGCAGGCAGAACATTATCAACGATGGTCTCGACGGCTTCACCTGTTGCTATATTGAAACGTCGTATTGAATTTCCTTCCTGAGCGGTATAATATTTACCATCTTTCGTCCAGTTGATTCCGGATACGCTTTCAACTCTAAACGTATTACGAGTCGTGAAATCGTCAATGGTTATTGCCTTCTGTGCGGTGACTATCGATGTCGATGTGATGAATAAAATGGAAAGAAGTCTCTTAAGATCAGTACCAGTCATGCCTGTAGTAAATTTGAACAGGGCGCATGATAAGGAGGAAATGTTTTCTGAGCAAAACCAGTTTTAGAAGCGGTAATGACAGCTTGCAAGTACCGGAAAAACGGTTTTCACTGGCTTTGCGTAAGCACCGATTGCCTGATGTTATCCGCAAGGGCAATTCGCAACGCCACGATGGAGAGAATCACCGCGGGAATTTTGATGGCAAGCCATTTCGTGTATTCCGGATCGGCCAGGATAAATGCGGACCAGACACACGCCTGAGTCACCAGACAGCAAAGTACCGCGTGGACCGGTCGTTTGTGCGACAGGGGAACCAGCGACAGAAACAGCAAACCCAATGAAAGATGGATAATCAGAATGAGCGGCGTCGGTTTGTGTATGCCTTCCAGGAAACCGAGAATGAAACTAATCCCTGAAAACGTATATAAATACACCCTCACCCTGCTATTTTCACGTGGTTTTCTGTCGGTTTCCGAAGTTGAATTCATAAAATGGCCGTTAAAACAACTGTTTTGTAAAAGCGCCTCAAATGGCTGCGCAATTATCGAAAATTGAAAGGAATGGGGGTACCCGGATAAATAAGGTAGCAGTAATGAAAAATCTTGATATTTTGATTGTGGGGGCCGGCCCAATCGGCCTGGCATGTGGCATTGAAGCTAAGAAGGCTGGTTTGGACTATAGAATCATCGACAAGGGGTGCCTGGTTAATTCCCTTTACAATTATCCCCTCAATATGACGTTTTTCTCAACCTCAGAACGTCTTGAGATCGGTGGCGTGCCTTTCATTTCTCACCAGCCCAAGCCGAACCGGTTCGAGGCGCTGGAGTACTACCGCCGCGTTGCCATGTCATGGGAGCTGAAGGTTAATCTCTACGAAAACGTCGAAAATGTCCGGAAGGAAGGAAGTGGTTTTCTGGTGAACACAACCAAGAATGAATATCGCGCGCGCGCTGTGATTCTGGCTCTTGGCTTTTACGACCTTCCCTACCTCCTGAATGTTGAGGGAGAAGATCTGCCCAAGGTGATGCACTATTACAAGGAACCTCACCCTTTTTTCTCACAGCGGTTGGTTGTGATCGGCGCCGCAAACTCCGCGGTTGACGTCGCTCTGGAAACCTGGCGGAAAGGTGCCGAGGTAACCATGGTCATCCGCGAAAGCGCCCTGCGCGACAGTGTTAAGTACTGGGTAAAACCTGATATCGAAAACCGCATCAGCGAAGGTTCAATCAAGGCATACTTCAACTCTACAGTATCGCGGATTACCCCCGAAGACGTCGAGATAGCCACACCCTCCGGAAAAGTCGTAATCCCCAACGACTTCGTGCTGGCGATGACAGGATATCAACCACCGTTTGCATTTATGGAGCGCTGCGGCATCGCCTTCAACAACGATCCTTATAATACACCTGTGTACAACGAAACTACCATGGAAACAAATGTTCCAAATCTGTATTTGGCGGGCGTTGTGTGCGGTGGATTAAAAACCAACAAGTGGTTTATTGAAAATTCGAGAGTTCACGCCGAAATGATCATCGGCGACATAATTTCCCGCAGGTAAGCTGTGACATCATAATTACGCATACCGATCAAGGACAGCCTGAACCTGGGTCAGGTACGAACCTCCAAAGAGATTTACATGCACCAGCAAGGGATATAGATTGTAAATCTCGCATCTACGGGCGAAGTCGTCTTCCTGCGGATTGATCTCGCGATATGCGTCGTAGAAATCAGAGGGAAAACCACCAAACAATTGCGTCATTGCAAGGTCCATCTCGCGGTTACCGTAATACACCGCCGGATCAATGATACAAGGCATACCCCGTGCGTTGACCATCACGTTACCAGACCAAAGATCACCATGTAAAAGCGCCGGGGGTTCGTTAACAAGAATTTCAGGGAGGCGTTGATACAATGCTTTGAACTGGGCATCAAGGCGACTACTGCGGTATCCGTTCACCGTCATCAGATCAAGTTGCTTCTCCAGTCGTTCCTGAATAAAAAAGTCAATCCATGAATCATTTGACGCGTTACTCTGGTATAATGAGCCGATATAATTGTCATGGTCAAGCCCAAAGCTGCTATTCGACCTTTTGTGTTGGACAGCCAGCCCACGTCCCAGGTCCTGCCAGTACGATGGCGTTTTTGCGCCCGCATTAATACACTCAAGGACAAGAAACTGGTGGGCTTGTGTTTCTCCGGCCACGACTACTTCCGGAACGTGAAGAGGGCTGCTTTTCTTCAGCAATTGAAGCCCTAATTGTTCGCGGCGAAGCATGTCGGGAAAACGCACGCGGCTATTCCACTTAAGAAAGAACTGGCCGTGCGAAGTGGTAAGCATTCCGGTTTCATTGATGCATCCTCCACCCGTAGGTGAAAAAGCCTTCAGACTGACGTTGCTGCCTAAACATGTCGTCAGTTCATGCGGCAATGCATCAAGAAGATCAGATGGCAGCTGCTTAGTCATCCGTTTTTTTCAGCACGTCGATTTTGATTCCACCGAAGAAATTGATACCGGGAGCTGCGTTGAAGTACCGGCCTCCGAATGCGTTCAAGTCGTTGCCAAGGCTGTAGCGTTCGTCAAGTACGTTGTTAACTCCCGCGAAGGCTTCTATCTGCAGACGGCTCGTTACGTTGAACCGGCGTCCACCGCGGACGTTGACGAGCACGTAGTCATCGGCGAATGCCGTGTTGGCATCGTCAAGCGGAATGTGATCCGTATAGGTTCCGGTGACATTCACGTACCATCCCTTATTGAAATCAACATCTGCCCCCACGCTTGCGATTGATGGCGGAACTCCGGTGAGTTTGTTTCCGCTGTAGTCAACGTTGTCTTTTTTGTAGTTGTTGAAGCGATAATGATTGTAGTTTATCGACGACCACACTTTGAAATTCGGAACAGGAAGAATTGAAAACGTAACCTCAATTCCCTTCTGATCAGTGTCTCCTGCATTAACGAAATACTCCGCGCCATCTTCAACGCGCTGCAAAACGATGGTGTTCTTCAGGTTGAAGTCATAGAATGTAACATCGAAACGGATGTTCTTCATAGCTCCACGGATACCCGTTTCGTAATTTATTCCATCTTCCGCTTCAAGGTTTCCATTGAACACCTCGTTCGACGGCCTGACTTCCGCAAAAGAAGGAGGTGAAAACCCTCTGCTGATGCTTCCATACACGGAAAGGTATTTGTTGAGTTTTTTAAGGAGGGCAACACGCGGCGATGCCTCTGTGGGAAACCGTCTAGTATGAAGAACTGATGGTGAGCCGACGCGCTCAAATTCGTACCTCAGGTAGTTGATACTGGCCCCGGCAGTAACAAAAAATGAATAGGGAAGCTGAAATTCCGCCTGTGCGAAGAAAACACTCTGGAAGGACGCAAGGTTATCGGTGAAGGTTCTTGATCCCTGGAGGCCGCGGTTGTTTTCAGATACATGGAACGGAGAATCGAAACCCTGGACCTCCCCACCAATGATGATCTTTCCACCAAGCGTTTCGGTTCCAAATGTATACTGATTTTCAAGCCTGGCGCCGAAGTTGGTTTCGTACCGGTTTTCTACATTCCGGATTGAAAAGTTTTCAAAGTCACTGTAGGAGGTAAATACCCCGAGGCGGGACGAGAGTCTTCGATTCCAGTCGTGATCAAGACTGACGCCTCCAAATACACTCTTATTCCGGACAGCGGCAGCCTGTTCTACTGCGCCTGGACTCGGGCCCGCCGGTGGGCGCGCCTGACGCGGGTTGCTCCCGAACTCTGTCAACGTCAGTCCTCCGGGTGTCTGGTAATAGACATCCGTGAAAAGGACTGTTGTTGATAGAAACGTTTTGTTCGACAGGTTAAAGATCCACTCGCCATTTATGGCGTCGCGCTTCATTTCTGTTTGCTCGCGGTATCCGTTCGAGCGCTGATGGGCATATTCCAGCGTTCCGCGACTTCGTTTCCCGACTATGTCGCCCTGAATTTCGTAGCGTTGTGCGCCGTAGCTTCCAAACGTGCTGCCGAAGCGTAACCCACTTTTATTCGGTGTATGGCCCTTCAGCAGCAGCACGCCGCCGGTTCCCGCACCATACAAGCTCCCTCCTGGCCCCTTGATGATTTCGAGTCCGCCCAACGCGGAAAGATCGATTAAGTTCAAATAGGTGTTTCCCGATCCATCCGTGAATGGCAGGTTATTCCAATAAACCTTTACGTTCCTTACGCCGAAAGGCGAGCGCACCAAACTTCCCCTGATGGAAAAGCGGTAACTTCCGGGGGAACGTTCCTCCATTCGCACGCCTGGGATTGTGTTTACAGCCGGAAGGATTGAGGTGTTATCAAAGCGTGAAAGGTCTGCTGGCGAAATCCGGGCGGCCGAAACGGGCGCCGACATCAACGGGCGACTATAGCCGTAGGCCTGAATCTCAACTTCGGCCAAAACACGCGTGCTGTCTTGTGCGCGCAGGATAAATGTTGTCGCTGTAAGGAGTGCAAAAAGTGAGATGAACTTGATAGTCCGGGTCATTATTGAAGTATTTGGCTGCTGCTCAGGTGCTTTAACGTATTTGTTCAAAGCATCTCGTTTATTTTTCGCATCTTGTTTGCTTGAACTTAACCGATTATTTCAAGGTTATGTATTCAGAAGCTAAAAACTAGCGATCAAGTAACATAAAACTAACTACAATGGGACGACCTCCTGTACTGCCAAAAAAGAAAAAAGATGGTTTCTGGCTCGAAGTGCGCAATAAAGGCGCTAAGACCGGCATGATTCTCATTCGCGATACCTACGAAGCGATGATGCAGGCTGCAAAACAGTATCAGAATACAAAAGACGTAATTATTTTAGGTGAGCACCGCAACGGCAAGAAAGTTGTGGAAGAAGCGAAGCCAAGAAAGGAAAAAGCTTGATTTGACGTAATGCGCAAATCAAAAAGGCCGGGTTCTCCGGCTTTTTTGTTTCAGGCCGTTACCTCCGCCATAACCTCCTCCAACGCTCTGGCATCTGGGAAGAATTCCACCAGCCGCATCATAACACGATCGACAAGTGTATCCGGACAAGAAGCACCGCTCGTTAGAACAATTCGTACGGGCCGTTGCTGACCGATGAAGGAATGTGTGATCCGCTTCGCCTTCGCGGGGTAATCGAAATGATGAATCTCATCAGGCGACTTTATTTCACGCTCAGAGTTGATAAAATACGTTGGGAATTTTCGTTCGCAGAGTTCGACAATATGTGAGGTGTTCGAGCTGTTATATCCGCCGACGACTATTGCGAAATCCGCATCTGTCTGCAGCAGCTCGTACGTTGCGTCCTGATTATCATTTGTGGCGTAGCACAGTGTGTCGCGGGTGTCGGCAAAGTGATCCTTGATGTTCTCTGTACCGTAAGTACCTACCATTACCATTCGTAAGTAATCGGCAATTGCCTGCGTTTCACTTGCGAGCATTGTGGTTTGATTCACCACACCGATACGTTGAAGGTGGCGTCGCGGGTCGAAGCCGGGCGAAATTTTCTGATCAAAGTCGATAAAGAACTGCTCCCTGGGGCGTTCACCCCTGATATATTCACCGAGGATCTTTGCCTCTTCAAGGTCTCTAACAATGACCGAAGCAGCCGTTTCCTTCGCATGTGAAAAAGTGGCACGCGTCTCCTCATGTCTGGGCTTGCCATGAATTACCACGGTATAATCTTCCTTGCCCAGCTTTTCAGACCGGTTCCAGACCTTTTCAACAAAAGGACAGGTGGTGTTGTATTTCTGAATTTCTATTCCTTTGTCGAGCAGCAGGTTTTCAATTTCGACTGTTGTGCCGAAGGCGGGGATGATTACAATATCATCAGGAGTAAGCTGATCCCATGGTATGAGCTGGCTGCCATCGGTATCCATAATGAAGGAAATCCCGCGGCTGAGGAGGTCGGCATTGACTTCCTGGTTATGGATCATCTGGCTAAGCAGGTATACCCGTCGACCCGCATTTTCTTCAAGGGCGCGATAGCTTATTTCAATTGCGTTTTCCACGCCATAGCAGAATCCAAAATGACGAGCGAGATAAAACTGTACAGGTCCGAAATCCAGCATTGCCGGCGAAAAATCCTGTTTGCGGAGATCGCGCATGCGGCGCACTTCCTTCACGCGGCCAGTTATCGACGACCGGTAGTAAGATGGGATAGCGAATTTTTTGATAGCAGTAGTTTTTTACACTAACCCCAAAAGTAGTGTAAAAGTTGTTGAAAAATGAAAGGTAAACGCCCGGGAGGCATTTACCTTTCCGTAGGATAAGCCCTACGCCGCTTTTGAGAGTTCGTCCTCTCTGATTTGGTTGATCCTTACTTCTTTCTTCTCAAGGTCAAACCATTTCACTTCGACAAAATTGTTTTTGATGTACTTTAAAACCTCCATCACTTTTCCATCGATCTTGCTGCGAACACGTTCGCCTTTTCTAAAAAGTCTCCTCATATAACTTAACAGTTTATAACCTTAAAGCGTAATTGAATTCACGTGGGAAATCTTCATAGGTTCCCGAAAGTGTAATCAATTCTCCAGATTTCTTCTTCTTAATAATTTCATTTACTTCTTTAACGGATTTCACCGGAATGTCGTCGACCTTTGTGATGATAAAACCTTCGCGCATCTCAGTATAACGTGCAATTCTACCGTTACCCAGAGACTTGACGCGAACTCCGTTTTCGAGATCCAGTTTCTTCAACACCTTGGCATCTACTTCTTCGAGGTCGAACCCGAGGGCGGCAAACCCGGCTTTTTCTTCAGGTTTGATTACCCCTTGTTTCCCGTCTCTTCCGGTAAGCACGACAGGAATAGTAACCTCTTTGCCTTTGCGGTTCACCACTACAGTGACTTTGTCACCGGGGCGTCTCAAGCCGATATATTCAGTGAGGGCTGTGCTTGATTTGATTGGCGTATCGTCAATCTTGACCACCACGTCGCCCTCTTTGATACCGGCAGCTTTTGCAGCACTGTTATCAGCAAACCCCGAAATGTATGCCCCGCTTTTAACGCTCAGGTCGTATTCCTTGGCTACTTCATTGTTTACAGTACCGATAGTTACTCCGAGCCATCCACGCTGAACGGCCCCGTAGCTGATAAGGTCTTCAACAATCTTGCTCACGATATTCGACGGTACCGCGAATCCGTATCCTGAATATGAGCCTGTCGGGCTGGCTATTGCCGTGTTGATGCCAAGCAGTCCACCGTTAAGTGCCACCAACGCACCTCCGCTGTTACCAGGGTTTATCGCAGCATCCGTCTGGATGAACGACTCAATCGCCGTGCGGGCGCCTTCATTGGTATTACGACCGAGGATGTTGATATTCCGTCCTTTGGCACTAATAATACCAGCAGTAACCGTAGAGTTGAGGTTGAACGGATTTCCTACCGCCAGCACCCACTCTCCGACTTTTGCTTCATCAGAATTTATGAACGACAGAAAAGGCAACCCCTTTTCTTCAATTTTTACCAGAGCTATGTCCGTGTCCGGGTCAGTACCGATTACTTCGGCCTTGTAGCTCCGGTTGTCGTAAAGGGTTACTTCAACAATATCGGCTCCCTGAACGACGTGCGTATTTGTTACGATATAGCCGTTTTCATTGATTATGACGCCTGAGCCCGAACTCTGAGCTGGACCTTGGTAGAACCGGGGCCCAAAAAATTCCCGGAACGGATCAGATGGCGAAAACGGTGTTTGCTCCCGTTGAGCGGCCTGGGTAGAACGAATATGAACAACCGCAGGCATTACTTTCTCGGCAGCTGCCGTGAAATCGAGCGGAACAACATCCCCATTCTTATCTACCTTATAGGCAACCTTTGATGTGGGGACGCCACTCAGGTACTCCAATTTCACTGCAGGGTCATCCTTCTCGAAATACTTTACTACAGTGATTGTACTGGCACTTCCCAGAATCGCTGCAAAAAATAAAGACACAAATCTCTTCATAATTTCACCTGTTTTTTTGACGTAAACGAAGCAAAAATTGCGCAGATATGAAGAGGGGCGAAATTTTGTCAGTTTTTTCTCCACTCAATCAATCAAATCTGCCACAATTATCGCCACGGTTTAATTACGAAAAGTCTCGGATATAAGTTCTGTTCCTTTGCATTTCCGGCAGCATTCGGTTATGAACGACAGTGAATTTGATGCCAGCGCACGCCAAGTATCCCCTCATAAAATTGATGTCGTGTATCCTCAATTGCTGGGCTCACAGAACTGAATGATTACTTTTGGATCCTCAATAACCCGAGATGGATATATCTGGCGTAGTCACTTTGAAAAAAGGAAAGGACCATTCGGTTGAACGGTTCCACCCCTGGATTTTTTCAGGCGCAATACAAAAACAAACCGGTACCCCCGCTGATGGCCAGTGGGTTGAAGTTCAATCCGCATCAGGCAAAACCCTGGGATTTGGACATTATCAGGAGGGCAGCATCACTGTTCGATTATTATCGTTCGGCGATGTGCGGCCCGCCTCGGATTTTTATGTAACCCGAATTAAAACCGCCCTTGCCCTGCGGGCGGCGGCTGGCCTGCCGAATCAAAATACCAATGCGTTCCGGCTTATCCACGGCGAGGGCGATGGACTTCCCGGACTGATTGTCGACTACTACGATAATGCGGCTGTCGTTCAATCTCACTCGTATGGGATGCATGCAGACCGGCTCCAGATTGCCAATGCAATTCAAGAAGTATTCGGTGATTCCTGCAGAGCCATTTACTACCGAAGCCAGATTTCCGGCAAACAACAAACCTCACAGCAGCCCGAATATCTCCTTGGACATAAAGAGATGCCCGCAATTATAACCGAATACGGAAGTAGATTCTACGTCAACTGGGAGGAGGGTCAAAAGACAGGGTTCTTCCTCGACCAACGTGAAAACCGGGAGTTACTCAAGTCTTTCTGCCACGGAAAGTCTGTTCTGAATACATTCTGTTATACCGGAGGATTCTCTGTTACGGCCCTGAAAGGCGGCGCACGTGTTGTTCATTCCGTGGATGCTTCCGAGAAAGCCGTCCATCTGACTGAAAAAAACCTGACGCTGAATGGCTTTGACCCCGTTGAGAATTCTTGTCATGCCATCGACACGTTCGACTTTCTGAAAGACAAGGACGGCATTTATGATGTCATCGTCCTTGATCCGCCCGCCTTTGCAAAGCACCGTGATGCACGACACCAGGCTGTGCGCGGTTATCAACGACTCAACACTGAAGCGCTTAAGGTGATCAAGAAGGGCGGGATACTCTTTACGTTTTCGTGTTCGCAGGTGGTGGACCGCCAGCTGTTTTACAACACCATCGTTTCGTCAGCGATTCAGTCGGGCCGGCAGATAAAAGTTTTGCACCACTTGTCGCAGCCCGCAGACCACCCCGTTTCCATCTTTCATCCTGAAGGCGAGTATCTCAAGGGGCTCGTACTCTATGTGGAATAACTCAGAGATGGATTTCCCGCGTGGTGCGATGTGAGATCAATTGCCACTGCTTGTCCCGATGTCGGAAGGTGCGCAAATACCAGATTTTGTAACGCCCTTCTTTCTCCCCGTCGAACCGGGTGATTGTGAGCGTACCACTGACAAGCGCAATGTCGTCGTGGAGTTCGACGGTAGTGGAGTCATGTACCCGGCTTACAAACTTCTGCTCCGGTCGGCGCACACTGTTCAACCAGCTTTCTTTGTCATCAACGGTGCCAGTACCATGCGTAAACACAAAGTCAGCCGCATACAACTTCTCAAGTGTAGGAATATCCTTCCGAACCACACCTTCATCGATTCGCCGATTAGTTTCCAGAACGCTTGCTTTTATTGCATCGTCTTGTCCACATACGAGAAAACAGGTAAAGCATAGATAACCGAATATCAGAAGTTTCATTGATGCGTATTAAGTACCCGTAATTTAGGCGGTTTTCTGATCTCTGCCACGTGTTTTCCACAACCAACCTGCTTTTACGGCCATATAAGGCTGGACTCATTTTTTAAGGGATGAGTCCGTGCCACACATGCACTTTTGGTTTTTGATTATATTTGATCTTTCACGAATGTATGAATTTGATTAGTGTCTGCAGGGAAATCCTGGATCAGCTCAGTGCGTTGACCGATACCATCGGTGAAGCTGATTTCAGGAAGCCATCAATTGCATTGAGTGGATCGACCGTAGGCCAGCACCTGCGTCACACGCTGGAATTTTTTCTTTGCCTCGAGTCTGGCGTGAAGTCGGGGTGCATCAACTACGACAAGCGTAATCATGATCATACCATTGAAAACAACCGGGATGTCGCCGGTGCTACCATCCGGAGGATAGCCCTCTTCCTCGATGAGCTAAACCTCGATCTGCCGCTAAAACTGGAAGTAAACTATACCATCGACCAAGACGACAACATCGAACTGGAAACAACTTCCGCCAGGGAACTGGTCTACAACATTGAGCACGCGGTTCATCATATGGCGTTGATTAAGATCGGCGTTCGCGAGGTGGCTCCTTACGTTCAGCTCGACAAACACTTTGGCATTGCTGCCTCAACAATCCGCTTCTATGAAAATGGATCGGCGATGACTGCACAAACACGCTGATTCCTGATGGTTTCTTTCTGGCGCCGGTTTAAGCGATCTGACTTCTACATCAGGCTTACTCACTGGGAATATTGGCCATTTGGGATTGTGCAGTTCCCTCTGTTCATTTACTACCCCTGGCTTGCACTCCGCGCAGGTTCACTGACATTCTTCACCGGATCAAACCCTGGAATTGTTATGGGTGGAATGTTCGGTGAATCCAAGTTTGATGTATTGAAGAAAATTCCGGAAAAATGGGTTCCCAAAACCCTGCTGATACGTCAGCCTGCCACCGTTCAAGGCATTCTAAGTGATATCAGCAGCAACGGCCTTCAGTTCCCATTGATCCTCAAACCAGATATCGGCGAGAGAGGATTTATGGTTAAACGCATCAACTCCGCTTCAGATATCACCAACTATCTGAATTCGATGAAACATGATTTCCTGGTCCAGGAATTCGTAGACTATCCAGTTGAGCTCGGTGTCTTTTACAGACGATATCCACGGGATCCGAAAGGTCAAGTCACGTCAGTTGTGATAAAAGAAATGCTTACCGTTACCGGTGATGGTAAATCGTCGTTTTTGGAACTGATTACCAGCAACGACCGCGCTAAATTACAGCTACCCAAACTTCGGGAAACATATCGCCACCAACTGACAACAGTCTTGCCTCAGGGTGAACAACGGGAAATTGTTTCCATTGGCAATCATTGCCTTGGCACAAAATTCCTCAACGGTAATGGATTAATTGATACCGCTCTCAATGATGTGTTCGATAATTTGAGTAAACAGATTAATGGATTTTATTTCGGCAGGTATGACCTCCGTTGTGAAAGTATTGGTGATCTGCGCGAGGGCAGATTCAAAATACTGGAGCTCAACGGATGCGGCGCAGAACCTGCGCACATCTACGATCCTGAGTTTCCTCTGTCGCGTGCCATTTCGACATTGATAAAGCACTGGAAAACAATCTTTGATATCGCCCAGCAAAACAAAGCTCAGGGATACCGCTTCCTGCCGTTGAAGGAGGCTGTTTCCCATTATCATAATTTCCGATCAAAAACACGTTAGCAAAGGGTTTCAGGCATGACAAATTTCCTGACAGCGTTGGTATTCTCTTTCCTGGGCTCTATACCGCCAGGCACGCTGAATCTCACGGTCGTGCAATTGGGTTTAAACAATCAAATGTCTGTAGCCATAAGGTTTGCCTTTGCCGCGTCGCTTATTGAATATCCCTATGCATGGATTGCCGTGAAGTTTGAAAGATTGATTACGAACTCGCCGGTCATCACGAACAACCTTGAATTGACTGCCGCCTTAGTAATGACCCTTCTTGGAATTGTTAACCTGTGGCCAAAGGCGGAGCGTCCATCACCCTGGCAGGTGAAATTCAGCAAAAGTGGTTTTCGCCGCGGCCTGATTCTAGGCATGCTTAATCCGCTAGCAATTCCGTTCTGGATTGCCATGACCGCATATCTGCGAAGTCAGCAGTGGATTCTGCTGGATTCAACGGCATCGTTGCACGCATATCTCGCCGGCGTCTTCAGTGGTGCTTTCCTGTTATTGCTGATCCTTGCATACATCAGTAAACAAGCAATGGTGGCATTCAATCGGTATCCAATCATACGCAAGGTGCCTGGGTTTGTGTTGTTAATACTTGGCCTATATGCATTTCTGCGGCATTTCGTCGATTAATGACGGGATAAGACGGTGGAATAATCCCGAAAACGTTACACCTTCGGATGATACTGCGGCGGAATTCGTACCTTTTCAACAAATCAAAACTTATGAAGTATCTATTTTCAATGTTGTTGTTCATTGGGTTTGTTGTTTCTGCATATTCTCAGGTCGGAAAGGTTTTTCCTGCAATGGAAGCAGAAACCGTTGAAGATAAAAAAGTAATGTTGCCTGATGATGTTAAAGGGAAATACACGTTGATTGGATTGGCTTATTCGAAAAAATCTGAAGACGAACTGAACTCCTGGTTTCAGCCGGTTTTTGAGAAGTTTATTCAAAAGACAACCGGAATGTTATCCAGCTTTTCATATGATGTCAATGTCTATTTTGTTCCCATGTTTACAGGGGTAAACGCCGCAGCAACCGGAACTGCCAAACGGAAAGCGATGAAGAATATCGATCCGCAACTTCTTCCCTACGTGCTCTTTTACAAAGGCGAATTGAAGACCTACAAGCAGGCGCTTGATTTTGAAAAGAAGGATACACCCTACTTCTTCGTCCTGGATCCGGAAGGAAAAATTGTCCACGCCACCTCGGGAAAATACACGGCGGCGAAAATGGATGCCGTAGAAGATGTGATCGAATAACTAACCTTATAATTGCTGGAAAATTGACGATTTAATTAACTTGAGTCGTCAATTTTTTTTGTGCTTACACTCCTCTCATTAGCATTAGCTCCCGGTACAGCGATCGCGTTGTATATTTATTTGAAGGATCATCACGAGCGCGAGCCTGTGCACCTGCTGATCCTGTGTTTCCTGTATGGATGTCTTAGCACTGCGGTAACGCTTCTCATAAGCCTTCCTGTCAACTTCGTCATTATTACGGCACCCGATGACGTTGTCGACCAGTTCATCAATGCATTTTTCAAGGTCGCCCTGGTGGAAGAGTTCAGCAAATTTGTTTTTGTTCGATTCCTCCTGTTCAGAAATGTCCATTTCAATGAACCCTTCGACGGAATTGTATACGCCGTAATGGTGAGCATGGGATTCGCAACCCTCGAAAATATCGTTTATGTGTACCAACTCGGATTTATGAGTGGCGTACTTCGTATGTTTACCGCGGTACCTGCCCATGCCGTATTCGGCATAATCATGGGTTATTATGTCGGCAAAGCGAAATTCACTCATCGCAACGTCTACATGTATTCAGCCCTCGGGCTACTCGCGCCGGCATTGTTTCACGGCGCATATGACTACTTCCTCTTTATCGCTGAAATAAAAGGTGTTTATGCTGGTATCTGGATTGGGTCAATCGTCGCATTAATCGTCGGCCTAATCCTTTCGCGCAAAGCCATTCAAATACATCAACACTCTTCGCCTTTTCGGAAAGACACGACAGATCTTTAGTCACGGTTGATTTTATGACCGCCAGGTATTAGCTTAGGAGATAAGACCCTTATGCGCGAGATTTTTAAAAACCTGGGGAAACACTCTTCCGGCGAATTCCGGTTTCGCGGCGCTGAGCCCGGGCGCGTCGAGAACTTCAGTGACGCAGTCTTCGCGCTTGCCATTACCCTGCTGCTCATCTCTACATCTCCCCCAACAGATTTCGAACAAATCAAACGGTTTGTGTGGGAGTTGATTCCTTTTTCGATCTGCATCACTATCATTATGCTGATCTGGTTTCAGCACTTTGTGTTCTTTCACCGCTATGGAATACGGAATCCCACTGTTCTGGTGCTCAACACTATATTCCTGGTAATTGTATTGTTCTACGTTTACCCATTGAAGTACCTCACCAGGGGCATCCTTATTCCGATTGCCTACGTGCTGGATCACTCAACGCTGCTAGAGGAAATGCTGGAACTGTACCGCGGGGGAAATGTAGCAGACCTGATGATTATTTATGGGCTGGGCGCCTCTGCTGTTTTTATAGTACTCGCATTCATGTACCGATACGCATGGAGGAGGGCCGATGAACTGGAGCTTAACGTACTCGAACGATTTGATACGCGGACAAGCATGATAACGAACCTATTGCTTGCCTCGGTGCCCGTGGTTTCAGTTGCTTTCGCTATTGGGCTTCACGACAATCGTTGGGTCGGAATGTACTCGGGATTCTCATACTTCCTGTACCCGATCGTAATGACGATCTTCGGCAAATACATCGATCGCAAACGGAAGCTTGTACTTGAGCAGATGTCTAGCTGAGCGCAAGTCCCTTTTCAATCTGACGAACCAGATCCTCCTCCGGCGCGATTGGCTTCGCTTCCACACCTCCACCGAGTTCGAAACGCAGGGCCCTTAAGCCTGTTGCTCCCGGAAGCTCCTCCAATTCAAGCTCTTCAACCGTTCCACGAACGAGGTTACGCGCTTTCAGATATTGGAAATATCTCCGAAACTCATCAGCAACCTTGGCCTGGTTATATACAATGGCAATTTTGCCGGGTTGTGTCAAACGTTCACTCGAGTTTCTGATGAACGCCTTGTCAATCCGTTTCTTGACGATTTCATAACGGATATCGTAAGCCCCGTCAACATCAAATTGCTTTTCATCCGAACGGAACCTTATGGATATCGGTTGGTCGTGAACCAGGATCAGCTGTGCGATATCCAGCCGTACTTTCAAATCCGGTTTAAGTGCTTCCACTCTCTTGTGAATCTCGGCCATCGTCAGCAATTGCCAGATATGAAAATTCTTCAGGTAGAACGGATCAAACTCGCGGTCCTTTACCAGGGCACTTCCAACATAGAGACTATACTCAACACCATCCGTTTTGTATTTTTCAAAGTAGTGAGGGAACATCTTTTGTGCACCCTTTTCAGCTTCGTCAAGACATGCAGAAATTGTTTGGTTGATACGTTCGAGGCTTTCTTCGAAAGACTTCCTTCTCTTATACACTACACCGGAATACGGATCAAGCTGACGCTGATAATCTGCAACATATATTGCCAGGTCGGAATCCTTACTGAAATGTCCTACAAGCGGCTCAATCTCAACCTTGAGGAAATCAAGGACATTGCTTTCATCACCTGAGGCGAGTCCACGCTTCAGGCGCTTCAGCTGCTCTTCAGTCTTGAAGATCACTTCATCAAGAAGCGGAAGCGCTCTGTGTTCATTTATTCGAAGCAGCAGGTCTTTGACCAGCTGTAGGTTTTGCTGCAGATCTTTTTGGATGGCATTATTTCGTTCGACAGAAGAGTTGCGCACGTCAGCCATTCCATAGAGTGGATAAACATCCTTGAAGACAATCTCTTCAAAACTTGCCTCATCTCCCTTCCGACGTTTGTTCATCAGGTTAACACCAGCTTCGAAGAACTTCCATTGAACCGTTGGGTGTATCGCGGTGCATTCTTCCTGAATAATCGCCCGTACTTCCGTGGACATTTCTTCCTTTACGCGTTTGACGGCCGCGGTGAACATGGGCAGAACATTCTCCACCTTATGGGCGCTTACGCTGTTGAGCTTACCCGCCACAGGCGTTGCCAGTTCCACCATTCCAATCGTTTCGTCGCCGTCGATAAGCGGTGCCAGCAGAATATTATTGATGCCATTGGCAATGAGCGCCTCCTCGATCGGCGACCGGAACGGGTAATCTTTCAGGTTTTCAATCGTAACGTATCGCTTCTCCATCCAGCTGCGTTCATATACGGAGCCAGTGTAGTCATTGCAGCTTCTTTCGTGCAGCTGACTTTCGGCCAGGCTCTTCCAGCATTCAGAGGAATCGCTGTTCAGTATCAGGTTGTTGTTAGGGTCAAAATACGCGATGCCCAGGCGGATATCGGGGATACCAAAAAGCGACCTAAGCTTATGCTGGATGGCGGCAAAAGTCTCTTTCCGCACAACCGCATTCTTCTCCAGAAGGTCATACTTTATCGACGAGAGCATTTCCTGCTCCGTAACGTCAACAAGTCGCAGCACGATGAAACCCTGGAATTCAAATTTTTCCGGATGGATGTACTGAAACCAAAGGTCGAGGTCATAGGTTTTTTCCATCAGGAACTTGATCACCTGTCTGTCAATCTCCGGCACCTTGCCCTTCGGAATAATTTCACAGAACTGATGGTTAATCTCAACCTTGTAAACTTTGTCCAGTCCCGTCTCAGGATGTTTCAGCGAGAACAATACCGGACGATCAGAGGCGGTTCCAACGTGGTAGAACTTCTCCAGGACCATCAGGCATCCTTTGATAATTTTGCCCGTCGCGACACTTCCGCCGGGAAGGTTTGCCTTGGCCGAATTTTCAAGACCGGCAATATCGACGGCCTGCTCAAACGCCTTGGTTATGTATAGGGGCTTGAATGAAAACGGATAAATTGCAGCAACGAGGTCTTTGGAATCGCTCGCTGTGGGCACCACGGCGGACATCAGATAATTGATGAATGGCCTGTGCTTCTCAAGGATCTGCTCGTCTTCTATGGGCTGTTTTAACTCCGGCGCATTTTTGATATATTCCAGTACGCCGAGGGTAAATTCGGGCAATTCGCTTTGTTCGATGTGTCTTTCCCAATACTCAATCAGGAGCCGGAGGCTGAGTTTTGAGCTGAAGGGAAACTTTTCGGTAAAATCTTGCATGGCGCTCCGGGTTTCTAAACGTAGAATACGATACTTCCCAGCCTGGGTTTTACAGATTAGACGGAAGTGCTTACATTTTAGTTTGAAACGTAGTTTTAATCTTCGGGCGCGATGTTCCAACTTAATTTCACGTCCACGTGTCTATCGGCTAGATTGAATGATATGAGCTTTTTGGAGAGATTAATTAGCGTTGGTGTTGCTGGCTTATTGTGCTGGGGATGTGCTTCTGAACCCGATGAGGCCTTACAGATTTTTACCCTCGACTACACTTTCGGCAACGGCCTGAACGGATGGACAGCGGAATTCACGGATTACCCGGTTGGGAAAACGGAAGAAGAAGACACCATTTACCGCTGGAAAACAGAGCTGGCTCCCGGCCCGGGATCCTTGAAAAGCCAGAATTCCCTGCTGTTGAGCTGTGAAAATGTCAATGGCGACATATTTATGTTCCTGAAGCGTAGGGTTGATAACCTGCGGCCAAACACAAACTATTCGCTCGTTTTTGACATCAGCCTGGCAACTAACGCAACCCCTGGGCAGGCGATGATTCTAAAGGCTGGCGGATCCCCGCTTGAGCCGAAAAAGGTAATCGAAAATGGCTACTACACCCTCAATATCGACAAAGGCGACAGTTTTGATGGCGGAGAAAGCCTTTTCAGTTTTGGGGACGTCGGCGGGCTGTCGCCGTCAAGTACGGAGTTTAACATGATTACAAAAAGCAATGCGTATTCCTACACACCGCTGGTGGTCCGCAGCAACAGTAAAGGTGAAATCTGGCTCATCGTGGGCACTGACTCCATGTACACCGGAACAAACGACGTCTACTACTCAAGAATCAACGTAATTTTCAGCGTCGGCCAATAATTTCGGCAAGGGCCATATTATTCAGGCTTTAAAATCAGGAGGCTATCCCAAAAGGCGAGCATTTTTTATGATTCCTGATTGATTTCTGGTTTCCAACTTTCTTATTTCCACGAACTACCAACCGTAGCAGGATTCAGCCCTTCTGATACATCAATCCTCTTAATAACTTCATGGTATCTTCGACGTGTCTTCGGGCGCAACTCATAGTCATTTCAAGCGTAATGCATAGACAAGTCATACAATAGCATAAAAAAAGGCCTCATTATGAGATTGCCTTGAGTTACTACAACCATACGGTGGCTGCACCTATGAGATATGGTCCAAGTCACGTCGAAGACATTCCGGATTCTTATTCCTGGTTTCTGATTTAAGCTCCCATTCGTAGGACACGAGGGGCGGGGAGGACGGGAATGGACCGGGAACTGGCAACCGGCACAAGAAATTACAGTAACCCGTTGGCAGTGAGCCCCGTGTCCTCCAAGGCAAATTTGTATTTAGAATTAGCTGATTTTGACCTTGCCTTTCTGTTCAACTGATTTGTATATCGCCTCCACCACGCGGATATCCTTCAAACCTTCCTCTCCGGGAACCAGCATTGGCTTACCGTTCATTATAGCCAGGGCGTCGTCGTCCATTTGGCGGGCCTGTTGATTAGGTATCGTGGCGTTCAGTTGCTTGCCATCGCTGGTAACACCCTTAATCCCATTATACGCCTGAAACGGTTCCAGCTTGTACCACCCGTTGGCACAGTTTACCTGAAGCGAGTTCATGTTTTTTCCAAAACTTGTTACGCAGGATGCAGTAATTCCTCCCGGAAACTCGAGCGTAAATTCCATCGTCTCTTCCACTTCGGTGTAAATCTCAGGGCGTGTCGTCGAAGCTTTGGCGGTGACTGCCACAGGTTCAAGGCCTGTAGCGTATCTGACTGCATTCAACGGGTAAACGCCCATGTCGTACATGGCGCCACCGCCCAGGCTCTTCTTCTGCTTCCAGTGATCTTTCCTTGGATCGACATAGCCCGCCGCGGCAGTCACGTTCTGAATTTTACCATAGGGTAGTTCTTTCGCAAAACCCATGATCTTTTGCGTGTTCGGCTCGTGGTGCATGCGGTAGCCGATAGACAGCTTCACCTTGTTCTTGTTACACGCATCAATCATATCCTGGCATTCGCGAACTGTCATTGCCATAGGTTTTTCACACCATACGTGTTTTCCTGCATTCGCCGCCTTGATGACATATTCCGCGTGCATGGAAGGAGGCAGAACGATGTATATGACGTCAATATCAGGATTGTTGGCCACCTGACCGATGTTCTCATAGTTGTAGACATTCTTATCTGGGATATTGTACTTCTTCTGCCATTGCTCTGCCTTTGACGGGCTGCCTGTAACGATCCCCGCGAGGTAACAATGTTCAGTGAGTTGCAGCGCCGGCGCCAGAAGGTCGGTGCTGTAATAGCCCAGGCCAACGAGCGCGACGCCAAGTTTCCTGCGCTGAAAAGTCGTAGCGCCGACCATACTTGCAGACAGGGCTAAAGTGGAAAACCCTGCAAATGACCGGGCGATAAATTTCCTTCGTTTCATGGTGTCAGGTGTTTTAGATTGAGTTTTCTGAAATATAGCAAAACATGCCTGCAGATGAGGCGGAAATTTGATCACAGGATTCAGACGGTATTTTGATCGGAAAAATTTCAGGGCAACCGTCCCCGATGTTTCGGGAATGATTAATTTCCCACCGCAAAATATTGACCTGCTCCGCAGAATTCCGACATAGATCTAAAGGGTGACTTTCATTTGAGCAGGGTAACGCCGTATTTTGAAACCGAACGAACGTAATTCTCGTACCTTACGAACTATAACTCCTAATCTATCTATGAAACGTACTTTTATGTTGATGACCCTTGGCCTTATGGGGTTCGCGACCTCTACCTTCGGGCAGGGACTCGTGGGGAAGCTCAAACAAAAGGCTGAACAGGCTGCTGAGCGGGCGCTTGAGAAAAAAGCGGATGAGCAAATCGGTGGAGGCAACGCTAACCAGGGCGGCGATAGCAACACATCGGGATCCAACTCGTCAGGACGCCCTGTTAACAAAGGTGGCGCCGGACTGATCACTACACCTCCTGATGTAAAGCAAAATCTTACCGACGCTGACGCTGCATTCAAATCAGCAAATTATGGCGAAGCACGCTATGCAGTTCAGCAGGCAATGCTTGGCGTCGAGCTTGAGATCGGAAATAAAGTTCTTGCATCGCTTCCGGAAAGTGTTTCCGGATTACCTAAAGACGCCTCGCAAGATCAGGTAACATCAACTGGATGGGGATGGGCCGGTCTCACGATTCAACGCGTCTATTATAACAACGACAAAGAAATCAAAATTACCATCGGCAATAACTCGGTTTGGATGTCAGCGGTGAATATGTACCTCGCAAACGGAGGATATGCCCAACAGACCGGCGGCGAACAAAACTGGAAACAGATTAAAGTCAAAGGGCATCGCGCGGTCATCGAATACGACGACTCATCCGGTTATAAACTAAGCCTTCCCCTCGGACAATCCTCTATCATCGTCTGGGAAGGAATCAATTTCGCCAATGAACAGGAAATGGTGGCCGCGGTGAATACGTTTGACATCGACGGAATCAAGAAGATGCTGGGAGAACAATAACCTTTATCAGGACAGACAATGAAGAATTCAACTATGAAATACATACTAACTGCTGCAGCCGTTTTCTGTGCCGTCGGGCTCGTGCACGCTCAGGATTTCCAGGCAAACCTTTCCACGGCACGTTCGGCCTACGGAAGCGGTAATCTTGAAGAAGCCAGATTTGCCATGCAACAGATGCTCAATGATATCGACGTTCTTGTTGGCAAGGAATTGCTAAAATCTTTGCCTGCAAAATTCGATGCATTGAGCGCTAATACCGCGAATGACAACGTTACAGCCAATACCGGCCTTGCAGGCGTTCTGGTTCACCGCGATTATGGTTCAGGTGACAAAACAGCTTCGCTTGAAATCATGAGCAATTCACCGCTTATCGCCTCTATCAATGCAATTCTCTCTATCCCTTTCATTGGAAATTCCGGCGACGGATCTCAGAAGGTTATTAAGGTTCAGGGATACAAATCTGTATTGCAACGCACCCAGGACTCTGAAAACAACAAGACAAGTTATACTCTCCAGATTCCATTGAACTCTACGCTGATTACAATCAACGGCGATGATTGCAGCGAAGCGGATATCACCCGCTGGGCCAACAGCCTGCCCTTGAGTCAGATTGCAAAAATGGTTCAATAGAACGGACGAACACCATCAACTCAGAAGGAGCCTTAGGGCTCCTTTTTTGTTAGGATAATTGAAGCTTAAAATAACTTCAGTTGTGAATCTTTTTTTGGAATGCGTTTACCATGGTCATCAAATACAGTACGACCTCCCAATGCAGGTGACGCCTTTCGTTCTTTTTTGATGATATCGTCAAGCGAATAATCAGGGATGAAGCTTTTTTCTACTGTGGATGAGAGTTTCGAAAGCTGCTCTATCGCTCTCGACTTGTCGGCATTTCCGATACGCGCCTTCTCAACAGCTGATTTCAACGTGTTGATCGTTTCATCATAAATCTTCAGCGGTACAGGAAAGGGGTGACCATCTTTTCCCCCATGGGCAAATGAAAATCGGGCTGGGTCTGTAAACCGCGAAGGCGTGCCATGTATCACTTCGCTCACCAGTGTAAGAGACTGAAGCGTCCGCGGACCGAGACCTTCCAATAAGAGAAGTGATTCAAAATTACTGACTTCCAATTCCGCGGCCAGGGTCAGCACCGCGCCAAGTCTTTTCAGGTCAACGTCCTTCGATGTAACTTCGTGATGACGAGGGAGCACAATTTTTCTAATCTCACCCAGACTTCGCGCGGGATCTTCGCGCGCAATCTGCATGATCGCGTCGCGCGTAACAGAAGCATCGGAATGCGTAAGGTTCAAAATAAGCCCTTGATTGATACCCGTAACTCCACAATGAGGTTGATTGATATACGACTGAAACGCTTCGGAGTGCCAGTGATACCTCCGCGCCATTCCCGAATGATCGTTCAACCCCTGCTGGATGACCACCCACTGACCATCGCGCGTTATGATGAAGTTGTGCAGGTACAATTGAAAGCCATCCTGTAATGCGGTGTTGTCGACTTTAGCAACCAGTTTGCTGGAACGAACCAATTGTTCGCCGTTCAATCCCGTCTTGTCGGCCACGACCAGTAGTTCCTCCGGCGTTTTGCGCGAGTGTTTACCGCGGCCTCCACAGATGTAAATGCCCAACTCATTGGCCATCGGGTTGATAGCCCGTTTCAGTGCCCCCATAACGGAGGTAGTGATGCCGGATGAATGCCAGTCCATTCCAAGTACACATCCAAACGCCTGAAACCACAACGGATCGCTCATACGCCGCAACACCTCAGCGGTACCGTAAGTTTGCACGATAGATTCAACGATGGCTCCGCCGAGCGAGCTCATTCGTTCGGCAAGCCACCTGGGAACATGCCCATAGTGCAACGGAAGATCGGCGTAATTTCCTCGGGCCATAAGAGACGATCAAGGTAACGAAATTTCGGATACCCCTGGCGTTGTAACTCCTAAACCAGAACAAAATCCTCACTGACTTTGCGCTGACCGTTCACGATAATGTGAATCGTGTGCTTGCCCGGAAAATGCTTTCGGGTGGTGAGATCGCGAAATGATTGCTTTTTAGAAACAGCTATCTCATCATTCGATTCAACAGGTTTTTCGAGCAATCTGAAAACCCTCGTGGAAGTCCGCCCTGATCCCGTGCGGAAATCTATCGCATAATCCACCCGGAAACGCGTGGTTTTTTTCTCACTGTTTTTTACCCGCAGATCAAATCGCAGATCGCCCCCAACGTTGATCTTCTTGTCAGAAAGCCGAAACATGGTTATCTCCGTTTTGCTTCGCGGGTTCAGTCCATGAAGCCGGAGGCTTTCCGGATCGCCTTTTTTAAAGAGCGTTCTGCAACCATGCTTTACAATTTCATCGGTAAGCGGATGTGTGCCCTTCCATTTTTTTGCCGTCGCGCGAACCAGATTGGGATGGTCTTTTGCGATGTCATTCAGGTTGTTGGCGACGCTTCGTCTGACATAAGGCGATGGATCCGCTTTCAGCTTCTCGAGGATGGGAAGGATGCGCTCCGGATTTTTCTTTAACCACGGCACACCCATACCCCAGGGCAGCCGCGGACGGCATCCTTCGCTGGCCAGCCTTCGTACGTTCTTATCAGGATCTTCAGCCCAGGTTTGAAGTGCGCTAATTGTCAGCTCGGGAGCAAGGTTGAGGAAAGGACGGATTGCAAACTCGCCGCTTACAAGTCGCGTGATCTCGCGAAGTGCTTCCAACGAATCTTCAACGTATGGGCACCCGTACATTCCAATATACTCGGGGATGAAAATCAGCTCAAAACCCTGAACGCAGATTCTTTTCTCCCGAAAGGAGTGAGACAGCACCGAAAGATTCGCTGCAGCTTCAGGAAAATCATCCGGCAACATGAACCTCAGCGATGCAGATATCTTTCGAACGCGCTGCTTCAATTCCAGGTCTGGCCACTCGGAATCAAAAATGTTATAGATGAACTCCCGTTCCCTGAAGCCGGGTAGCGACTCCTTCATCACAGGAAGAATTTTTTCGAAGAAGACGGGATTGTACATGTATTTTAACAAATCTGCCATAACCAAGTTTTTTTCAAACTTCGTCGGGCGTAGTGACAATCCTATGTCAGTAGATTACTGTTAGTTTAGCCTGAGTTCGGCTTTCATTCCTTTGATGTGATTCAGCAGCGCCTGTTGCCAGGAAGTGTCGGCGTCCCATTTGTTTCCCAGGAAGAAATTTCCGGAGTCGATGTGCTTGAAGTAAACTTTGAAAACGGGAGTGTTTTGTCCGATGTTCTTTGCCTGAGGGTTGTCCGCCGGAAATGTAATACTCACAAAGGCAGTCTCTGCCGGCGACGAGGGATATTGAAGTAACTGTCTTGTAACGATTGCCCGGGCGTGAACCATTCCGAAGATGTAAAGCATGCCCTGTTTGCGAAGATCCTTTTCGTTTGCATTGGGTTCTACAAGGCGATATTCAAAGGGAAAGTGCTCTTCCAAAAGATCAGCAAGTTGCTGGTCCAGGCTGTCGACACCAAACTTTGGAATCGCCACCAGATCGACCTTCATATCTCCGGCGTAGAACTCATTTCGCTTGCCGGTAATCAGATTGATAATCTGATCCGTCTCCGGAAATTCATTGACCAGCAAGTTTCCTCTTTTAAGTGCGGCGAGTGCATCGCGGTTGAGCGTCTTGAGCAATTCTGTGAGAAGCCGGTTTGAGATCGACCACGCGGGTTGTCCTTCCGTAGTGATGTTATCCTTTCCGTTGAAAGTCGTTATGGACATCCTATAACCATTGGAAAACTTTTCGGCGAAGATGAGATTTGAGATTTCGCGGCGTGAGAAAAATTCGAAGAAACCACGGGTAACATCTCTTCCGGCGGTAAACATATCGAGCGCAAAATAACTTACCGCATCAACTCCCGTGCGCTGAAAATACTCCTGCATTTGCTTCAGCTCTTTTTCGGAAAAGTCAGGGGAAAAGAAAACCACGGACCGCGTACTCAGCAGATCTTCGGGAAATCCGCCGCTGAGATTCATTCGGTCAACATATTGTTTTCCGGACAGCGGAAATTGCGCGCTCAGGTTGTGGCATGTGAAAACCAGTAAAATGAAAAGTATTCTCAATTGTCTCATGGTTCCTGATGTGCTTCGGCTGTCACAGGTCCTGTTATACCGAACGAAAAGAAAGCGCAATCTATTTTAAAAACCAATAAAAAAGCCGGTGTTATCTGCTTTTATGGGATACGTCTCCAGGTCATCCGAACTTGAGTCACAGGCTCTTCCCGACCGTAAGTCGAAGCGATAGCCATGCCACGGGCAGATGACTTCTCCCGCAAAGTTAATCTTCCCCTTGGAGAGCGACTCGCCGTTGTGAGTGCACCGATCCTGAACAGCGTAAAACTCGTCATTGTGGCGCGCCAGGCACACCCGTTTTCCGCCTATAATCAGGAGCTGCGTGGAGTTATCCGGTACCCTGGTTTTCGCTTCTGCGTCCGATCCAAAGATCTTTATCCATTCCATTTCGGCAGTTCCTTTCTGTTTTCGATAATAATGACAAAATTAGATCACACGAAAAGCTTAATCATGATCAGGACCTTCCTTTTTTGTCTGTTGTTTTCGAATTACTGCTTTGCCCAGGTAAATGCCGGGCTGCAGCGCAAGATCGATCAGGACGCTTCTTCTATTGACGATAAAGTTATCAAATGGCGTCGTCATATACATCAGTATCCCGAGTTGAGCAATCGGGAAACGAAAACATCTGCTTATGTGGCCGAGCATTTGCGCGGACTCGGGCTTGAAGTAACTACTGGTGTCGCCCACACCGGCGTTGTGGCCGTGCTTAAAACAGGAAAACCCGGACCAGTGATAGCCCTTCGCGCCGACATGGATGCCCTGCCTGTGACAGAGCGAAATGACCTTCCTTTTGCTTCAAAGGAAAAAGCGATATATAACGGTGCGGAAACTGGTGTGATGCACGCATGTGGTCACGATGCGCATGTGGCAATACTTATGGGTGTCGCCGAAATCCTTGTTAAGAACAAAAAAGACCTTAAGGGGACAATCAAGTTTATATTTCAACCCGCAGAAGAAGGACCGCCCGCAGGTGAGGAAGGCGGCGCGGAAATGATGGTCAAGGAAGGCGTACTCGACAATCCCAAGGTGGACGCCATTTTCGGCCTGCACGTGCAGTCGATTCGAAAGCTTGGTCAGATCGGATACAAACCTGCCGGTATGATGGCTGCGTCAGACTGGTTTGCGATCCGCGTTCACGGTCGACAAAGTCACGGCGCCGCACCCTGGAAAGGCGTCGATCCGGTAGTCGTAGCGTCACAAATTGTGCTGGGTCTTCAAACCATTGTCAGCCGCCAGATGGATCTGACAAAAGAACCCGTTGTGATAAGCGTTGGTAAAATACATGGCGGTGTCCGTGAAAACATTATTCCCGAGGTGGTGGAAATCAGCGGCACCATCCGCACCTTCGATCGGGATATGCAGAAAGCTGTGCATGAAAAGATCGTGCTGACGGCAACGAATATTGCAGAAAGCGCAGGTGCAAAAGCAGAGGTGACGTTTGACGGCAAAACACCCGTAACATACAACGACCCTGAGCTCACCGAAAAACTCATCGGCGCACTTACCCGTGCGGCCGGGGAAGGGAATGCCGTTCGAATTCCCGCTGATACCGGTGCAGAAGATTTCGCATATTATCAAATGGAAGTTCCGGGATTCTTCTTCTTCGTCGGCGTATGCCCACCCGACGTGGATCCAGCGTCAGCGCCTTCGCACCATACTCCTGATTTCATGATGGATGAAAAAGGAATGCTTACCGGGCTGAAGAGTTTACTCAACGTTACCCTGGAGTATATGTTCCTGCGGCGTTAAGCAGTTTGATCAAGGTCGAGTATGAAAAACCTGTCACACGCAAAGTGCCCTGTGGACCCCAGCGCGCCGGGGATTTCGCGAAAACCGCGATTCTCATACATCGCTATCGCACCAGTCATCGTATGGTATGATTCAATATAGCATTGGCTGTAACCAAGCTCCCTGGCGGTGCGCAGACAGCCCTCCAGTAAAAGTTTGCCGTATCCCTTTCCGCGGCTGCTGCGGAGAAAGTACATTTTCTGAAGTTCGCAAATGGATTCGTCGCTACCTTTTAGTGGTGCAATGCCTGCGCCACCGATGACCTGTCCATTTACCTCACAGATGAAATATACAGACCCAGGACGATTGAAGGTCCCGTAAATATCTTTTACGTCGGGGTCGTGAATTGCAAAGCCCGGCGCAGTGGCACCAAACTCAGGCATGACCTCTCTGATGATCCTTTCAATAAGAGGATTATCTTTTTCCGTAATCTTTCTGATTTGTACTCGCATAACCTTATCGTTTCAGCTCAGCAACGGCCCGGGCAAAGCGGCGACGTATAGCGGCCCCGTTCCTGGCTTCACCATTTTTGTACACCCACCTGCCGTCAACCATTGTACCCATTACTGCGGAAGCATCAGCTGTGTATACGAGCGTAGCGAGCAAATGGGCTAACCCTGCTTGTAGCAGAAGTGGCTCATCGGCATCATACACCACTGCATCGAGGGGGCGATCAATTTCAAAGAAGTTTTTTGAAGATATACCCATCGCCTCGCGGCCACAGGTAATGCATTTGTGAAATTGCACCGTGGCGGCATCGTCGAACGTGTTTCGCTTGTGCGAAAGCAAGCGCTGCGCGTAGTCAAGCCAGCGCAGATCTTCCAGGGGATTTAAACTGATATGACTATCCGTTCCTATGCTCCAGTTGCCGTAGTACTTTGCATAGTCCACCAAACGGAAAACACCGTCGCCGAGGTTGGCCTCCGTTCCCGGACACAAGACCACGTTGGCTCCGCTTTGCGCGAGTACTTTGACCTCCTCATCGTCCAGATGCGTGCAGTGCACAATATGAAACCTGTCGCTAAGAGGCAGGTTTGCATTCAACCACGAAACTGGTCGTGTTCCGAGATGGGCTTGAGCACCTTCAACCTCGCCGAGTTGTTCGGCGGCATGTAAATGAAATGGCAATGTTTTTGGGCCGAGTTCAAAAGTTCTCCTTACATCCGTTTCCGAAACTGCGCGCAATGAATGCACGCCAAAACCCAGGGATGCAAAGCCGTGATTTTCAACAGTAGCCTTCGAATAATCCAGCAGCTTCAGGTATTCGTCAATGGTAGGGCTGATGAAACGACGCTGCTCAGGTTTCGGCTCCTGTCCGAATCCGCCTTTCTGGTAAAACACGGGCACCAATGTTATCCTGATCCCGGCTGATGCGGCGGCAGAGACGAGTCGCTCACCCATTTCAGCGGGATTTGCATAGTGATTTCCTTTTTTGTCATGATGCAGATAGTGAAACTCAGCAACATGCGTATATCCCTTCCGCAGCATTTCACTGTAGAGCATTGCCGCAACGGCTTCCATTTGGTCCGGATCCATGGCAAGAGCACATTCATACATCGCTTCGCGCCAGGTCCAGAAATCGTCCGACGATCCCGGGAGGTGTTTTTCTGCCATCCCCGCCATCGCATATTGAAAAGCGTGGGAATGTGCGTTTGGAAATCCAGGAAGCGCATAGCCCCGGACATACTCGACGGAAATCGCTTCGCCGGGTGTTTTTTCCGATAGATATTTTACGATCCCTTTCGCCGTGACGCCGACGTAGGCAGGCTTCATCCAACCTTGCTGCTGGAGCAAACCCTCGAAACGGTAATATTTCAAATCCGGCGTTTCCATAACTTACGACAACACCATGATCAACTGCTCAAAAACCCGCTGCAGGTGTTCCCGCATTCTTCCGGCACGTGAAGGATCGTAAGAAATTTCTTCATCATCCATATAGTTATCCTTCGACATCTCGAGTTGGAGTGCATGTTGCTGAAGCGAAGGATTTCCGTATCGCCGCGTGATGAATCCGCCTTTGAACAGATAGTTGTTTTTAAAAGAGTAACGGGAACCTGAAAGTTGCTTTGACGCTGTTTGGGTAAGTTGCTTGTCTGCAGACTTGCCTTCGTTATCTCCCAAAATCAAATCCGGAAATGGTTCTGCGTGAATCGACGGAACACGACGGCGTATGCTGTGACAGTCCCATAGCAGCACCTTGCCAAATGCGTCAAGAGCCTCGTTCAGCATTTCCTGTAATGCATGGTGGTAAGGCTCGTAGTACGATTTGATTCGTCGGGCAACCTCCTCTGCATTCACCGCCTCCCGTCCATCGTTGTAAAGTTTTTCACCGGTGAACGTTGTCGTCGGACAAAGACCTGTAATTAACCTTCCGTCTCCATACAGTGGCCGATCATTCGGATCGCGATTGAGGTCAATTACCCATCGACTGATATTTGACGTGATCATCCTCATACCCATCTCAGGGGCAAAGTCGTATAACTGATCAACGTACCAATCTGTATCATCCGGACGTCCAATCAGATCCTGCCGATAGTCATTTTTAATTTCTTCAGGAAACCCAATTCCGCAGTGCGGTACACTAATTATTATTGGTACCTGCTTCGTCCGTTCTCTTATGATCTTAAAAGACTCCATGTCGGATATTCAGAGGATCACTTTTTCTTGTTCTTCTTCCGTTTCTTGCCTGGTTTCTCCTGATCTGGTACAGCAGTTTGTTCTGATGTGGCCGTAGCCTTTGCTGCAAGTGTCTCAAGTTGTTTTTTCAGATCAGCTATTTCATCTTCCAGAGATTCCGTGCGCTCCTGCAACGTATAGATATTCCGTTGAAGGTTCGCCGTGGGTTCATCCGCCGCAAGGCGATTTTTCACACGCATAATCCGTCGGTAGCTCTCGTTGATCCTTTCTTCTTTTATTTCACCGCTGGCAACGAGTTTTTTGATAATTCCATGCACCTTATCTACCGTGCGCTCTTCACTTCCGGTGATGTTATTGGAAAAAGTCATAATGTCTATGCCGGCGTTGATCGCCAGCTTGATCGCCTCCTCCAGTCCGTAATGTTTTGTGATCGCATGCATTTGCATGTCGTCGCTGAAGACCAGGCCGTCGAACTTAAGGCGCTTACGAAGAATGCCATCAAGAATTTCTGAAGACAATGTTCCGGGTCTTCCTGCTTTGTCAAGGTTGCGATTTACAATGTGTGCAGACATCACGGCGTCGGCATATCCTTCGGCAATGAGTTTTTCATAGGGATGGAGTTCACGGTCTTTCCATGTTTGAGTCACATCCGCCATGCCAAGATGAGTATCGGCCACTGAGCTGCCGTGTCCCGGGAAGTGTTTCAACGACGTCAGGACTCCGTACTTCCGGTGTTGGATAATAAATTCCTTCGCCAGCAGCGCTACGGAATCTTCATTGTTTGAAAACGCGCGACCATTCTTTACGATCACCGGATTTGACGGATTAGCGGCAAGATCAACCACCGGGGCAAAGTTGACATTGATGCCCAGGCCCGCGAGCGTCGCTGCCGTTGCTTCCGCATAAAATCTGACCGAATCCAACGAATTCGCCTTACCCATTGCTTCAGCAGTTATAGATCGCGGAAAACCATATTTGTCTTTTAACCGATTCACTTTGCCTCCTTCCTGATCGATACTTATCAGCAACGGAATGGGTGCAGCCTTTTGATACGTCCAGATGATTTTTTTCAGCTCGACAAAAGAATTCTTCGCGGGAATGTTTTTTTCAAAGATGATAATACTCCCAACTTTTCCGTCGCGGATCTCGCGCAGTACCTGCGGATCGACAGCTGCCTTGGGAAAGCCAATGAGAATCATCTGACCAATTTTGATATCAAGACTATCTCGCTTTTGTGCGGACGAAATATGTGACAACAACGCTAACAAGAGCGTAAGTGCTATTATCTGGATCCTGTTCTTACTCCGCATTTTCACATTAGTAGTTTTCATAGAAATTATATAGGACGCGCTGCATGTTCGTCCGAATGTCGTTTGTTGAAACCGTGTAGTTGCCATTCATAAAACAGAAGATTAATGTCTTTCCGCTTTGTGTAACCAGGAAGCCGCTTAGACTATGATTGTTGCTCAGTGTTCCCGTTTTGCCAAAAATGAAAGGTTTGTCAGCTTTATACCAATTCTTAATTGTTCCCGCCTTCCCTCCGGTAGCAAGTAACGGAAATAATCGCTCTTTGGGGACGCGTTCATAAATCTTTTCCCACACCTGCACGATAAAACGCGGGGTGAACAAATTGTAACGTGAAAGCCCTGAGCCATCCCGCCAGAGAGGTTCGCTTCGGAAAGTTCTGAAGTAATTTTCCTTCATATAACGGATAGCTATTTCGGGCTTTAGTGAATCCGCCAGCACCCCGGAACACATCAGCAGAAGTTGTTCAGCCATATGGTTGTCGCTCTCCTGCATCATTACTTTGTAAACGCTGTCGGCTGGAACGCTGTATAACGTTCTGGCGAGCGGTTCTGGTTTGCGGTTGATCAACGTCACATTCCTCCTCAGGGTATCGCTAAGCAAATTCGCGACCAAGGCGTGGTCGCTGCGAAAAGGAACTGTGATCTGTCGAGTCGAAATGCGCGAACCGGGGTAGTGAACAAAATTGTTTGAAGCAAATTCGCGGACTACCTCTGAGCGCTCCCTTGAAGGTCCTTTCTTGTAATAGCGCTTAAAGAATGACGGAACGACCACAACCTTGTTGGCCAGAGAATATACAGTGAAACTGTTTCCATAAACCGGCATCGGCGACCGCTCCTGAGAATAGTTATCATTGTAGTCGTCCCACGCCCATCCAGGACCAAGGCTTTCAGTATAAAAATTCGCGGGCGAGAAATACAGGGGGGCCTTCGCGCCAGCAAGAAAATCGTAGACACGCGAATTCGTATAGGTGAACTTGCTCAGGAATGAAGGATCGCCAGTTCCCCAGAAGATCAGGGAATCCGGCTTCTCGATATACTTAATCCCCGGAAGGGAATCCGGCAACAACGTCAGCGCTGTATACAGTATCAGAATTTTGGTATTTGACGCCGGCGTGAAATATTGATCAGCCTGATATTCGTAGATTACCTTCTTCGCCGCAGGGTCGTAAATAATAAATCCTGTGTGATCACCGAATTGGGCTTCCGTTTCGCGAAAAGTCTGGTTGAGTTTTTTCGTCGACAGGGGCGAACATCCCGTCAGCAAAAGCAAGCCGAAGCCGAGGATCTGGACAATACGCATTATGAATTCTTCAGGTACCGCTCAATTATTATCGCCTTGTGGTGTGACTCATGCCCTGCGATGATATACCCGATGCTTTCCACGCTCAGTTCGACATTGTTTGCGACGCCGCGACGTTTAAGCATCTCCGGGGTAAAGCTGCGAAACAGGTCGAGGGTGGTAGCTCTGAGGCGATCCATCGAAGCGATGAGCTCCGCTACTGTTCGCGCGTGTGCGTTGGATTCCGGCACGTAAGCATTTTCGTCGAAGGCAGGGAGGTTGGTCTTATCATTCCGCGCGAAGGTCATCGCCCGAAACGCAAACACTCTTTCGGCATCCATCATGTGCTGAAGTAATTCCTTGATGGTCCATTTTCCGGGAGCGTAAGCAAACGTACCCAGGGATTCAGGAACTCCTTTTAGCATCTGGATCGTTTCACCGGAGGTACGCTCAAGCGCTTCGATGAGTGGATAATCCTGAACGCGGGCTACGTAAGGCCGGTAGAATGGCGGAATCTGGTCTGTGGAAAAAACTTGATTCATAGGGGCTTATTTTTCTGGCAAGATAATTTTTATCCGGGTTCCTTTTCCATATTCACTGGACAAAGAGATCGATCCACCGAGTTTTTCAACAGCTTGTTTTACGATGTACATTCCGAGTCCCGAACCCTGGGAACGTTCCGTTGCCCTGTAGAACATATTGAAAATCTTTGCAACGTGTTCCTCCCGAATACCGATACCGTTGTCGGTGAATGTCAGGTGAACGCCCCTGTCAACCGGGTTAGCCTGAATTTCAAGATAACTGTCGGCTTCGGGATTCATGTATTTGACAGCATTTGAAATAATATTGCTGAAGATGATCTTCAGTCGCAGACGATCACTTTGTATCTCGGTCGCGCCGGCGTCAATCTTGAGATCCGTACGCAATTTGTGTTTGCTGTCCATGTACTCAAGCTCAGAGATACAGTTGTGTATAAGCTCCGGCAAGCTCACTGTTTCCACATCGCGGTCAACACGATTAACACGTGCATAATCCAGCATCGACCTGATAAACTCATCGAGCTTCTTCGCCCGGTTTTCGATCTTCGAAAGATATTCAGGGAATGTATTTGGGTCGTTGTCGAGATTGGCAAGATTGATAAGCCCAATGATTGAACTCAGCGGAGACCTCAGGTCGTGTGAGGTTTTATACATGAGTTGATCCAGCTCATAATTCCGGTCACTGAGTTCTTTCAATGCAGACTTCAGTTCACTCTCCTGTCGCGCGAGCTGGGCATTCTGATCTTTCAGCTCGCGGTTCAGCATGCGGTTGTGTTCTTCAATTCGCTTCTTCTCCGTGATATTGCGGATAAAAACGGCTGCACCCGTCACCTTGGCTTCGTCATCAACCACAGGGTTGTAGAACATCTCCAGGATATCGCCATCGGGAAACTGCTGTTCAACGGTTAGCCTTTCGCCGGAAAACGCCTTGGCAAGTTGCGCGCGGACCTTTCTGCGGATCTCAGGAGGAAGAGCTTTTCGAATATCGTCCCCCTTCGAAATATCCGTTTGCAACATTTTCCGTAATCCCATCGCAAACGACTTGTTGAAAAGATTGACCTGAAACTGGCGGTCCAGCGCGACGATACCGTCCGAAGTGCTTTCCATTACGCTCCTCAGACTTGCGTTAATTGAGTTGATGATCTGCTCATAGCGCTTGCGCTGCGTGACGTCCTGCACGAATACGGCAACGCCCTTCACCCTCTTGTCTTCTCCCCGGATCGGATTATATGTTGCCTGGATGTGGCCCTTGTAGTTTTCAAATTCCTGATAGTGATCCGAAACAAAATGGTGACCATTCAAGGCCTTCATTAATTCAGCCTTTACCCATTTCGCGTCCGGATGCTTTTTGAAAAATTTTATTTTATCAGCCCCGACAGAAATATTTGCCCCGTAGAGAATTCTCATTATTTCCCTGTGGCGCTTGTTAAAAGCGACGTAGCGGAGGTTTTTGTCGACAGAGAAAATGGACTCCTTTGAACTCTCGAGAACACCCTGAAGATTCTCGTGAAGATGCTGAATCTCTTCCTGCACTTTCCTCAGATGCGTGATGTCGGTGAGAAATCCAATAATAAAACGCTGACCCTTTTCATTGATATAACGCGACTTAACCGTCAGGAGATAGGACACCTTTCCGTTAAGCGTCAGCTTTTCTTCCTGTACAACGGTACGCCCGGTCTTAAGGGTTTCGTTGTCGGCTTTCCAAAAAAGTTTTGCTTCCTCCGGCGGAAAGAAGTCGGGGTCAGATTTACCGAGAATAGTATCTCTCGGCTTTCCTGCGAGTCTGCAAAAGCTGTCATTGCAGATGATCCAGCGATGGCGACTGTCTTTTATGAAAATTGGTGCCGCAACGGTGTTGATGATGTTGTTGAACAAGTTCTGTGCGGCTGACAAATCTTCCTCCATTACCTTCTCCCTGGTGATGTCGCGCAACGTACCTGCGATAATGTTTCCGCCACGCCCCACTAGCCGGGCGTTGAGTAGTCCGTGAAACGGTCTGCCGGTTTTTCTACTGAATTTCACCTCAACATTCCCTGGTAATTCACCAGCGCGTAGTGATTCCGTTAGCGTGAAGCCCAGACTTTTTTTCGGAAAGATCTTCTGAAGACGGAGTTTGAACAATTCGTCGGACGTCGCATATCCCGTCATCCGCAGGAATGATTCGTTGGCATAGGTAAACCGTCCTTCAGCATCAGTCAGAAAAACACCTTCCGAAATATCTTTGTTGACAATGTGGAGTATCGTGTCGGGACTTGCTGGTTGCGGTTCGGACTTGACGGCCTTTGCCGGATCGCGAAAGGCAATCGCTATTCCGTCCACGCCGGGAAGCTGAAGGTAATTTGTAAACCGGACCTCCTTCGCAATGAATTGATTTTTGCCGCAGCGGACACGATGTAAACCTCTGATGTCCTTTGCCGCGGGCTTCTGCACACTCCGGAAGTGTTTTCGAATAGCGATCAATTCATCAGGATGGAACAGGTCGTCAACTGACTTGGTTTGCATTTGCCTGGTTGACTGTCGCAGGGACTTTGCAACTGCGGGACTTACGAAGCGAATTTTCCCGGAATTGTCGGCGACCACAATCCCATCGTGGGCGTTTTCGATAATTTGTCGGAGGGATGTTGGTTTCAACATTCCAGCCTTTTCATCCGGTCTCTTAGTCTTTCTCATCCGCTCGGAAGTTAATTATCGACGACGTTTTCGTCTAGCTCGCGGGGTGCTTTTGGAAGAATAAACCGGGAAAACCGGTCGGGTATTTCGAGCGAGCGAAACATTCGTTCCCTTAGAAAGCCTTCAACTGGTAGGATAAGCATAGCAATTACTACCTGAACGACGAAGTCCACCACCGGGCTTTCGTTCGTCTCCAGCGTATCGCCAACCAAAGTTTCAACCAGCTGGATCAGGATGATTATGGTAAGCAGCATCAGGAGCCGGCTTATAATCCGATAGCGCACGCTAAGCCGGAACGACAGAAGCACCAACGATGAAAAGAGCATTACTTCAAGCGCATAAAACCAGGGGCGTTTCCAGTAAGGGGCAATAATATTCAACCTGACCTCTTCCATTGATTTCGCCTCACCAAAGACGTTCTTCGACTGAACCTCCAGAATGTAGTCGCCGGAAGGCAAATAAGGAATTTCGATCACGCTATTGGATTGGCTCCAGTCTGACCAATGCGGATCAAGTCCCTTCAGGCGATACCGATATTCAACGGCCATGGAACCTAAATAGTCGGGCTGAACCACTTCAATGGATACCCCATTCGTTGTGTTTTCCGAAAGAACCTCGATTCGTTTCCCGTTCTGTTTAAGCTCCCCATTTTTGATTGACTTCAGAATCAAGGGAAATCCCGTTGAGTAAGAAGTCGACCTATCGTCATAGAACTTGAATAATTCATTATTTCCCGTGATGACCCACAGGTCTCCTGATTTTTTGTCCGGCGACAAGAAACGAACGTTCCTGAACATGTTCAGAAGGCCTGGGTTTTGATGGCCACGATGATCACCGAGTGATCGCCAGCCGTGAATGTCCCGAAACCATATACTGGAGCCATCGGCAAAGTAGTTGGTCAGGCCTGCTTCCGAAAGGCTATCGATTTTCCAGAATTCCTGCTTCTGCTGATCGTAATGGAATATACCATCTGAATTGGCGAATACCAAATTTCCCCCAAACGCCAGACCGACCTGGTGTTCATAATTTGGATTTTCCACCGGGATGATCCGGACTTCAGAAAGACTACCGCCTGCAAAGGGTACATGGTAGATTCTTTCTGGAGAGCAAAGCCAGACATCGCTATTCTCTGCCTCAAAAATATGGTTGATCTGATCGTTTATACCGGCGACTTTTTCCTTGATCCTCCACCGGGCCCGGTCATACTGCAGAATATGAAGCTTGTCGGAATACGTTGACACAAACAGTAGGCCTCCGCGACTTCCATATAGGTAGCGCGAAGGTTCTTCAACAATTTGTCTACCAGCCAAAGTATTTATCTCGAATGTACCACCCAACCCTGCCGCTATCAGTTTGCCGTCGATTTCCACGAGCTGTGTGACTTTCGCTTCAATTCCCCTGACCTTTTTATATACGTAGTGCGAGCTTCTGAGAACTCTTTCTGTTTTCAGAAGCTTTGATTGTGCATCATTCTTTTTTGCAGACGATTTGTCTTTTACGGTTTCCGTATCATTTCCCGGGCTGCCTTTCTTCTTTTTGAACAACCCCAACAGCCCGCGACGTTTTGAATCTCCCTCAGGGGTAGCATCAGCGGATCCAGCTGTTGGCCCCGCCGACTTAGGTTTCCGCATTCCTCCCGACGATGAGTTTACGTAATAATGGATCTCCTCATAGATATCTTCCTTTTCGAGTCTGAAGAGTCCTGAGGACGTGCCAACATATACTGCTCCTTCAAACGATATTGCACAGAGCAGATTGCCCTGAAGTCCGCCGTAGTTGCTGAACATACGCAAGGGAAGGTTAGGAACGACTCGTGTGAAACCAAATTCATGTGCAGCCCAGACCGCGTGCGACCGGTCCGAAAACAACGTGAAGATCTCATTGTCAGGCAGTCCTTTTGCGCTGTTTACAATCTCGTAGGTTTTGCCGGTGTGAACGTTGATGAAGACCAACCCTCCGCGCAGGGTACCAAGAACGATCTGATCATCGCTAACCCATGCACCGTGGACAACCACGCTTCGGTCGAGGTATTTCTGATCTTCAACAACAAGCTTTCGAGGCCGCGAGCCCGTTCTCTGAACGAATATCTCGTTGCTCGAAAGACCAAACAGATAGGTTCCTTTATGAGATGAGGAGAACACCAGGCCTGACGAAAGATAGGGTAGTGTCGTTGAAGTAATGACGGCGTCATCGAGCCTGAGTAATTTCCCGTCAGTGGCGGTCAGAAAAATGTTCCCACCAATTTCATAAATGCCGGCCAACGTTCCCTCTGAATCCTGGTACCGAATAGTCCTGATCGGGTCGCCTTCATCTGAAAAAACAAAGACGTTCTCGTCATTGATAAAATAAACGTTGTTGTCGTGCCCGATGCTTTGGAACACGTCCTTTGCTGTTCCGGGAAAGGTGGTGGCGTGGGACAGCCCCTGAGTTGTAAACTCAATCGTTCCAACTCCGCTGACGCCGCCCCAGAAGATCATTCCATGGTCCGAAACATGTAAGGTATATACAGCACCCTGCGCATTGATTTTATTCCACGACCTTCCATCGAATTGGAGAATACCGGTAGGTGTAGCGAAATATGTTACGCCGTTTTCATGTTGAGCAATCTGAAAGCACACCTGATCAAGACGGTCTTGCCCAGGAGAAAAATGGGAAAGAAAATAATTTCCGGTCTGGGCAAAACTGGCCGAACCGATGAGAAGGAATACCAGCAACAGGTAGCGCATAGGCAGTATTCCAAAAATAATGAATTCCTGCCGGAGATTTACTCCAATGTATGTTAACTGATGCGACTCCAGTTCACCTCTGTTTTCCGCATAGAATCGATCTGCGTTTTGATCGCCCGGTTTTGAGGCTTCTCCAGATTGGGATCATCGTCAAGTATTCGCTGAGCTTCATTTCGGGCATGTTGAAGTATTGCGCTGTCCGTGCCTAGATTTGCAATCAGCAGGTCGAGGGCACCACTTTGCTGAGTGCCCATCAGGTCGCCAGGGCCGCGTAGCTGAAGGTCCGTTTCCGAAATTTCAAAGCCATTGTTCGTTCGTACCATGGTTTCAATCCGCGTTTTCGAATCCTGCCCAAGCTTCGGTCCGGTCATAAGAATACAATACGATTGCTCGGCACCCCGGCCTACACGGCCACGAAGCTGATGAAGTTGTGATAGCCCGAAACGCTCCGCATTCTCGATAATCATAACGGATGCATTCGGTACGTCGACACCAACTTCGATAACTGTGGTAGCGACCATGATTTTGGTTTCGCCTTTTTTGAAGCGCTGCATTTCATATTCCTTGGCTTCAGGCTTCATCTTCCCGTGCACGATACTTACAGCGACATCCGGGAAAGCGCGGGTAACGCTTTCATAGCCATCCATCAGATGTTTCAGATCAAGTTTTTCAGATTCATCAATGAGTGGATACACAAAGTAGATTTGACGCCCCGCAGCGATTTGTTCCTTAATGAATCCGTTTACCTGAAGCCGATGCGCATCGTAGCGGTGTACTGTCTTAATTGGTTTCCTTCCTGCAGGCAGTTGATCAATGACGGAAATATCAAGATCCCCGTAAAGGGTCATCGCCAGTGTCCGCGGAATCGGCGTCGCCGTCATCACCAACACATGCGGATAAATGTCCTGGTTTTTCTGCCACAGCTTTGAGCGTTGAGCGACGCCAAAGCGATGTTGTTCATCCACAACAGCCAGACCGAGTTGTTTAAACTTCACCTCCTCTTCAAGCAGCGCGTGGGTTCCGATGAGGATCTTTAATGCGCCGCTGCGAAGACCTTCGTGTATTTGTTTTCGCTCACTCTTGCGGGTTGAGCCTGTCAGCAACGCAATGGGTATCCTCATCTTTTCTGCGTGCTTTCGCAAATTGGCAAAATGCTGTTGCGCGAGAATCTCAGTTGGCGCCATCAGCGCACTCTGGGCGTCACCCTGCAGTGCAAGTAACATACAAATAAAAGCAACGATGGTCTTTCCACTGCCAACATCACCCTGAAGCAGACGATTCATCTGCTTTCCCGAACGAAGATCCTGGTATATTTCCTTGATAACGCGCTTCTGTGCATCCGTAAGCGGAAACGGCAAATGATTGTTATAAAATGCGGTGACCAGCGATGTATCTGAAAAAACTCTGCCCTTGAATTTATTCTGCCGTACAATTTTCATTTTCAGCATGCGTATCTGAATGAAGAAAAACTCTTCAAACTTCAGGCGTCGTTGTGCTTCGTGAAGTACTTCCGTCGAGTTCGGAAAGTGAATGGCAACGATTGCATCGCTTTTTGAAAGGAAGTTGTTCGAGGAAAGTATATCCTGTGGCAGCGTCTCGCGAATCTTGCCTTTCGATAATTCGAGAAGTTGTGCTATCAACTTAGACAAGGCTTTGCTTTCGAAGTGTCTTGCGCGCAGCGTCTCCGTCAATGAGTAAACGGGATGCAGAAAACGTCCGCGTTCATGCCCTTCGGTGTAAGGCTCAATTTCAGGATGAGCAATACTAATCTTGGTGCCGAATCGATTCGGTTTTCCAAAGGCAACGTATAGGACACCCGGTTTTAGCTTGGCGTCGATCCAGTTTATCCCCCTGAACCAGACAAGCTCAACCGTTCCGCTATCATCTTCGAAAGAACAAACCAACCTTCGTTTGGGGCCTGCACCTACGAGTTCTTTTCTTCTTAGTATTCCTTTCACCTGCACATAAGGCAGTTCGTCGTCGATGTCAGTGATCCGATGAAACTTCGTGCGGTCTTCATAACGGTAGGGGTAATACTGAATGAGATCACCAAACGTGAAGATCTTCAGCTCTTTGTTTAGTATTGCAGCTCTTTGTGGTCCAACACCCTTCAGAAATTCTATCGGCGTATCGAAAAAGGTCGTCATCGAAAATTTTTGGATCCACTCGAAAAATAATCATAAGAGAAAGGTCTAATCACAGAATTGTGAATTACTTTTGTCGTCGCATTCATTTTTTACGGTTACCAGCATTGGCCCGGAGGAATTAAAGGCGGGTTGAAATTATGAAGGTAAATTCCAGAATTTACAAGGGTATTGAGTACGTTGAGTTGTCAGATTTGCCCGTCGATCAGCAGGAGAAGATCAAAGAACTTTTTACAGAAGATTTTTTAATTAAGATCCTGATCGACAAAAGCATCGTCAGCAACTGTATCCAATACAAAGACTACCTGAATTGGTTTGATAAAAACTATTCATCTGAGAAAGTTGCTATCAAACGTGAGCGACCGTCAGGTTCGCCTTCCCTCGAGATCGCCATCGGAAAGGCTTAATCCCAAATACCTGAATCGGGAACAATCTCAAGAATATTTCCTGCAGGATCGCGGAAGTAAAATGACTTCATCCCTGATTTCCAGGTAACTTCATCTATTACAGTAATTCCTTTTTTAGTGAGAGCCCGTTTGTGATCCTCATATTCTACAGCAGGTACCTCAAACGCTAAATGCTGTGGGCCGGTTGCAAAATGTGGCGGTGGGCTCACTTTCGTTTTTGAATCTTCCGGATTAAAACAAAGCAATACTGATTCGCCGGCCCTCAGGAAGAGGTGCTTCTCGGGCATATAGTTGATCACATCCAAACCCAGCAGATCCTGATAGAATGCCCTGGCTTTTTCGAGATCCTGGATGTAAAGGCACGTTTCCTTGATTTTCCTACAATTCATTGGCACAAACGGGATTTGACGGCCTGATATTCCTCCCAAAGTTCACGAACGATCTCCGCCGCAGGCTGAATCCTCTTCAATGATGCCGAAACCTGACCGATTTCCAGCTCTCCTTCTTCCAGGTCTCCCTCAAAAATGCCTTTTCGTGCGCGCCGAGTGCCCAGTAAAGTCTGCAATTCTTGCGTGGTCGCTCCCTTCGACTCAGCCTCATGAACTTGTTGGAAAAAGGCATTTCTGATCAACCGGACCGGCGTCAGCTTTTTGAGCGTGAGCATAGTTTCACCCTCGCCGCACTGGATTACTCTGTTTTTGAAGTTCTCATGAGCTGATGACTCTTCGCTCACGGCGAAGCGGCTGCCAATTTGGACCCCTTCTGCGCCAAGCGCCTCTGCGGCCACCATGCCCCTGCCATCGCTGATACCTCCGGCTGCAATGAGGGGAATGTCGATCGCATCGCGCACCATGGGCAGCAGTACAAATGTCGTGGTTTCCTCTCTTCCGTTATGACCTCCAGCCTCAAATCCCTCTGCAACCACGGCGTCTACCCCTGCATCGGCAGCTTTCCGGGCAAACTTAACACTTGAAACAACGTGCACGACGGTAATCCCGTGCGACTTTAGTTTTTCAGTCCAGACTGCGGGATTGCCCGCAGATGTGAAGACAACGGGAATTCTTTCGGCGATGATGATTTCGAAGAGTTCGTCGATGTCCGGATAGAGAAGCGGAACGTTGACCGCAAAGGGTTTGGAGGATGCCGCCTTGAACTTTCTGATATGATCCCGAAGCGTTTCCGGATACATCGATCCGGCGCCTATGATTCCAAGTCCACCTGCATTGCTCACCGCCGACGCGAGCCTCCAGCCGCTACACCAAACCATCCCGGCCTGAATAATGGGAATCGAAATTCCAAATAGCGACGTAATTCTTGATTTTTTCATGTAACAATTTAATTACGGCGAGTTAACTTTCAGCATCCGGGATCTCAGGCACCAGGAATCGAGATTTTTTTCTCATTCTTGTGCGTTTTTTTTACGGCTTCAAAGTTGTCCACAAAGGGGCGATTTATTTAATGTCGCTTAACTTACTGTTTATCAAGTTCTTAATCTCTGTAACCAAGGTCGTGTGGATAATTGCATGATTTTGTGGAAATCTTTTTATCAAAATTTTAGCACATTTATAAGTACTTGAATTTTAAGGTATTTAGCGAATTTTTCCCGTGGAAAGGTGAAATTTGGATTGTGTTTTGATGTTTTTTTCAGGTAAGATTTTATTATGATGATTCGATGTTTTCTGGTGTTTCTGATTTTTTCAACCACTGCGTTCGGGCAACGCGTTGAAGTGATCAAGTACCCCGCATTACAGGCATTGATTGAATCGAAGGAGGCTGAGATTCACGTCATCAACTTCTGGGCAACCTGGTGCGGTCCGTGCATTAAAGAGCTGCCACAATTTGAACAACTGCATCTGAAGAATACTCCCGGTCTGAAAGTAACGCTCATCAGTATGGACTTCGCAGATCAGGTGGACCGCGTTAACCGCTTCCTCCAACAACGAAAGATGACCACGCCAGCACTACTGCTTGATGAGATAAATGGCAATGCGTGGATCGATAAGGTGGAACCCGCCTGGTCCGGTGCAATTCCTGCTACCCTTATATTGAACTCCCGGACCGGTAAAAGAAAATTTATTGAAAAGGAATTGAAGGAAGGGGAACTTGAGACTATCGTCGAAGAATTTATCCGAGGTTAAAAAAGATCGCTATGAAAAAAGTATTCATTTCATCCGCATTGGCGGCTTTCGCACTATTACTTGCAGCGTTTACCAACGGCGGCTATCAGGTTGGAGATCAGGTGAAGGACTTTTCCCTGAAAAATACAGATGGTAAAAAAGTGGGCTTGTCAGACTACTCCGGATCCAAGGGGGTGATCGTAATTTTTGATTGCAACACATGCCCGTATTCCAAGATGTATAACAGTCGGATAATAGCCTTGCACAAGAAGTACAAGGATTCGAGCTTTCCGGTGATAACGATCAACGCCAATGATCCCGGCATGTCTCCCGGGGATTCGTTCGAGGCAATGGTCAGTCAGGCAAAGAAGAAAAATTATGACTTCCCTTACCTGGTCGATGAAACGCAGGAAGTAGCACGCGCGTTTGGCGCAACCAATACACCACACGTGTTTGTCTTGAAGAATGAGAACAAGGCATTCAAGGTGGCCTACATCGGAGCTATCGATGACAATAGCCGTGACGAAAAAGCAGCTTCCAAGAAATGGGTTGAAGAAGCCGTTGACGCATTGCTCGCCGGCAAGCCTGTTCAGGAAAGCAAAACCAAAGCAATTGGTTGCGGCATTAAATACCGCAATAGCTGATCAATGAAACCAAAAGCTCCCCTGTGGAGCTTTTTTTATGATGATACTACCTTCAGGCCGATGAGTGATGAAATCAACGTCATCAAAAAGAAGACCCGCCAGAAGAACAAAGGCTCACGGAAGAGTAGAATCCCAATGATAACGGTCCCGACCGCACCGATACCCGTCCATACCGCATAGGCTGTTCCCAGAGGAATGGTTTGAATGGCTTTGTTGAGAAGCCAGAAGCTCATTGAAATGCTGATGAAGAACCCGATTGTCCAGATGGTCTTGGAAAAGTTGTCGGACATTTTCAGGCATGTTGTGAAGGCTACTTCAAACAATCCAGCCAGAACTAAATACGCCCATCCCATAATTTGACGGTTTGCCGAAAAGCCGGCAGGTTAATATTTTTTTTCGACAGATGTAATCTTCGGCGCGAAAATTACATTCTTGCGTTGTATGATTTTGTTCAAGTATGGATTTTTTTTGGAAACAGTCGTCAACAACGCGACGTATATACGCATATGATTGGATCATGAAAAAAGCATCCCCTCCAAAGCATGATGCAAAAGCCATATCCCCTGTTGTAATGATTCCCAGCCTCCCGTAAGAAAAAGGTGTTTATAATGGCATTTCAAGAGTGCAAGATACAGACCGTTATTATACTACCCCTGGAAAATAATATGGCATAACTTGTGTTTGTGTAGTAGAAAGATTTGAAGAATATGAAGACCTCCTCCCTTATCCTGCTTTTCCTTTTGGGAACATCCCTTTCTGCCTTTGCGTATGACTCCGGAATCGCCCTCACTTCGGAGAAAGGCCTGGCGATGCAAGTGTATGTAAATGGGAAGCTGTATAACAAACAGCCCGGAAAGTTCGTCCGGGTACGTTCTACTCCAGGCATTTTCAAAATCGAAGTTAAGGTGCTAAGCCCCTACGACAAGAAGTGGCACAGCGTCAAAAAAGAAATCCGTGCGGAAAAAGGATTTGAGCTTCAATACAAAGTGGCTTTCGTTCGTTCGAAGCCGCAACTCGTGGAAGTCAAGAAGTATCCGATCTATTCGCGCTACTTCTTAAACCCCAGCCTTTACAACAAGCATTCGGTGGGTTAACGCCTTTTGGTAAGCAGGACGACGCATGCAATCACGAGAGCGATAACGAATATATTGCCCGGAAAGTGAAAACCAAACATGCTCCAGTGGCCGCCAAATATGGCGCCGAAAATTGACCCTATTATGCCAAAAACGGCGCCAAAAAGAGCACCGATAATCCCAAACACTGCACCGAATACGCCCATCACCAATCCAATGGCCCCGCCGATCATACCAATCCAAAAAGGAAAGGTGATGATTAACAAAACCACGATCAGGAGGGTATTCGACGAAGAATTAGTGCGTGTTTGCATAGCGATAAAGTTTTGCTGACCAAAAACAAAATCTGTGCATAAAAACGAAAACGGCGAATTCAGCGTCTGAAGGCACTTTCCCTATTATCATTCGACGAGAAGTGTTGGATTTCGAACACCTGACGCTTGCATAAGCGTACACACTGCATCGCGCCGGTACAGTGCATGCACAAAGAAAAGGCCCGGTTTCCCGGGCCAATTCTCAGTTTAGGTTAAATCTTAAAAAGGGTATTCGATCTTTTCGAGAAGATGCGCCGCTATTTTCCGACGCGCTTCCTTCAAGTTGTACGGCTCCAGTTTAGTAAAACGCTTCAATCCCATTAGCATGAGGCGTTGCTCATCTCCCTCTGCGAACGAGCTAATCGCCTCACGACCTGCCTGAGCGGCCTTGTTCACGGCGTGATGGAGGTAAATGATCGCCATCTCTTTTTCCAGCTGACAGGCTTCCTCACCACGCATCCCGATTAGTTTTTCAACCCTGAGCAGAGCAGACTCGGCAACGTAACCTTCAATCAGCATGTCGGCGAGGTTCATGAGGATTTCCTGTTCTTCCGAAAGTTTCATCATGAATTTCTGCACCGCGGCACCCGCTACCATCAGGCCAGCCTTCTTCAGATTAGCCAGCACCTTCTTCTCCTTCACAAATATTCCCTCTTCGTCACCCGAGCCAAAGTCGGGAATAGACATCAACTCTTTCTGCACCTCCATCGCGGGCGTCATCAGATCGAGGGATCCCTTCATCGCACGTTTAAGTAACATGTCGATGGTGAGCAGGCGGTTGATCTCATTCGTGCCCTCGAATATTCTGTTGATTCGCGCATCCCGGTACGCACGATCCATCGGACCTTCGGCCGAGAAACCCATACCTCCGTAGATTTGCACGCCTTCGTCAACAACATAATCCAGCACCTCAGATCCGTGAACTTTCAGGATTGCGCACTCAATCGCAAACTCCTCCAAAGACTTCAGGCGCGCTTTGCCAGGCTCCATTCCGGCCGCAATAAATGCATTGTATGCATCGTCAATGTTTTGCCCTGCGCGATAGTGTGCGGACTCCGATGCAAATACGCGCGCCGCCATTTCAGCAAGCTTGTGCTTGATGGCTCCAAATGATCCGATAGGAACACCAAATTGCTTGCGTTCAGTAGCGTAACGCGTTGCCGTCGAAATTGTCTTCTTACTTCCGCCGAGGGCAGCTATTCCCAGTTTGATCCGGCCGATGTTCAAAATATTTACCGCGATCTTAAAACCATTCTCCCTTTCGCTGAGCAGGTTGTCTACCGGTACCTTGCAGTCGTTGAAAAAGATCTGACGGGTCGAAGATCCTTTAATACCCATCTTCTTTTCTTCTTCATTCATCGTAATACCGCCGAAGGCCTTTTCAACGATAAATGCACTCAGGTTTTTGTCGTTGTCAATTTTTGCAAAGACAACGAAAATATCCGCGAAGCCACCATTGGTGATCCACATCTTCTGACCATTGATGATATAATGCTTACCATCGGCACTCAATGTGGCCTTCGTTTTCCCGCTGTTGGCATCCGATCCCGAGTCAGGTTCCGTCAGACAGTATGCAGCCTTGTACTCACCGGTAGCGAGTTTGGGAATATACTTTTGTTTTTGTTCTTCGTTTCCATAATACAGGATCGGCAGCGTGCCGATACCGGTGTGCGCCGACAGCGCTACGGCTACACTATGGCCGGAGCCGATCACTTCCGCCACAAGCATTGTGGTATTGAAATCCATTCCGAATCCACCAAGCTCCGCAGGCACGGATGTTCCCAGAAGACCAAGCTCCCCAGCCTTGTCGAGGATTGATGGCATCAACGCCGGATTCTTCATCGAATCGATTTCATCCAGCCGCGGCCAAACTTCCTTCGAGAGGAAATCTTTGCATTGCTGTTCAATCATTCGTTGTTCTTCGTTGAACTCTTCTGGTATAAAGATTTCACGGGCTTCCGTCTCCCGGATCAGAAATTCTCCTCCTTTGATGGCCTGTTTGGTTTGAACGCTGCTCATATTTTGAAACTTTTTAATTCAGTAATTCATACACTCCTGCAACACCCTGGCCTCCGCCGACGCAGGCAGTAACCAGTCCGAGTTTTTTGTTTTGTCTTCTGAGTTCGTTGAAAAGCTGGACCGATAACCTGGCGCCTGACGATCCCAACGGGTGGCCTACTGCGATAGCTCCGCCGTTAGGGTTGAGCTTTGCAGGGTCTATGCCGAGTTCGCGAACAACTGCGAGTGATTGCGCCGCGAATGCTTCATTCAATTCTACGATGTCAATATCCTGCAGTGACTTTCCGGCAATCTTCAGTGCCTTGGGTACAGCAGCGACCGGACCAATCCCCATAATTTCAGGGTCGACACCTGCGGCCGCATAGCCAAGCATTCTCGCAATGGGTTTCACATTCAGCTGATTCACCATCTTCTCCGACATCACCATGACGAACGCCGCACCATCAGACGTTTGTGAAGAGTTTCCCGCCGTAACGGTACCACCCAGCGCAAAAACAGGTTTCAGTCTTGCAAGTGCTTCGAGCGTAGTGTCGGCGCGTACGCCCTCGTCAGTGTCAACCACAAACTCGCGGGTTTTCTTCTTATCATTCTCGACGTACACTTCCTTCACATGAATAGGTACTATCTCCTCTTTGAATTTACCTTCGCGTATCGCGGCAGCTGCCTTGCGATGAGAATCAAAAGAGAACTGATCCTGACCTTCGCGCGATACGCCAAATTTCTTAGCCACCTTTTCGGCGGTAAGACCCATGCTTGTGTAGTATGAAGGATTGTCTTTTGCGATCGTGTAGTTCAAAACGGTCTTCCACCCCATCACCGGCACGAGCGACATCGATTCTGTTCCACCCGCGATGATGATGTCGGCCTGGCCAGCGTGAATTCGGGCACATGCAATGTGAATCGCTTCCAGGCCTGAACCGCAATACCGGTTGATTACCATTCCGGGTACATCCTGTCCAAGGGCAAGCAGTGAGATCATCCGGCCCATTTGCATTCCTTGCTCGGCTTCCTGCACTGCGTTCCCGACAATGAGATCGTCGATCATTTTGTTTTCGACCTGCGGCACGGACTTCACCAGATGCCTGATAACATCGGCCGCGAGGTCATCGGGACGAACGAATCGCAGTCCACCTTTCTTGGCTTTGCCAACGGCTGATCTGTATCCAGCTACGATATATGCATTCATAGTTGTGTTTCGTTTTAGTTTCTCAGAGGCTTACCGCCCGTAAGGATAGATTGAATTCTTTCAAGAGTTTTCTTCTCACCGGTGAGCGACACGAATGCTTCGCGTTCCAGGTCGAGGAGATATTGTTCACTGACTTCCTGCGGAGAGGTAAGGTCACCACCACACATTACGTTGGCAATCCAGCGTGCGATCTTCATATCGTGATCGCTGATGTAGTTACCTGCCCTCATCCCGTGAATCCCCGCCATGAAAAGTGCCATACCTGCTCTGCCCTGAACGCGAATGTTACGCGCCCGCGTCGGCATCGTATAGCCTGCTTCGGCAAGTTCGATGACCGCAGACTTTGCATCGCGGATCTGGCGATCTTTGTTAATGGAGATGCGATCTCTGTCGCGAAGGATTCCCATCTCACGAGCTTCTTCCGCCGAAAGCGCTACCTTCGCAGTAGCAATATTCATGAAGGCATTTTGAAGTGCATTCAACTCGATGTCTCCTTCCTGGAACGAATCACTTACGCGCTTCGTGAGCTCTTTTGTACCACCACCTCCGGGAATCAAACCAACACCCACTTCAACCAAACCGATATAAGTTTCAGCAGCAGCCTGCGCGATGTCAGCATGTAGCGTCATTTCACATCCGCCGCCCAGTGTTCTTCCCTGCGGACAAACCACGACGGGAACAGATGAATAGCGGATTCGCATGACCGAATTCTGGAACTGGCGAACCATAAATTCGATTTCGTCATACTCCTGTTCAATGGCAAACATGAAGACAAGTCCGAGATTCGCTCCGAGTGAGAAGTCCGCACCCTGGTGTCCAATCACCAGACCTCTGAAATCCTTTTCGGCCAGATCGATCGCCTTGTTCATCCCTTCGATTACCGAACTTCCCAGCGTATAGCTCTTGCTATGCCATGAAAAATTCAGAACACCATCTCCAAGATCGGTCACTTTTGATTCCGCATTCTTCCAAACAACTCCATCGCTGAGGTTTTCAAGGATGATGAATGCATCCTTGCCAGGTATTGCCTTATATGATCCTGAAGGGATGTCGTAGTACTGGCGAACTCCACCTTCAACTTTGTAGAAGGATTTGTTGCCGGCCTTTACCATTTCATAAACCCAGTCAGCAGGTTTGTATCCGGCTTGTTCAAGGTAAGGCAGAGATTTTTCGACACCGATGGCATCCCATGTTTCAAATGGACCCAGTTGCCAGCCGAAACCGGCACATACTGCATCGTCAATCTTGTAAAGTTCGTCTGCGATCTCAGGAATGCGGTTTGACACATATCGGAACAATCCGTAGAACGCATCGCGATAGAATTCTCCGGCTTTGTCTTTACCCGCGAGCAACACGCCAAAGCGTTCCTTGAGATTATCGATCGCTTTTGTTGATTCAAGCGTAGCGAATTTCGCTTTCTGCTTAGGCCCATAAGTCAGCGTCTTGAGATCCAGCGTAAGAATTTCGGTTTGACCCTTTTCATTCTTCGTCTTCTTATAAAATCCCTGACCTGTTTTATCGCCGAGCCATTTGTTCTCTTCCATCTTCATCACGACGTCAGGAAGTTTGAAGAAGTCCTTGCTTTCGTCGTGAGGTAATCCTTTGTAGAGATTGCCTGCCACCTTGATTAAGGTGTCAAGCCCGACAAGATCGGACGTTCTGAAAGTCGCAGATTTCGGACGACCAATCACAGGTCCTGTGAGTTTGTCGACTTCATCGACATTCAGATCCAGTTTCTGCATTGCATCAACGACTTTCATGATCGCGAAGACGCCGACGCGGTTTGCGATAAAGGCAGGTGTATCTTTACACAGAACGGTGGTCTTTCCAAGGTAGAGATCGCCATAGCGCATGAGAAAGTCGACAACGTCCGGAGTTGTTTCCGGAGTTGGTATTATCTCAAGTAGCTTCAGATATCTCGGTGGATTGAAGAAGTGTGTTCCGCAGAAATGTTTTTTGAAATCCTCACTTCTGCCTTCGGCCATCAGGTGGATAGGTATACCCGAAGTGTTTGAGGTGATGAGTGTTCCCGGTTTGCGAAACTTCTCCACCTGCTCGTATACCTTTTTCTTGATCTCAAGGTTTTCAACAACTACTTCGATGGTCCAGTCGAAGTCTTTGATACGCGGCATGTCATCGTCGAAGTTACCGAGCGAAATCCGCGAAATAAATTTTTTACTGTACAGCGGACCCGGGCTTGACTTGACGGATCGATCGAATGATGTTTGAACGATTCGATTTTTTACGGCCTTGCTTTCCAGCGTCAGGCCACGCGCTTTCTCTTCATCCGACAGTTGTGTCGGAGCAATGTCGAGTAGCAGTACTTCGCAGCCGATGTTCGCGAAGTGACAGGCAATTGCGGATCCCATAACGCCAGATCCCAGAACGGCGACTTTTCTTATTCTTCTATTCATAAAGCAATGGGAGGCCCAGGGGGCTCTTATTCTTTATCGTAAATACTGTTTTTCTCTATAAGCTGAGTTATCGTCTGCGAAACGTTGAAGAAAACTTCAAGGTCGCGTTCCGATACATGGCTCCTGACTACTTCGTTGAAACGAAGTACTTTTTCGCGCGCTTTTTCCCTGTTCAACTTTCCTTTTGTGGTTAGGCAGATCCGTACTGAGCGCTTATCCGTTTTGTCTGCTTCGCGATAGATGAGGCCTTTTTCCTCCATCGTCTTGAGCAGCCTGGTAAGGCTCCGTGACTCTAAACCCATCAACGGCGCAATCTTTGTCGCCTGGGTGCCTTCTTCTGTGTTAATATTAAGAAGTACAAATCCCATAGCCATACTGGCGTCGGCGTCAAACTTTGCAGCTTGTTGGTTGTACATGCGGGCGATTGAATGCCACGCCATCCGTATATGGTAATCGACTGTTTCCTCTTTCCGCATACGTTTTCGTCAGGGTAAACGAAGGTAAAAAAAATTTGTTATGCATGCCGAGTATTCGCCGGATTTTTTACTTGGGTCAGCCGGATTGGCAGAATCGAGCGTGAATAGGAAGGTAGGATGAGGTCGCCGAGAATCTTCCTGAACCGAGGAGCTAATCTACGAAAACCGCCCCGTTTTGCTGGGCGCTCGAGGAGCTTCCAATGCACTTTCTCCACTCTCTGTCCACTCTTTGTCCACTCTTTCGAGTTTATTAGGTATTGGTGGGCAGTTGGGTGCCGCCCCGCTTCGGGTTTTTCTTCGAAGTGGAAGTCGACTGCCAGGAGGGTCTTTTTCGGAGTTGTGCATTTGTCGGCCGTCGATACCGAATGTCGGTTGCCCGGATTTCGAAAGGGTCAATTGCGCATATGCCCAAAACCAGCATGGCGGCAAGGAGCATACGGAGTTGCAGCGGTTTTCGATCGCAGAGTCTTAATACTAGTTTTCGGATTCATGGTGGGATTTCTACAGTCCAAATTGAGGTCACCGTTGAAAACCTGAACATATCTAAGCGGACTGCCGCAGAAACTGATAAATGGGATGCTTGTAAAAATGTGATGGTGGGCGGTCTTTTCGTTACATGTCTTGATTTTCGAAATCGCCACGAAGGGTGCGGAAGCGCTTGCGGGCCTCTGCAGCAAAAACGCTACCTGGAAACTTGTTCAAAAACTCGCGATATAATTCCATCGCCTTGTTCCTGTCATTGATCTGCCGTTCATAGATTTCGGCTTCCAAAAACATAGCATCATCAGCAAGTATGTCGTCGCTGTGGTCTATCTGAATTTTTTTCAACAACGCAATCGCATTTTCAAATTCGCCTTGCTGCAAACGAAGGTTTGCCTCCAGCCAATACACATCGTCAAGAATTGAAAGATTGCTGATCGTTTTGAATGAATCTCCGGATTTCACCCGACCTTCCTTGAGATGACCAATTCGTTGTAATGCTTCATCGACACGGTTTTGATATAGAAGTAATTCAATAGCCGCGTATTCTTTCAAGCCTTCTGCAAGTGAATCATATGCAAGGTTCTCTTTAATTCGCATACTGAGGTCGAGTGCGTCATTAGCTATTTCACGCGTTGTTGCTTCCTTCAATATGTTCAAATGATCCTGTGCCAGTCGGAAGTCACCTTTGAAATAGGATAGCTTCGCATTTTTTAATTTTGCTTCGTAGGCAAGTGGACTTTCCTTTTGCTGCTTTTCGACCTGGGAGTAAAGAAGCGTTGATTCCCATGGTTCGCCCTTCAGCAAATAAATATCTCCAAGGTCGAGCTTCGCTTTGGATTTCAATTGCAGTGACGCTCTCGGGTTTGCGACGATCGCGCCAAGAATCTCAATAGCCTTTTCATTCTCGCCGAGATGTGTGGCGTACAGAACTGCCTGATGACGCGAGGCTTCCCATGCATTTGCGTTACCGCCAAACTGGTCGATGAAATTCTGGTAGTCTGCCAGCAACGATCTGACCGAGTCCGCATTCACCGGGAATGTTGTTTTAATTTGAGCCTCCCGTGTCCGTAGTAAACCAAGAGAAGCCAGAAAGCGATTTTGGGAATTTGGAAATTCTTTGATTACGTAGCGGTAGATTTTCGACGCATTGATGAAGTCCTCATTGTCGAGGGCAACCTTTGCCACCTCCATACTTTTGTCGCCATCTGTTTTGTACCGCTTGTCGTAAGCGCGTGCCTGGACAAATGATGCAAAGAAATTTTTTTGCTGTAGCGTCACCCATATCAACAAATCGGAATAAACTTCTATGTCGGGATTGCGCTGAATTTTATCATAAAGCAAATTTTCCAGGCTTTCCAGTTCCGATGGTTTTGTGAGCATAGTTTGCATCACATTTTTCACGTATTGGATGTTCGCAGAATTCTGCGTCACATAATTCAGATACTCCTGCACCATCTTATCCTGGTTTCCCTGAATGCGATACAGCATCGCGAGGTCGAGACAAAACAGGTAGGGGTTGCCCAGAGCGTCGCGGCTTTGGGTCAGCGCAATAACTGCATAATCCGACAGCGACCGCGAAGTGAAGTATTCCGCCATCATTTTGGCGCGCTGGACATTGGTCTTGTTGTGGTTGATATTTTCACGAAAGTATTTGTCGGCCTTGTTAAGTTCTCCTGACTTGATCATCACAAGTCCGCCGTCGAGCTGATACTGAAGGTTGTTAGGATCTTTTCGCTGATTTCGCTTAAGATAGGCATTTGCTTCATCAAACTCGCCGGCATCCAGAAGAAGATTAAAATAGTTGTTATAAATAAGCTGATTCGTGGCGTCATTTTTTGAAAGGTCGCGATAAAGTTCCAGCGCCTTTTTTCGGTCGCCCTTCATCATGTACTCGTTGGCTAGTTGTACATCCTGATAGTTCTGTGCTGTGGATACGAAACCAGAAAAGACGAAAAGCAGAGTTATCCCTAAGGAGGGTGCATTAATTGTATTTATATATTTATATATATAGTTAATGTTATTAGTCATGTGGATATGTGGACTATTCTACGATCTGTTCCTCTGTTGAATGTTTGTTGATGACTAGTGTCAATTAATGTATTTTAAACCAATAAGTTACGGAATTATTCACATTGTTTTTTAGTGTGGATGGTTTGAGCGTGGAAAAAGTTCTCTGTTAATGGATGTTGGTAACAGATGAGCTCTCCACATTGGCGTGGCCAAACTCGGGATGCTTACATTTTGATGCCAGGATGAGTGACGTTATGCACAGTTGTTAACATGTTATCAGAACTTTATCAACATGGGACCGAGTTCGAAATTTGCTTTAAGGGTGATGGAAGTAACCTTCTTTTCGTTGGCGTAGAAGATGATCGGTTCGGGTTCTTCCTGGCGGAAAAAGTTTCCCGGTGTCCATTCACCGTCTCCGTTGCGGTCGATGATGAGCCTTATGAAATATTCGCCAGGTTGTAAGTCAGCGAAGGTGGCTTTTGGTCGGTTGACTGCAGATTGAATGACTTCGTTGTTTTTATTGATAAGTTGTAGAATATAGTTGGGTTCGGAGGTCAGAACTTCGGCAGTAATAACGCCGGTGTCTTCGTAGCGGAGGGGACGTAACACTTCAGTTGAGTTTTGACTGGAGTCCAATTCTACGGATATGAAGGCGGCTTTGCCGAAGTTCAGAGCGTACTGGGTGGTCGGCATTTTGGATTTGGTTTGTTGGCCTGGTTCGATTGGTGTATTGAGTTCCTTGAAGTGTTCGGTTCCGATATTCTTGGTAATGGTGAATTGTCCTGTTTTTTGATTAATCGTAAGTTCATTAGGTGCGACATTGATACGTGTCGCTGAGTCTACCTGGACAAAGATGCTATCGTAGTTTATGCTTGCAATGGGTTTTGTGGTTTTGCCCTTTAGCGTGATGTTTCCGTTACGTGCTATTGTCTTGGAGTTTTCGATAGATACGGTAAATGGTTCGGGTGTGGTTTTACGCTCCAGAAACTTTACATAGAGGGTCGTGTCAAGTTGGTGCTGTAAGCTGTCGAAGGCGGTGAATTTTATTGCCACACTGTCGATGTTTTCGAAGGTGTTGTAGATTTTTATGTTTGCTCTGTTTTCTCCGTACATGGTAAAGAGTGTATCCCCGGTCTCCGCTTGCACCTTATAGTCTTTCAGTCCTTTTGAGGTTCGGATGTTGAAATAGGTATTGTATGGTCGGGCACTGGTTATCTTGATTGGGCGGGCATCGAGTCTGATCAGGCTAAGTTGAATATCTTTTTTGTTTTGGTTGAGTTCGATGGGTGTGGTTTGGTAGTTGTAGTTTTCATTCCGACTGTCCGTGATAAGGTTTCGGTTTCTATCTTCAAATGCATAAATGTAGAAGGTTCCGTTTTTTAGGTTTTCAAACTGAAATTCTCCTTTTGCATTTGTCTTGGTGATGTAGACAGGTTTGTGTTGAAAGATGTTGAAGGTGTCGGATTCGTATAGGGCAACGGTTGCGTCTTTGACTTCCTTGTTCTGAATAAGGTCTTTTACGGTGCCCGTGATTTGAAGACTGTCAATGTAACTACCGGTGCTGAAGGCGAGCTTCAGGTTGACAGCGGGGTTTTTTTCTGTTATATCCTGGATGGCGTCCCGAAAGTTGAACGTATAAGTGGTGTTCGGAGGGAGCGGTTGTTCAAGTGTGAGGATGACTTTTTTCTTCCTGGCGGTTATCTCATATTTTTTTTCAATGTCGGGTGTGATGATGATCTGTTCCTTTGCATTGGCAAGGGCGATGTGTTCTGAAAACTCGAGGTCAATTGTTTTTGATGAAACATTAAGTGCACCCTTGGATGGGTTTGAACTGACCATTATCGGAGGGATGGTATCTCTGGGACCCCCGGTGGGTGCGGTTTGTTTCGCGCATGAGATTATGAGAATGAGAATAGCGAGTGTAAAAAAAGCTGAGAGGCTACGCATGGCGAAAAATATAGATTAGACTCGAATATGCACCTGTTTTTCTGGCTTTGAGATTTGAGAGCATCCCGTTTTTCAGCGCATTAATCATTCCAAATAGTCCGGCTTTATTTTGACGTCGGTACTTCTCGCTCAGGAGGCTCACGTAGAATGAATCAAGTTTCATTGGACGGACTTCTTTTAGGACAAAGTTGTGTTTCGCGAAGAGCCTTGTAATGGTGTCGGGAGTGAAGTGCCATAAATGGCGTGGAACGTCATATGCGGCCCAGTATGCGTTATATTTTGTTGATTCCCAAGATGTTATGTTTGGGACGGCAATTATTAGGGCTCCGCGTTTTGAGAGTGCCCTGGAAAGTTTAATGATGGTATTCTGGAGATCAGGGATGTGTTCGAGGACGTGCCAGAGTGTGATTACGTCATAAGTGTCAATGAGGTCATCTATCGATTTGTGAACGGCAGCTGGTTTGATCTTCCTTGCTGCTATGGTACGAGCTGTTGGTGATGGTTCCATGCCGGTGACGGCAAGACCTTGCTTTTTGCAGTACTCGAGAAATGCCCCGGTTCCACAGCCGTAGTCAAGGATAGTTTTTGGCAGGTATGAGTTTACAAGTTCGAACTTATTCCTTAGTGCGTACTCCCGGGCCAACCAGTATATACGGTCGAAGAAAGTACGGGGTTTGTCGGAATGTGAGATATAGTTGTCCGACTGGTAGTAACGATCCAAGTCTGTTTCGGATGGCCGTGGGTTGGTGAAGACGAAACCGCAGGTGATACACTCCTGGAGAGTGAATGTCTCGTTTGATACGGAGTAGTCTTTCGTTGTTATGTATGTTTTGAATGCGGTGCCACCGCAGATGGGGCATGACTTCACTTCCGTCATTTTCCGAGGTATATTGATAGTACAGATATGTCTGCTGGCGATACGCCACTGATGCGTGTTGCCTGGCCGAGTGTTTCCGGGCGGATGCGTTTCAGTTTTTCCCGGGCTTCGGACGAGAGTGCCTTTACTCGGTCGTAGTCGAAGTCGTTCTTGATATAGAATGTATCAAGTGATCCGATTTTCTCGGCGAGCTTTTGTTCGCGGTCTATGTAGCTTTCGTATTTGATCTGAATTTCGGCTTGCTCCCGTTCGTCGCTGGAGTATTGGTTTAATTCCGCTTCGATGTTAGGGTGAAGTTTCATCAGCTCATTCATACCGATTTCCGGTCGTTTTATTAAGTGTGAGAGTTGTGTCTTCTCCCGAATCGGTGAAGTATCCAACTCAGCGAGTTTGGTATTCACTTGGTCAGGATCGACGCGTTGTTTTGACATCCACTTTAGAAGACTTTCGATGGCCGTTTTCTTCTGATTGAGCGTTTCCATTCTTTCCTCGGAAGCGAGTCCGATCTTATGACCTGTGGGAGTTAGCCTGAGGTCGGCGTTGTCCTGGCGGAGTAGAATTCGGTACTCGGCGCGTGATGTAAACATTCGGTACGGTTCCTGTGTGCCCTTGTTCACAAGGTCGTCAATAAGGACTCCGATATAGGCGTCGCTTCTTTTGAGAACGAGAGGTTCTTTGCCGTGAGCTTTATTGTGTGCGTTTATCCCGGCCATGAGGCCCTGGCATGCGGCTTCCTCATATCCAGTCGTGCCATTGATCTGGCCTGCGAAGAAGAGATTCTTTAGTGGTTGCGTTTCCAGTGATGGTTTGAGCTGAGTTGGTGGGAAGAAGTCATATTCGATTGCGTAGCCTGGGCGGAACATCTTAGCGTTTTCGAATCCGGGTATTTTGGTGAGGGCGCGGTATTGAATATCCTCAGGGAGTGAGGTTGAGAATCCGTTGACGTAGATTTCTATCGTATTCCATCCTTCGGGTTCTACGAAGATTTGATGGCGGTCGCGTTCTGCGAAGCGATTAATTTTGTCTTCAATTGAAGGGCAGTAGCGTGGTCCGAGGCCTTTGATGCGGCCCTGGAACATGGGGGATCGATCGAATCCCTTTTGAAGTTCCTGATGGACATCCTCGTTAGTATATGTTATCCAGCAGCTGCGTTGTTCCGTTAGAGGTTGAGTGTTGGAGTAAGAGAATTTGCCTGGTTGGTCATCACCGGGTTGTTCCTCCATGCGGGAATAGTCCAGGGATCGGCCATCGATACGGGGTGGAGTCCCTGTTTTCATACGGCCTGCTTCGAATCCGAGTTTTACGAGTTGTTCTGTGAGGCCAGTTGCAGCGCCTTCTCCTGTTCGCCCGCCACCGAAGTTCTTTTCACCGATATGGATCTTGCCATTCAGGAACGTGCCGTTGGTTAGGACCACCGTTTTCGCTCTGATTTCGAGGCCGAGATTGGTGCGTATGCCGTATACCTCATCCCCACTTACAAGTATTTCACGTGCCATTTCCTGCCAGAAGTCGACATTGGGCGTTTGTTCGAGTATTGTGCGCCATTCCTCAGAGAATCTCATGCGGTCGTTTTGAGTTCTGGGGGACCACATTGCAGGGCCTTTTGAGCGGTTAAGCATGCGAAACTGGATCATAGAGCGATCCGATACAATACCAGATGCGCCGCCGAGAGCATCTATTTCCCGAACAATTTGACCCTTTGCCACACCGCCCATTGCCGGATTACATGACATCTGGGCAATGGTATTCATATTCATCGTTACAAGGAGAACCCTTGATCCCATTCGTGCGGCTGCATGGGCTGCTTCACAGCCGGCATGCCCCGCTCCTACCACTATTACATCGTACGTCTGAAACATATGCTCTTAAAAAGATTGCTAATTGAAAAAAGTTGCAAAAGACCGACGAAAGTTGCCCACAAAAATTTTCCACGTTTCCACATTAACGTTCCACGTGGAACATAAGTGGTCATTGAAGCGGGCATCCTGTTATGTTCCACGTGGAACATTCCTAAGTTCTAAGCATGCGTCTTCTTTTTCACGCATAGCCTTTTTATCCTCGGGCCTCTTGTCCTTGTATCCCATCAAATGCAGAACTCCGTGAATCATTACCCGGTGGAGCTCGTCTTCAAATGGCAGTAGCAAATTTGCTGCGTTTTCCTTGATTCGGTCAACGCTTATGAAGATATCTCCTTCAATGACTCCTTCTTCCTCGGAATTGTCAAAGGTTATGATGTCAGTGTAGGTATCATGGTCGAGGAAGTCAACATTGATTTCCAGTAAACCATCGTCGTCACAAAAGATAAAATTGAGGTCCCCCGGGACGAATCCTTCCTTGTTGATTACGTCCTTAATCCAGCGGGTAACTTTTAACGGGCGGGGAATGGAGAAGTCTATCGACTCAGAAAAGAAGCGAATTCGGGCCATCAGGCATTCATGTAGAAGCTGAGTTCCACGACGCGGCCTTGTTCCTTGAATTCTACCTCGTCTGAAAGATGCTTCATGAGGAAGATGCCACGGCCTCCAATTTTTTCGATGTTCTCTGGGGCTGTCGGGTCCGGCAGGTTTTGGTAGTCGAAGCCATTGCCTTCATCCTTGATGATGAACTTTATCAGGCTTTCGTTCAATGAGAGGCTGAGAAGAACGTTCTTGCTCCGGTCATTTGCGTTGCCATGCTTGATGGCGTTGTTCACGGCTTCCGTCACAGCAATCATAATGTTCCCATAAATGTCGTCGTCCAATTCAAAACGTTCCTTCGCATTGTCTATAAAACTCTCAATCATGCGAATGTTCTCACTGATAGATGGAACCTGGATGCTAATCGTATTCATTCCTGTGCCGGCTTTTTAGTTGCCCATTCTTTTAAAGTATTCGTTTACTTCCTTTTTATAATAAGGGTATAATTTCGGAGGAACTGTTTTCAGCAATTCTACTTCTTTTTCCTTTAGCCTCAAATATTCTTCAAATGCCTTCGGTATTTCTTTGTCATAGTCCTTCGCAGTCTCCCCTTTTCTCTCCTCATCCAAATCCTGCTCACGCATTGATTTCTCCGAATCCAAGAGCCGTGTCAGGATTTCACGCTGACGCTGAATCAGCCGATCCGTTAACTGCTTGTTTACAAGTTCCATCTCGGTCTGCTCCATCTTTCCCGGAATCTGATCTCCAGGCTGCGAACCCTCTCCGTTATTCATTTGCTCCTGCATCTGCTGGAATGCCTGACGTATCCGCTCCTGCTCCGCCGCTAACTCGGCCAACTCCTCAGAAAGCTCCCTGCCTGACTTCCCACTGTTTTTCAGCTGCTCAATGCGCTCATTAAGTTGTTGCTGCAGCTGACTCAAACTGGGCTCCTTACCTTTCTGCTTGCTCTTCGATTTACCCATCGACGACTTTGCCTTAGCCATCATTTCCATCATCATCTCAAAATGGTCGTCAAGCATAAGCGCCAGGTTGTTCATCGATGTCATCGTGGCCTGCATCCCCGTGGCTGCCTGAGGACGACGGCGTTCTTTGTTCGCCTCAATTACCCGATCCAGGTGACTCTTCAACTCCCCTACCTCGCGCGTTACCACAGGACCGAGGAACGGATCCTTCTTCCCTAGCGCTAAAAGGCTGTCTTCCAATACTTTAACATCATCCTTGAGTTTGAATTGCTTTTGCGCGATGGTATTAAACTTCGGATCGTTCTGCGTCAACTCCCCGAATTGATTCATGAGCGACTCCTGATCAAATGACAACTTCACCAGGCCGTGAACGATATGTCGCAGACTCTCAAGATTCTGCATGTCGATTTCCATGGAGGTTCCACTCTGCGAGCTCTCCATCTTTTCCTTCATCTCCTTCATCTGCTGAAGCGCCTTCTGCTGTGACTCTTTCGATTCGGATGCATTATTCTGTTCAAGATTCTCCTTGCTGTCCTGCTGGTTTTCCAGAATCTCCTGGCGCTGTTCCTCAGACGGTAACTCGGGGCTATTGTGCAATTCTTCACCAAGTTTTTCCAGTTCTTTGAGCTGCTCGCTATTTTCCTTTACGTCCTGCATCAGCTCCTCCTGCTCCTTCGCCAGTTCATCAAACTTCTCCTTATTCTCACCCGATGAATCTTTGTTCTTATCGTTTTTAGACTTCCGGTCGGACTTCTGCTCCAACTGCTCAGTTTTCTCAAGAATTTCCTGCTGCTTCTCAATTTGCTTTTCGAGCTTCTTGATCGACTGGTCCATCTGGTAATCGAATTTCGCCTGCTTCAATAATTCATGAATCCGCTCCAGCTCCTTTTCCAGGTTCGCCGAATTTTGATTCAGCTTGTTCAGAATCTTCTGAATATCATTGACATCCGTATTTTCACGCAGTAATTTCTGCAACTCGTCAAACAGGCGCTTCGTTTCTTCATCAAGCAGCTCATCCATGAGCTTCTGGATTTGCTCGGCCTTTTCCTTAATGCGCTGGTCCTGTTCAGTGAAGGTTTCCTTCTTCTGTTCGAGTAATTTGTTTTCCTTCTTAAGATCTTCAATCATCTTGTTCAACTCCTGCTTTTGCTGAAGCAGGTCTTCGAGCATCTTTTTGTCCTGCCAGTTCAGTGATTGCTTACCCTTTAATTTCTGGCTGACCTGTTCAATTTGTTCCTGCAGCTTGGAGGCCTTGCCAACGCTTTGATCGATTTTCTCCTGCGTCTGATTTTCAGATTTCCGGATCGCCGTCATCAGGTCATCTTCCGTCGGAACGAGGAATGCATAGGTTGACGACCGGGTGGACTTGCGACCGTTTACTTCGTCATTATCCCAAACCTGCAGGTAATATTCGAGCTGCTGACCTGGCTTGAGGGCCAGAGAATCAACTCCCCAGTTAAAGAAGAAATTCTGTTCCGTTTGATTCCTGTTGATTTGTATCGGAATAGCTTTCGAGGCGACTGGTTTCCCATTGGCATCACTGATCCGGTAATGAAGAGAAAGTGCACTAACACCGTAGTCGTCCCGGATCATTCCACCAAGGAGGACGCGCTGATACAATACTGTGTCCTTCAGGTTGTTAACAGTGATTTCTGGATGCTGGTCCTTGATTACCCTTACGGTATAATGAATCCGTTCCTTGTTCTCGCTGTTGGCGTTTCTCATTCTAACCTCGTACCAATCGGGATCAAAAAGTGTCCGTTTGTAGGTAAACAGTTGACCATCAACCTTTTGGGAATTAACAGCCGCGCTGTCCGACTCGAAACGAATACTCACCTGGTCGGCATGCAGTGCTTTGATCCGCCAGTTCACGACGGTGCCTTCGGGAACTTCCAGATTTCCCATGTTCTGCAACTGCTCGTTTTTCCGCCCGACATATCGTGGATAGCTCAACTCTACCGAGAATTGGCTCAACTCGGGCCGGTTGATCATCGTCACCTTGTAGGGATCCGAGAAAAATCCGGCGGCCTCGATCTGGAAGGTCAAAGGGTTTTGAAGTTTCTCAAATGTATAGGCAAACTGTCCAGCAGCGTTCGGCTGAAGTTTTAGTCGGAGGTTGCCGGTATTCAGGTATGCCGTCTTTGGAACAGCGCTCCCATCAAGTGAGAAAGTGACGGTAAAGTCTTCGTTATAAAATGCGGTGAGGTTTGTATTTTGAAGGTTGAACTGGAAAGGCGCCTGGGGAGAATACTCGCGGTTGAAAAAAATGATCCGTTCCGCACTTTGCGTCAGGATTTGTTTATTGAACAGGAAGATTACGAGGACAACCGCCACCGGGATCAGCAGGTACTTAAGGTATCTGCGATTCTGTTTGAGGTCGATGACACTTTCAAAACTTAGGGGTTCGAAATCACGTGTCTTCTGAAGCAGACTTGCTACGGCGAGAGAGTTATCCGATGATTTAAGCTGGACGTAGTTTAGGAGCCGGTCTCTGACGGAAGGCATATATTGCCCAATAAGCCGCGCACTTTGTTCTTCTGTCAGGCCCCGGTTGGCCAGCCACCAGCCCAACGGTTCTTTGAGGAATTTGAACAGACAGTATGCGGCGACGGCGAAGAACGTAAAGAAGGCAATAAACCGGGCCCATGGACCGAGCCAAAGGTTGTATTCTATAACAGCGGCAACCAGAAAGTAGACGGTGAGAATCGCCAGGGATAGTATCAATCCCCGGATCGACATATCGAGATAATACTTCTTCTTGAAAGATTTTATCTTCGAATGTATCCGTTCAGCTCCTGAATTCATAAACCCTGAAATTTGGTAAGTCGCCTCTCTTCAGATGAAGATAACTAAGTTACGTTATTAAGTCATTGTATTCCACTCCAATCTGTTCGGAAGGCTGATCCGCGTTTTAAGAAATCAACTTTCAGGATGGGAGGGATACAATTCCGGGCCGATCCAATTATATTCCTTTTCAAAATATTCAATCACGTGCCACTTGAGGAATTTTTCCTGTTCGAGCAAGTCGAAATGAGGAGTCTTCTGGATCAGCTCCCAGTGCGGCCAGCCATCAGCATCAAGTCCAACGAGCCGGTAGTATCCCGACAAACTCAGAACTTTACAGATGCCGATGTGCATGAGATCCTGTTTTTCTTCCTTTGAAAAAACGCGGTTTCCTTTGCCCAACTCCTGAACGCCGATGAGAAACAGAATACTGTTCAAGTCTTTTGGACGTTTGCCGATCATGCGGCCAACGTCTGAAAGAAGCGCCGCCCACGTACGTGCCAGGTCAAGATCTTTCTTATACATTCGACAGTTCCTCCCAAAATTCAAATGCTCTTCTCAGGTGTGGGATTACAATCGTTCCCCCGATGAGTGTCGCTATTCCCATTGCTTCATTAACCTCTTCGGTGGTTAATCCTACGTCCTTGCATTTTCCCAGGTGATAACGAACACAGTCATCACAACGCAGAACGAGGCTGCAGGTTAGGCCAATCAGTTCTTTCGACTTGACGTCGAGAGCACCTTCGGCGTATGCGTTGGTGTCGAGGTTAAAAATTCGTTTGATTATCAGACTGTCTGAAGCCAGAATTTTCTCGTTCATTTTGGAACGATACTCATTGAAGTCGTTTACAATTCCCATAGTACTATGAAGGTGGAACAGGTTGTTTTTGTTCCGTAGCCCTGAATTTATCTATCTTTATTTGATTTCACCAAAGTCTTAACCCGTTGTATGATATCGTTAACTTTTGGTGATGTGGTCAACGACTTCATCCATCTTTTTTACCCCGATTGTTGCTCGGCCTGCTCTGCAGCGCTGGTCAAAGGCGAACGGATTATTTGTACGGAATGCCTGATTTCGCTGCCTCAAACCAACTACCACCTTGAGCCTGAAAACTTACTTCGGCGGAGGCTGGAAGGGAGGCTTCCTGTAACAGATGTGTTGGCGTTTCTGAAGTTCACAAAAAATGGAAAGATTCAGCGTCTGCTTCACAACCTGAAGTATCGGCGCCAACCTGAAATCGGCATCGCCCTTGGCAAGTTGTACGGCCACAGACTACGAGACGCTGGGGTAAAACTTGGTGCGGATATGCTCGTTCCTGTTCCTCTGCACGCTTCGCGACTTCGCAAGCGCGGATATAATCAGAGTGGGAAATTTGCAGAAGGCCTGTCTGAGGTTCTTGGGATTCCCGTCCGTGAAGAAGTACTTCTCCGTAAAACGCGAACCGATACTCAGACACGCAAAAACAAATTGCGTCGATGGGAGAATGTGTCGGAGGTTTTTGCTGTTGCGGACGAAGCAGCGATTAAGGGACGGCACATCCTCATCGCGGATGATGTGATTACTACCGGGGCGACCGTCGAAGCGTGTGGACAGGTCCTGCTGGCAAGCGGTGCGGAAAAGGTCAGCATTGTATGTATTGCAGAAGCATAAAAAAACCCCGGTGACTAGCCGGGGTTTCTTTAAGTGTTTTATGTGCTTAGTAGTTCGCGCCGGCGCGGATCATTGCGCAGCGGAAACCGATTGTTGCAGTAGCCGAGTCCTGATCGAGATATCTTCTTGTTCCAGGAGACATCCAGTAAGCAACGTCTTTCCATGAACCGCCTTTGTATACACGGCTTCTGTCTGTAATCAGCGATGTAAAGGCAGACGGGTTTTTTTCTTCGTTGTTATATCCTGAGTTTGGATCGAGGAACCCATCGCGACGAATCGGGTTAAGGTCATCAAAGTCCTGATACGAAGTCGGGCGATAGATATCCTGTACCCATTCGCTTACGTTACCGGCCATGTTATACAGACCGTAGTCGTTAGGCGGGAACTCATATATATAGGAGGTGATCAAAGCGCCATCGTTCAGGCGTCCTGCGATACCTGCATAATCACCGCGACCGCGTTTGAAGTTAGCAAGCATGAAGCCCATCTGTTTTCCATAAGGATTTCTAACGGCATGGCCATCCCACGGATAGATGCGCTGGTGTGTTTGCATTTCTTCAAGCCACTGAGTTCCGATGAGAGCCTGAGCGGCATATTCCCATTCGGCTTCAGTAGGGAGACGGTAGGCGGGAACGACGATTCCACTTTCAAGAGGAATACGGCCATCGCTTTCTGCATATTCTTCACCCGCTTTTTCAGCGAGTTTAATGTTTACGGCACGCGTTCTCCATACAGCGTATTTCGATGCCTGGCTCCAGCTTACACCGACAACCGGGAAGAAGCGGAAACCGGGATAACGAAGATAGTGTTCAACATAAGGGTCGTTGAACGCAAGTTTGCCCACCCATACCGTAGTATCGGGAAGTGCGTTCACGTATGCTTCCTGTGAAGAATCTTTTGCCAGGTAGTGAAGGTATTCGAGCCAGTGGATGTTGGCGATTTCCGTTTCATCCATATAGAATGAAGCTACAGAAACCGTTCTCTCGATATTGTCGCGGTACGACATAACATCTTCTTCAAACGAACCCATGACCGCGCGACCACCTTCGATGAAAACCATGTTAGGGGCATCCGGTTGGCCTTCATAGGCCTTAACCATGAAGCCGCCCTGATCTTCGTCGTTGTAATCCAGACCGGTGGCGGAGCTAACTTGCCCTGGGTTTGACGCGGTAGGCTTTCCTCCCTTGCCGCCAAAAAGTGAACAGGCGGACAGGGCAACTGATCCACCCACTACGTACAAGAGCACCCTAAAAGAATACTTCATTTTCAATTTTAGTTTAAACGAATGCTAATTAAGAATATAATCATATGTTTTCCAAGAAGCCGCAAGGTTATTGGCCATTCTCAACAAAAGGGAAAACCCTGTAAACCACTTGTTAACAACTTGTGGATAGAACGGCTGTAGCCCCCGCTCTATTGTTTTCGGGAAAACAAAATCCAATTTTGGGAAAGACGACAGTAACGTTTCCCGCGTTAAACGGCAAAAAACGGGGGATCAGATGTATGGCACAGATTTTCCTTTACCATCCGCGTTTAAAGGTTGATCTATGTTTACACTTGATGAATTCCGTTTAATGGACTTTGAAAGGAAATGTGATGTCATAACGTTCTACGGAAATTATTTGCTTCAACGTTCGCTCGCTGATTGTAAGGTTTTCCTCTATTATGCAGAGGGCTTTTACATTGAAGTTTTCTATTCCCCCAAGCACCAGAAGGTTTTGATGATAAATGCGTTTGACAATCCTATTGGGCTTGATCCTTATTTGGACAAGATTTCATTGGAAGACTTAACCGTCGGTCCGGCCATCTGATTCAACAGGTCGATGGCCGCATCGACTGTCCCCACCGACTCCATAATTAGCATGGCCTTGCCGACTGAGTCTTTTATTTTACAACGGCGCGGGTTCTTCTGAACAAACGCAAGGATCTGCCCAAACACATCTGACGAGAAGTACTTATCATTATTGCTTACAAAGTAGGCTTTCATCTTTTCATTCTTAAGGCTCACCTTTTCGAATCCGAGACGCTCGCCAAGCCAGCGGAGCCGAACAGAATTCACCAGCTCTTCGACTGATGCCGGTACCGGCCCGAAGCGATCCTTGATCTCATTACAGAATTTTTCAAGTTCACTTTCATCCTTGATATTGTCGAGTCGAGAATACAGCTGTAGCCGCTCCGTTATGTTGTTAACATACGTTTCAGGGATTAGAATTTCAAGGTCGGTTTCAATAACACAATCCTGGACAATCAACTTTGCTTTCTGCGCAAGTTCTTCGGCAAACAGCTCCTTGAAATCGGTTTCTTTCAGTTCCTGAATCGCATCATCAAGAATTTTGTGATAGGTGTCGAAGCCGAGATCTGTAATGAAACCAGTTTGTTCAGCACCGAGAAGGTTACCGGCCCCTCGTATATCAAGGTCGCGCATCGCTACCTTGAACCCATCACCTAATTCGGAGAACTCTTCCAATGCAGCGAGGCGTTTTCGCGAGTCGGCGGTGAGCACCGATGCAGGAGGTGTCAGCAAATAACAAAACGCCTTCTTGTTCGAACGCCCTACCCGACCACGCATCTGATGCAGGTCCGATAAACCAAACATGTGCGCCTGATTAATTATGATCGTGTTGGCGTTCGGAATATCCAAACCCGACTCTATAATATTAGTGGAAACCAGAACATCGTATTCGCCATCGATAAAGCGAACCATCACTTTCTCCAGTTGATTTCCATCCATCTGTCCATGGGCGATACCGATACGCGCATCCGGTACAAGGCGATAAATTACGTTCGCGACTTGTTCAATATCACCCACACGGTTATGCACGAAAAAAACCTGACCACCGCGTTTGAGTTCATAGCTCACTGCGTCGCGGACGATACCTTCATCGAATGTGTGTAGTTCGGTGGTCACCGGTTGCCGGTTGGGCGGAGGTGTTGAGATGATACTTAAATCGCGAGCACCCATTAATGAAAAGTGCAACGTCCGGGGTATTGGCGTGGCCGTAAGCGTGAGCACATCGACATTAACCTTCAACTCCTTTAACCGATCCTTAACCTTTACGCCAAACTTTTGTTCTTCATCGATAATAAGAAGTCCAAGGTCTTTGAATTTTATATCCTTACTTACGATGCGGTGTGTGCCGACAAGGATGTCGATCTTTCCCTCAGCCACATTCTTCAGGATTTCTTTGATCTGTTTGTCGGATTTGAATCGCGATACATAATCTATGCGTACAGGAAGATCAGCGAGGCGTTCACTAAAAGTTCGATAGTGCTGCATCGCGAGAATCGTAGTCGGCACCAGAACAGCAACTTGTTTCCCTTCGGATGCTGCTTTGAAGGCTGCGCGGATTGCCACTTCAGTTTTCCCAAACCCAACATCGCCGCATACAAGTCTGTCCATCGGGTGAGGTTTCTGCATGTCGCGCTTTACATCCTCCGTTGCGCGACTCTGATCCGGAGTGTCTTCATAGAGGATTGACGACTCGAGCTCAGCCTGCATATATCTGTCGGGGGCATAAGCATAACCCGGAGCTGTCTTGCGTTTCGCGTAAAGTTCAATGAGTTCTTTCGCAATGTCCTTAACCCGCTTTTTGACTTTTGATTTTTTGTTCTCCCATTCCTGAGTTCCGAGTTTACTGATTACAGGAGGTGTTCCTTCCTTGCCGGAATACTTCGAAATCTTGTGAAGGGAATGGATGCTTACATACAGCAAATCGTCATCGCGGAATACAAGTCGTATCGCTTCCTGTTCATGGCCGTTGACTTCACGTTTTTCCAATCCGGCAAACTTTCCGATACCATAATCGATGTGGGTAACGAAATCACCTGGTTGAAGTGTCTGAAGTTCGCGCAGGGTTAGTGCCTTTGATTTTGTGAATTTTTCTTTGGCTCGATATCGATGGAAGCGTTCGAAGATCTGGTGGTCAGTATAACAAATGATCTTCAGGTTGTGATCAACAAAACCTCTGCGCAGTGAAAACTCAAGTGGTTGAAAACGAATGGTGATATCAATCTCTTCAAAAATACCGCGAAGCCGTTCAAGTTGCCTGGGCATGTCGGCGGCGATAAAATTGCTGTAACCCTGTGTTTGATGTTCGCGCAGGTTTGTAACAAGCAAGTCAAAGTTCTTATTGAACGACGGCTGTGCTGATGATTCGAAAGAAAATGCAGTGGCCGACTCAAGAATGCTCCGACTTCCAAATTCAATCCGCCGGAACTGTGCACTAGTTTCCAGAAACTCTTCCGGAGTAACGAAAATTGTTTCGGGAGAGGCAATGATTTGAGCGCCGCTTTTTTTTACCATTCCCGCAAATGCAGAAGTAACCTTCTCGAACGTCTTCCCTACTACATCAGTACTGAGTTGAACATCCTTAAACCATATCCGCGTGTCAGGCGAAATGAATTCTAAAAATGACTGTCTTTCTTCCTGAATGAGTTTGGTCTGAACGTTCGGGATGATGTTCACCTGATCAAGACTGTCAACGGAAAGTTGAGATCCCGGTTCGAATGTCCTTATACTATCGACTTCATCACCGAATAACTCGATACGATAAGGTAACTCATTTGCAAAGGAGAATACATCGATAATGCCTCCGCGTACAGAGAATTGTCCTGCTTCATAAACGAAGTCTGTCTTTTCGAAGTCATAATTCTGCAGAAACTCTGTGAGAAAGTTGGAATCGAGTTTTTCATTCAGCCTGATGGTAAAGGTATTCGATGCCAGCGATTTTTTGGAAATCACTTTTTCTGCGAGTGCTTCAGCATAGGTGATGATAATTTGCTTTTTCCTCTTTCCCGATAACAGGTTAAGGACTTCGGCACGCATCAGAATGTTTGCATTCTCTGTCTCCTCGTATTCGTAAGGTCGTTTATACGACATCGGAAAAAGTAGAATCTCCTGCTCGAGAAGATTCTGCAAATCATTCTGAAGATAGGCGGCTTCTTCGCGGTCTTCGACGACAATCAGATAATCGTGGCTGCCGAGTCTAAACGAGCTGGCGATAACCACTGCGTCGAGGCTTCCGGAAAGACTTTTTATACGGATGTCCGATTCAGACGCATTGATCCCTGCAGCTACGGTTTTCATAAAACCATCTGCGGTATAAATGGATAAAAAGTCATTAGCCCTCACGCCTGAATCTAAGGGTGCAAATATAAGTTCGTATGTAGACCTTCTACAAACTTGATTCCGCCTCATTTTGTTCTCACCTTTGTAAAATAGAAATGCGGATCGCTTCAACCTTCGTATTGATAGTTTTTGGTATGTCACTGGTATTCCTGATCTTCGGGTTATACCGACCATGGGTGGTTCTTTGGTGGCGCGATGTGCAGAATCGCAGGAAAGTGATTCGGCTGTATGGAACGTTAACAATATCAAGCTATATTATCTATCTATTATTAAGATCCCTCGAAAAATGACCAGACTCCTGTACTCCGTTCTTGTATATTTTGTGCTTACCGCCTGTGGAGAAAAAGATAAAACGCAGACATCGAAGACACCAGGTGAGGTCGCCGAAGTACAAAATACTCCGACAACGCAGGTGCCTGCTCTCTCGCTAATGATGCGTGATGGAACGAAAACCACTTTATCGAAGCTGTCCGGGAATATTGCGCTCATACTCTTTCAGCCCGATTGCGATCACTGCCAGCGTGAAGCGAAAGATATCCGGAGGAACCTCGATGGTTTTAAGGATTTTCAGCTTTATCTGATTTCGTCGGCACCTATGGAAGAGGTGATTCAATTTGCCCGGGAGTACGACCTTGAGGGAAAAGAGCAGGTGCACCTTGGAACTACAACGGTTCAGGAAATCCTGCGCAATTTCGGTCCGATCGATGCTCCATCAATCTACCTCTACAGCAAAGACGGGCAGCTGATTCAATCCTTTAATGGTGAAACGGCGGTCGAGGTTGTCCTGAAATACATTTAACGCGTTCGCTCCTTATCCTTATATAATAAGGAGTCATTATTTGAGCCGACTCGCCAGGAGAAGCAACTTGCCTTCATCGGATGACGTGGTTCCAATTACATAATCATCGCCACCGTCGGATAACTTCAGCCGTTTTTTCAGCTGGTCCGCTGTGAGCGGGTAATTTCGAACAACGACGTTGGCTTTCCGATCGGGAAGAAGACTGCGCAATTCTTCACTGCGGACCCGAATGCGCGATTGGATTTCAAAAATCCGCCCTGGAAAGTCACCTATAAACTGCTCAGAGGAGTAAAAATGAGAGTTGGGGTGAATCTTGTCCAGTGAAAACGACTTTGCAAGACTTTTATAAGCCCCGGCTTTCATGATGGATGGATTCGGCTCGTAAAGGAATCGCCTGACGGGTCCCAGTGACAGTCCAAGGGCTTTTTCCTCGGAAATCCGGAATTCGAAAGTCTCGGGAATGTCGCCCTTTAAATGGACAGTGTGAATTTTAGTCTCGCCAAGGAATTCCCTGGTCGCGAGGAAAAGTAATTCCTTGCATTCCTGATCGACCGAGACGACATACACTGCCTGGACGAAATTCAGTTCGCGAAGCGCCTGGGTTATGTCGAGCAGAGGCGAAGTCTTTATCATTAACACCGGAGTCAATTGGAAAATGGCAGACTGCAACTCCAGAATATCCGGTTCACAATCTTTCAGTTGAACGACCTTTCCGGAATTCACCCGACGCGACGGGTCAATGAAACACGCGCTGAATGTGGAATTGTTTTTTAAGAATTGTTCGGCTCTCTCGCCGTGGTAGGAAATGTTATCGGCCCCGAGGCTCCGGTGGTTGTGTTTCGCTAGCCAGCTCAGAAGGGGATTTGGTTCGACGTGCCCGACGTGTCGGAAAACGCGGGAGAAAAAATATGTATCGATGCCGAATCCTCCCGTAAGGTCGACGACGCGGTCCGCATCCATTACAACTTCTGCCAGAATCTTTGCCTTGAACGCGGCTGTCTTTTCGGACGAGCTCTGTTCAAGATTAAGTCCGGGCGGATAAAGGATCTCTGGCTGATTTGCATACGTTGGAATTTTAGTCCGCGATTTTCGGCGGCCGGTAATTTGATGAGCGAGGATCGCTGTCGGAACTCCTGATATCTCCCGATGGCGTAGCAGTAGCCCGGTCTCATCCGCCGAAGAATTTTCAGCGATGAATTTCCTTAATTCAGACGATTCTGCGAGCCGCTGATAGGCTTTAAGATGCACATTAATTACTGGTTCAATCATTTCTTTTCGTTATTGGATGTGCAATCTTGCACAGCACTGCTTGTGATGATCGTTTTGGATCTCTTGTAAATAATGATATTCCGGGCATAGACGATGATGCCGAAACTCTGGGAAACTAGTAAAACCGGATCCCAACCGTGTATTGGATGGAACGACGCGTAAATGATAACTAGCACTGATGCCCATGTGCTTATATGCCAAAATCCCAGTGGAAGAACCGATGCTTTGGATTGCTCCGAATAATACCATTGGTAGACAAATCGCAGGTTCAGGGCAAGTTGACCGATCGCGCCCAGGATCATGATTGGATGAGCCAATTCCGCCGAACGAGCGACCCATCCCTCTGCGGGGATGGAAGTGGCTGCGAACCCGATCGCACAGAATGGAAGCGCTATTAGCAGGGTTCGTAGCACCAAAGGCATTGATGCCCAAGCATTCTTAAGCTGAAGGTTCCGGACGTAGATAAAATAGCTCAACGTCTGGCCGAAGATAATGACGGCATCTTCGCGGATGATTCCATACGTGAGGAAAAGAAAGGATGCTGCGAGGCTTAATTGCCAGAAAATGACCGGGGATACGACTTTCTGCTGCTTTTCGGAAAGAAATAGCTGCACTATTAATCGCGCGCCAAAAAGTCCTTGTCCGAGAAAGCCTAGAGCATAGATACCGAGATTATCCAACGAAATTGCGATTAGTTCGCAAAGGAAACTAAATTTCGCGACGAGAAGGTTCCCCGCGTTGAAATCGGACCGAACCTAATCCTGATTTCAAGTCGAAAAGTAAGCAGCGTGAGCGAGCAGATTGAAAGGAACTATGATGTGATTGTTATCGGAGGTGGGGCCGCGGGTTTTTTTGGCGCTATTGAGGTCGCGAGGCTCAATCCGACACTCCGCATTTTGATTCTGGAGAAGTCGAACAAGGTGCTTGCAAAGGTCAAGGTCTCAGGTGGAGGACGGTGCAACGTGACGCATCATTGTTTTGAAGCTCCGGAGTTGGCAAAGCATTATCCGCGGGGCGCGAAAACATTAAAAGGCCTGTTTCGTCATTTCCATGCCGGCGATATGGTTGATTGGCTCAAAGCCCGGGGCGTAGAGGTGCATGCAGAGGAGGACGGCAGAATGTTCCCTGTAACAAATGATTCTCAAACCATCATCGACTGTTTTGTTAATGAAGCATTGCGGCGGAACATCAGAATTCACCTCGGCCAGGGTGTAACCACGGTTAGCAGCGAAGGCGATAGATTTCGAATTGCTACCCTTTCCGGGGAGGAATACACAGCCTCGAAGGTCCTGATCGCTATAGGTGGCAGCCCGAACCCATCTGCCTATCAGTTTATTGCAGGCCTGGGTCATACGATCCGAAAACCAATTCCATCGCTTTTTACATTTAATGATGCCGGGAAAGCATTTGTAGACTTGATGGGAGTTTCGGTAAAGGATGCCACCGTCAGGATTGAAGGTACGCGTTACGCTCAACGTGGGCCTGTTTTAATTACGCACTGGGGTCTGAGCGGCCCGGCCGTAATAAAGCTTTCTGCATGGGCGGCGGAGCACCTTCACGAGGCGGCATATACGTTTCGGGTACACGTGAACTGGTGCGGCGATACTTCTGAAAATGAAATCAGAAGTTATTTCGAAGAGCATCGCCAGGTGAAGGGAAAGCAAAACATTCACGGGAATGCGCTCTTTGGAATTCCTACCCGTCTCTGGATCCGTCTTTGTATGTATGCAGAAATACCTGAAGACAAGATTTGGTCTGAATTGCCCAAGAAAAACTTAAACCGGTTAATTGAATTTCTGATCAGGTGTCCGTTTAGCATGGCTGGGAAGACAACCTATAAAGAGGAGTTTGTCACTTGCGGGGGCGTGCCCTTGAATGAAATTCATTCCGATCGAATGGAGAGCAAAATAGTAAAGGGACTGTTTTTCGCAGGCGAAGCACTGGACATCGACGGGGAGACCGGGGGGTTCAATTTCCAGGCAGCCTGGACAACGGGGTTTCTGGCCGCGCGTGCGATTGCGGAAGACCTGAAGTAAAAAATGGAGGGCACTATTCGTACCCTCCATTTTCAGTTATTCGTTCTTCAGATTTGTCACGGGGCTACTATACGTGGCGCGCAATGTCTGTGATCCAATTGTAACTATTGCAAGCGTCAGAACAACCATTGCCGCCAATCCGATTACGCCAAACGAAACTTCAGTCCGATACGCAATGAGTTCCAGCCACAGATTATTAATAAACCACGCCGCGGGTGCAGCAACCGCGATTGCGATCAACAACAAAACCATAAAGCCTTTTGAAAGCAGCATAATCAAGGCTCGATCCGTGGATCCGAGCGCCTTGCGGATGGCGATTTCTTTCATGCGGGTTTCGATTGCGTAGGTTGCCATTCCGAGCAGTCCGAGACATGATATGGCAATCGCCATGAAGGAAATGACGCTAATGATGACCTCAAAATCACCGAATACGGTCTTATAGAACCCTCTCACTTCTGCCTCGAAGTCGTTGTACTCAATCTTCTGGGCGGGATTAACTTTTGCCCAGGCTTTTTCGATATCGGCACCTGCTCTGACGCGATCGCCGGCAAACTGAACCTGCACGACACTAAAGGATTCCGGGCGATATCGCAATGCCATGGGTCCTATCTGGCTGATGAGAATTTCGTGATTGTAATCCCTGACAACACCAATGATGCTGTATTCGGATGAATCCGCATCGAAGATTATTTCGCCAATGGCATCATGGGGATTACTGATGGCGAGTTTTTTCAAAGCCTGCTCATTCAGTAGAAGCCTGTTGCGATTACGTTCTCCTGCTGAAGCATCGAAGTTTTTTCCCGCAACGAGTTCGATACCCATGTTGTCGAGATAGTTTTCATCGACATCATAATAATCAAGCGTGATGAAGTCGGCATCAGAAAGGTTACGTTTATATCCATCTGCGCGCACCATTCCCGCTGCAGGAAGGTGGGATGCTCCGGCGGCGTTAGTGATTGTGCTGTACTGTTCGAATTCTCTTTTCAAGTTCTGATAAGAGGTGCTGTTGAGTTTCACGACAAACTTGTTTGACATATCGAACCCATGATCTTTATGCATAAACAAGGCTAACTGATTATGCACGACCAGAACCGAGATGATAAATATCAATGACAAGGAGAACTGGAAGACAAGCAAACTTTTTCTTAAGGTTAGCCTGGAGAACAACTTAACTGAGCCTATTTTCTTTAATACTCTGATAGGTTCGAATCGTGAAAGGAATACCGCGGGGAAGAATCCGGCCATCAATCCAACGAACAGACTAAACGCGATGAAGGCGATGTATACTTCCGTGCTGATCTGCAGGTCCCATTTTAGTATGCGTGCAAAAGTCAGGTTTAGCAGGAAGGGCTTGACAATAATTAAGAGGAGCAGGGCACAACCGAGGGCGACCAGGGACAATATGACTGCTTCGGTAATAAACTGAGTAAATATCTGGAACCGGTTTGCGCCGTTTACCTTCCGCACGCCTATTTCTTTTGCCCTTGAGAGTGACCTGGCAATGCTGAGGTTCGTGTAATTGAAGCATGATGTTATCATGACAATCAGCGCGAGGCCGCCAAAGAAATACACGAATAACATGGGCATGAAGGGACCGATCGGGTTGTTGATAAACGGTCCGGGTGTTATTGCAGTAATAGGCTGCAGCCCGAATTTATATGAGCGTTGTTCATTCGACGTACCATTGTCCGGGCGATGTATTTTAGCAAGTTCATCGAGGTTCGATTGGAGTTGATCGATAGTTGCATCGGGGTTCCGCAGAATGTAAACCCATCCCGCTGTGAAGTTACCCCAGCCGTTGTCGCTTTCAGCGAACGTATTACTTGCCTGAAGACTTTCGATGGTCGAAAACGAGGCCAGCGCCTCGTAGACGATATGCGATTTGACCGGCTTTTCCTTAAGGATACCCGTTACTGTATAATCACCAACTTTTCCGACCTTGATAACTTCACCCAATGGATTCTCTTTCTTAAACAGTTTGTCGGCAGCCTTGCGTGTGAGGACGACGGAGTAAGGATCGCGCAGGGCCGTTGATGGATCACCGTACTGAAGTTCGAGCTCAAAAACGTCAAGCATTTCCGGATCGACGAAGAAGCCACCCAGTGGAATACTCAAATCCTGATCGAATTCAATCCATCCGTTTCCAAAACCCCGCCGGATGCGGACTGATTTCTCGACACCTGTAAATTCGTTAACTAACGCCGGGCCTACTGGAAGAGGAGTAGTCGCGTAAGGGTTTATTGCGCTACTTCCGTCGCTATTTACGTAGTCGGTGGTAATTCGGTAAATACGATCGCGTTTCGAATTATGCCGATCGTATTCAAACTGATCCGCCACAAGCATAATAAGGCCAAGACATACCGACATACTGATGGCCAGTCCGAAAATATTAATGATGGAGAAAAAGCGATGCTTGGTAAGGTTGCGGATGGCAACCAGAACATAGTTCCTTAGCATAGAAGGATTGGGTGATCGGTTACTTAACTGGGCAAAAACACGAGGACTATTTGTCCTCGCGTTTTACGAAAAAGTAATAGACGAGATAACCGAGTGAAGTAGACACGGCAAAGATTCCGTAGGGCAGAGTCGTGTCAGGATGGACGTCGAGGGCATCGATAACGATAAGTCCGATACCCGCCGAAAGGATAATCAGGCCCCACTTAAGTGAAGCATTCCGATTTTCTGTCTCAGCATAGTTCCGGAAAATTGACTGACTATCTTCGTTTACATAGCCTTTTTCGATCATCTTCTTTTTGAGGATGTAGTCGGTAAGGACTTTGGTGAAATAGTAAAGGCTTGCTCCCAGGGATCCAAGGATCGCCACAGGCATAAGTACACGAAAAAACTCGCTCATATTCGTAATGTTTAATGGATTGCGTATTTTTATTTGTGCCGTATGACACCGGCGCTGGCGGCTATGTTGCAGAAATAACCAAAATCTTTTCGTCGATCTTTTTCGCGATCAACTGCAACATTGGTTTACGGCGGCGTGTCAAATAATCTAAATGGTTGATGATAAGAAACTGGTTTCCCAGATCCTTGCAGGCGACATGCATGCATTCAAAACGCTTATCAGGCAACATGAGCGACTGGTTATTCACATGGTGAGTAGACTGATCAAAAACAAAGAGGAGCAGGAGGAGATTTCACAGGATGTTTTTCTGAAGGTGTTTGACAGGTTGGCCGAATTCAACTTTCAATCAAAGCTTTCAACATGGATCGCGACGATTGCTTACCGCCACGCGATCAATGCACTGAGAAAGAAAAAGATGCAGTGGACGGACATTCCGGAGGAAGAAAGTTTTACTGCGTACTTTGTCAATGATGACGATCCCGGGAAGCTTCTCGAGGAAAGGGACATGGACGACTATGTGATCAAACTCGTCGAACAGCTCCCTCCACAATACAAGCTAGTGCTGACACTGTTCCACCTTGAGGGGATGAATTATCAGGAGATAGGGGAAGTAACCGGAATGCCTGAAGGTACCGTTAAGAATTATCTGTTCAGGGCGCGAAATTTGTTGAAGGAGAAGGTGAAGTCGAAGATGATAAAAGAACCAGGACTATGAGTTACGACGAAGAAATGCAGAATCGGGCTAATGATAGCAAATCCGGAGAAATGTCCGATGAAAAAGCGTACCGGCTTGTTTTCAATGCGCTCGGGAAAGAACCCGTAGTCGATGTTGCACCAGGGTTGGCTGACCGTGTAATATTGCGACTTCAGGAACGCAAGGCGGCACGAAAAGCTTCATCCGACTGGATCTTTGCCGTCGGCGGTGGGATTGTGTTCCTTGCAGGGCTTATTATAACAATCGTTGTTACGGGGTTCAAACCAGACTTCGGTTTTTTCAATGAGATCGCGGATTTCAAGGGAATATTCATCTTTGGCGCTGTTTTCATCATTTTGATAAATATCCTCGATAAACAACTGATGCGGAAAAAACGAATTATTTGAAAAAAATGGGAACTGGCGTTATTGCATATTAGCCGTAACGTTAATCCTATGAAGCGAATAATTTTAGCTGCGTTTATTTTCCTTTTCGCCGTTCCGGTATTCGCCCAACTGAAGGGCGATAGCTGGGAAAAAGTCAAAACCTCCGGCTCGGGTACCCTTACAGTAGTATATTACGAACAGCCAGGCCTAATTCAGGACGATGGCAATACCGTGAAAGGTGTCTGTGTTGATCTGATTACCGAATTCACGAAATGGGTGAAAGAAACTCACGGCAAGGACGTCAAAGTTGTCTATGCGTCTAAGGAAAAGGAGTTCGCTAATTTTCTGAAAGTCATCCAACGGACACCGAACATCCTGGGCGTAACAAATACAAGCATCACCGAAGAGCGGAAGAAGATTTTCAAATTTACGCCGCCGTACATGAGCACACCCCTGGTGTTTCTCACCAACGACAAAGCCCCTGCTTTGAAGAGTCTGACCGATCTACCCCGAATTTACGCTGGCTTCACAGCGGAAGTTATCACCGGAAGTACACATGTTCTACATGCCGAAAGTATCAGGGACAAGTACTATCCGGAGTTGAAAATTTCGCATACATCGTCCAGCGAGAGCGTCATAAAGAATCTCTCCACCAACCCGAAAATCTTTTCCATTCTTGATTTCACGGAATATGTTGGTGTTGTTCGCAAGAGCCTGCCGATAAAGCGGCAGGAGGTCGATCTCGGCAATTCGGAGGACCTTGCCTTTATCATGGCTAAGCAAAGTGACTGGGATCAGCTTTGGAATGAATTCCTGACTCCGGAATACCGGCGGAGCGCGGTGTTCAGAAAGATCATTAAAGAGAATCTTGGCTCGACGTTCCTTAACCTTGTTCACTAATTCAGGGTGCGTATCGACGCTCCTTCCGCAGTGACTTCAAGCGTGGCCATTGCGCCACTTCGCCATGCAACGTTTGGATTGATATGCCCGACGAGGAAGTTGAATCCAACGGGATAGTTGAAATCTTTGGTGTGGTATCGGATTATTTCCTCAAACGATTCTCCAAATGGCAATTCCGTGTCTTTGATTTCGCTGAAGTGGCCAATAGCCAGACCTGCCAGACCTTCAAGTTTACCGGCTCTCTTGAGCTGAACCATCATACGATCAATCCGGTATAAATATTCATCCACTTCTTCGAGAATGAGTATTCGACCGTATGTATCCACTTCATGATTTGTTCCGAGAGAATCGACAACGAGGCTTAGATTTCCCCCTACGAGAATTCCCTCGCCAACACCGTGTCGATTGTGAGGTGATGCGGGAGCTTTTAGGATTTCTGCATTTCCCCAAAGCACCTGCCGCAGGCTTTCAACCGAAGATGCGGCATCCGCGTTTTTGAACAAAGCGGGCATGGTTCCATGGATGCTCTGAATTCCAAGGGTTGCAAGTTTGAGGTGGAGGGCGGTGATGTCGCTGAAACCAACTATCCACCTTGGGTTTTTTTTCAGCTCGTCCCATTTGATTCCATCGATAATGCGTGTTGTGCCGTACCCTCCGCGGGCGCAGAGGATCGCGCGAATGGAAGGATCGTCTACAAATTGCTGAAGTGCTGCGTGTCGCTGCTCGTCCGTGCCGGCCAGGTAAGAATGGCCATCGCTGAATAGGTAAGGAGAGAGTTCGACCTTTAATCCCCATCTTTCCAGGATTTCAACAGCTGCGTCGATGTCTTCGCGCCGGATTCTTCGCGCGGTCGCAACGATTCCTACTTTGTCGCCAGGTTTTAGTGGAGAGGGCTTAATCATAGGCTAAAAAAAAAGCCCTCCCTTGGGAAGGCCTTTGTGAAATTCGGTATGAATTAATTCTTTGGAGCAGATCCTTGTGCGGGAGCCTGAGTTTGCGGCTTAGGAGTAACACCCATTTTCTTGAGCACGAGGTCTGAGATATCAGACGCGTCATCCGCGTAGAGCACCACGTCAAGTCCGCCGATCTGTTGGCTGAGCACCATAGTAAAGCCGTTTTCCTTTGCAGTTTCCTCGATGGCTTTGCCAACTTTTTCATAAACCGGAGCCATCAGCTGGTTATTCTTGTTCTGGATGGTCACCTGAGCATCCTCCTGAAGTTTCTGGAGGTTTTCCTGCATTTGCTGGAGTTCGCGTTCTGTATTTACACGAACCGCCTCGATCATATTGTTGATGTTTTGGGTGTAGTCCTGATATTTCTTTCTGAAGTCAGCGGCTTTGGCTTCGATCTGGTTTTTGAGTTGTGTTTGAAGAGACTTGAGCTCGGTGTCGATCTGTTTTGATTCAGGCATCTGACTGAAAATATAGTCTACGTCAGCATAACCTATCTTCGAAGACGTCTGAGCTTGAGAAAGGAACGAGCAAAAGCTCATTGCCACGATAAATACGAATGTTCTCATTACGGTAGTTTCAATTTAGTTTTTAATCTTATCATTGGGATCGCCCAGTCCCAGTTCATCCAGTACAAAATCGGTGTAATCGTGGCGGGGATCTGTGTAGATCATCACCAGCTCACCTGCCTTGTCGAACATAATGGCGAGGTTGTTTTGTTTACAAACTTTATCAACGGCATCCCAGACTTTATCCTGAATCGGCTTGATAAGTTCCTGCTTTTTCAGGAAGAACAGGCCGTTAAAGCCGAATACCTTTTTCTGATACTCTTTTAACTCGGACTCTTTTTTCTGGATCTCCGCCATGCGCTCTTTTCGCATTTCTTCGGTCAGAAGCACCTGTTCTGCCTGGAATGCATTATACATGCTTTCGATCTTTTTGGCGTCATTCTGGATTTCCTTCTCCCATGCCTGCGACAGTTGGTTTATTTCCTCCTGAGCCTTGGCATATTCCGGCATCTTGTTCAGAATAAAGTCCGTGTCGATGTATCCGAACCTCTGAGCGTTGACAAAATTCAGGCCGAAAATGAGAAAAAATATTGTAAGAAAATATGGGCGCATAACTTATCTGATCTGCTGACCAATCGTAAAGTGGAATTGTGATCCGCTTACATCGTTGCGACTGCCCAGGGGAACCCGGTCAAAGCCGTACCCCCAGTTTAATCCGATCAACCCGAAGGCAGGCATGAAGATTCGCGCCCCAAAGCCGGCGGACCTATACATATTGAACGGATTAAAGTCCTCGTAATTGTCCCAGTTATTTCCCCCTTCAACGAACGCGAAACCATAAATAGTGGCTGCGTTACCGGTCGTGACCGGATATCTCAGCTCAAGGCCAAATTTGTCATATACAACCCCGCCCAATTGCGTGGAGCTGTTTCCGGACTGGAAGTTTGGCGGGGTAATTTCGTTGTTTTCGTACCCGCGCAAGCCGATAATGTCCTTGCCAAGTACGAAGGAGTTGAAGCCTCCGGCAAGACCATCACCACCCAGAATGAAGCGTTCGAAAGGTCCGATCCCGGCTCTATTCGAGTATGAGGACAGGAATCCAAAGTGTGCCTTAGCTTCGAGCACGAGCTTTTTCTTATTGTCAAGCGGCACATAATACTTGGCGTCGAACATGGTTTTGTAGTACTCCTGCCACTTGTTTTTCCGTTCCGCTGATGCTTCTTCGTAATTAAGGTTGTTCCATGACGAATAGGGCGGAGTTAGCGTGACGCTCAGGGAAATCGACGATCCGGTCGCCGGATACATCGGGTTATCGATGCTGTTACGTGAAAGGGTGGTGTTGAACGTAAGCTGGTAAGAAGTACAAGTCGCACAGCCCAGACCGTAGTCGATGTTGTCGAGGTTATAAACCGCGTACGACAGGGAATTGGTCAACGTGAAGTAGTTGTCGGGCCACTCAAGAAGCCTACCCAAACCAACGGTAAAGTTGTGTGCTTTGATTCCGCGCGTGAAATCTGAGGCGCGCGTGTAATATGTATCTCCGTACCTTGAAACAGAGTGAACATAGCTGACGCTGAGCGATTGCGGCTTGCGACCGCCGAGCCAGGGTTCGGTGAAAGATACAGAGTAGCTTTGGAATGACCTTCCGTTCGCCTGCGCGCGTAGTGACAGACGTTGTCCGTCGCCTACTGGCAACGGGCTCCAGTTCCTGAGTTTCGGTATGTTCCTTAATGAGAAGTTATTGAACGTCAAGCCCAGTGTGCCGACGAACCCATAGTAACCGCCCCATCCACCGGAGAGCTCGACCTGATCGTTCGACTGCTCTTCAACCTGCCATTCAACGTCAACCGTACCGTTGGCAGGATTAGGTCTCAGGTCCTGCCCGATCTTGTCGGGTGCGAAGAAACCGAGTTGTCCAAGTTTCTGCTGCGTGCGGATGATATCAGAACGTCTGAATTTCTGACCGGGAATGGTACTTAATTCACGGCGGATCACGTGATCGCTCGTGCGGTCGTTCCCTACAATGGTCACTTCGTTGATCGTAGCCTGTTCTCCTTCGAATATACGCATCTCAACGTCAATAGAGTCGCCTTGAACAGCAACTTCTACCGGCACAATTCTGAAGAACAGATAGCCATCATCCATGTACAATCCTGAAATGTCAAGACCTTTCGGGTTAAACGTAATCTTCTTATCGATGAGTTCTTTGTTATAGACATCCCCTTTTGCAATGCCGAGTACGGCATCAAGTTGTCTGTCGGAATACACATAATTTCCTTTCCAGATGATATCGCGGAAGTAATACTTCGGACCTTCGGAAACGACCATATCGATATTGATGCTTCTCTTGTTGTGGGCATACACGGTATCCGTAACAATTTCAGCATCGCGATAACCCTTGGAGTTGTAGAATGCGATCACCTTCTGCTTGTCTTCCTCAAAATCAGCCTGAATAAACTTCGAAGAGTTGAAAACATTCAGCTTGATATTGTTGTGGAGGAACTCTTTGAGTTCTTTGGTTGATACGGTATAGCTTGAGTCGAAGAATTCTTTCGGACGGAAGTTAAGGACCTCGGAAAGGATAGCGCGGTGCAGCGAGAAACGCGGGTACTCATGGGTACCCTTCATTTTCTTTTTCAGTTTTGCGTCGTCGATGTTGTCGTTCCCGGTGAATGAAATGTGATTGATCTTCACCTTGGAGTTGGGTGATACAGCAATGCGAAGCTGAATACCATCGCGATGCAGTGTGTCACGTTCCTGAACGATCTTTACTTCAGTGTTGAGAAATCCCTTTTTGACGAAGAATTTTCGTACGGCGATTTCCGTATTACGGACAACCGCATCATTCACAATTCGGCCAAGAATTAACTTAAGGTCGTCTTTGAGGGCGCTTTCCTGGCCTTTGGTGATGCCGGTGAAATAATATCCGGTGAGGCGGGGCCTTTCGGCAAGGACGAGAGTCAGATAGACATTTTCTCCCTCTACGCGATCGACGCGGATGGTTACATCGCCTACCAGGCCGTGTTTCCATAGGTTTCTGATGGCAGTTGATATAGCATCACCAGGAATCTTTATCTTATCACCGACCTTAAGGCCGGTCAGGGAGACCATTGCATTTTTATCGAGCACATTCAATCCGGTGATTTCAATTCCGGCGATCGTGTATTGCCCGGGGTTGACGTAGTTCAGCGCATTATTGCCCGCGCCTTGGTTTTCCGTTCTGGTTCTGCTTTTGAACTGTGCCCAGGATGAGAAGGAGGTTAGAACAATGAGAGAGAAAATAAAAATGGGTTTCATCAACTAACTGGGTTCAATTGTTCACTCGTCTTTCCGAATCTTCGTTCGCGTTGCTGATAAGACCAGATTGCTTCATAAAGGTGTTCTTTGCGGAAATCAGGCCATAACGTGGGCGTTATATACAACTCCGTGTATGCGATCTGCCAAAGCAGAAAGTTGCTGACACGCAGTTCGCCGCTGGTTCTGATCAACAGCTCCGGATCTGGGATGCCTGAAGTTTCCAAAAAGTTTTCTATTGTGTGTTCATTTATTTGGGCGGGGTCGAGCGTCCCTTTCTTGACCTCGTCGGCTACTTTGCGGATGGCCTGCGTTATTTCCCACCGACCGCTATAGCTAAGAGCCATGATCAGGGTTAGTCCGGTATTCTCACGCGTCTTTTCAATTGCCCACGCCAGGTTGTCTTGACACTTCTGAGGGAGATGAGAGGTTTCGCCGATGGTCAGCAGCCTAACCTGGTTTTCCATCAACGTTTTGATTTCCTTCTTGACGGTGTTGACCAGCAGCTCCATCAAACCATCAACCTCTTCCTTGGGGCGCCCCCAGTTTTCCGTTGAAAATGCGTATAGCGTAAGATATTTTACACCAAGTTCACCACAACCTTCTGTCACTTCGCGTACGGCCTGCACCGCGTTCTGATGACCAAAAATGCGCAGTGCCCCTTTCTTTTTTGCCCAGCGACCGTTGCCATCCATGATGACCGCGATGTGATTGGGCATTCTATTGAAGTCAATATGTTCCTTATATGAAGCCACAGGGCGCCAAAATTAGTAAAAAGTAAATGGAAATCAGTGAAATCGTGATTAAGTAAAATTACTTGTAGGGATTTGTGGGGCAGGGAATAGTATAGAACGTGCGCGTAAGTGTGATCCCAAGGAAGTAATAGCTGTCATTGTCGTTCGGATTACCGTAGCGAAAATTCTTGTATCGCTGATCGCCCGCCGATACATTGTCAAGGTAATCCGAGAACGTTTTGCGGATACCGAACTCCAATGAAAAGTACCATTTTGGGTTGTAGATATACTTGGCCCCAAGCCCGAAGGGTACAGATGCCTGAATGTTGCTGTATTCTGCCGACTTAGCCTCGTTGCCGGTGAAACCATACAGGGCGAGGCCGGCGAAGACGTAGGGTGTAAACCGAACAAAGCGCTTTGTCTCCCGCCAATTAAGAAAGTGATATTCCATCACGGTTGAAGCTTCCATCAGGAAGATGTCGAAGGAGGCATCGCGGATTGAAGCAAATTTATCGATAGGCGTTTCTGATGCAGCCAGCTTACCACCGGTTAGCGCTGCACGGAAGCTGACAACAGGGCTGATATTGGAGCGATAGAAGACTGTGGCGCCCGGTTGAGAGAAACGGAAGTTATAACTTCGAACCAGGTCACCCGTATAGTTGAGCGTTCCCAGACCGAAGCCAATCTCTGAACGCTGGGCGAATGAGGGATTAAGGCAAAGGCAGCTTAAGACAAAAAGGAATCCACTGATTTTACGAAACATTATCTAAACTTGGCGCGGTTGTAAGTCTTGCCATAAATGTAAGTAAGTTTAAATGTTGTTACGGTGTAAATATCCTTATCGTTTTTATTTCCTCTCACATTCCACCGACCTTCTGAGCCGTAGCCCGGAAGCAACATATATGTTTGATTATGTCCTTCAACGGTGGAGGGGAAAGGGCGCAACTTGTCGGCAACGCTGCTGATTTCGTTGGTCCGATACGACATCGCCCTGGCCAGTTCGTTATTTCCAAATACACCGAGGTCCACATATTGCTTGCTGACGTCGTCAATGTAATCGGTAAAGAGATACCTGAATCCGAATTCCACTGAGAAATCAGTAAGCTGATTTATCCTGAAACGTGCTCCGACGCCAATTGGTATGGCGACCTGGATTAATTTATAGGGTTTAGCGCCGTAGTTGGCATCCGTTTCCCGGAGATCCGAGCGCTGGCCTTCAGTGCCAAGTTTTTGCAGGTCGACCCACTTGCCGGCTTCGGGCAGTCGTGTTACGCCGTCAAGCTGGAATTCCGGTGCCTTTGCCTGCGGGTTGTGATGGAAGACAGCTAATCCGCCGTAAACGTATGGGGTCCACCGAACGCGGCTGATATACGTGGCAGAGTTACCCCAAAGGTCGAAAGAGGCGACGATCGAAAGCTCTTTTATTCGATTTCGGAACGAGAGGTTTCTGTTGTATCGGTAGAACGAGTTTTCATCATCCGGATCTGCCGATTTGAAATCAGAACCAAGGATTGTTCCGTACGTGAAAGCCGCTGTCATGCTATACCGTGGACCATAGCGGCGCGACATTGCAAGTCCCAGGGCAGGACGCGTCAGGCCCAAGTTGGTGCTGATGGGGGATTGACGCGGAGCGAGATCGCCATAGTAATTGAACGCATTAAGCGTAACACCTATGGTATTGTAGATATTCTGCTTGGGAAATCCGCGTTTTCGCCCCTGATAGGACGACATCCGTTTATTGTTCTTTTTGATTGTCTTTCTGTTCATCTGGGCATCGGCGTCCGAGACACCAAGCAACAGTAAAAAACAAAGACATACGCTCCCTAAAAAAATAGGTTGGGCTCTCATGGTTAGATTAAGGGGTATACGAGAGAATCTATCAAAAATACGAATTAATTGCGGATGTCTAATCCCCAGTTCAGCTTTTGCCTTAATGTTTTGAAGTAATGTTGCCCCTCTAATTGGATGAGATTCACCCCGAAATCGGCTTTGCGGACAAGTAAATGCACATTGGCATCAACGGATGCGATCCGGGAATCCAGGGAAACCAGGAACCTCCGGCTGCGCCCTTCTACCCGGAAGGTAATCTCCGAAGTATCGGGAACAACGATTGGTCTGACAGTCAGATTATGTGGGCTTACGGGTGTGATAACGAAGTTTCCGGACCGAGGAAAGATCAAGGGTCCACCGCAGCTGAGCGAGTACCCGGTTGAGCCCGTGGGCGTGGCAACGATAATTCCATCGGCCCAGTAAGAATTCAGGAATTCGCCGTTGATATACGTGTGGATCGTAATCATCGACGAGGTATCTTTTTTCACTACAGTGAAATCATTAAGGGCAAAAGTCAGCGAATTAAAAATGTCAGCGTTTGTTTCCAGACGGAGCATGGCGCGCTTGTCGAGCACGAAGTTGCCTTTAATCAGCTCATTAATAGCGTGTTCAGCCTCGTCAAGCCCAATCGTTGCGAGGAAACCGAGTCGCCCTGTGTTTATCCCCAGCACAGGAATTTCAAGGCTTCCGATGTGCGTAACTGACTCTAATAGCGTGCCATCGCCGCCGAAGCTGAAGAAGTAGTCAACACCCTCCAGACTGGTGCCGGGCTCATATACTTTGGTGGAAAACGTGCGGAAGGCGCTGGCTTTCAGAAACTGCGCAAACTTCGTGGAAACGTTGATTTCGGCGTTTGCTGCGCTCAGGAGCTCAAAAATGCGAACGATCTGAGGTGCCGACTGGCGATTGAATTCTTTACCATGTACAGCTACGCGCATACAATCTCCGGGTTCAAATTAGCCAGTTGGATAAATACGACGGAGGTAAAGATAAAAACGCAGGCCCCAACAACAAACGCGGCCAGCGATTTTTAGATATCTAGATAGCGAAGCAGCATGTCAATCCGGTCCTTTTCACCGGGTACAGGCTTGGTTTCCTGATATCGGCCAATGACCTTGTAATTGAAGCGTTCCAGCGTGGCGACAACACGTGAAAGGTCGACCTGGTTGATCTTAAGCGTCAGGCGAAGTTTCATGGGGTCCAGCGGATCCTCCTTCACGATGCTACTTAATATTTTGGCGTGGTTCTCTTCGATTAATCTGCTGATTTCAGCCAGCGAGTAGTCAGCGTGATTCATCGCCAGAACAAGTATTCCTCCGGGAAGCTGAACTGCGGCAGTCTGCGCAAAAGAAGTCAACGTATCCTGAACGGTTATAACACCGGAGTAACTTTGGTCGTCATTCAGCACGGCGACAAGCTGAAGTTTGTTTTCAGCTGCGACTTTGAGGATGTCGTAGAAGTGGGTATCCAAATGAACATAGCAGTTCAACCCTACGAGATCAAAATCCTTAACCGTTTTGTCGATGTCGTTCGTCTCCAGGATGATGGCTTCACTGATGAATCCGAGCAATTTGCTATCCTCAACGACAGGCATGTATGTGCAGCGGAATTCCTCCATCCACACGATAGCTTTATGTGCGTCATCCGACCCTTTCAGGGGTGGGATCATGTGGTTTATAAGGTCTTCTGCAATCACAGGAGTAAATCTATTTTGAGAGGAAATCTTCGACCAGCTCATTGAATGTTTCCGGATGCTCCATCATCGGGGCATGGCAACACTTGTCAATAAACCTGAGCTCCGACGGAGGAATAAGCCGATTGAATTCATATGCAACAACCGGTGGCGTAATAGTATCATTCAAACCCCATACCAATAACGTGGGAATGGTGATATTCGGTATTTCGTCGGCCATATTGTTGCGCTGTGCCGATTTGGCAATGGCCACGATGCGCATACATTTCGGGATGCTGTTGGTAATTTCAAACACCTCGTCGACGAGCTCCTTACTGGCCACCGCGGGGTCATAAAACGTGTATGCTACCCGTTCCCTGATGTAATCGTAATTTCCCCGTTTAGGATAGGATCCGCCCATCGAATCCTCAAAAAGTCCGGAGCTACCGGTAAGAATAAGCTTTGTAACCTTGCTTCCGTTCTTGAGCGTATACAGCAGGGCGATGTGTCCGCCCAGGCTGTTTCCCATAAGGATAATGTTGTCCAGCTTTTTGAAGTTAACAAAGTCTTCCAGGAATGTTCTCAAACCCTCGAGGCCGGCTTCCTTCAGCGGCATTTCATAAATCGGCAGCATGGGTATGATAACGCGGTAAGATTTCGAAAACCGGCTGACCACACCCTCCCAGTTGCTTAAGGCTCCAAAGAGTCCATGTAATAAGAGCAAGACAGGTCCTTCCCCTTCGTCCACAAACTTGAAACCATTTTCTTCTTTAACCTGAATGGCCATTATTCAATAGTTAATTGGTGTTAAGTATCCAGAAATTTTTTGGGAAATCAAAAATCCACGCGGCCACAAAAAAAATGATTAGGTACTGTTTAGCGAACAATATCCGAAAAAAGCGGGATCAGACTTCCAATAGCTCGGAATGTGTCGGGGGCAAAGTCGGCGACGAGGGGGAAAATCCAGGAATCTCCAACCCAGTCGTCCGGAAAGTGCAGTTTCATCGAGTCGAGGAGCCAGAGCACCAGGCTGACCATAAATGTTGTTCGTAATAAGCCGCAGAACGCACCGGCATAGGGGTCGGCAAGTCCAAGCATCGCGTCCGGAAATCTGGTCATAATAAATTTCGCGGCAAGGTTGACGCAAAAAACCACGAGAAAAAACACAGCGCCAAAGGCAATGTATGGAAGGGCGAATTCATCAATAAAAAATTCTTCCTCGAGGTAAACCATGGCTGTTCCCATTAGCTTAAAGCCGACGATGACGCCGAGGAAAACGGCAATCAGGGAGAATAACTCAACGCGAAAGCCGTCCCGAAAACCACTGTAGGCTCCAACCAGGATGATAATTGCCAGCGTGATGTCGAGTTTGCTCAAGAGGCAAGGATTTTTTTGACCACTTCGGAAATGGCTTTTCCTTCAGCCTGACCTGCCAGTCGTTTCGTGGCGACACCCATAACTTTTCCCATATCCTGCGGACCGGATGCCCCGGTTTCCTCCTTGATCTTCAGAAGCTCCTTCTCAAGTTCTTCAGGAGTCAGCTGTTTGGGAAGATACCTGTTAATGATGTCGAGCTGAAACAGTTCCTTGTCAGCGAGATCTTGGCGTCCCTGTTGTGTAAAGATTTCAGCGGATTCCCGTCTTTGCTTCGCAGCCTTTACAAGTAATTTATTCTCAGTATCGGAGGAAACATCGCCAGATCCACCCTTCTCAGTTTCGGCAAGCAGAATAAGCGACTTAATACTCCGCAATGCCTCCAGCTCTTCCTTGTTTCTGGCAAGCATCGCCTTCTTTATATCGCCATCAATTTGTTGCTTCAGGCTCATTATATACGCTATTATGTTAAATTTCGACGGAAAAGTTGAATCAGAACAACGAAACTAAAAAAATAATCGATTGTGACCCGTCTAAGCGTCAATATTAATAAAATTGCCACACTCCGGAACGCCCGGGGCGGAAATAATCCAGACGTCATACGCGTTGCCAAAGATTGTGAACGCTTTGGTGCGCAGGGGATTACCGTACATCCCAGGCCAGATGAACGCCATATCAGATTCACAGACGTGATCGAGTTGAAGAAAGTCGTAACCACGGAGTTCAACATCGAAGGGTATCCCGATGAGCGTTACTTCTCCATTGTCGGGCAGGTTAAACCTGAACAGGCCACGATTGTTCCCGATGCTCCGGATGCGATTACCTCCAATGCGGGATGGGATACACTTACACACGGTGCTTTCCTCAAAGATATCATCAGCGAACTGAAGAAGAATGCGCAACGTGTTTCCGTCTTTGTCGATCCCGAGCCCAGGATGATTGAAGGGGCAGCACGCGCTGGTGCAGACAGGATCGAATTATACACCGAGCCATATGCAAGAGAGTTTCTGATCCACAAAGACGTCGCCATCAGGCCCTACATTGAAAGTGCAAACCTTGCCCGCGAACTGGGGCTCGGTGTCAACGCGGGTCACGACCTCGATCTCAATAATCTAGCATTTCTCAAAAAACATATCCCCTTTCTTGATGAAGTGTCAATAGGCCATGCGTTGATATGCGATGCCCTTTACTTCGGACTTGAAAACACGATCCAGTTGTACCTGCGGCAGCTGAAGGATTCTTAAATCGCCATTGTATTTATGAAGATAAAAAGAATGTTCTCCGAACAGGACCTGAAACGCATCAGTAATGCGGTCAGAGAAGCTGAACAAAAGATCTCGGGTGAAGTGGTTCCCGTTATCGTTGAGCGAAGCGGTTCTTATACAATTGCGAGTTACAAGGCAGCTATCGTCTCTGCTGCACTTGCTTTTGTATTCATGATAATCCTCGACCGGTATATCATTACAGATGATGTGCATACCATCTATTATGATCCGTTCTTCATCTTCATCGTTGTAGCGGCAGCTGGGCTGATTGGTGGACTTCTTACGCATTACATAGATCCGCTGAAACGGATTTTTATCTCCCGGCAATACCTCGACATGATGACGCGTCAGGTGGCTGAAACCGCCTTCCTTGAAGAAGAGGTCTTTGCCACACGTCAGCGCACCGGCATCATGATCTTTATATCGTTTTTCGAACACGAAGTAGTAGTGATGGCCGACAAAGGAATAAACGAAGTGGTCGATCAGAAAGAATGGGACAGTCTCGTCGCGTTGCTGATTGCGGGAATCAAAGAAGGTAACGTTGTTGGTGGACTAGAACGTGCGATCAAACGATGCGGCGAAATATTGCTTGAAAAAGGATTCGTCAAAACCGATGACGACGTCAATGAGCTCGGCGACGACTTACGTATTAATGGATAGGGATGGGACTTGCTGATGTCGTAACATTGGAACACAATCAATATCGCAGGCATCGCGCCTGGTTCAGCATTGTACTGTTGTGTCTGGTGTGCAGTCTTGCGAACGGGCAACGGAAGATTCCCCCACAGGCTGGTAAGATGGTCCACGACGAGGCCCAAATCCTTCAGCCGAATACGGTCCGCGCATTGGAAAACTTCATTGCACAGCAGACAGACTCCACATCAAACCAGATCGGCATTTACATTATCAATAGTCTCGAAGGCGAGATCGTAGAGGACTATGCAGTACGTGTTCTGAAGGAATGGGGGCTCGGACAAAAGGGTAAAAACAACGGGGTGCTCCTGCTGATTGCGCTTGAGGATCGAGAGGTTCGTATTGAAGTTGGTTATGGGCTTGAAGGTGCGCTCACTGACCTTACGGCAGGTCGGATTATACGCAATGAAATTGCCCCGCGTTTTCGTCAGGGAAACTACGACGATGGTGTTATGGCCGCAGTGTATGCCATCAACCAGGCCATCAAAGGTGAGTACACGAATGATGGATCTGCAAAGCGCGCGCCCGAGGGATCGGGTCGGTCGCCGCTCCTCACCCTGCTGATTATTGTTCTGATTATCGTTTTTCTGTCGCGCCGCGGCGGCGGTGGTGGAGGTGGCTATCGTCGTGGTCCGTGGATTGGGCCTATGATCGGCGGTGGCGGATTTGGTGGCTTTGGCTCAGGTGGCGGCTCCTGGGGTGGCGGCGGAAACTTTGGTGGAGGTGGCTTTTCAGGCGGTGGAGGCGCCAGCGGCTCATGGTAACGCACAACACAACAATGAGATTGGTACTTTCCGTTATTCTTCTCGTCCTGACGCAGACAGGTTTCTCCCAACGCGCAATTCCGGAACTATGGGGTCACCGCATTCATGACGAGGCAGGCGTACTCCATCAGCAGACCATCGACAGCCTGGAGCACATGCTGACGATTCACGAGGATTCCACGGGTAACCAAATCGCCGTGCTTGTTATTCCTTCGCTCGACGGCGACGTCCTTGAAGAATACTCCTTTCGTGTCGCAAATGATAAATGGAAACTCGGGAAAAAGGGCAATGACAATGGAGTACTTCTGCTTGTAGTCATCGACGACCGGAAAATCCGGATTGAAGTCGGGCAGGGATTGGAAGGGCCTCTGCCGGATGCGGTAGCCAACCAGATTATCAGAAATGAAATCGCACCCCAGTTCCGGAAGGGGAATTATGACGCCGGGATTGCGGCGGGCGTTCACGCAATCGTTAAGGTTCTTCAGAACGAGTACACCGCACCGTCTTTGGATGATGGCCTTAACGAGATCCCGTGGTGGTTGCGGTTGATCATTGGTGTTTTCGTGTTCTTTGTTCTGGGTGCATTCACCTTTGTAGGGCTGTTCATCCGTGGATGGGTAGGGTGGCTTTTGTATGTTTTCCTGATTCCGTTTTATGCGACGTTTCCGATCATCGTTCTGGGTGTCGTGGGTGGACTGATTTTGCTGGCGATTTACGTGGTGATTTTCCCGATTCTGAAACTGACTTTGGCAGGAACATCACTGGGCACCCGAATGGCTACCTCCCTGGCGGGATCAAATAGCGGTGCAGGATGGACCTCTCACTCAGGGGGTGGTTTTCGGGGATCTTCAGGCGGCGTCCGACGTTCGTCCGGAAGAAGCTTTTCTGGGGGCGGCGGAAGGTTTGGCGGAGGCGGAAGCAGCGGCAGCTGGTAGAAAAGCTTGGAATCACAAAACTCTTGAAAAGCCGTGGTTGCCTTCCTTCCCAGGCGGCCGGTCTTTCCTCAGGTTATATCAATTTATCGCGTTGCTGCCATACCGAATTCTGGCTTTTTCGGATATTGATCCTGGATTCATCCTCCGCTCATCCTCCGTTCATCCTCCACTCTTCCGCTGCTCACCAAGGCTCCGCGTACACCCTTGCATGTTGGCTTCGAGTAAAGTATGGGGCAACGCCCATCTGACGAAGAACAGGATCAGCATACCTTCATCAAAGATCAGAAACCAGAAATCAATCAGGAACTATCTAAAATTCAGAATTTGTGTTTTATCCGGTTGGTGCTTTTGAATTAGAACTTATCTTTGGCCTTCTTAAATCGCAGCGGCCACTAAACGGCACTAACCACTAAACCAGCATGAAACGGGACAAAGTTATTTTCGACCTTATTGAGAAGGAAAAACAACGTCAGCAACACGGCATCGAATTGATCGCTTCTGAGAACTTTACTTCTCAGCAGGTGATGAAAGCCATGGGATCCGTTCTGACCAACAAGTACGCAGAGGGGCTACCCGGAAAGCGTTACTATGGCGGGTGTGAAGTTGTTGATGAAGTGGAGCAGCTGGCTATTGATCGGGCGAAAGAACTTTTTGGCGCAGAATGGGCAAACGTGCAGCCCCACTCGGGAGCTCAGGCCAACGCAGCGGTGATGCTGGCCTGTCTGAAACCCGGCGACAAGATTCTTGGATTCGACCTTTCTCACGGCGGACACCTTACCCACGGCTCACCCGTTAACTTCTCCGGTAAACTGTATCAGCCTGCCTTTTATGGCGTGGAAGAAGAAACGGGTACCATCGATTTTGACAAAGTCATTCAAATCGCTGAAAAAGAACAACCCAAAATGATCATCTGTGGGGCGTCGGCCTACAGCCGTGACTGGGACTATAAAAAATTAAGGGAGGCCGCTGATCGTGTGGGTGCGCTTTTGCTCGCAGATATCTCCCATCCGGCAGGTCTTATTGCGCGCGGTTTGTTAGGCGATCCGATGGAGCATTGTCATATCGTAACGACGACGACCCACAAAACGCTTCGTGGCCCTCGCGGAGGTATGATCCTGGTGGGTAAGAACTTTGAGAACCCGTGGGGGCTTAAAACTCCAAAAGGAGAACTTCGAAAGATTACCTCAATTCTTGATTCAGGTGTATTTCCCGGCACGCAGGGCGGCCCGTTGGAGCACGTGATAGCAGCGAAAGCAGTGGCTTTCCACGAAGCCCTGTCCGACGACTATATGGATTATATCGTACAGGTAGCTAAGAATGCCAAAGCAATGGCGGCAGCCTTTGTGAGCAAAGGATATAAAATCATTTCCGGAGGTACCGACAATCACCTGATGCTTATCGACCTGCGTTCGAAGAAACTTACGGGTAAACAAGCTGAAGAAGCGTTGATCCAGGCCGACATAACGATCAATAAGAACATGGTTCCGTTTGATACGCAGTCGCCTATGGTTACTTCGGGTATGCGTATAGGAACGCCGGCGATTACCTCGCGCGGACTGATGGAGAAAGACGTTGTCAAAGTTGTTGACCTGATCGATGAAGCTTTGCAGAAGCCCGATGATGCAAAACACCTGAAAGCAGTGAAGCGCAAGGTCAACCGGTTCATGGAAAAATTCCCCCTTTACTAATATAGCACGGTGCAATTATGCCCTTAGATCAGGATACGGTTGACGAGAGTGGAGAAAAGGAGATGTCGTTCCTCGAACACCTGGAGGAACTGCGTTGGCATATTGTCAGGTCGCTCCTCGCGGTGGTGATTTTCACAATCGTCGCTTTTGTGGCCGCACCCTGGATTTTTGAGAACATCATCTTTGCACCCGCAAGTGCCAAATTCCCCACATTTCAGTGGATGTGCAAGTTCGGGCAATTGTTTGGATCTGAAGGACTATGCGTCGAAGAAATACCCTTTAAGATCCAAAGCAGGTTAATGACCGGCCAGTTTTCGATGCATATCCTGGCGTCATTTGTGATCGGGCTCGTAGTTGCGTTCCCATACATCGTCTGGGAGCTTTGGCGGTTCATCCGGCCAGGACTTTATCCAAGAGAGAGGCGTTATTCGCGTGGGGCCGTATCAGCAGTCTCGCTACTATTTCTCACCGGAATCAGCTTCGGCTATTTCGTATTGGCACCCTTAATGGTGTACTTTCTCTCCACGTATTCGATCAGTGATGTTGTTGTAAATGAGTTCGATATTACATCGTACGTGTCAACTGTTGTCACCGTGGTGTTGGGAGCAGGCCTTCTGTTCCAGCTGCCTGTGGTGATTTATTTCCTGACCAAGATGGGGATTGTTTCGCCTTCCTTCCTGCGGAAATATCGTAAACATTCTATCATCGGGATTCTTATTATCGCAGCAATTGTTACCCCCCCGGACCCTATCAGTCAGACGCTGATAGCCATTCCGTTATACCTGCTTTTTGAAGTCAGCATCGCCATCGCCGTGCGCGTTGAACGGGCTATTTTGAAAGAAGAAGAAGAGGAACGTTTAAAAGAAGAACAACAATCAGCTATATGAAACCTACTGTTGCCATTGGAAGCGACCATGCCGGATTCGAATATAAAGAAGGATTCAGGAAGTGGTTAGAGAATAGCGGGTATCAGGTGAAGGACTTCGGAACTCATTCGCCTGAGTCAGCAGACTATCCCGACTTTGCCCACGCCGTTGCAACCGTTGTGGAAAAGAAAGAATTCGACTTTGGTGTGTTGGTTTGTGGTAGTGCCAACGGTGTGGCTATAACCGCGAACAAGCATCAGGGAATTCGCGCTGCCATTTGCTGGAATGAGGAGCTGGCGTCATTGGCGCGTCGCCATAACAACGCAAACATTCTGTGCATTCCGGCGCGCTTCATACCATATGAACTCGGAGAGTCGATAATCGATCAGTTCCTGAAAGCTGAGTTTGAAGGCGGGAGACACGCTAACCGCGTCAACAAAATCAGTTGCTAACCCGGGACAGCGCCTTCTTGCGGTAGCCTTCCGGAGTTACGGTGTAGTTCATTCGCAGTTCCGGAAGCTTATCCATAAAAGGCTTCAATAATCCATTGGGGTCGTGGATTAGATCCGGATAATCGCCACGAAAGCCATTATTCACCACTATGACATTATCATAGTACTCAGGGTTTTCAAAAATCTTCCGCGAAAGCGTCCAATTCAAGAACGGCGTCGACATCGTTTTACCCAGATAAAATCCAAGATTATTATCAAGCGTAAGCACCTTTTCCGGCTGGACGGGGGACGGCGAGCTGACGAGATACCGCTGGTACGATTCATTGTCATTTATAGTATATCGACCTGAATAGCAAACTGCCAGCAATCCAATGGCAAGAACACCGAACGCAATTTCGGCAATCATTCGTCGTCTGATGATGAGGAAGAGGTGCGTGATGAAATAGGACAGGCCCGGCAGAACCAGGATAAGCGTTTGAGGCCGGATGTCTTTTGAGTAAACCACTTGGATAAGGCTGAAGACCGTCCAGAAGAACATCGCCTGCATTACCTGTGACTGGTATTTGGTCAAACGGCTTTCACGGGTAACCATGAAAAGCGCGCCTGCGAAAAAGATCAGCGGTAGGCTGAACAGTGTAAGCAATGTCTTAACAGACACCAGCAATTCGGGTCGGAATGTGGGGTTCGGCAGGTAGAAGTACGTCCAGATCTCGTGTCCGCCGTCGTAAATCAGGTAGAACGAAAATATAAAGAGATGTGGTAGAAGAAATCCGATGATCAGCAGCAGGAACTTTCTTCCTGAGGCACGGGAATACAGAAGCAGGATGACGAGTGTTGCGGGCACAAACACGATGAAGGAGAACGCAAACAGTGAGGCCACACCTATTGCGACGCCAATTCGGAGGACCATTTCGAGTGACTCTTCCCGGGTTTCGATTTCCAGGAACAGGCTATTGAGGGCCAGCAGCAGGAAAATTGATCCGAGGAGCTCGCCGGAGATGACCAGCGTGTCGAAAGCGAAGACGAAAAGCAAGCCAAAGACCAGTGATGGTATGAACGAATTTTCCGGGTAGACGCGTTTATCGATGTAGATTATTCCGATGAAAATCGCCTGAGCGAAAATCAACAGAAACGCTAGAATCTGACGTGCAACGAGGCCTTCGCCAAAGATAAGATGCAGGAGCGCATGGGCGTAGTTAGTCAAGGGAGCCGTGTCGTCGATGATTCCGGTATAAGGATTCTGACCAGCCACCATCTTCTGACCTATAACTACACCTTTGAGCTCAGTTACGGTAACGGGAGCCGGGTCAATGAACCGGGGGAGAAATATCAGGATAAGTATCGCCAGTAATCCGAAGATTCGGTAGGGATCATTTATTCGGAAATAGCTAAGCAAAACTGATTATCTTTAACGCCATAAAATAGCAGACGTTTTTTTAAATGCCAATGGCGGATTGTTAATAATTAAGCCATAAAACATATTTGTGTATGAGTGGGACGACAAGACAACAAAAGTACGCGCGGTTGATCCAAAAGGAAATAAGCGACATCTTTCAAAAAGATAAAAGAGGAATACTCGAAAATGCCTTTATAACGCTTGCCGATGTACGGGTAAGCCCCGACCTGAGTGTAGCCAAGATTTATATCAGCATGCTGCTGGAGAAGGATAAGGAAAAGGTCCTCGAAAAAATCAATACGCGCAAGAAGGAGATTCGCAAGGAACTTGGAGACCGAATAGGTAAACAGGTGCGGATCATTCCGGAACTTGTATTCTATATTGATGAAGTGGAGGAGAATGCACAACGGATCGAGGAAATTATCAAGAACCTGAATATCCCTCCTGAGACGAAGGATTAACAATAACTTGTATTGGAATTGAAGCTTTCGTTTTTCATCGCACGGCGCTACCTGATTTCCAAACGGAAGAAAAACTTCATTAATGTCATTTCAATCCTTTCGATGGTCGGCGTTGCGTTCATCACTGCGGCGCTTGTCATTGTTTTATCGGTGTTCAATGGATTGGAAGATTTGCTTCACACGCTCAACAATTCCTTTGACCCCGAAATAAAAATTGAAGCTGCGCGCGGGAAGTCGTTTGAACTAACGGATGGGCTACTAGAAAAAATGAAGAATACATCCGGCGTTGCGCACATAACCGAGGTAATTGAGGATTATGCTTATCTGCGGTATCGCACCGAGAACAACAATCAGGTTATTACGCTTAAGGGCGTTAGTGAAAACTTCATCGATCAGAACCGGATCCCAGACGCCAACATCGTTGAGGGAAATTTACGTCTTCGCGACAATGGAATAAACTATGCGATAATTGGAAGCGGTGTAAGGAATTCTCTGTCCGTTGCGATTGGCGACAACATGTACCCGTTGCAGTTGTATTACATCCGAAATACACGGGCAACGGTTGATCCATCGCAGATGTATTCGAAAATGAATATTCTCGCGGGCGGAGTCTTTTCGATCGTATCACAATTTGATGAGAACTACGTGATCGTGCCGCTGGAGTTTGCACAGCAACTCCTGAATTACGGAAATAAAAGAACGGCCCTGGAGATCAAGACTACGCCAGGAACAAATGTTTTCACGGTGGAAAAGCAACTTGAGTCCCTTCTCGGTGATACCTTTAACGTTCTCAATCACGAAGAGCAGCACAAGGACCTTTATCGGCTGCTCAAACTTGAAAAGCTCTTCGTCTTTCTGTCCTTTTCAGTTCTGTTAGGCATTGGTTCAATAAACATTTTCTTTAGTTTGATGATGCTGGCGCTGGACAAGAAGCGCGACATTTCCATTCTTTCAGCAATGGGGGCGCCTGAGCGGGTTATCAGAAACATCTTCTTATATGAAGGGGCTTTGATTGCAGCAACTGGCGCCATCACGGGAGTTTTGCTTGGAGCGGCGTTTTGCATCATGCAACAGCGCTTTGGGTTTATCTCCATGGGGATGGAAAATGCGGTCATGGACGGCTATCCCGTTGCCATGCGCCTACCTGATTTCTTGTATACCTTGCTGGTCGTTTCAATAATAACCTTCATAATTTCCATCAGACCGGCTGTCCTTGCATCCCGCACCGCTTCAGTGGAACATCTATAGCCCGGCTGGTTCGATAAATTTCAGTTTTGGGGAGTTTATTTCGCCGGTAATCATTAATTTTCGAGTTCCGGTATTTTGCCCATACCGCGTTTTGTGATGAAAGTGTCCGCTTCACAGCCCTTTAAAATCATTTATTCGTTATATCAACACGAATACCTCGGAGTCATTTTCGAGTCGTATATCGTGCATTTGGACGAGAAGGGCAGACTTACGTTTCAGCATCAAAATATCTCATCCAAGAACGCAAGAGAATTTTCGCGCGGACTTGACGACCGTGATTTCGACTTGATCGAAATTATGGATTCGATGCAGCAGGAACATGTTGTTCGAAAGTTCTCAACCAAGGTGCTCAAGCCTGAAGAGTTCTTTTCCAAGACCTTTGCCAAGGTGAAGGGAAATGAATTGCTGCAGGAGCAAATTGAAGACTACATGGAGAAACGGCGGGCGCGTGTTCTCGAAAAGATAAAGGGAAAGCTTCTCTTTGAAATGGGTAACGATGGAGAACCCGCCTGGAAACAGATTGAAGTTCTGGAACAGCGTGCCTCCATTCAATTCCACTTCATGCGCACGCCGAATCATACGAACTACTTTCCTACGATATCTTACCAGGGAAAGAAGCTTGAACTTCCGAATCCAACGGCTTATCTTATTTGTAAATCGCCCGCGTGGATGGTGATGAATGGAAAACTCTACGGCTTTGAAAAGCCAGTAGATGGAAAGAAGCTCATTCCATTTCTTTCAAAGAAGCATGTTGTGATCCCCAAAAATGTGGAGGAGACATATTACAACAAATTCATCGCGCCGTTGATTGCATCGTTCGACGACGTTGAAGCGAATGGATTTGAAATCAATAAGACCACATACGATCCTCATCCTGTGCTGACGCTCTCCGAGCTGCACACGGTTCAGGCTAAAGCAGCGCCGACGCTTTTTGGTGCTGAGCCCGCGCGCGAGGACGAACCGGAAGATGCCGGAAAAATTGTCTTCGACCTGTCGTTCAAATATGGTAAGCATCGTTTCCGCGGCGACAACATCGGGCCTGTTAATGTCACCATGGAAAAGCAGGACGATCGTTACATCTTTCACCGTGTGCTCAGAAAAGCAGAGGAAGAGAAAAAATTTTTGAACACGTTGCAGAAACTTGGCCTGCCCACCAAGGGGTTCAGAGTGGCTGTTCCCAAAGCATGGGCATTCTCATGGTTGAATGAAAACCGCGTTAACCTGCTCAACCTTGGTTTTGAAGTCAGTCAGCCCGACAGCCGTGACAAAAAATACTTTGTTGGAAAGGCGGTGATTGAAGTTGAAGTCAAGGAGAATCTCGACTGGTTTGATATCAATGCAAAGATTCGCTTTGGCGAATTTGAAATTCCCTTCAAAGACCTTCGCAAACTCATCCTGAAAAGGAAAGTGGAATTCAAACTTCCCAACGGCGAGATCGCGATAATTCCAGAGACATGGTTGACGAAGTATTCTGACCTGTTTTCCCTAAGTGAAACTGAAGGGGATGGTGAGAAACCTGTTCTGCGCAAGCATCATCTTAATCTCGTTAAGGAACTGGAAGACGGCAACCTTGCCAAAGTCCATCTCAGCGAAAAGCTAAGGAACCTTAGCTCTTTCACGGGTATTAAGGATTACCCTCTGCCGGCAGGGTTTAAGGGTGAACTTCGACCTTATCAGCGTGCCGGATTCAACTGGCTTAAATTCCTGAACGAATACCGACTTGGCGGGTGCCTGGCCGATGACATGGGTCTTGGGAAAACTGTTCAAACGCTGACGCTTCTCCAGGGAGAAAAAGACAGTGGGGCGGGAACGTCGTTCCTGGTGATGCCCACATCGCTGATTTACAATTGGGAAATGGAAGCCAGTAAGTTCACACCGGAGCTCAGGATATTGAACTACACAGGAACACTTAGGAACAAAGACATCAGGCGTTTTGAAAACTACGATCTGGTGCTGACCTCCTACGGGATTACGCGTCTGGATGCCGAACTGTTAAGCCAGTTCTATTTCAACTATATCATTCTCGACGAATCACAGGTAATCAAGAATCCAACATCGAATATTGCTAAAGCCGTGCGCGAGCTTAAGTCGCGACATAAACTTGTGCTCACAGGTACGCCTATCGAAAATACCACGCTCGACCTGTGGTCACAGATGTCATTCATCAATCCCGGGATACTGGGTTCTCAGACGTATTTCCGAAACGAGTATCAGAATCCTATCGAGAAGAAAAATGATGAAAGCAAGTCGAAGAAACTGCATGCTGTCATAAAGCCTTTCATTCTCCGACGACACAAATCACAGGTTGCGACTGAACTTCCTGAAAAGGTGGAGAATATTCAGTACAGCTCAATGACCCCTGAACAGGAAAAGCGGTATGAGGAGGTGAAGTCAACATACCGTGAAAGGATTTTCAAACTGATTGAAACAGAAGGTATCGGAAGCAGCCGGTTTATTATTCTTGAGGGGCTTACCAAACTTCGTCAGCTGGCCAACCATCCGAAGATGATCGAACCATCATACGATGGCGAATCAGGCAAGCTGGAAGACATCACCCACATGCTGGAGAATGCTATCGCGGAGGATCACAAGGTCCTTGTGTTTAGTCAGTTCGTGAAACACCTTGAGCTTGTCCGCACTTATCTCAAGAGCAAAAAGATCGATTATGCTTACCTTGACGGGTCAAGTACCGATCGCAAGCAACAAGTAGAGCGGTTTAACAACGACAAGAACCTTAAGGTATTTTTGATCTCTATTAAGGCCGGGGGACTGGGTCTTAACCTTACAGAAGCCGACTACGTGTTTATCCTGGATCCCTGGTGGAACCCGGCGGTTGAAGCCCAGGCGGTTGACCGGGCGCACAGGATCGGCCAGAAGAACAAGGTTTTCACGTACAAGTTCATCACCCGGAATACAGTTGAAGAGAAAATTCTCATGCTTCAGCAGCGCAAGCTCAAATTAACCACGGATCTGATCACGACGGAAGAGAGCTTTATGAAACAGCTCACCCGTGAGGATATCGAGCAAATGCTTGCGTAACGCCCGCTGCATCTTAGGGGCGTCCCTCACACAACTTTACTGTCAAAGAGCTAACTTTGCTGCCCTGCGGACAAAATCCGTGGTAAACGAATATGAAAGACAAAGTAGCTATCATCACCGGGGGAAGTTCAGGAATTGGGAAGGCATTGGCCGAGGAGTTCGGTCGCAACGGGTCAAAGGTTTTGATTACTGGGAGGAATGTTCAGGAACTTGACAATGCCGTGAGCGAGCTCCGCGGCAAGGGTATTGAGATCGCTGGCTTCCGCGCGGATGTGAGTGTTGAAGAGGACAACAAACGGATGGCAGAAGAAGCATTGCGACTTTACGGGCGCATAGACGTTCTCATCAACAATGCGGGAATCAGCATGCGGGCATTGTTTTCGGAAGTTGATCTCGACGTGGTCAAAAAAGTAATGGACATCAACTTCTACGGTGTGCTCTATGCTACAAAGTATTGTCTGCCGGAGATCACCAGGAACAAGGGTTCTGTCGTTGGCATATCTTCCATTGCCGGTTTTCGTGGGCTGCCAGGCCGCACGGGATATTCCGCATCAAAGTTTGCGCTGAACGGATTTCTCGAGGTACTCCGCACCGAATTGCTCAAGACCGGCGTTCATGTTCTGACGGCGTGTCCGGGGTTCACGGCGTCGAATATCCGGAAGCGATCGCTCACCAAAGATGGACAACAACAGGGCGAGTCACCGCGTCAGGAAGAGAAGATGATGACTGCTGAGGAATGCGCCAGACATATCTACAACGCTACGGTTAAACGCAAACGCACACTAATCCTCACCACGCAGGGGAAGCTTGCCGTGTTTCTGAATAAATGGCTTCCGGGCTTTGCCGATAAGATGGTTTACAATGTGATGGCAAAAGAAGCCAACGCGCCGATCAGGTAGCGAGGCTTCTTCAGGTTTTCGTCAGGAACACGAGCTTCATGTTATCTGCACGGTTGATGGCTTTGTAGAACTCGATGAGTTCGTTGTAGGAGTCGGGGGGATACTCACCTTGCTCGACACGAATTTGCCTAACGTATCGAATGCGACCCTGTTCCACGGTGCACCGCGCCTCATATTCCCCGAATCTTGATTTGATTAAAATGGGTTCAGGTAGGAATTCAGGATAGACGTCTTCAGGAATTTCATATTCGATTGTATCGATATCTGTGTAAGGCATGCGTATAACCACATTCGTTTGTCGAGATTGGACCTTTTCAGGGATATACGTGTGCCGATTCATCAAATTCGGTGTGAGGAAAATGCGTTTACCACTCACCGAAGCAAGATTTGGTAAGCTCAAATTCAGTTCAACCTGGGCTACGGGGGTTCTCTCATCAACCACCGTCTTCATCGAGAATGATTTAATATCGAACGATGAAATTCGGGTGGTTCTTTCGATCCACTTCTTCTGCTCATCACCCGGTAATTTGGTGTACTGACCAATGTGGTTGAAGTCGTCATATCGCGCTCCTTTGTACTTCGTTGAAATTTTTGCAGAGGAACTTCCGGACGGCGACAATTTAACCTGCGCGAATCTTTCGACAACATCGGTGTCGGCGTGAAATGAAGGCGTTTTTACCAGAAAGCCTCCCTTTTCGCTTACCAGCATTCCATACCGATTGCCTGTAAATCTTCCAAGGAAGCCAAATGGACTAGTTTGACTGGTGCATTCCAGCCAGATAGTGTCGTTTTCGTGCGGGACTGCGACGATAATGTGATTGGACTGATCACTGGGGAAGTCTGTAATGACTTCGCTTTCACCCTCTCCCGCCATGATTGTGGTGTAGTACCCTTTGATGCCGACCTGTTTCAACAATGCCACCATATAGTTGGAGAGCGCTTTGCAATCTCCGTAACCCACCTGATCAACCACCTTGGCTTCAAACGGCTGCAATCCTCCGATGCCGACCTGAATGCTTACATAACGCGTTTTGTTCTGAAGGTATTCATAGAGTATTTTAATTTTTTCATAATCGCTTTTCCCCTCAGTTAACTTTTTCACCAATTGAACAGTAGACTCCGGCAAAACGTCCCGGCCCTCGTTCAGGGACCAATTCCATTTTCCGTAGTTTTCCCATGTGTCCATCTTTCCCGGATAGCCGGCGAAATCAAACTCGTCAGGGCTGACTAAAATGGTAGGCACGATCTTTTCAGGATCCGGCGAGTACTGCTCCCATTTGTTTGGCTTAACATTTTGAAACGTCCAGATGAGCTTGGAAATAGCCCCTTCAGTTACCTTCTTTGGTTCTTCTGTGTTAAGTGCTTTGTATCTTGGTTCCAGGCCTAAGGGATAAGAGACCGTGAAAGTCGATTGCTGAATTGACACCTCGTCGTCGGAGTACAGTCGGAAATCCGGAAAGCTGTAAAGATATTTATACTCCTTTTCGTACTCAAATTCTAACGTGTAGGGGTATACATTGTGCGTGAGATCCAGATATTTAATCCTGTTGTCGCTATACAAGCTAAATCCATCGTACGCGCTTCTGTCGTAGATTTCAGATGCTTTGATTTTCCTTATGAGAACGCCTTGTGCATCATATAAATTAGCTTTAATAAAATTGATTTTTGAGTACTTATCATAGCTAACTATTTTCTCTGCCAGATCCGCGCCGTTTTTATTTAGAATTGTAATTACTTCCCTCCTATAAACAGCGGACCTGTTTTTTCCAAGAACCCGAACTTCGACGTCGCGTTCCCGAATTACACCATACATTTTTTCCTTGAGCCCTTGTGGAATTTGGCTTACAGGATATTTTGGCGCGCTCGAACCATACGTTAATAAGATGTTAGCGAATAGGATAATCAGGAATATCGGGTAACGCATCTTATAGTTTCTTTTTCAATACAATTTGCTCAGCCTGTTTAGCAACGACTTGATTAAAAAATTCTCGTAAATCAGGATACTCCAATTGGCTAAACAGGCTCTTGTTGACGGAGAAGCTGCTTGTCAGTGTTAATTTATTTTCCAACTGACTGATGTTATAAAGGTATCGCGATGTACCCTGAGGAAGCATCAGTACTTTTGATTGCGGCAATTCATCAACTTCGTATCCATCTGGGATTTCTATTTGTACCATATAAACTTCGTCATGCGGATAGCCGAAGTCAACTGGATATTCGCGCTTGTCGATCTTAAATGGATTATCTGCCTTATGGAGTACGAGGAAAGGATTGATGTAAAATACATCCCCAGCACGTGAAACTTGGTTAGACATTTCGATTGCGAACTTTTCCTGGAAAGATTGATCGAGGTTTTCAAGATTCTGGAACTCACTATTTTCAATATCCCAATCGCGAGGTCCCTTAAATTCTTTCAGGTAATCCTCCTGTCCGAGTTTAGCCATTTTCTTCCTACGTTCAAATGCGGGGTAGCCACTGTAGTCAAATGCCATGTCTCCAGTGAGGCGACCATCCGGGAGCAGCTTAAGTGTGAGTGTAGCCACTGTCTTCGATCTGACGGACGGGACAATGTTGATCCATCTTCCGTTTTCCTTATCGATCATGAAACCTTTTCCATTCAGACACCTCTCTGGAAGTGTATGTATTGGTAATAAGGGTTCCGTAGCATCTAATAGCAACTGCTTATCACCGAGGTTGATCAGGCATAGGACATAATTGAATTGAGTCGATACAGGGATTTGTTCCCGGATAAAACCGTGGTCCCGTGTACTTGTCAAGACGGCATTTACGTTGAATCCGGCTTTTTCGAGCATCGAGATTAGCAGAAGATTAATCTCTGCAGAATTTCCTTTTCGCTCGTCAACTACTTTCTTCAGGACAGACCGGGTGAAATCTGTTGATACGCCATCCCAGGTGATGTTGCTTTTAACATAGTTGTGGATTGCGGCGATCTTGTCTTCGGGTTTGGTCATTCCGGCCGTAACTTCATCAATCGTTCTTTTCAGGAAATTATTGCCTCTGATTTCTCCGCCAAATTCCGCATGATCATAGTAGAATTTGTTGATATCCGCCCAGGTACCCATATAACGCTTCATCTGCTGCTGAGGAAATTGGGTGTAGGCCAACTCGAAACTAATTCGGCTGATGTAATCCCGCGGTGTTGTGATGTAAGGCTCAGGCTTGAATGCGGGAACATCTTTTGCTACCCACCGATATCTATGTTCCAGGAAATCCAGCCTCTCCGAATGAAATTGTGTAGTTCGATTTCCCTCACGTTCCTTGTAATGAAGGGTAATGCTGGAGGGAACTTTTTTGAAATCATTCTCTGAAAAAGGGATGTATCCCTGTGAGTACTTGTCGTAGTGAAAATACTCTGGGAAACTTGCCCTGTATTCACTCCAGACAATGGGTATGCTGCTTTGAAATTGCCACCCCTGAAAGTTGAACAAGAAATCTGACGTTATTCTATACGTGAACTCAATAACGGATCCTTCCTGAACATTGGGAATCGTAAATTTCGTCAAGTCGTAATTCTTGTCAACCTTCTCTTTGAAGATGGACTCGGTTTTCATCTTTGTCTCAACAATTTTGCCGTTGACGAGGTTATACGATACTCCTTTAAGATTTGACAATTTTTCCTCGCCGCCGGTCTTATGGTATGTTTGGATGCCGAACTCAGCATAATCTAATCCCCCCTTTTTCAGGATTTTTATTCGTCGATGTCGCTCAAAGACAAGGTGAAAGCCTTTTTGCTCGTTGTATTGCAATGAACTCTCACCGAAGTCTACTAAAACCAAAGCCACAGCAGATGTGTCTTTAGCATAAGTTTTCATTTCGAGATCTGCGATTGAAATGTCTCCGAATTTGGCTGGTGCCTTTTGCGAGAATCCTTCAGAGAGAATAAATAATAGCGCAAGGCAATAGAAAAAAGATTTCATACACCGGGTAGTTAGTTAGGTTTGAAGCTTAATTTTACTAAAATCTTTTGGGAAATGGAATGACGGACGTCTGCTGTATGCCCAGATGTAATTAAACTTTTAATTCTCAACTCTTTGGCGAAAGTAAAATCTTCCTTTTTCTGTCAATCATGCGGTCATGAATCGTCAAAATGGCTTGGCAAATGCCCTTCCTGCGGTTCGTGGAATACCTTTGTCGAAGAGGTCCATGTGAAAAACGACGCTCCGAAGACCGAATGGCGCCAGGGTTCCGGCAAGTCAAAACAGATCAAAGCCAAAACGCTTGATGAAATCGAATCTTCGCCGGAGTATCGCATCACATCGCCTGATGCAGAGCTCAATCGCGTTCTCGGTGGTGGCATTGTCCCCGGCTCACTGATCTTGATCGGCGGTGAACCTGGCATAGGAAAATCTACCCTTATGCTTCAGGCCGGCCTGACGATGAAAGACCTTAAGATTCTGTACGTTTCCGGAGAGGAGAGTGAGCAACAGATTAAAATGCGGGCACAACGGATCGGGTACTCATCAGAGAAGTTCTATATGCTCACCGAAACGCAGACCCGAAACATATTTTTAAGCATTGAATCTATTGAGCCCGACATCGTCATCATCGATTCGATACAGACTCTTTTTTCGAACGTACTTGATTCAAGCGCTGGAAGTATCGGGCAAGTGCGTCAGTGCGCCGGTGAGTTTATGAAGTTTGCCAAAGAAACGGAGACGCCGGTCTTTCTAATTGGTCACATCACAAAAGACGGAATGCTCGCGGGTCCAAAAGTGCTCGAACACATGGTCGACACTGTGCTTCAGTTTGAAGGTGACCGCCATCTCTCCTATCGCATTCTGCGCACAACAAAAAACCGGTTTGGATCTACTTCTGAAATTGGAATTTATGAGATGCAGGGAAATGGCCTGCGCGAAGTTTCGAACCCTTCTGAAATTCTGATCTCCCAGAAGGACGGGCCGATATCGGGTGTTACGATTGGTGCCACAATAGAAGGAAATCGCCCGCTTCTGATAGAAATTCAATCGCTCGTCAGTCCTGCGTCGTATGGAACTCCGCAGCGAACTCCTACCGGATTTGATCACAAACGTCTGAATATGCTCCTGGCGGTTCTCGAGAAACGATGCGGCTTTCGAATGGGAACGCAGGATGTGTTCGTTAACATGGCGGGAGGAATCAAGGTGGAGGATCCCGCGATCGACCTCGCCGTGTGTGTCTCGGTGATCTCATCAATGGAAGAAATTCCTGTACCCGACCACATATGTTTTGCCGCTGAAATAGGACTCGGTGGCGAGTTGCGTGCAGTGAACAAAATCGAACAGCGTATTTCGGAAGCTGAGAAACTTGGGTTCAGGGAAATCTATATTTCCCGCTTTGCCCAAAAAGGCGTCGACCCTGGAAATGGCCGTATTGCTATTAAGTCGTTTGGGAAACTCACGGAAGTTTTTGAAGAACTTTTTGGCTGAGTCGATTTATTGTCCCAATACATTGAAATTTATTAGACGTATCCGTTCCTTTGTTTCATGGAAGACTTCTTTGCGCGGACGTTCGGCGTCGAACCCGCCATATACAGTTATGTGGTCCTGCCTCTCCTGATCTTCGTTGCCCGAATCACTGACGTTTCGATCAATACCATTCGGATAATCTATGTCCTCGGAGGCCGCCGGTTAACGGCTACTTTCCTTGGATTTTTTGAATCATTCGTCTGGCTCCTTGCCATAAGCCAGATCTTTGCCCAACTCGACAACTGGGTTAGTTACCTCGCTTACCCTGCGGGGTTTGCCTGCGGGATTTATGTGGGTATGGTGATCGAGGAACGCATCGCCTATGGTAAAGTTATCGTGCGGATCATCACACGTAAGGATCTGAGCGAACTGATGGCATACCTGAAAAAAGCGGGTTACCGGTATACGCACGTTCATACAGTCGGACCTGATGGTCAGGAGAACCTGGTGTTCACCGTTCTGGAAAGGGAGCGTCTGAATGAACTACTCTCAACAATGAAAGAAATACTGCCCACCGCATTCTATACGGTTGAAAAAGTGAACCGCGCTTCGGACGCAGCGTTGGCAGCAAATCAACCTGAAGGCCGCGTGACTTCGTGGCTGAGAAGTATCCGTCGTGAATAGATTTATCCGTCAATTGTGTACATTCACACCTTAAATCAATAAACAGGCTATGCGTATCGTTTTCTCCATTTTCATTTTAGTCATCCTCGGTGCTTTCACCACTGCGCCCGCAGACGTAAAGTTTGAATATGTCTTTAAAAAAGGTGATCGCTATGAAATCCGCCAGGTTACCAAACAATTGATGAAACAAACCATCATGGGTAGTGATCAGAATTTTGACAACTCGTTTTCAGCTGAATACAGTTTTCTTGTTGCAGAATCAACTCCTACCGGAGGAAAGATTGAAGTGCGGTACGCCAAGCTTAAGAACGAATTGAAATCGATGATGATCAACTCCTCGATGGATAGCGAAGGATCCGCCGAGACGATGGAAAACAAGATCTTCAAGTCAGTAATAAACAAGCCCTTTTTCGTCTACGTAAACAAGCGCGGGGAAATTGAGAAAATTGAAGGGGTGGAGAACCTTTGGACAGACCTGGGAACATTGGGCCTCGACGAAAATACTCAGAAGATGTTAAAACAAAATCTTCAGCAGCAGATCTTTGGCGAAGCTTCTCTGTCCGCAACGCTTTCTCAAATGCTTGTGACGTATTCTGACAAGGCCGTTAAACAAGGTTCCAAGTGGGAGGTGAGCACTGCATTTCCTATCGGGTTTCCCGTTAAAATCCATGACAGCTGGAGTGTTGACGAGATCACTGGCGCCAATGCATTTTTGACAAGCGATGGCATTGCCACTTCTGATAAGGAACAGACGATTGAAGTTCAGGGTGGTATTAAAGCCAAAGCCGATCTTTCGGGTCGTCAGGCCAGAAAGGCAAACGTAAACGTGAAGTCCGGTTGGCCTACAAAGAGCGAAATACTTTCTGAAATGAAGGGTACGCTTACACTCCTCAAAGGTGGAATGATTCAGGAGGACATGGAAGTTCCGATGGAAGTCACCTCTGAAATCACATTCGACATCACGAAAAAGTAATTGTGAATGCTAGTCAGCCTGCATGAGCTGACGGATTTCCTCAACATACTCGCGCGTATTACTCAGGCGGGGAACTTTGTTCTGACCGCCGAGTTTTCCGCGTTGTTTCATCCAACGATAAAACGTTCCCGGTCTGGCTACACGCACCTCTGGCAGAAGCAGGGCCAGATCATGCGAACGTTTTGCATCGTAGTCGGAGTTGAGGGATCGAAGGGTAGAATCCAAAACCCGTGTGAATTCGTCAAGTGAACGCGGTTCCCGGGAGAACTCAACGATCCATTCATGACGCCCCTTTGAACCCTTGTCGATGTACACGGGAGCAGCCGTAAAATTATCGATTACAGCACCGGTCACTTCACACGCTTTTGTTATCGCGGCTTCAGCATTTTCAACAATCACTTCTTCGCCAAAAGCATTCATGAAATGCTTCGTCCTCCCCGATATCCTTATCCGGTAAGGCGAAAGTGAAGTAAACTTGATGGTATCGCCAATGTTATATCGCCACAGTCCTGAGTTCGTGGTGATTATCATGGCGTAATTTGTATTCAGCTTGACTTCATCTAAACCGAGTGCTCGGGGGTTGTCGCGGCCGATCTCATCGAGCGGGATGAATTCGTAATAAATTCCATAGTCCAGCATAAGCAGCAGGTCTTCGGAATTTCGTTGATCCTGGATACCGAAGAATCCTTCACTTGCATTGTAGGTTTCCCAGTAGACCATCTGATCGGATGGGATAAGCGATTTGAACAAATTCCGATAGGGCGTGAACGAAACCGCTCCGTGGAAGAACACCTGCAGGTTCGGCCACACCTCCAGGATGTTGCTCTTGTTCTCCATCTCCACGACTTTCTGAATAAGGAGCAGTGTCCACGTTGGAACACCGGCCATATTGGTGACGTTCTCGCGGGCAGTTTCCATCGCGAGTTTCTCGAGCTTCTCTTCCCAGTTACTCATCAGTGCAGTTTCAAGACTCGGTGTGCGGATGAACTGCGCCCATACAGGCAGATTCTGCATGATGACGGCGGAGACGTCGCCATAGTAGCTGGTGGCACTCGGGTCAAGATCATTCTGTTGATGACTGCCCCCGAGAGCAAGACCCTTGCCATCGAAGATGGTGGTATCCGGGTAGTTGTTCACATATATAGATAGCAGATCCTTGCCGCCTTTGTAATGGCAGTCCTGAAGTGCTTCCTGAGAAACCGGGATGAATTTGCTTCGTGCGTTGGTAGTACCCGATGATTTTGAGAACCACTTTACTTCAGATGGCCAGAGAATATTCTGCTCGCCACGCATCAACTTCTCGATGTATGGGAAAAGTTGTTCGTACGTATGGACAGGTACGCGCTCGCGAAATTGTTGCGGGGTTTGGATTGATGCGAAGTCATATTCAAGCCCAAACCTCGTATTTCTGGCGGTGTAGATAAGATTCTTAAAAATTTCCTGCTGCACATCATGCGGGTATTTTATGAAGAGCTCGATCTGGTGAATTCGTTTCTTCATCACCCACGTCAGGATGGAGTTTATCAGTCCCATTATTCCACGCCGTTTTTATCGCGGCTTCAAGTATACTACATATTTGCGGAAGAACCGGAACCAGCTTTTACAGGGATTCGTCAGGGGGAATACCCATCGGATGACTCGGAGGAGTTGCGACCCGTGCACGGCGGAGTTCAAAGTTTTGTCCCAGGTATACCTTACGGACCTGAGGATCACTGGCAAGTTCTTCGGCCGTTCCCGACTTGAATAGTTTGCCATCGACCATGAGGTAAGCGCGGTCTGTAATCGACAGCGTTTCATCTACGTTGTGGTCGGTGATAAGGATACCTATATTTTTGTTTTTGAGTCGCGCCACGATTGATTGAATTTCTTCAACGGCAATCGGGTCAACTCCGGCAAAGGGCTCGTCGAGCAGAACAAACTTAGGATCTACCGCCAGTGCTCTTGCGATCTCGGTTCTTCTCCGTTCCCCTCCTGAAAGCGACATACCAAGGTTTTTGCGCACTTTGTGAAGACTGAACTCCTCAATAAGTGAGTCTACCTTTTGGCGGCGTTCCTCCTTTGTGTAATCGCGCATCTCCAGTACCGACATGATGTTTTCTTCTACGGTAAGCTTGCGGAATACGGAAGCTTCCTGTGCGAGGTATCCGATCCCTTTGCGGGCGCGCTGATACATCGGTAGTGAGGTAATCTCTTCATCATCAAGGTAGATTCGTCCTTCGTTAGGCTTGATCAGGCCTACCATCATGTAAAAGGATGTGGTCTTCCCGGCGCCGTTGGGTCCGAGCAACCCCACGATTTCACCTTGCTGCACCTGCACAGACACATCATTTACGACGGTCCTATGTTTATATTTCTTGATCAGGTGTTCTGCGCGTAAAAGCATCTTTTTTGTCAATAAAAGTTTAAATCGCGGATTCTCAATTGAAGCGATGTCGTTCCATTATACGTATTTTCTTCGATAGTGAATGCCATCTTGAACGGATCGCGGCGTGCAAGCCGCTCGTAGAATTCACCAAGGTCGAAGCCAACCGCCTGAAATACACTTTCGCATCCTTCCTGTGAGACGAGGAAGCGCACATGGCGATCTTTGAAGCTGGACAATGAATTAAAAACAAAAGCCTGGTCAGCCTGGAAAATTGGCTTCGGGTTCTCGGGTCCGAAAGGCCCCATCTGCTTGAGGATGTTCACAAACTTCCAGTTTATCGCGTCCAACTGAATAGGTAAATCAATATCAATCACCGGTGTGAGCATGTCTTCTGTGATTGAAGAGCTTACCACTTCTTCGAATCGGCGCTGAAATGGTTCAAGGTTACTGATGTCTAGAGTCAGCCCGGCGGCGTATTTATGACCTCCAAACTTTTCAAGTAAATCGCTGCACTCCAGAATAGCGTTGTAGAGGTCGAATCCATGGACGCTTCTGGCAGAGCCAGTGATCTTGTTGTTTGATTCTGTAAGGATCACGGTAGGTCTATAGTACTTTTCCACACATCGTGCAGCAACTATGCCAATAACGCCTTTGTGCCATGTATTTTTGAAAAGGACGGTTGATTTTGCCGACCGCAGATCTTCGCTCCCTTCGATCATGGCGATGGCCTCCTCGGTGATGTCGGAGTCCACCTGTTTGCGGATTTCATTCTTGAGATTCAGCTTCTCGGCTAGGTCGTTGGCTTCCTCAATAGTGGGGGCGATGAGTAACTCCACGGCTGCTTTCCCGTGAGCGATGCGTCCGGCGGCATTGATCCGGGGTCCCAGGGCGAAGACAATTCCCGAGACATCGAGTTCGTTTCGGATTCCGGCAATTTCTTTCAATGCACGGAGCGCAGGTGACGGGTCTTCATTCAACTTTTTAAGACCAAAGTGTGCCAGAACGCGGTTTTCGCCTGTTATAGGTACGATGTCGGAGGCAATACTTACTGCCACCAGATCCAGGTAGCCGGTGAAATTCTTCTGAATTCCACGGTATTTTGAATATGCCTGGGCGAGCTTGAAGCCAATCCCGCATCCACTAAGTTCTTTGTAGGGATAGGAGCAATCGCGGCGCTTCGGATCGAGAACGGCGACAGCCTCGGGCAGGTCGTCGCCAGGAAGGTGGTGATCACATATGATAAAGTCAATCCCTTTTTCACGCGCGACCCTGACCAGCTCCGCCGACTTAATTCCGCAGTCAAGCGCAATGACGAGGGTGAAATTGTTTTGTTCTGCGTATTCGATACCGGTGAGGGAGACGCCATAACCTTCTGCATATCGGTCTGGAATATAGACCTCGCAATTCGGGTAAAACTCTCGCATGAAGCTATAAACCAGGGCGACAGCGGTGGTTCCATCGACGTCATAGTCGCCATAAATCAGAATCTTCTCACCGCTTTCGACGGCGGTATGGATTCGTGCAACGGCCTTTTCCATGTCCTTCATGAGGAAGGGATCGTGCAACTGATCGTAGGAAGGGCGGAAGAATGTTTTTGCCTCTTCGAAGTTGGTTATTCCACGCTGAATAAGGATTGCAGAGAGGTACCAATTAATATTGATGGCTTCGGAGAGGCGTTGAATTTGTTCTTGCGGGGGTATTGATTTCAGTAGCCATCGTTTATACATAGTTAGTTCTTTTCCACATTCACCTTTCCGTTTATGCCCGCCATGGCATTAGGTGCTTCGAGTCCCAATTCACCATTTTTGCCATGACGTCGGGAGGGGCCAAGGCCAGCGGGTCCACGATCGCCAACGCGACCTTGCAGCCCGGGCAGTCCGCCATGCGTATACACGTTAATTGTTGAACCGATATGATTTTGGATGAAGGGATTTTTCTTGCTGCTTAACGTTAGACTACCTCCATCCGCACCGTTGCCCCCCTGGCCTGCGTTACCTCCGTTACCGCCATTGCCGCCGTGGCAGTGTACTGTTCCGGGGCTTCCACCGCCTCCAGGACCTCCGTCGCCACCCCTGCCACCGTTGCCACCGGACAAGTCGATCGTAAGGGTTCCGGAAAGTTTAATATCTTCAATATAAAGAAAAAGATTTACTCCGGGCGTTCCGTCGAGTCCGCGACCGCCGTTTCTGCCACGCGAGCCATCGCTACAGGGTCCATAGGGCGTAGTGCCGGGAGCGCCGCTTTTGCCCGGCTCACCATTTAAGCCGCGGCCATCAATGATGCAGTGATTTCCTACGATTACAGTTTGGGCGCGGATGTAATTGTCACGCTTAAGCTTATTCAGCACCAGCCTGGCGGAATCCATCATCACCAGCGTGTCGGCCACTAGAATGTCTGAGTTTTTCAGCTCGTAGACTTCGTTTTTTCCGATGACAAGCTTCGACACACGAATCTGAGCGGCGAGCGCGCCCGAGAAAAAAAGCAGCACAATCAACAGAACAAAGCGGGTCATTACCACAAAAATAGTGTTGTCAGAAACTTTAAAAAACTCATTCGGAGATTCCTTCAAACTGCCTGCCGAAAATAAAAAAAGCAGTGCCTTGCGGACTGCTTTTTAAATATTGGCAAAGGATACTAGCGAGAAGAGGTCTGCGCAGCGGGATCACTTACTACCCCTTCCAGAACATCTTTGATCTCTACGCGCTGTCCATCCTTATACGGCACGATCCACGCGTCTTTAACGCCCATTTCGCGCATATATTTTTTGAATGTGTCGGCTTCCCAGTAATCTCTGAAGATACCTATGGTAATTTTCTGCGGCTCGCCCTCTTTTACTTCACCGCCGAAGTTGGGATTGTTTTCAAAGTATTTCGCCAGATTCTTATTCTTGAATGCGCCGATCTGCACCTTGAATACAATACCTCGTGAAAAATCCATGGAAGTTGCCGAAGGAGCTTCTTTCAACTGAGCAAGTTCAGCCTGGGAAGCAGAAAGTTCCGAGCGTAAACGGCTCAACTGATCTTCAAGTTCCGCGATGCGTGAATCCTTTCCTGCCATTGCATTCTCAAGTTGAGTTGCTTTCTGGCGCAGAGAGCTCAATTCACTGTCAGCATTCTGTTTATCTTCGGTGAACTGCTTAAGATTCGCAGGATTCTTTGCGTACTCCTTGGCTTTTTTCTTCCACTCCTTCTTTTCCTTTTTGGAAAGCTGGGCGGTAACAGTTGTTGAAGTCGAAAAAATCAAAGCCAGACAAAAAAGTAGAATAAGTCTGTTTTTCATTTGGTTACTATTTTAAAAATCAAACTAAAAGTACGAAAAAATTCTGAAAACTCCGTTGCCTGCTTTAATCGAGGCTTCCCACCATCTTCTCAGGGCGGACCCATTCATCAAATTGCTCCGATGTTAGTAACCCAAGTTCCACCGCAGCTTCACGGAGTGTCTTGTTTTCCTTGTGTGCTTTCTTGGCAATTTTTGCCGCGTTCTCATAGCCAATGTGCGTATTGAGGGCCGTTACCAACATAAGTGAATTCTCCAGATGTTGTTTAATCACCGGCTCATTGGGTTCAATTCCTGCAGCACAATGATCGTTGAACGACACACAGGCATCGCCAATCAGACGTGCCGACTGCAGCACATTTGCAGCCATCACAGGCTTGAATACGTTAAGCTCGAAATGGCCGGTAGCACCGCCTATGGATACTGCAACGTCATTTCCGATCACCTGGGCACACACCATCGTGAGGGCCTCCGGCTGGGTCGGATTCACTTTTCCAGGCATGATAGACGAACCCGGCTCGTTGTCAGGAATGATAATTTCGCCGATTCCGCAACGCGGACCTGAGCTGAGCATACGAATATCGTTGGCAATTTTCATCAGCGAAACCGCAGCCCGTTTGAGGGCTCCTGAAAGTTCAACGATCGCGTCATGGGCCGCAAGTGCCTCAAATTTGTTCGGAGCCGTAATGAAAGGCAATCCCGTTAATTCGGAAATCTTCTTTGCAACCAGAACATCGTATCCTTTAGGAGTGTTGAGACCAGTACCTACCGCTGTTCCGCCAAGGGCCAGCTCCCGCACGGCTTCAAGTGCATTCTTTATTGCGCGCGTACTATTATCGATCTGCTGAACGTAACCCGAAAACTCCTGCCCCAGTGTGAGTGGCGTTGCATCCATGAAATGGGTTCTTCCAGTCTTTACAATGTTTTTGAACTTTTCGGACTTCGCCCCCAGCGTATCCCGGAGTTTCTTCATCCCCGGAAGCGTAATTTCCACCACCTGTTTATACGCAGCAATGTGCATCGCCGTAGGGAATGTATCATTAGAGGATTGGGATTTGTTCACGTCGTCGTTGGGGTGAAGAACCTTCTTCTCATCGGTTAATTTTCCGCCGTTAATAACGTGTGCCCTATAGGCTACCACCTCATTTACGTTCATGTTACTCTGTGTGCCCGATCCCGTCTGCCAGATTACGAGAGGGAATTCGGTATCGAGTTTGCCCGCCAGAATTTCGTCGCACACCTGGGCAATGAGATCCCTTTTCTCCGCACTCAAAACACCCAGATCATGGTTGGCCTGAGCCGCGGCTTTCTTAAGGTATGCAAATGCATAAATGATTTCTTTCGGCATGCTGGCCTCGGGCCCAATCTTGAAATTGTTCCTTGATCTTTCAGTCTGTGCCCCCCAGTATTTATCTGCAGGCACTTTGACTTCGCCCATGGTGTCTTTTTCGATACGGTAGTTCATAATGCTTGAAATTTGCGGTCCCAAAAATAGGAAACCTGAAAAGAAAAATGCCGGTATTACCGGCATTTCACGTGTATTTTCATCAGTTTTCCTGATGATTTAAATCAGTCGCCCCGGAAGTATTTGTCCTCGTCAAACTGCTCGTCCTCTTCTACCGGCTTCGGCTTCACGCCAACTTCCAGGATTTTAAATTCGGTTCTGCGGTTCTTCTGGCGACCCTCCGGATTATCAGTACCATCCGGGTTTGTATTTCGGGCAATGGGGCGGTCTTCACCGTAGCCTTTGGCAATCAGCCTGTCGGGTGAAATCCCGCGTTGCACAATGTATTGCACGGCAGATTCAGCACGCCGCTGCGAAAGGCGGAGGTTATACTCGCGGTCATCGATACTATCCGTGTGGGACGCAAGCTCGATTTTGATCTCCGGGTTGTCGGTCAGCAGCTGCACCAGCTTGTCAAGTTCGCGTGCTGCATCCGGACGGATGTCCCATTTGTTGAACTCATAATAAATATTTTCAAGGGCGAAAATCTTGTTGAGTTCGATTTTCTCCAGCACAACCGTTGTGTCGAGGGTAATGTTCGTGATCAGGTTGGTCAATGTTTTCGGGTCAACACTTTTGCCCCGTGTCGAATAGCTCTGACGGCTCACCAGATATCCATCACTTTCGCCAACGAGGCTGTAGTTTTCATTTTCATACACACGGAAAAGAAACTTTCCATCATTGCCCGTTATATAATCCTGCATGAGCTCGCCCTTCTCATCGTAAAGCGAAACTTTAGTATTCGGCAGAATCTGAAGGTTGCCGTTCTCACCAGGCGTATAGGTAATCCCCTGCAGGTAGTAGTTCACCACCTTGAGATCCGGATCCTCATTCACGAAAGTGTAAATGTCGTCGTCACCCTTGCCACCCTCGCGGTTGGAGGTAAAGAAACCGCGGTCGGGACGGAACAGGAAAATTCCGAAATCATCCGCCGGGCTGTTCATTGGCTGGCCGAGGTTTTCAATTACGGTATTTCCGTTTACACGTTTGTAAACGAAGAGGTCGAGCCCACCGTAACCAGGATGTCCGTCTGACGCAAAGTACAATCTGCCGTCATCGGCGACGTAGGGAAACAGTTCATTACCAGGTGTGTTGATTTGAGGTCCCAGGTTTCTCACCCGCGAAAAGCGTCCGCGTGAATCCATTACCGCAGAGTACAGATCGACGCCGCCATAACCAGCATTTCCTTTTCCGCGACCCTTCCGATTGGAAGCGAAGTATAACGTTCTTCCGTCGGGCGCAAAGCAGGGTGAAGAATCCCATGCGTTCGGGTCATTAAGTCCAACGAGGGGCTGAGGTTCGCTCCATGCTCCATTGCGGAAACGCGAGATAAAAAGATCGACGTCTTCTGTGGCATTCACACCCTTGCGTTTGCTCGTGTTGCCTTTTGCGAACACCATCGTTTTTCCATCAGGAGTAAACGTGACGCAGCCGTCGTTCACGTTGGGTGTATTAACCCCCTCTGGCAATGCTGCAAGAGTAGCCATGTCGACGTTCGCACCACGCGATGCAACCTTGTAAAGATTGGTAAACGGGGTACCCGTGGCTTCATAAATTTTTCCGTTTCCCCTTGACGAGGTGAAATACAATTCGTTGTTCAGGAAAACTGGTGCGTACTCCGCGGCCGGGGTGTTGATCAGTTCAAGATTTCTTACCCGGTAGAAGTTTTGCTTTTCATCAAGGCTTGCCAGGTATGTAATACCCTGCACTTCCGCATTCGCGCGATCTTTGAGGTTCGGATTCTGAGTTTCATTTGAAAGTTCCTCCAGCACTTTCCGCGCTTCGGCATATTTTCCATTTGCTTTCAATGCCTGTGAGTAATAGAACTTCACGGAGTCGCGGTCAATGCCTTTTCCTCCGGCCTTCGCGTAATAGGGCTCCGACTCCTTGATGCGATTTGACAACCGGAAAGATTCTGCTACAAAGTAATTCGCCTTCGCATTATTGGGGTTGGATGCAAGTGTTTTCTGATACAAGTCAATCGATGTCTGATACCGCCCCTGGAGATAGGCCTTCTGAGCTTTCTTCTCAACGCTGCATGCGGCCATGACGACAATCAGGAAAGCTAAAATTGCAAGTAACCTCATAATGAATCGGAGAAATCTTTTTTAAAGCTACTAAAATCGAATCATTTTATGACAGATTCCTTTGGGAAGTATCGGCTAACCCAACTGTCTCGCGCCGGCGCCGGCCAGCTTCTTCGAAGTTCTCCCAGGGTGGCCAAAGCGTTGTTGAAAACCGGAGTATCGGGAGTTATTCGTTTCTCCCCGACAGCTTCTTTTAACGAACCTAAAGGGATCAGTACAATGTCGTTGTCGATGAGAAACGCGATTGTTGTTCTGTCAAAAAAATCTACTCCAACTTCGTCAGCAATCAGTCGCATTATTCTCACGGAGCTGTCGATAGAGCATCCGCTGGCTACATCGTCCGCAGCAAGTATCACGAACTGATCGCGAACAATGTCGTACGAAGTCCTCAACTCTTCGCCGTGCACTTTCCACGTTTCAGTGAACGAAGAAAGATGCGTGTTTATTACGTTCTTCTGAGACTCAGTGAGTTTTTTAGGTGACTGATAGATCCAGACTTTTGCTGAATCGGGAAGGGTGTCCAAAGGCGTGTACATAGTTGAAAAATTTTGCTTTATAAACCTTTGGCTTCGGCAATTAGTTCTGCGAGATCTTTCACCCGTACCTCGGCTTCTTTCTCTTTATTCTTCACGCCGTCATTTAGCATGGTCATGCAGAACGGGCATGCCACCGCGATCGTTGATGCACCAGTAGCCAGGGCCTCTTCAGTCCGCTCAACGTTGATGTCCTGGAAGCCCTTTTCGGGTTCTTTGAACATCTGAGCGCCGCCCGCCCCACAACATAATCCGGTGGTGCGACAGCGTTTCATTTCTACAAGGTCGGCGTCAAGCGCTTCGAGCACGTGACGAGGCGCTTCGTAGACATTGTTTGCACGTCCCAGAAAGCACGAATCGTGGAAGGTAATTTTCCTGCCCTTGAACGATCCCCCTGAAACCGTAAGCTTGCCTTCAGCAATTAATTGGCTGAGCAGTTCTGAATGGTGGAGCACTTCATACGATCCCCCAAGTTCAGGGTATTCGTTCTTCAGTGTATTGAAGCAATGGGGACAGGCGGTGACGATCTTCTTTACGCCATAGCCATTCAGTACCTGGATGTTGTTCATCGCCTGCATCTGGAACAGGAATTCATTACCCGCTCTTCGTGCGGGGTCCCCCGTACAGGTTTCCTCCGTCCCAAGTACGGCAAATGATATGTTGACGGCCTCCAGGATTTTGGCAAAAGCGATCGTTACGCGCTTGTATCGGTCATCGTATGAACCTGCGCACCCTACCCAGAAAAGTACTTCGGGATGCTGGTTGTTGGCGGCCATCTCGGCCATTGTTGGTATTTTCATTGTGTTAATTCGTCAAGTAAAAATTGAAATCAGGCGTTCTCCTGTGCCCAGTTGAACCGATCACCGGGGGAAAACTTCCAGGGAGCAAAGTTGGTCTCAACGTTCTGGAACATCATGTTCCACGACTGGGGTGAACCGGATTCTTCCATGGCTACAAAACGCCGGAGCTCCATTATCGTTTCCAGCGGATTAATCAAGACGGGACAGGCCTCTACGCAGGCGTTGCAGCTTGTGCAGGCATTTATCTCTTCCTTTGTGATGTAATCGTTCAACAGGCTCTTGCCGTCGTTAAGGCCAGGTCCACCCTTCGCGAGGCTTGCACCTACTTCTTCGAGGCGGTCTCGGGTGTCCATCACTATCTTGCGGGGCGACAGCTTCTTGCCGGTCAGGTTTGCCGGGCATTCGGCGGTACACCGTCCGCATTCGGTACAGGTATATGCGGCAAGGAGAATATTCCAGTTGAGATCGTTGACATCGCGTGCACCAAAACGCCCGGGCTCGCCTGACGGCGGAGGTGCGTCTCCCAAGCCAAGCATCGACTTCACTTCATTGGTCACTACCGGCATATTGCTCATGCGCCCCTTGGGCTCGAGCTTCGCGAAGTATGTATTCGGAAACGCCAAAAAGATGTGGAGGTGCTTCGAATAGGTTATGTACACACTGAATCCAAGAATACCGACGATGTGGAACCACCAGGCGAAACGTTCAATGACAACCAGCGTACTCGCAGGAAGCCCGTCGAACGCGGGAATCAGAAATGAGCTGAAAAACAGCTTCCCGGTAGGGGTGTAGTGATCGTCCGTCAGCTGCAAGAGTTGATCTGTTGCATTCATCGTGAGGATCGCCAACATGAGCACGACTTCCGCCGTCAGGATCAGGTTTGCGTCCAGGCGTGGCCACGATGTCATTTCCGGTTTCCAGAAACGCTTTAGCTGAAGGACATTTCTTCGAATCAGGAAAATAACGCACGATACCAGAACCGCCACTGCCAGGAATTCAAAAATGTTCATCAGGACGGTGTAGAACGAACCCAGATACGGCGCAAAAATCCGATGCGTGCCGGCGATGCCGTCAATAACAAATTCGAGGACTTCGAGATTAATGATCAGGAAGCCAATGTATACGAAAAGGTGGAGTACTGCCGGAACAATTCTTTTGAACATCTTCTTCTGGCCGAACGCCACCAGCAGCACGTTTCGCCATCGTTCGTCCTTCCGGTCATCAATCGCTATGTCTTTCCCAAGCCGAATGGTACTAACAATTCGGCGGACGCGTATGAAGAGAAGCCATCCCGTGACAGCCAATACCGCCAAAAAGGCTATTTGTTGAATCATAGCCTAATTTTTACTCCTTTAATCGGAAAAACCAATACTTTGACAAAAGAAGTTTATCCACAATCCGCTTAGCGCAAACGTCACCGCGGCGCAGAAATGGCTTTCAATCCAAGAAACTTCGCTCCTTTTTTGGATGGAATGTAAAAATCCATACTTTTGTGGCCCTGTCAATCAGGACGTCAATTTTCGGTGATGTAGCTCAGTTGGTAGAGCAAAGGACTGAAAATCCTTGTGTCGGCGGTTCGATTCCGTCCATCACCACAGCCTCGCAAGAGGCTTTTTTTATGCGGATTGCGGAACGACGCATTCGTGGAGGTCGGTTTTTCTGGTTAAATTTGTCATAACCCTCGTCCCTTGGATACCATTACCGAATCTCTGGCCAGGCCATTATATGTCTATCTCGCACAGCTGATTTTCGGAACTATCCTCTTTTTTGTCTTCCGATACTTCAGCAAGCTCTATCATCGCCGCTTCCTTTATACGTGGGCGTTGAGCTGGATCTGGTTCGCAGTGTTCATGGCTACCTCAATGCTGATGCTGCTGCCGATCACTCCCAACACACTCGTGCGGATTCCCGTCAATGTTCTGTCACAACTGGCGTGCTTCCTTCAGGTTATTATGATCCTCCGTGGAATCCATGAGATGGTTTCCGAGAAAGCACTGAACAGACGAAAATTCAGACAGTTACTCACGCTGTTTCTCCTCATTGCTGTTGCTACCGTTGTCTTTTACAACGAAAGCCCCGACGATGTGGTGCAGCGAAATCTGCTGCGCTTTGGTAGCAGAACCTTAACCACCGGACTTGGATTCCTCATCACCGGCATCGTCGTATGGGCGCACCCTAAATTCACCAAAGGTTTTGGTCAACGCCTGCTGGCAGGGTCATGCTTTCTTTACAGTTTCTACCAGCTCTACTTTTTCATCGCCCTGGTGCTGGATGCGATTCATGTTCAGGTTATGAAGCCTGAATTCTATGGGATTGCCGATCTGCTTATCGTCGCCCTTACGGGGATGAGCATGGTGATGTGGCTTCTCGAAGATGAGCGGTTCAAACTTCAGAAGGCAAATACAGAGCTGGATCGCTTCCTGTACAGTGCGTCGCACGACCTTCGGGCACCCATCGCATCGATACTCGGTTTGACGTATCTCGGAAAACTCGAATTCCAGGAAGAGAGAGCCCGAACATTTATGGAGATGATCGAAGAACGCATCCGAAAACTCGATGGCGTGATCAGTGATATACTCAGTTTGTCGCGTACGAGGAAGTTCGACCTGAAGATGGAGCCACTTAATTTGAAAGAGCTGATCGACGAAGTTGTGGCCGATATCAAGTTTAATAAGAATGCGTCGGCGATAACCCTGGAGTACGTTCCTGATCCTTCGCACGTGTTCACGTCGGATCACAGTCAGATGAAGCTGGTACTTCGAAATCTTCTGGGCAACGCGGTAAAGTATCATAATCTCGAGCAATCGTATCCTTTTATCAGGGTAACGTTCACACGCCACGACGACTTTGTCGAGATCACCGTGCTTGACAACGGCCCCGGGATCCCCGAGGAAAGTATTCCCAGAATATTTGAGATGTTCTACCGTGCTTCGCAGAATACAGAAGGCACAGGGCTCGGCCTGTATATCGTAAAAGAGGCGCTTAGCCGTATCAAGGGGTCCATTTCGGTATCCTCAACGCCGGGCAAAGGCACGCAGTTTACGGTTCAGCTGGAAGACGCTTAAGTCTATTTGAAATGTTTCAGTCGGACAATTTCTTCCCGGCTGAGGAAACGCCATTCGCCACGCGGTAAATCTTTTTTGTCAAGCCCTGCGTAAACAGAACGATCAAGCTTCACCACTTCATATTCAAGGCTTTCGAAGATACGCCTTACTACGCGGTTCCACCCAATGTGCAGTTCAATGCCAATGGTTTTTCCATCGTCGGATACAATAGCAAGATCGTCCACCTGGGCTTTGCCCTCTTCGAGTTGAATACCATCAAGAATCTTCTGGAAGTCTGCCCGCGTTAATGGACGGTCAAGTTCAACTTTATAGATCTTCTTGACGTTGTACGAGGGATGCATGAGCTTATCCGCGAGGTCGCCGTCATTCGTGAGCAGTAGTAATCCCGTTGTGTTGCGATCGAGTCGTCCTACCGGGTAAATACGCTCCTTGACTTTGCTGCCGATGAGGTGCATGACGGTATTCCGCTCCTGCGGATCGTTTGTCGTAGTGAGAAACCCTTTCGGCTTGTTCATCAGGATGTACACCGGCTTCTCGGCCTTCAACAGCTTTTTGTCGTAACGAACTTCATCACCGGGGTTTACCTTGTAACCTAATTCGGTAACGACTTTGCCGTTAACGGAAATAACGCCCATCGAAATTAATTCATCAGCTTCCCGACGCGAACATACGCCGCTGTTGGCGATGTAGCGATTGAGTCGGATCTTTTCCGTCTGTACGGGGGCTTCAGCCTGTGCCGACTTGTTTCGACCCCTTAGAACTTTTCCGCCACGTTTTGCAGTAGACGGACTTTCATAGGGGTCTTTTTCAAAGCGGGCTTTTGATCTGCCCGAATCCTTGTCGAATCGGCCTTTTGGCTTTCCGGGATCTTTATCAAATCGGTCTTTTGATTTGCCCGTGCGATCGGAAAAGCGCTTAGGGGGATAGTTGTCAGTTGACTCTGTGCGATCAAATTTCCGTTTGCGGAAATCGTCACGGGCAGAACCACGTGGTGACGATTCCTTCTTGCCGTAGGACTTCTGCCCAGCGCTTGACCTGCCTGACGTCGTACCTTTTTTGAAGGGTTTTCTTTCGGAAGATGCCGAGCTGTCTCCAGCGGAGGATCGGCGACGCGGCGATTCGGGACGAGCCGAGCCATATGATGACCGCCCTTTTCCGGGATAGTCAGCGCTTTTGGAGCGACTGGTTCCAGGCGCTTTTTTGGCGGACTTTTTAGGAGCAGAAGAATTTCGCGTATTGCGTCCGCGGCTTCCTGAGGACGAGGAACGATTAGGTCTGGGCATCGGGTTCGTTTAAGTCTGTTCCATTTTCCGCAGATGGATCGGCTGCTTTTTCAGATGTTTCATCCGCGCTCTGATCATCATTTGCGGGAGGCAAGACCTGTTCTTCTCCGCTTTCGCTTTGCGGAGTTTCTTCGTTCAATTCTCCGGTGTTCTCCGGGATATCTTCTGTCGACGCTGATTCGACAGTATCGGAAGGCGTTACAGATTCTTCGTCTGCGTTCGGTTCCGGTTCAGGCTCTCCGTCCATTTCCGGATTGAGACCAATCGTATTAGCATCATTGAATTCTTTAGGAACAGGTAGTTCACTAAGGTCATTGATGCCGAAGTATTCCATAAACTTCACGGTAGTTCCGTAAAGCATAGGACGTCCTATCGTTTCAGCTTTACCTGTGATCTCGATCAGCCCTTTATCAAGAAGTTTCTGAACGGCGTAATCGCAGTTAACACCTCTGATGTTTTCGAGTTCTGTTTTCGAAATAGGTTGCTTGTAGGCTATAATGGAAAGTGTTTCCATGGCCGATGTTGACAACCGCTTTTTCGATTGCTGTTTCAGCATGATGCCGATGCTGGTCTGATACGCAGGTTTCGTCAGAAACTGGTATCCGCCCGCACTCTTGAACAGCTGGAAGGCGAATTCATCGGAGGCGAATTTTTCTTCGAGGCGCTGAATGGCACCAGCAATGTCTTCCTCCGGGACATCGGCATTAAACATCTCCGATAAACAGGATTTGATGTCGGCGATTTTAATGGGCGATGAAGAGCAGAAAATCAGCGCTTCAATATGGTTTTGAAGAAAATCCAAATGCTAAGTCGATTTGAAGTTTAGTCTTGCTGCATCATTTTCGCCTCAATCGACTGGGTCGTATGAGGTACCGCAATGAGGCGTTCTTTGGGAATCAACTTGCCCGTAACGGAACAAATTCCGTACGTGCCGTTCTTGATTCTCACCAAAGCGTTCTCAAGATTGGTAATATATTTCTGCTGTCGTGCAGCCAGCTGACTCAAATTTTCCTTTTCAGCGGTTTCGGCTCCGTCTTCGAGAACCTTGGTATTTCCGCCTGACGTAGCATCGGTCCCTTCGTCGTTGTTGCGATTTAATGTATCCTTGAGAATCTTATATTCTTCTCGGGCTTTGTCTAGTTTACGAAGAATCAGAGCTTCAAATTCCTTCAGTTCATCTTCTGAATAACGCGATCTCTCATCTGTTGATGAAGCCGCCTTGGCTGGCTTGTGTGCAATTGGTCGTTGATTAGGCACTGGAAAAATATTTAGTTGTGGTGGTACTGGCTTTGGCGTCACTGGTTGTTGTACGGATACCGTAGCAGTCTCCTCCGTCGTTTTTACTGGTTTCTTTGCAGCAGTTGGTTTTGAAACAGCCTTCGCCACCGGTTTTTGAACTTCTGGCGCTTTGGGGGGCGCAGCTTTTGCAGGAGCTGCCTTCTTTACCGGAGTCGGAGTGTTCTTCGCAACTGTCTTTTTCGAAGTATCTTTAACCGCAGGCGCTTTCTTCACCTTTTTAGGCGCTTCCTTTTTCGAAACAGCCTTTTTTGCGACAACGGGCTTCTTAGCCACAGCTTTTTTGGGGGCAGCTTTCTTGCTAACGGTTTTCTTCGCCGCAGATTTTTTCGCTTTTGCGGGAGCAACCTTCTTTGCTTTTGCTGCCGTTTTTGCTTTAGCAGCTTTCTTTGCTGCCTTCGCCGGTGACTTCTTGTTCTTAGCCATACGGGTATTCTACTTTGGTAAAAGATTCGCAAAATTAGCCGGTGGCCCACGAAAACAAAAACTATTGAGAAATTTATTCCGCGATCTCCAATTGTAGCGCATTCCGGGTTATTTTCAGAACTTTATTTCGTATGAGAACTACATTTCTTACTTTCCTTGTTCTTGCTTTCCTCGTTTCGTGCTCGTCAGAAGACCGGAAAGTAACGTCGAAAGAAAACGATCCCGCACCCATCGCCCTGGTTATTCACGGCGGCGCCGGAACCATCACCCGCGAATCTATGAGCCCTGAAAAAGAACAGGAGTACCACCGCGTTCTCAAAATAGCTCTGGACACCGGGTATGCCGTCCTGGAACGCGGAGGATCCAGCATCGACGCCGTAGTTGCAACAATACGCATCATGGAAGATTCACCGCTGTTCAACGCAGGTCGGGGCGCCGTGTTCACCAGTGAGGGTACCAACGAACTCGATGCATCCATCATGGAGGGCAAGAACCTGATGGCAGGTGCTGTGGCAGGAATAAAGACCGTGAAAAGTCCGATCACGGCAGCCCATGCTGTCATGACAAAATCGGAACACGTCATGCTTGCAGGACGTGGCGCAGAGACATTCGCAGAACAACAGGGACTCGAAATCGTAGACAATAAGTATTTTTTCGATTCCGCCAGATACAAACAACTGCAACGAGTGCTGAAGAAAGAGGTCGAAAAGGAGTCAAAGTTCGGAACCGTGGGTTGTGTTGCTCTCGACGCGTCTGGGAACATCGCAGCAGGAACTTCGACGGGTGGAATGATGAACAAAAAGTTCGGCCGGATTGGCGACTCTCCCATCATCGGCGCTGGTACATACGCGAACAATGAAACCTGCGGAATTTCCTCGACGGGATGGGGCGAGTATTTCATTCGAATAGGCGTTGCTTTTGACATCTCAGCGTTGATGGCATATAAGGGCTTGAGCCTGCAGGAGGCTGCCAATGAGGTCGTAATGCGAAAACTTCCCGAGCTCGGTGGCAATGGCGGAATCGTCGGCCTCACCAGGTCCGGAGAAATCGTAATGACCTTCAACACCGAAGGCATGTATCGGGGTTTTAAGCGGAAGGGAGAGCAAGCCCAGACGTTCATCTACAAAGACTAAAACCTTCCTGCAATAACGACACGCTTGAGCACAACCTCGTTCAATCCGGATTGATCGAACAATTCAAAACGGATAAGATAGCTGCCAACTCGTGCGCGCGAGCCATCGTCACAATCACCTTCCCATCGCAGAAATCCGTTCGATCCGACCAAGGCATTCTGAGCAAGCGTCTTAATCTGTCGGCCGCTGCTGTCGTAAATCCGGATGTTCGCCATTTGATTCGGATTATCGAAGGCGTAATGTATGGCTGCGAAGTTCGGGGCACCGTTCACCGGAATGAATACTTCCGGCTCCACACGAATTCGGGAATCGCCACGGTTTAAAACAATACGATTTGAATTTGGCAATCCCGGCGTCGCAAATCCCGCGACTGAGGCCGCAGATTTCCAGTTTTCCGGATCATCACTAGCAACTTCGGTCGACAACCTTTCAAGACTTACACCTTCCTTATCGCGTATAAACGGCGAATGCATTTGCGCGTGATAGGAGAAGCTGTCTATGATGGTCCCATCCGGGTCAGTAATACAAACTGCACCGGAATTATCGTTGTACGAAGGAAGAGCTGCTTCCCAAAGCATCCCTGCACCTGGGTATTCGTTGCGTATATTGGAGCGGTTGGGCGTGAATGCAACTATCGAATCGGGTTTGAGCGAATAGGGTCGGGAGGAAATAGCCTTCAGATCAGTACACTCACCATCGACAAGGCGGCCGATTTTCCAATCGCCAATGTTCAGATACTTTTCGGAACGATTGGCCACTTCGACAAAATCCACACCACCTGGCCGGGGATTGAAAAGAATCTCATTAATCACAACGTCATTTACGTCTGCCGGTTCAGGAAGGGCGAATGCCACGCCAGTGAGTCCATCTACGACATGATTTCCTGCACAATCATAGACGTTCTGAACCCGGACAATATATTCCCTTCCCGAGGCTATTGGATCCTTCAGGCGGATATCCAATTCAGCTAAATCGGCACTCAGTTCAATGTATTCAACACGAGTTTCAGGTACTATTTCGATCGACGAACTTGCGGGAACCTGATCTTCAAGCTTTTCATTAAACGAGAGTTTTATCATCGTTGGCGAGATTGCTGACGCATACAGAAGCCGGGGTCCGGTCAGGTCAGGCTTTTCCGCGTATATGCTATTGATTATGCCCGGCGTTCCGCCTGTATCGCTTTCGGAGGCAGACCAGTTTTCACCTTCTGCACATAAGTTATTCGGATCGATAATTTCCAGAGACCAGCCACCTGATTTCTTCTCATTATCACGGTACCAGGAATCACGATAATAAACCGAATCGATCAACGTGCCCCTATCATCCTTCAGTGTAAGGGCATCGCCAGCATTGTTCAGAGACGGAAACCGGCTTACACCCATAGCTTTTCCAAAAGAGCGATAGGAGTCAACTGCTGCCAGCGGAGTCAAAATCAGATATTCTCCAGGAAGTATCACCGCGTTGGGTATTGTCGCTGTACTTGTCAGGTCAGATAGCGTCCAGTTGTCGATTGATAGTGCTGAAGAAGAACGGTTGAAGATTTCGATGAATTCCTCTGAGGGCAACCCTAATGAGGGCTCGGGATCGGCGAAGACTTCTGTTATGACTACATCTTTCCAGCCTGCTCTCGCGGCTTCAATCCATATGAATTCACGCTCGAATATGGGGCTTTCGTTGCCAGCTGCGTCCCGAACAGGTCCTATGGCAAGATGATAAGAGACGTTTGACTGGAAATCGTGCTCGAAGTATAAAGCCGCGCTACTATTTCCGGTTCGTGTTTCCACTTTCGCCGGATGAAGGGACTCGTTCTTCAGGAAATACAACCTTGCATCACTAAGGATATCCTCCGGTATTGATTCTGAGAAAGTTACAAGTACCACGTTGCTCGAAGAAGCTTCAACGCTGATAATTGCCGGAGGAACGTTGTCGGCGATGATTCCGGGATCAAAACTGAAATTGTCGAAGTAAAACAGATCGCGTCGCGTTGTCGTGAAAACGCATTGAACGCCAAACCAGGAAGACGTCGTGATGTTATTATCGGTCACCTCCCCCTCTTCGAAAAACGTTCCTTCCTCGTTAAGTCTGGAAAACAGTTGCCATTTCCCATCAGGTGAACGGATCACGCGTATTGTGATAGCCACGGGATTTCGGTCGACGCGACCGTCAATGCCATCAATTATCTTGCGGCGGGTTCCATCGGTCTGCCTGTACAGCGCGATTTCATCAGCGGAGCCTCCGATCTGGACGTAGTACCCTTGAAGCGGCCCGGTCAGGTCAGCCTGGTCGGAAGTAAGGTACACGCGTGCGAGGTTGGTCCCCGATGGATTAAAATCCAGGCGGAGGTCAAATTCCCAGATGCCATAGGGGTCGGGGTGTTGCGTTGCGAGAGCAGCGCTTCCGGCCTCCGGCGCCTTCAGCCTGAGCTCCCCGTTCTCGACGACAAATGCGCCAACGTCTCCCAGCCAGGCGGGGTCCGAATGGAGTTCGCCGTCGGTGAAGGTTTCTTGCCATTGCGCCAGCAAGACCCGGGGTGAAATTATGATTGTTGCAAAAACGATTGCCGTAATCGCTTTCTGGATAGAAAAAATTAATATTTGGCCAACGGTGTTCATAGGCACAACGGGAAAAACGTACTTTTGCGAAATTAATTTGTAACGGTTCCTTCCGCAGGGAAGGAATCACAAAGTAAAAAAAACTTCAGCAATAGGAAATGCGTTTACGACAAAACTCTAGAAACACTTAAATTTTTAATAACCAATGAAACTTGCAGTTGTAGGTGCCACCGGACTGGTAGGCCAGGAGATCCTCCGGGTGCTGGAGGAGCGTGATTTTCCCTTTAACGAATTGTATCTGGTGGCTTCCGCCAAATCGGTTGGCCAGAAGATAAAATGCAAGGGAAAGGACTACACTGTAAAGAGCATGGAAGAAGCCGTTCAGCTCGCTCCAGATGTGGCTATTTTCTCCGCAGGTGGCGGAACGTCCCTTGAATGGGCCCCGAAATTCGCGGAAGTAGGCACCATTGTGATCGACAACTCCTCGGCCTGGAGAATGGACCCTGACAAAAAACTTATTGTTCCCGAAATCAACGGGCATGTTCTTACGATCGACGACCGCATCATCGCTAATCCGAATTGCTCGACGATTCAGATGGTGCTCGCGCTCGCACCCCTTCATGTGAAATACCGCATCAAAAGGATTGTGGTTTCTACATATCAGTCAGTAACTGGTACGGGTAAAGATGCTGTTCAGCAAATGATGGACGAGCGCCACGGAATCAACGGATCGAAAGTGTATCCACACCCCATCGATATGAACGCGCTGCCCCATATCGATTCCTTCCTCGACAATGGTTATACCAAGGAAGAAATGAAGATGGTGAATGAAACGCGGAAAATTCTGCAGGATGAGACCATCGGTGTTACGTCGACGACGGTAAGAATTCCGGCCATTGGCGGGCACTCAGAAGCCGTTAACGTGGAGTTCTACGAAGACTTTACGTTGGACGAAGTCCGTGGGGAACTTGCTCGTACGCCGGGAGTGATCGTTCAGGACGATCCCAAGAACAACGTGTATCCGATGCCGATTCTGTCCAAAGGCCGCGACGAAGTTTTCGTAGGACGCCTCCGCCGCGACGAATCCCAGCCGCGTACCCTTAATATGTGGATCGTTGCCGACAACCTTCGCAAGGGGGCTGCAACAAACGCTGTTCAGATTGCGGAATTCATGCTCGAGAGAAGTCTCGTCAGCTGATCCGTTTTAAATACGCACATAAGAAAACCATTCGCGTTCCGGATGGTTTTTTTATTTACCCGGGTTATGCAATGCGTCAGAATTTCGCGCGTATAGCATTAACGTTGACATTATTGATTTCCATTTCCATTATGCAGAATTGCTCGTACAGGACAATCTCCGCAACGAGACAGGTCAAAAATCTACCTTCCTTTTGTCGATGAATTAAGCATGTTATTGGCGCTAACCCCTGTTCGAAGACAAAAGGGTATGAAGGGCATTTTTGGTCATTTACCATCCACAACGTCCAAGCTATATATACCAAAAATGTGATGCTATGAAAACGCGCATAGGACTGTTACTTGTTGCTTTAGTGGCTTTGATCTTTGGTGCATGTGATACAGAAACACCTACCGCAAAAATAGAGGTATGGCTCACAGATGCACCCGGTGACTTCGAGCAAGTCCGAATAGAAGTACTGGACGTGCAGGTTCATCGCGAACCAGGAGAGCAAAGTTCAGGATGGCTTTCCATGAATGCACAGCCCGGCCTTTACGACTTGCTTACACTAACAAATGGAAACGCGGCCCTTATCGGCAAGATGGAATTTCCTGCAGGTAAAATTTCTCAAGTCCGTTTGAAGCTCAGCAATCGCAATTCGGTCAAAGTTGGTGGAGAAATGTATGCCCTTCGCCTGCCAACGGCGTACCAGTCGGGCATTAATGTCCAGATTAACCAAATTGTTCAAAACGGCGAACATTACAAGATACTGCTTGACTTCGACGTGGCTCAGTCGGTTATCGAACACGGAAATGGATCTTACTCAATGGAACCCGCAATACGAAGCTTTCGAATGGGTCAGGGTGGTTCTGTTAAAGGCAGCGTTTCATCTGCATATGCATCGTCGGTGGTATATGCTATTCTCGCCGGAGATACAATAGCGTCAACATATGCGGATGCAACTGGCGGATTTTTGATTCAGGGTCTTCCCGAAGGAACTTATACTATCGGCATCGCTCCGCGCAATGGAACTCCCGGAGCGGTTGTCGGGAATGTTTCCGTCCAGGCAGATCGACGTACTGACATAGGCAGCGTCGCGATGATTCCTGATGGCCACAGCCAATAACAACGCAGTGGCTACCGTACCCAGTTCACCTTGTCTGCAATAGGTGTTCTTTTACCCGGGGGAATCTGTCCTTTTATTTTTCCCACGTGGATGAACCCGACCAGCCGGTCTTTGTCTCCGAGGTTAAATAATGCTTTGGCTTCATCGAAATACATTATGCCACCGGTGCTCAGATACGCCCCAACACCGTTGGCCCAGGCGGTAAGGAGCATATTCTGGATAGCACAATAAACCGCTCCGAGTTCTTCCACTTCAGGAACGCTTTCCTTTTCATCGCGTTTCATCGCAACGGCTATGATATGCGAAGATAGCATCGGCTTATGGAGAAGGTTATCATAACGGTTTTCCTTAAAGCTTCCATCGCGTGTTGTAACCGTTTTGTAGAGTTCCGCCTGCTCCCGTGCAAGCTGCTCGAGGCCGTTACCGGTAAACACAATAAACCGCCAGGGTTCCGTCAACTTATGCGTCGGCGCCCAGTTTGCATTTTCGAGCATTTCCTCAATGATTGAATCATCGACCTTCTCACCGGAGTATTGAGCTTGAAAAACTGATCTTCTTTCGCGGATAATATTACTTACCATTTGAGCGTGTGTATCCATATAGTACCTTGAATGAAATGAAAAATTGGATTTTCCTGACCTTGCTTTTATGTGGGTGTGCGCCCACTTATGTGCCAAATGTGCGTAACTCCCCGCTATTTACCAAAGGCGGAGAAGTTCAGGGCTCATTTCAATGGGGAAACGGATTTGACGCACAGGGGGCCGTTTCGGTAAGCTCGCATATCGGCTTGATGGTAAACTACAATTATGCAAACCGCGACAGGTTCGACCCCGATGACTTCGATGATTACCACAGACATAAGTTTCTGGAAGGAGGGATAGGCTATTTTAATAATGATGACTTGTGGTGTATGGAAATCTTCGCAGGATATGGTCGCGGTGAAGGATCCAGTAAGAATGAGTTTCTGTCAATGAGTTCCTCAGCACCTTCTATCGGTAAATACGAACGGTACTTCCTTCAGCCGGCGTTCGGACTAAACAAAAAGACCGTTCACGTGGCGTTTGTGCCGCGCTTCTCCATGGTGAACTTCACAGCTTATTCCGACGGGCAGATAAGTTTTCTGGTGAAGGAGAATCCGAAATTCTTTTTTGAACCCGCTGTTGTCGGACGCGTCAATTTCGCCAACAACCATATGTTCTTTACCTTTCAGGGCGGTTTCTCTTCGTCAATAAGCAATGACGTTTACTTTTCACATCGCCGGTTTCAGCTCTCCACAGGCCTTGGCTTTCGGTTGGGTGGCGCAGTTACTGCCAGACCCGCGCCATAGCCGTCCTAGTCGGGGAACAAACTCGCATCGATATTGGGAATGACTTTCAGCGCATTCTTGTAGTAGATCTTTTTCAGGACTTCATCAGGAAGGTTCAATCCATACATTCGCCAGAAGGCGTGATACTTCTTGTGGTATGGGAAATATTCATCCGCAGTTTCCAACACCCGGAAATAGGTTTCGTATTCTGATGGAACCCAGGAGTCCTTTCCAAACATCACCCGGTCCTGGTATTTCACCATAAATGCGTGGGCCGCCCGCGGCTGGCGTCCAAGTTCCGCGATGACAGCGCCGATTTCTGTATACATGTTCGGAAACTTGTCCATCAGCTCGCCGAGCTTCTTCAAGTCGTTACCATACCATCCGAGGTGGGCATTGATAAACTTCGTTTTTGGATGCTTACGGAAGATGTCGTGTTGTTCAGCAATTATCGTTTCCCAAGATACGGGATCATTGTCGTGGCGGCGGTTTTCGTGAAGCTTAAGCTCCAGCCACCGTTCATTATTGGCGTCTACAGGTTGCCAGAAGGGCCGGGGATCTGCGGCGTGTATCAATACCGGTATACCCAGTTCTCCGCATTTGGCCCAAATGGGATCGATTCTCGGATCGTTAATCCTAACCCTTTCACCTTTGCTGTCGTATGTAAACATTCCCAGATTTTTGTAGATTTTCAGACCATTGGCCCCCTTCCTGACGTCGTCCTCCAATTGCTTCAACATACGGTCTTTCCATTGAGGGTCGTCAATGGCGGCAAAGTCCATATTGGTGAAAACGATAAACCGTTTTGGATGGGAATTCTTCACATTATCCAGTGATTTTTCAAGGTGCTCCGTGGTCCCGCGGCCGCGGCCACTGAGATTCACCATCACCGCCATGTTGAGTTTGTCCATTTCCTTAGTGAGCGCCGTAAGGTCTTGCGTGGGCATGTTAAATTGATGGTTGTGCACATCGATAAAAGGGAATTTGGCACGCGTTAACCGATGCTCTTCAACAACAAGGGTTGAAGGTGGGTCGTATGACTCAAAATCCATCTGAAGGACAGGTTTCTTGTCCTGGCTCCACCCGGACAAGGACGTACTAATTACCATGAAAATGGCAGTTACAAACCGTTGCATGACAAACATTGTTTCCCCTAAAGTACATCGATTACGCTATCGCCGGACGAAAAATATTATGAACGGAAAATATCAAAAAGACTAACTTTGCGTTTTTAAACTCCTACATGAAGCAGCTTGCCGTTTTCTTTTTCCTTATCACCACAGTTGTTTACGGACAGGATATCCCGGGGCTTCGGAAAAAAATTGAGTCCGGAGACTTTGCTGCCGCAAATGCGGAGCTGACTAAGATACTCCGGAATGACCATCGGAATAAAGAACTGTTGGCGCTGAGAGGTCAGGCACGAATCGGACTGGAGGACTTTTACGGGGCGATTGGCGATTTCAACCTTGCCCTGGAACTGGATTCGACCTTTGCAGAAGCATATAACCACAGAGGATTGGCCAAATCGGCATTGGAAGATTTTGAAGCCGCCATTCTGGATTTTGACAAGGCTATCAAGTTCGACCCGAAAAATGCTGATACGTATACCAACCGTGGTCTTGCTCTTTATAACGTCGAAGACTTTCAGGCTGCATCATTTGACTTTTCAAAAGCGCTCGAACTGGGGCCTGCAGATGCAGACAAATACTTCAACCGGGGTGTAGTACGTGCCGAGATGGGCGAATTCGTAAGCGCAGTTGACGACTTCAACAAAGCAATTGAACTCGATAAAACTGACGCAACGCTTTATAATTATCGTGGCGTCGCCTTTTATAACCTGAGCAATTTCGATGAGGCAATAGCCAACTATGATCAAGCTATCAAACTCGATCCGAATGACCCAGTGAAATTTGAAAACCGTGCCCTGGCAAAGAGCGGGAAAAATGACTTCAAAGGCGCGCTGGAGGATTTCAACAAAGCAATTGAGCTAAACCCTGAAGACCCTGATGGATATAACCTTCGCGGGGTCATCAAGTTTAATCTCGAAGATCACGATGGCGCTATTGCGGATTATACGAAAGCAATTGAACTGGATGACACAAATCCTCTTTACTACGATAATCGCGCGTTGAGCCGGACCGAGAAAGAGGACTTTGCAGGTGCGGTTGAAGACTATACGTCATCAATTGAACTATACCCCCACGACCCTGAGACTTATTATCAGCGCGGGCTGGTGAAAGTTGCAATGAACAACAAATACGATGCATGCCTTGATTTTCGAAAGGCAGAGGAACTTGGATCTACGGAGGCGAAGGCAATGATTAAAAAGAACTGTAAATGAAGGTAGCCATTGTTCTGAATGGAATCTCACTAAACAAGAGCCGTTTCTATAACAAAATTCTTCCTGCTTTGCAGCAGGTATGTAAACCCGACGTTTTCGAATCACAATCGAAAAAGGATGCCATAAGTGTGACGGCAAAATTGATGAGTCGCAGATACGACTACATCCTCGCCGCTGGCGGCGATGGAACTCTTAATCAGGTACTCAACGGCATGTTGAGGGATTATGAACCTCCATCGAAACTTCCTGTTCTTGGAATAATCCCTCTTGGAGGAGGCAATGATTTTGCCCGCGCTCTCGGCATATGCGGCGATCCGGCATGGTTGACAAATGCATTGCGCGGAGGAAACACACGTACCATCGATGTGGGCGAAGTCAGGTATACCGTCACGCACAACGGACAGGCTGAACGCCATGGACAAGGCAGGAGGTTTTTTATCAACGTTGTTGACGTTGGAATGGGGCCTGATGTTTTGAAGCGGGTTGCGGCGAGCGCACGTGCACTGGGTACTGCAATGGCGTATTACACCAGTATCCTGACAACCTTCTTCACGTTTAAGCCCGCGGAGCTGACGGCCCGCGGAGACGACTGGGAATGGCACAACCCGGTGAGAACGCTCGCAATCGCCAATGCATCCTATTACGGCAATGGACTGTGTGTTGCTCCCGATGCGAAATTAGACGACGGTGAGTTCAATATTTTTGCGTGTGGACGGGTGTCCGTGCTGGACTTTATATTGAAAACATTCCCTATGAAGGCCGGGAAGAAACTCAGTCATCGTGAAATCAGTTACTTCAGGAGCCGTCAGGTGAATTTGATCAGTGGCGACAAAAAAATTGCTATTGAAGCTGACGGAGAGGTGCTGGGTGAACTCCCCGCCAGCGTCAAAATGGCTGATATTCGAGTCAAGATTTTAGTTTCCTGAAAGAAACCGGGGCTTAAACCGGTTGTGGCGTCACACTTTGTGCACCCTGATATTTGGCATCACCAAATGCGAGCACAGGAAGACCAATGAACGGCAGGAACACGAGCAAAAGAGTCATGCCTACACCCTGGCCAAATGAAAGTGACAACTCGTGAACCACCATAATGGCAATAACGATGTTGACCAGCGGGAGAAACATGAGAAGAATCCACCAGGTGGGCTTTCCTACGATCTCCAGTAAGACGATAGCACTATAAATTGGAATGATCGCAGCCCAGCCCGGCTTCCCGGCTTTGACAAAAATCTTCCAATAGCAGATTAAGAAGAACACCATGATGATGCCGGAGAATGCCATCATCATTCCGAGCATGGCAAATATGGCGGAGGTGTCTGTCGGTTCGTACTCCATAAATGTTAGGTTTGGTTTATGAATACTTAAAGCTAATTTATGTCGTCGACAGAAGCAATAGCATTTCGGTAGCAATGACCACTCTTTCTTACCTGTGAATTCGCAATTAAGCCGGCATTTCAAGACCCTGACGCAGTCCACCGATGCGTTGATTAAGGAAGTAAGCTCGCTTTCGAGTGCAACTTATTACATCAGTCCCGGCGAGGGAAAATGGTCTATAAGTCAAATTCTCACTCATTTGCTCACGTCCGAACGGCTATCGCTCAACTACATGAAGAAGAAATCTCAGGCTCCGGTAAATGAGCTTGGGAATACAGGATTGAAAGAAAACATCTGGTTTTCCCTGTTCTCTTTGTCCCAATTGCTTCCGATACGATACAAAGCTCCCAAAGTCCTGGTTGAGAATACCCCGAGCCCACTTCCATTTGGAGAGCTCGTGCGCCAATGGAATGCCTTCAGACTGGAATTGAATGAGTTCCTCGACAGTCTTGGTCCCGAGAAAGTCCGAAAGAAGATTTACAGACATCCCGTGGCGGGTAGACTTAACGCCATTCATGCAGTGCGCTTCATGGACCTGCACATCAAACATCACTATCCACAGGTGAAGGCGATCATTTCGCAGCAAAGGAAGAAAGTCCTGCAATAACTTAACCTTCGCGTATGCGAACCTCGAAGCCGCTTCTATAAAATAGTGAAATATCACACTATCTTGTCTGCGGGTCCGATTCGGTGACTTACTTACTTATGATCGGTTATTAATTACGTCAAACAGTAAACACCATGAATGTCCAGGGGTTTATCGCTTCACAGGAAGATCCTCAAAAGGAAATAATGACCGTGTTGAGGTCCTGGGTACTGGACGTAGCTCCACACGTTCAGGAAAAGATCACTAATCGCATTCCGTTCTTCTATTTCTTTGGTCCCCTTTGTTATCTTTCGCCCCGGCGCGATGGTCTTGAACTGGCGTTCTCCAAAGGGCATTATCTTGATGATGATTCAGCTTTTTTGAGTTCGCAAGGAAGGAAACAAGTTCGCTCACGGGTTTTTTATAGTGTCGCAGAATTGGAAGAACATGAGGAGACCATCCGAAGACTTCTAAATCAGGCAGCGATTCTGAATGAATACAACGACAAAACCAAAAAGAAGAAAGCGGGTAAGAAATGAGTGATCAGGAACCTGAAAATATAGAACAGGATGACGAGTTGTTCGAGCATCACCGGATAGTTGCCGATCCAAAGCAAGGGCTCGTACGTATTGACAAATTTTTGATGGACAGGCTGTCGAATGTGACACGCACTAAAATACAGGACGGTATACACCTGGGTTTTGTGAAGGTCAATGACAAGGCAGTGAAACCCAATTACAGGGTTCATCCAAACGACGTCATCACCGTGGCGTTTCCCGAGCCTCCGCGCGATACCGACGTCGTGCCTGAAAACATTCCCCTGAATATCGTATTTGAAGACGACCACCTTTTGATCGTCAATAAACCTGCGGGGATGGTTGTACACCCGGCTTATCAGAACTGGAGCGGAACGTTGGTGAACGCGCTGACATGGCACTTTCAGCATCTTCCTGAAATGCCTGGAAACGATGGCCGCCCCGGTCTTGTTCACCGTATAGACAAGGACACCTCCGGATTGCTCGTCATAGCCAAGGACGAACGCACGATGACAGGGCTCGCGAAGCAGTTTTTTGATCACTCCATCGAACGCACCTATTATGCTATCGTGTGGGGCGTACCCTCACCTGAAGAAGGAACGATCAATGTCCCGATTGGTCGTAGCCTGAAAGACCGCCGTGTGACGGTGGCGTTTCCGGAGGGCGACATGGGCAGGCACGCCATCACGCACTACAAGCTGCTACATGACCTGCGCTACGTATCCCTCGTATCATGCCGTCTTGAAACAGGACGGACCCATCAGATCCGGGCTCACATGAAGTATCTGGGTCATCCGCTTTTCAACGATGCGATGTACGGCGGCGATCAGATTTTGAAGGGAACTACGTTCACCAAGTACAAGCAGTTCGTCGATAACTGCTTCAAGATCCTCCCGCGGCAGGCCCTGCACGCGAAGACACTCGGCTTCGTGCACCCCATTACCGGCGAAACCATGCGGTTCGATTCCCAAATCCCCGACGATATGCAGCAGCTGCTCGAGAAATGGGAGAATTATGTAAAGCACAATTAGCCTTCAAAGATCGGTTCTGGCGGATTCCCAGGAAAAATTTCGGCGGAGCTGCAACCCTGGCTAAAGCCCCCGCGTCTTATGCATAAGTTAATTATGTATCAGACCGCTATGCATTCTCCTGAATTGTTGAAGGGCACCCTTCAAACCATCGTGCTTAAAGTATTAGGTGATCACGGCAGAATGTACGGTTACGAAATAACGCAACGTGTGAAAGAACTCTCTGAAGGGCGAATACTCCTGACAGAAGGAGCATTGTATCCCACGCTTCATAAAATGGAAAGCGAAGGGTTGCTGCACACCGAAACGGTGCACATCGGCAAAAGGGTTCGGAAATACTACACGCTGACTTTCCAGGGAAAGGCATTGAGCAAGGACCGCGTAAGCGAATTCCTCGATTTCATTAGGACTATGTCGGCAGTGTTACAGGTAAAAGTCGCCTAGTCATCGATGCAGCTTACCAATGACCACATTGACTATATAATTAAAGATCTTACTTACAGGGGAATCATTGTTGATCATGTCCGAAATGAGATCTTAGATCATATCTGTTCAGCGGTTGAAACCGAGATGAGTAAGGGGCTTCGGTTCATCAACGCCTATCAGTTGGTCTTACGCGAATTCGGCCATACCAGGGGATTACGAACCACACAGAAACAAATCGTCCAATTTGAGAATCAAACGCCGCGCATTATGTTCAGGAATTATTTAACCATTGCGTTCAGAAACCTTTTAAAACATCGCTTTTTCACTGCCATCAACATATTCGGACTTGCTATTGGCATTGCCTCGTGTTTGCTCATTACCTTATACGTCCTGCACGAGCTCTCTTATGACAAGCATTTCGAAAATGCAGATCGCGTGTACCGCGTAGATACGGAGATTCTCTTCAATGGCAACCATCACCGGCTTGCGGTGGGCCCTGCGCCTCTGGCAGAAGCCCTCATGAACGATTTTCCGGAAGTTGAAGCAGCAGTGCGTTTCCGTGCGTGGGGTTCAAGGCTTATCAAAACCGAGAAGGCTACCGATAACATCAAGGAACGACACGTCATCTTCGCAGATAATGAAATACTCCAGGTCTTTCCTCTCAAGCTTTTGTCCGGAGACGCACAAAACGGCCTGAAGGAACCTAACGCCGTAATGATCAGCAAAAGCAAAGCTGATAAATATTTCCCTGGACAGGATGCCGTTGGACAAACACTGATTCTCGACAATGAACACAATTACAAAGTCACCGGTGTTTTCCCTGACTTCCCTGAAGCAACACACTTTCGTTTTGATTTTATCCTTGCGATGAGTGGTCTTGACGAAAGCAAGAACGACATGTGGCTCAGCAATAACTTCAATACCTACTTTCTGCTGCGCAAAGGTGCTAGCCCTGCTGACGTTGAGGCAAAGTTTAAGAAGATGGTTGAAACCTACGCCGGTCCCCAGATAGAACAAATCTTCAATATCAATTTCACTGTTGACGACTTTCAGGCCGGAGGAAACCGCTTTCAGTTTTCTCTGATGCCGCTTACGCGGATACACCTGCATTCCGACCGCACTGCTGAACTCGCGGCAAACAGTGATATCACCTACGTATACCTCTTTGGTGCTATTGCGCTCTTCATCCTCGGAATAGCATGTATCAACTTCATGAATCTCTCAACGGCGAGGTCTGCCAATCGCGCCAGGGAAGTGGGTGTAAGGAAGGTACTCGGGTCATTGCGTGGCCATCTCGTACGCCAGTTTCTTACGGAGTCTATTCTGTTGAGCTTTATCGCTTTTGTAATCGGCCTTGGACTGGTAGCGCTCGCGTTGCCGTACTTCAACCTCCTGTCGGCGCGGTCGCTCGAAATCCCGTACTCCGATCCGAGGTTTATCGGACTTATGATTGTTGCCGCAATAGTGGTCGGTATCCTTGCCGGAATCTATCCATCAGCATTCCTGTCGGGCTTCAAACCAGTTAATGTTCTCAAAGGGAAACTTGCTTTGGGGATGAAGAGTGGACTCGTCCGGAGCTCATTGGTGGTATTTCAGTTTATGGTTTCGATATTCCTGTTGATAGGAACGATCACGGTTCAGAAGCAGCTTTCCTTCATTCAGAATAAGCGGTTGGGATTCCAGAAAGAGCAGGTACTCATCCTGCAGGATACCCAGGTGCTCGGCCCTCAAATCGAATCGTTTAAGAATGAAATGTTAAACGAAACGCTGATTTCCAGCGCGTCTATATCAGGATTTCTGCCCGTGTCCGGATGGGGAAGAAGCGATACGAGCTTCTGGCCGGAGGGAAAACAAACAACACAGGACAACCTTACTTCGATGCAGCACTGGAGGGTCGATCACAACTATGTAAAGACCCTTGGAATGAATGTGAAAGCAGGACGCGACTTCTCAAAAGATTTCCCTTCTGATTCGTCAGCAATTATCATCAACGAGGCCGCAGCACGTAAATTTGGTTTTGCAAATCCTGTTGGCGAACGAATCAGTACCTTCGATTTCTCCGAAGGGGAAATCGATCCGGATAAGTCGGTAACCTATACCATTATCGGTGTGGTCGAGGATTTCCATTTCGAATCGCTTCGGAAAAACATTACACCCCTTGGTCTCGTCTTGGGCGATGCCACCTGGTGTATGTCGTTCCGTTTTGAATCGGAGAAAGCATCACAGGTGATTGATCTGCTGGAATCCAAGTGGAAGCAAGTAGCTCCGGGTCAACCCTTTCAATACACATTCCTCGACGAAGCTTTCGGTAAAATGTATTCTTCAGAGGAACGCCTCGGACACATATTCGGCATCTTCGCCGGCCTTGCTATCGTGATTGCGTGTCTTGGACTTTTTGCGCTTACAGCGTTCACAGCTGAACAACGTACGAAGGAAATCGGCATTCGCAAAGTATTAGGAGCATCGGTCACAAGTATCGTGGTATTGCTCTCCCGCGAATTCGGCAAACTGATTGTAATCGCCTTTGTTATTGCAGCTCCAATAAGCTGGTTTGCGGTAAGCTGGTGGCTCGAAAGCTATACCTATAAGGCTGAAATAGGGCTCGCCATCTATGTGCTCGCTGGCCTCGTCGCGTTCGTCGTGGCATGGTTAACCATGGGATATCAATCTATCCGCGCTGCGACTGCAAACCCCGTGAATTCACTGAAAAGTGAATAGAACCACTCATCAATAACCTCGTGATAAGTCAATACGATTCTCGATCTCTTTACCTTGTGTGAAGAGGTCGAGGTTTCGGAGAAACTGGTCGACCTTGCCCTCGTCCTCCAGGCGGTGGCCGCCCCCCGTATGTTGTGTAAGTACTACCTGTGGTAGCTCCCACAACGGACTGCCCACTGGCAGCGGCTCTTGCTCAGTCACGTCAAGGATGGCACCACCAAGTTTTCCGGATGTCAGTGACCCGATCAACGCGGCCTCGTCGGTGGTGCTGCCCCGGCCAACACTGGCATAGGTGGCGCCATCAGCCATCGCGTTAAATACTTCCGCGGTAACATATTGCCCGGCAGCACCGGGTAACGTGTTAATTACAATATCTGCATCGCCAATCTTCCTCAGAAGTTCTTCCTTTGAGTGGATTGTTGCCCTTGGATTCTTTCTCGCTACAAAGGACACATCACATTTGAATCCGGTAAGCAGCCCTTCTATATGAAGCGCAATCGTTCCCGCTCCAAGGATGATGATGCGCTTGCCACTTAACGTGTCCATACCATATCGCAGTGGCTTCCCTACCCATTTCTTATCGCGCTGCAGTACGGCAAGCTCAGGAATTCGACGATAAAACGCGATGATGCCGGCAATTATCGTTTCGGCGCAGGTTAGCGAAAAGAAGTCGCCCATATTGGCAACCAACGCTCCCGTCTGGATGCCCTTGTACTGATCGAAACCCGCAGAGTCAAGTTGCCAGAACTTCAGGTTGGGCAACTGCCCGTCGAACCATGCAGACGGTGGATTTCCCATAACGGCTGCCGCACGGGTAAATGCGTTCCGCGACCCCTCAGTCTCACCGGTTTCATAAAAAGAGACATCGTCGATCCTGGCCCGCAGCAGTTTACGCAGGTTTTCATTGATGTCTGAATACACGAATACCGGAATTGCTATTCTACTCATATCACCCATAACCAGTTTTGTACTATTTTGTTGCCCACATGGGATGCCCAAAATAGCCACCCTGAACCGATTTATGAATTTGTTTTGTGTGAATGGGACTCAGTGTATTACTGAATCGTGATAAACCTAGTGCTGCCTGTCGAGCCTGTGCCTCAAATCGAAGACGATCGCAACGAGCACGGCGCAAAGAATGACCGCTGTAACCTGGTGTAATACGCCCAGCCATACCGGCACGCGGTAAATCAGAGTGAATATTCCCAGTAATATCTGTGTAATGGCGAGAATCGCCAACGCATTAGCCTTCCGATTCAGGGGCGCATATGCGTAACTTCGCATGCGAATCCAGATTGCAAACAGAAAAATTCCGGTAATAAATGCTATCCAACGATGTGCAAATTGTATGAATACCCCATTTTGGATTGAGGTGAAAAGATTTTCTGGAATGAAACTACCACCCATCAATGGGAACGTATTATAGTAAAAACCGGCTTTCAACCCGGCCACAAATGCTCCCAGGATTATCTGGCAAAAAAGAATGATCCCTCCTGCATACAATAGCCAGGGAGTTGGATTATTCCGCAGCCTGTCCGTATCGATCTTCATGATCGTCCAGAGGATAACAGCCACCAACAGGATCGCCAGCGAAAGATGCAGCGCCAGGCGATAATGGCTCACGTAGGGCAGATCGGAAAGTCCGCTCATCACCATCACCCATCCCATAACGCCCTGAAGTGCGCCCAGAACGAGGATTATCGTAAGGTCTCTTACCAACCACCGTGGAAGCGATCGCTTCACGAGAAACCATACAAACGGAATGATAAACAGCAACCCGATGAACCTTCCTATGAGCCGATGAATATACTCCCACCAATAAATGCCTTTGAAATCTTCGACCGTAAAGTCTCTGTTGATTTGTTTGAACTGGGGTGTGACTTTGTATTCATCGAAAGCCTGCTGCCATTCATCGTGCGACAGAGGAGGGATCGTCCCGGTGACAATTTTCCATTTTACAATGGATAGCCCCGACCCTGTAAGACGCGTAATACCACCCACGGCAACCATAAAGATTACGAGGATTATCCCTGACCATAACCAGGGACGGAGAAGTCTCTTGTCGCGGTGTTCCAGCATCTGATTTGGCGCAGCAAAGAAGCGACGACGACGGCAATAATTCGATGACTTTGGTCACCATTTCTAAAATTGGGATTGCCTGACGCAGAATGACCAACAAAAAAGCAGGTTGTCAACCAGATCAGTTGTTCTGAATGATTTCTATTTCGGTACGACGGTTAATTTCACGTCCGCCCATCTCATCATCGTTGGAAACAATGGGACGATCAGATCCGTAACCTTTAGCCGATACGCGTGCAGCGCTGACACCGTTGGCGACGAGATAATCAACCACGGCTCCCGCACGCTTAAGCGAAAGTGCCTTGTTTGAAGCTGCATTTCCGGTGTTGTCGGTGTGCCCGTTGATCTGGACTTTCAGATTTGGGTTCGCGAGTAACAATTCCTGGATCTTCTCAACCTCGGCAATGGATTCTTTTTTGAGATCTGCCTTTCCAACGTCGAAGAAGATGTTTTTAAGAATTACTTTCGAACCTACTTCGGCGCGAACCATGATAATGTGCGTGTCTATCTCCTGATATTCCGCGAACTTCGGAAGATTGAAGTTTATTGAGTTGAAGAGGTACCCTTCCTTCTCGGTTGACACACCGTAGTTTCCACCGTGAGGGATAACAAGTTCAAAGTCACCGGTAGTCTCGTCAGTTGTAAACCGCGATAATACCTTTTTCGATTCGTTGTCCACCAGCGATATCGTTGCACCAAGGGGAGCGGCGGAGGTTTCATCGATAACTCTTCCTTTCAGAATTGTAACCACTTTCTTGTCACGACTCGCCTGAACGAACTGATCAACGAAGTCGGTGTTGTTGCGCTTGGGCGGCTTCGGAGCTTCGACCACCACGGGCTTTGGTTTTGGCTTGAACTTCGGCTCCAGGAACGTGATCGAGTAAATGTCGGCTTCACCCTGACCCCCTTCTTTCATCGTGGAATAATAACCCTTCTTCTTATCGGCGGAGATTGTAAAAAATCCGTCGTATTCCCAGGTGTTGATGGGCCACCCGAGGTTTTCAGGCTTCTGCCATTGGCCATTCTTGAACTCAGAAACAAAAATGTCGCTGTTCCCTAAAGTAGGGTGGCCGTCAGAAGAGAAATACAACGTCACCCCATCCGGATGTATAAACGGCGCATCCTCGTTCTCAGCAGTGTTCATCAGCGGACCGAGATTCACGGCCTTTCCCCAGTCTCCTTTGGCATCGAGCTCACTCACGTAAATATCCAGCTCGCCATACCCACCGGGTCTGTTACTTGCAAAGTAAAGTTTCTTTCCATCAGCACTCACGCTCGCACTTGTCTCCCAATACATCGATGTATTGATGTTCTTATTTAACGGAGTCGGTTTGGTCCAGTCCCCACCTTCAAATCGCGACATGTAGATGTCGCCGTTGCCTTCTTCGTAATAAAGAAAAAGCGTCTTCCCGTCGGGCGATAATGAGGCTGCAGCATCGTTGTATTTCTGATTCAGGTTAGGACTTATCTTCTTCGGCGGCTCCCAGGTGTTGCCGCTTCTCCGTGTAATATAGATGTCCTCATAGTTTGTCTTCGTTCTGATGGCCTTTTCATCGTCACTGCGATTCGACGTGAAGATCAGCGTGTTTCCATCTGCTGAAATGATCGGCGAATAATCATGCAGTGGCGTATTGACGGATGCGATGTTTTCAATGATAACATTCAACTCATATTGTGATAACGAGTCTGCAATTTTGCATTCCTGAATTTTCTTGTCTGCAATAGCAGCAAGACCGCTTTTCTTTTTCTTGAACTGCTCGAAATGCTGTATGGCTTTGAGAAACTCGTTTGTGTTTTGGAACGCAATACCGAGGTGATAGTCGATTTCGTCGTTGATATCCGGATTGAGACGGTAAGCCTTGCTGATGTATTTGGCGGCTTTTGACTTCGTTTCCGAATACAGATATGAAAGACCAATCTTCAGGTTCAGTGAAGCATCATCAGGGTTAATTTCAAATGCTTTGAAATATTGCTCGAGCGCGCTTTTGTATTCTTTTCGCCCATACCACTTATCACCCTGTGCGATGTAGTCTTGCATGCTTTGGGCGTTGCTGCTGATGAAAGCGAGGGAAAAAAATGCGATGAATACGAAATTCCTGAGCATTCTATGCGGATTGATTCAAGCATTGAAATTCCTTAAAAAAACAGCATGCAACATCCCTTTCAGGGGAGGTTTTCGCCCTATGTAAGTTTTGGTTGGACTTTACGGTTTAAAAACCTTTCAAGATTGCGTTTGCTGTTCCTGCAACGCTATTCTTCAAATTTTCGTGAATTGCTGACAAATGCGATGCGTTTACTGTCCGGGGACCAGCTGGGAACATTTATCGTGCCCTGACCGCCATAGAGATAGGCGATTACACGTGGAGCTCCGCCGGAAACTGGCATAAGTCTGAGTATCACCCGCTTGAATGAGGGGTGTGAATCAACCGGAATATCCGCCGGGAACGAAATGAAGACAATCCACTTTCCGTCCGGCGAAATGTGCGGGAACCAGTCGTTGTATTCATCGAAGGTTAGTTGTTCCTTGCCACTGCCATCAGGTCGCATCCGCCAGATTTGCATCGTGCCGGATTGGTTGCCATTGTAGTAAATATATTTGCCATCCGGGGAATACTCCGGCCCGTCGACGTGAGTTCCTGTATTGTGTGTCAGTCGGATTTCAGCCCCTCCATTGATGTTTTTCTTGTAGATATCGTAGCCAGTGCCCTCGCGCTGCGCGACGTACACAACCTCCTTGTTATTCGGCGCCCATCCATGCCAGTACGAGGGTGTTTCTTCTGTAACCTGCTTCGGTGTTCCACCCGCGAGAGGCAGCACATATACCGTCGAACCTCCACCGGGAAGGCCGGAACGATGGTGGCTGATCGCGAGCATTTTCCCGTCGAAGGAAATGCCGTGATCGTTGTTGTTACGGTCCGCAAAACCTGTATTTATTTTCGTCAACTCACCACCCTCAATGGGTATAGTGTACAGCGAACCATTCTGATTGAACAGAAGCCGTTTTCCATCAGGCATCCAGTTGGGTGCTTCGAACCGCCCCTTCGACTCATGGATAACGCGTCGCGTGCCCTCAAATACATCCATAATCTCCATCCGGCATCCGATGTAGCCCTCACGATCCGGATTGTAATTGTCAGGAACAGGCTGATCAATGCGAACATTCCAGGCTTCCCCACGCTCAACCTTCTCAGCGTTATGTGAACAAATGAACAACCCCGCGTAAACTTCATCGGGGAAGGAAACAGCACTCGTTATGCCGATAACCTGAAGTGGTTCACCATCGTGCGCGGCGCGCATGATAATGTCTTTGCCGGAGCGCTCCAATTGAAGGATAGTGTAGCTCTTCTTTGGTGCAAAAACCTGATCTTCCGGGTCGCGCATGAATGCTCCCTTCAAAGATCGCCATTGCAGAACGGTAAGGCCATCGCCGTGAACTACGGCACTCGCGTGTGCCGCGTCTTCATCCAGGGTGGCGCGAATCATCCAGCCTATCTTCCGGTGAGGATCAAATCCTTCACCCAGAAGCTTTACATTGGCAGTCAGGACGAAATTTCCTTTAAGTTTGGTGTGCGCGAACTGAAATTCGTCGCGATTGAACCAGACATTATATCCACCGCCTTCAAGACGGTAAACCTGACGGTCGGGAGCATACGTTGTGGAGCCCTGAATCTCGGGCTTTCCAATGTCTGTGGTGCTTTCGAAGACGCCCACAGACTGCTGACAGAAGCCGCCGGTATACACTACCAGCAGAAGTGCGAAACTAACAATGATTTTCATGGCGGTCGGTTTGGTCTACGATGATACACATTTGTCAGTCGATAAACACGCCGCTGATGTAATTGGTCGGGTACCTTTGCTTCCGTATCACCGGCCATTTTTTTTCCGACCGGACTCATTCATCCAAATTCATTCGAATCACCGCCCCACAATTGCTATCTTCATGAGAAGGAATGTATGAGGTGGTTTAAGATCTTCGTTAGTGTATTATTCTTTGCCGGACATGTGCACGGACAGGTCTTGATTTCAGGTACCGTGAAAGACGACTCCGGCGAGCCTCTTCCGTTGGCCCACGTCGTGATAATGCCCGACTCAATCACGACTTCAACCGACAACGATGGCCAGTACCAGTTGCGCGTCGCGACAGGCAGGAAGCGCTTGCAGACTTCATACGTTGGCTATAGGATGTTCGAACTTGCCTTTGACCTCAAGCGCGATACTATTATCAACATTACCTTGCGCGGACAGGCAAGCCAGTTAAAGGAAGTGGTGATATCCGGTCAGCGCGATTTCCATCAGGAAAACTTCGAGTCAAACCGAACCAGCACCTACGTTCTAAGCCAGGATGATATCAATGCCATACCTGTTCTTGGCGGCGAGGCCGATCTGATCAAAACGCTCCAGCTTCTGCCCGGAACGGTAAGGGGTGTCGAAGGAACATCAGACCTTTTCGTTCGCGGCGGAGCTGCCGATCAGAATCTCGTTCTCCTTGATGGGGCTCCGGTATACAACACATCACACCTCTTTGGCTTTCTCTCCGTTTTCAACCCTGACATCCTCGATAAAGTTGAAGCAATAAACGGAGGATTTCCGGCACATTTCGGCGGGAGATTGTCCTCAGTACTTGACGTCAAGTCGCGTTCAGCACTTGCAAAACGAACAAGCCTTTCCGGCGACATCGGTTTGATTGCGTCGCGCCTTCAGTTGGAACAACCGCTGGTGAAGGATAAGGCAAGCCTGTGGGTAGCAGCCCGACGGACGTATATCGACCAGGTTGTAAAGGCCATCGGCGAGGAGCTTCCCTATTTCTTTTATGACCTTAACGCGAAAGTTATACTCAAGCCCAGCCACAAGGATCTCATCGAACTGAGTTACTACGGAGGTGAGGACATCCTCGACTGGTTTCGCGACCGGAATAACGATGGCGATGGATTTCTAACTACGTTCAAATCCGGTAATACGACGCAGGTGCTGAATTGGAAACGCCTGTCGACAGGCCATTGGAGTTCTGATCTCTCATTGTTCCGAACTACGTACAGATACGATATCCGCAATTCATTTGAAGAAAATCAAATGATGGCATTATCAGATATAGAAGATTATGGCGGAAAGGTTTCAATTACACGCGACTCACTGGGACGAAATGGGATTTTTAAGGCGGGTGTTGACTGGATTCGCCACGACGTAAGCCCCAATATCATCAATACTTCGGGGTCCGTTTCTGAATGGTTCGGAAGCAGTTCAACCACCGGACGATCTGCCAATGAAGCTGCCGCGTTCGCTGAGTACGAGTGGAACCCAATTAGCAGTCTTCGTATTAACACCGGAGTTCGCGTTTCAAGCGCCTTCGTTAAAGCTAGACATTACGTCTTTCCCGAACCACGAATCTCATTGCGTTTCGAACCGTCAGAACCCGATGCTATCAAACTGAGCTACTCGCGAATGGCGCAGTATGTCCACCGCATCTCGAATTCAGCTGTGACATCGCCTACAGATATATGGTATCCTGTTACGGATAGCATTGCACCTCAGACGTCACATCAGGTAGCTCTTGCGTATCAACGGCGAATTCCTTCCAATAGAATCTATCTGACCACGGAGGTTTATTACAAGACGATGGCCAACCTCATAGGATACGAGGAGGGAACCAACCTTTTTCTGAATACTGATTTTGAATCGCGACTCATTCAGGGTCGTGGTCGGGCTTATGGTTTTGAGCTGCTTCTACGCAAGGACGCCGGGCGCCTGACGGGATGGCTGAGCTACACGCTTTCATGGTCGTGGCGTCACTTTGATGGCATTAACGGTGGTGCATGGTTTCCCGCGAGGTACGATCGCAGGCATAATGGTGCTGTTGTCGTTCAATATGCAATTAGCAACAGGTGGTCGGCTTCAGTAGTATGGGAGTACATTTCAGGCGCGCGGTTTACTCCAGTTATAGGGCAGTATGCCATGCTTGCTCCTTCGCTCAGTGGCGTTGACCTCATTCCATTGTATGCAGATGTCAATCAGGTTAAACTTGCTGATACACATCGCCTCGATCTCGGACTGAAGTTCCGTTCCAGGCCTGGTAGCCGATTCAAGTGGCATTGGTTTGCGGGTGTGTACAACGCATACAACCGGGCCAACCCGATAGGGATCAGAATTTCACAAGACGAAGCAGATGGTTCGCTATCCTATCAGCAACCTGGTTTGTTTGGCTTGCTGCCTTTTATCAGTTACGGATTCAAACTATGATAATGAAACAGGGGCGAATTTCTATAGCGCGAACGATGGTGGGCATGTTCATATGCATGACCCTGGCATTGTTTGCGTGTTTGCCTGACCCACTCGATGTCTCAGGAATACCCAAAGTGAAGCCTGAGATCGTGGTTTCGTCGCAGATCACTTCGGATGAATCATTAGTGGTGTTTCTAACCCGAACATTTAGTGCCCTGGATGCCAGTGACGATAGCGATCCTGAAACCGTGTGGAATGCCATTGCCGTGAACGACGCGGTCGTGACTATCACTCACAATGGAGTAACAGACACGCTGATCAGATTAGCGCCAGGAACGTATGGCGGAACGCCGATCAATTTCGAGTCCGGGGTACGATATACGCTGCGCGCTGAAAGCCCAACACTCGGCATGGTAACGGCGAGCACAGAAGTGAAGCCGCGCATTGCGTTTGATGATCTCGTGGCCGAGTTGTACTTCGATGGATTCAACGATACGCTGGCACAGATATCTTATCGAATTGACGATCCAGTCGAAAAAAACTGGTACATGGTGAATGTGCTCGACATCAATCGGGAGGACTTGCAACGTAACCTCCTCAATCCTCGTGATTTCACACGCCTCCTCAATGACGACGAGTTTAACGGGATCAAATACACAGAGACATTCAGAGTTTTTCCGCGTGAGTTCAGTGCCGGAGATACCATCGCCGTTTATTTGTCAAACATCAGCGAAGAATATTACCGTTATATGGAAACGCGGCTCGAAAACCGCTTTGGACTATTTGAATTCGTAAGCGAACCCGTTAACTATAGCACGAACGTAATTGGCGGTCGCGGCTTTTTCAATTTGTATATCCCCGATATCCACTTCATCATACTGGAATAAAAAAGGCCAGTCCGAAGACTGGCCTTTCATAGGTGCGCCATGCATGTCATTGTTCTTAGAGGTTAAAGTCCTCAACAGACCAGCTAACGGGAACTGTTAGTCGAAGGCAAGGGTGTCTTCCGTGAGGAAGAATCTGAAGGAAGCTGGAGACAAAAGTTTGATCTGACGAACAGAAACATGATAC
>JAEZGH010000203.1 GCA_023417065.1 Bacteroidota bacterium
GTATAAGTTAACTATCAGCTAAGAGATACTAACAACACCACCGCGACTCCCCATAGTCCTCGTTTGCAACGAGGATTTTAGAGAAAGGCGATTCTATCGCTATAGATAAAAAATACATATAACCGAAAAAATATGTCAGGTGACAGGTACTGCATCAACGATCCGCATAGTCCAATTTCCTTATTTTTACCATTTTATATAGTATCGATTTGATCATCAGAAAAAGACTATCGGGATGTTGTTGTGTAGTCCCTCAACTATTGCGCATCAAGCAAAGCATTTAAACGTTTATGCTGTGGGTGATCAAGCAGTGCCGTGGATTATGCCGGAAGAAAGGGTTTGGTGAGGGTAATTGTTGTTTAGTGCTGCGATACAATCGCAGTTCTCGGTCATCCTCGTTGCAAACGAAAATTCCGGTAAAACTGAGCCACTGATTCCGGAGTAAATTGAGCCACTTACATGCTTCGGATTTGCAGGTTGTAAAGTTAATTAATTTTATCTGATTTCATTCTTCTTAAGGATCCTCCTTTTAGTTCTATCCGATGAGCGTTTGCTGACAATCTGTCCATGATGGCATCGGCAAGTGTGGGTTCGGAAAGATATTCATACCAGCTATTCACAGGAAGCTGGGAGGTTATGATCACAGATCGTTTACCATACCGGTCTTCGAGCATTTGCAAAAGAGCAAGTTTAACATTATTGTCCATCGGGTGCAGACCAAAATCATCAAGGATGAGCAACTGAACCTTCTCTATTTGGTTAAGCATTTTAACATATGTTCCATCAAGGCGGGCCTGACCAATTTTCTCAAGCATTCTGGTCATCCCCATATAATGGACCTTGTAACCAAGTATGCAGGCTTGTCGGCCTAATGCGCATGCGAGATAACTTTTACCACAGCCGGTTGCTCCAGTGATCAGGATGTTTTCGGCGCGGTTTATAAAACTACAGTCAGCCAGTACGGACAACTGCTCTCGTGTGATATTTCGGTCGGCAGAACAATTTACCTGTTCAATAACAGCATTGTATCGCAGTTTACTTAATCTCAGGTACATCTTGGTTTTCTGTTCTGCTTTATTTTGCAATTCGGCTTCGGCAAGACGCGCAATAGCCTGGTGCAGCGATAATTGTTCATGAACTGGCATTGCCAGCAATGCTTGGTAAGCTTGCGCCATCCCTTTCAGTTTAAGCTGATGAAGTTGATCTAAGGTGTTTTGTGTATTCATATGATATTTAGTTTTCGTTAAACAAATAAGTTTGATTTCCCCGGATATTTTCATGTTGAGGTATTTGGGTCAGGGGAGTTTCCACCTGTTTGTCGCGATTGTTTAACAAAATAGTTGAGATTGAAGTATAGGATATTAATCCTGCGGATAAAGCCATTTCTGATGCTTTTTCCAATCGATCTTTTCCATATTTGCTTTCCAATCGCAAAAGTCCAAGACAGGCATTAAAAGATTGTTCGGTAAAACGGCGACTGTTAAGGATGTGGGTTATGGCTTCCTTGAAATGGGTTCCGATAACAGACGCTTTTTTTATAAAATATTCCTGATTCCAGCCGCGGGTTTCAAGATAACTACGATGACGTTCAGGCATATGAAACTCCAGGGTTGTAAAATCGTGGCTTCGGTAACTTCTGCGGTGCGAGGCAATACGGGTATTATTGATAAAGATCTCAACATGTTCGCTGTCATATATAATGGTGGTTTGTTTTCCAATATACTGATACGGCACGCTGTAATGATGCCAGTCTTGGCCCAGGGTCACATGGTAATTCTTTTGAACTTTGGCCTGAACAGAATATTTAACTTCAAAACGTTCTGCCGGAAGAGGTCTTAACAACTGCTTTTCTTCCTGGAGGAACAACTCTTTCCTTGAGTAGTTTTTCTTTTGGAACAAAGCATTGTTATGTTTTTCAAGACATAGTTTTATATGGTAGTTAAGTTCTTCCAGGCTATGAAAAACATGATTGCGCAATGGCGCAAAAATCCTTTTATAGACTATATCGACAGCTTTTTCAACAGTTGATTTTCGGCGTCAGTCAAAAGTAATACCACTAATTAATAAAAACTGACACCACCTGTTTCCTTCAATAGTTCTTAGCTTGAGTCAACTATCAGGTTAAGAGATGGATACGATTTTATGTTGCCATTGTAACAAAAAGGTCCAGAAGAACCCCCGTGTGAAGGACCAGCGATATTGTAGTTCACGGCCCTGTCAGCAAGCGCGGAAGAATGCCTGGGAGCGCAGCAAACTACAAACTGATCCCGAATATAAAGATAGCAGAAGGCAACAGAAGCTTTCCTGGTACAAGAAGACACCCGGTGACCAATACCAATCCACCTACCGTCTCACCCATTGCGATTACCAGCAAACCAATAGAATAAAGCAACGGTCAAGATACCGGGAAAAGGAAAAAGACGCGTCCGTTCCAAAGATTGTAAAGACGGACGCGTCAACGGGAAAAATGGAGTTGGAAGGCACTTTGTACGTGCTTGTTCCCTATAGCAGCTTCAAGGGCAAAAAGATTGTAAAGACGGACACGTTAATGGTAAAAATAGTGGATACAGAGCTTTACAAAGCCTTAAACAGTTATAGAAAGCGATGAAAAGGTGGATATTGTAAAGACGGACACGTTAGGAGAACAATTGGGAGCCGGTTAGATTTACATTATGGATGTTACCTATACCGATATCAGCCTTGAACTGATGCAGGACACCTGGTCAGGATACCGGCTCACCTTTCCGCACCGTATCGAATCGATGGGCCAGTCTTTGCGTCATGAGGGCCAGTTGCAGCCGGTGGTAGTAAGGAGCCATGAGGGCCAATACCAGTTGATCGATGGCTTCAAGCGGTATTATGC
>JAEZGH010000097.1 GCA_023417065.1 Bacteroidota bacterium
CCTTCACCCTGCACTACCAAGGCATCACCCACTTCCCCGACAAGCACACCATCTACATCGACCCGGTCGAGAAGGATGCCATCGCCAGCGTTCGTACGTCCATCGTTTCTGCCTTGAAGGAGGAGCCCGCCCTACGCGATGCCCTCCGTGAGACCGATCACCCGCACCTCACCATCGCGGCCGGATTGAAGTCCGTGCAGTTCGACAAGGCCTGGGAGATGCTCGCGCCGCATGCATTGCAGAGCGCGGAGCGTGTCGGAGACGTGGTGCTGCTCAAGCGGACCTTGCGGCCCGGCGCACAGTACGAGCCTGTGCGCCGTTTTCAGCTAGGCTGAGGACTTGGCCTACGCGGTCCGTTCACTTCTTCAGTCCCTTCTTCTTCGGCGGCAGGAAATTGCTCCCCGACACCACCGGCTTCCCAGTCTTCTGCTCCAGTTCGAGCCGCGCCTTTTTCGCGATGCCGCCGCCTTTGCGCGCAGCCACCTTGTTCTTCGGCATACCCACAGCCTGCTCCGTCTCCGCGATCTGCCGTGTACTCATTTCGGCCAGCGCCGTGAAGATCAGCTCGGCCTCCGTCATATGATCCCGCAGGTTCTGGGTCTTCAGGCCTTTGATCGCCTTGTGGTCCTTCACGGTCACATCACTCCACTCCTGGTGAATGATGTTCGTAAGGATGGCGAACTCGTCACCTTCCTTCACATCGTGGTTCGTCCAGTAGTCTGTGAGTTTGTTGCGTGTCTCCTGGCCCATCATGCGCTGCTGGATCCACTTCTCGCTGCGGCCATGCTTGCGCCAGAGCTCACGGGCGCGATCCAGCCCCAGGCTTGGGTCGGCCATTTCCTGCATCCGTTCGTAGCCCACCTTCGCCAGCCAGAGCTTGATGGGCTCGGCCTTGGGGCTGGGTACCGATTGGACCAGTCGTAGCAAGGTCTCGGCGGTGGCTACATCCGTCTCCCGCATCTTGCCGTCGTCTGCGGGCAGTTTCAACCGGTTACAATTTGTAACCAGTTGGCTGCCTTCTTTGTCCAGCCTGTGTTTTAGGACTTTCCAGTAGTTGCGGGCAGCTTGGTAGTCGGGCTGATCGATCAGGGCTCCGACGATGTCGATCACCGAGAACCACCAGGTCTCCGTGGCATCATCATAGAGCCTGCGGATCTGGTGCTGCTCGAACAGCGTGGCGGAGGGAAGGAGGGCGCTCATGGTCTCAGCGGGTGACGGCTTCTTCGTCAACGCGCATTGGACAACATACGGACAGGTTGCGGGGCTTGTGTTTGGAGGTTCCGGATGTCATTAGCGTCTCCTTCTTAACGATTTCCGCATCGGTGACTTTACCCCTTTTGTCCCCTCTTCGCGTTCACGTCGCTTCTCCATAATGCCACTTCGAATCAACAATGCACCACCTATCAAAAAGCCTGCTCCCACTGTTCTGATAGTGAATAGTCCACCCGGATCATCTTTTGCAACACGCACGAGAACGAGGAAAAGGCCTAGAACGAAAAGGAACAGACCAAGGCCAATTCGAGTATTGAAGACACCAGTGAAGATTCCAGTGATGCCATCCAATAAGCCGATCCAGATGTGGTCGTCCTCGGTCTTGACAGAATCCTTGTTCGAGTTTGTGTCGGTACTCATGGTTGCTTGTTCCGAGACATGAGCTCATTCACTTGCGTGCTCCCGCATTTCGCGTGACGGATTGGAGCGGCACCCCGCAGCGAGGAACGAGCGAGGTGTACAGCAGAAAGCCGGACCCCGTCTGCATTTGGGGCGGGGGCACGCCCAAACCACTGTCACGCATCTGCTCCATCAATTCAACAACTCAAACACACTCGCCGCTCCCTGCCCCGTCCCCACGCACATCGTCACCACCCCGTACTTCTGCTTCCGCCGCCGCATCTCGTTGAACAGCTGCACGCTCAGCTTCGCGCCCGTACACCCCAGCGGATGCCCCAGCGCGATGGCGCCTCCGTTCACGTTCACCAGCTCCGGGTCGATGCCCAGCTCGCGCACCACCGCCAACGATTGGCTCGCGAAGGCCTCGTTCAGCTCGAACAGCCCGATGTCGCTCAGCTTCAGCCCAGCCTTCTCCAGCGCCTTGGGCACCGCCGCCACCGGACCGATGCCCATGATGCGCGGCTCCACGCCGGCCACGTGGTAGGAGAGGAGGCGCGCGATCGGCTTCACGTTCAGTTGCTTCAGCATGCGCTCGCTCACCACCAGCACGAAGGCCGCGCCATCGCTGGTCTGGCTGCTGTTGCCGGCTGTTACGCTGCCCTTCGCATCGAACACGGGCTTCAACTTCGCCAGCGCCTCCAGGGTGCTCGCGCGCGGACCATCATCGGTGTCCACCACGTAGTGCTCCACCTGGCGCTTCTCCTTCGCGTCAAGGTACACGCGCTCCACGGTGTAGGGCACGATCTCGTCTTTGAACTTGCCGGAGCTGATCGCGGCCAGCGCCTTCTCGTGGCTGCGCAGGCTGAAGGCGTCCTGGTCCTCACGGCTCACTTTGAAGTCGCGCGCCACGGCCTCAGCGGTGAGGCCCATGCCCCAGTAGTAGGTGGGCTGCGCCTTGCCCACCTTGGCGTTCGGCACAATGCGCCAGCCGCCGAAGGGGATCGGGCTCATGCACTCCACGCCGCCCGCCACGATCACATCGGCCTGCCCGCTGTGGATCTTGGCCGCCGCGATGGCGATGGTCTCACTGCCGCTGCTGCAGTAGCGGTTCACCGTCATGCCCGGCACCTTGTCGGTGTTGAGGCCCATGAGCGAGATCATACGCCCGATGTTCAGGCCCTGTTCGGCCTCAGGGGTGGCGTTGCCCACGATCACATCATCGATACGCTGCGGATCGAGGCTGGGCACCGATGCCACCAGATGCTTCACCACATGCGCGGCAAGATCATCGGGGCGTGTGAAACGGAATTTGCCGCGTGGCGCTTTGCCGACGGCGGAGCGGTATCCTGCTATGATGTATGCGTTCATTTGAAATGCGGTATTAGGTGCTACGTTTTCCTTTACCAGATGCGATCAACCGATCACCTGCACGTCCGGCGATCAACGAACGCATCTGTGTAATGGCGATCTCGTTCAATTGTTTCAAACGTTCGGATGACTCCAGGCCTTGTTGGATCAATACCGCGTTGATGCTTTCCAAATTTGAAAGCACCACAAGTTGTTCCAAGGTCGCATGGTCGCGCATGTTGCCAGCAAGTGCTGGGTTCGATCGTTTCCATTCCGTTGCGGTCAGCCCGAACAATGCCATGTTCAGTAGATCGGCTTCGGACGCATATACGCCGCTGATCTTGTTCCGGGTCAGCACAGGTGGAATGAGATGCTCTTTGATGGCATCGGTGTGTATTCGGTAGTTAACCTTCGCCAGAGTGCGTTGCAGGTTCCACTCCAGTGACTGAGTGCTGGCCTCAGACTCTTTCAGCCGTTGGAACTCTTTGATCAGGTACAGTTTGAACTCCGGGCTCAACCACGAACCGAACTCAAAAGCAATGTCCTTGTGCGCGTACGTGCCGCCATATCTTCCGGTCCGTGCATGGAGTCCGATCGCACCGGTGACATCGATCCACTTCTTTACCGAAAGGTAGAAGCTGTTACGACCGGCAGCGTTTCCAATTCCCTCGAATTCGAGGGAATTGAAATCAGGGTTGTTCAACTGCTCCCAAACTCCAAGGAAAAGCACGGTATCCTTGTTACGCAGCCATTGTTCAATAAGCGCGCCTCCGCCCTCGAAGCCCTGCACCATGTCGGTGAGCGAGATGTAATCCTGCTCGTGCCGCTCCACTACGGAGACTTGAGTGCCTTTGACGTTGATCGCGCGCTTCTTCATCATCGCTGGGAAGATTTGGGCGTGCCGGTTCGAAGACTCACCGTCGGGCTAT
>JAEZGH010000224.1 GCA_023417065.1 Bacteroidota bacterium
TCCATACCGCGGCCGAAAACGGCATCGCCGTATGACAGCGCGGCGAACACGAGCGCTCCGATGGATAGAACGCTGGCGATCGCTGTTATGACGACGGTTGACCTAAGCCCTGCGGTCGACTTTTCGACATGGTAAAGGCGGCCCTCGATTTGAGCGAAGCCCGTTTGCATCGCCCCTAGCAGCGCTTCATGCGACGCGCGGAACTCGCCCATGGCCTTCGCGAGAGACGTCTCCCCCTCTGCCTTCGCCTGGGCAATCTTTGCGTCAATCTCACCTGGTGTCATGGTTCCAATATCGGCGCTGGCGGTCGGCTCGGCAACGTGGCGAATTGGAGCGGCCAGTTCATCGGCAACTTCAATCTTGGCTAGCTGCTCCTTCTCCTCGAGAATAGCCCTGCGTCGAGCCTCCAGATCGACCACGACGCCATCCCCGCCGAGCATCATTTTGCCGTACGGCTCGCGCGTTGCGCGATCCCCACGATGAACTCGTTGGAGTTGCGTCGGGCATCCACGACCGCGGCGCGCGTATCTTTCACTATCGTTTCAATCTCAGGGTGGTCGCCGCCAATTCGTTCGACCGCCAAAGTGATCCTGGCCAGCGCAATGACGATGTAGTCGCAGAATATATTGATTTTCGCAACGTCGACCCCGCTTAGCGTTACTTGGTCGAGCTCCACCACCGCATTAAATGCCGATACCGGGTCTAAAGCCGGTGCGGCATTTTTGTCTGTGTCATCATTAGTCACGCTACCGGCCTCGCGCCTTTGAGCTGCAATCGAGGCGAATGGCGCGGGCGGATGTCGATCACGCGCGCGGCCCAAGCCACGATCTGATCGAACAGCGGCTCTGCGTTCGTGCTCAGCAGGTGGAAGACGTGCGGGTCGCCAGTCGGTCGCAGGTACTTCACCAGCACCCTGCCATCCTCAAGCCCGACTACGCACGGCAAGCCGATCAGATCTTCTGTCGGAGGCGAGCGCACCTCGTCATAGAAGATCAACCAACCATCCTCTGCGATTCCGCGCAGGCTGTCGCCACGCACCTCAAGCGCCACGGTCTTGTCGCTGCCGTTCGTCGGTCGATCGGCCATGCCGAGTTCGCCGTCCGTCTCCGAGTAAGCTACGCCCCCTTCGACGCTGGCACCGGCGAGGCCTACGATCGGCACTTGGTCGACTTGGTCGCGGCGCCCCTCGCCAGTCAGGATCCACCCAGCCGAAACCCTGAACGCCTTAGCGTACCTTGCGGCGGCGGCAGGGCGAATGCCGCGTTCCCCGTTTTCATGCGCTCGGTAGGTGATTTCGTTCCAGCCACGAGCGCGCGCAGCTTCGGTGGGGGTCGCGTAGCCCGCGTCTCGTCTCGCCTGCGCCAAGCGCTCGTTCGCATCGGTCATTCCGCTAGCATTACAAAACGCACGATACGTTACGTCTTGATCGTCGGCGACACATAACGTATCGTGCATTCTGTCATGCAGACCGTAGCCGAGATCACCGCCGCCTTCGGTGGCCCTGCCGAGCTCGGAAGAGCGATCGGGGTCACGACCGAGCACGCCGCGCAGATGCGGCGCCGTAACTCCGTTCCTGTGCGCTACTGGCCTAAGCTGATCGAGGCTGCCGCCGGCCGTGGGGTCGGCGGGCTGACCTACGAGGCGCTGGTCAAAGTCCACTCGGCCGCCCCAACTGAGGCCGCCGCGTGACCCGCCGCGGCCTTCTCCGCCTGCTCGGGCTCGGCCCGGCGTCGGCCGCCGCGGCGGCGTTGCCCGCCGGCGCGTTCGAAGCCCTGATCCCCGATCCGATCGAAGAGCGCCTCGCCGCGCTCACCGCCGCACGGCTGCGCGGCGAGATCAGCGGGAAGGCGTACCTGAAGCTCAGCTCTCGCCGCTCGATCACGAGCGATAGCCTTCGGATCGGCGGCTCATTCCTTTCCAATCTCCCGCAACTTGAGCTGAAGAACCTGGATTGTCGCGGCCATCGTGGCCTGGGCCTTGGGTCCGTTGGAGCGGTCCTCGGCGAGCCCGTAGATCGCCTGCATGTCAGCGTCGTCGAGCGTCCCGTTGTTCCTGAGCAGCGTGATGAGGGCCGTCACCAGGCCGAGACAGACGCCAGTCGCGATAGCGGCGTCAGCTCTCAAGACTTCGAGTTCAACAGACATGGCGGTCCCTCGTTCGGTTGTGGGGATGGCTGGCGCCACAATCCTACGCTGACCGACGAGCGGGCCGCCATGGCCGTCGAGGCGCTGCCATGAGCGCCCTCTGGCTCCTGCTGCCGAGCGTGGTGCTGCTCGCGCTCGCCTGGCTGCATCGCGAACTCGCCGCGTGGGACGAGGAGGGCGCCTCTTGACCGCCTTCGTCCTGCTCGCGCTCGCGACCACCACCGTGGCGGCCTGCGTCGCCGCCTTCTGGCTGTCGCTCCCTGACGGGGACGCGCAGCCATGAGCGCCCTGAACCCCATCGCCGGCTTGCCCCGGTGGCGGGCGGTCGACGCCTCGTCCTGCCGGCGCGGGCGTCGCCGCGGCCGGAGCCCGGCTCCTTCCTCCCCCGGTCTCCGGCCGCGACCCCTTCACTCCATCCTCCGTTCCGGCTCCGGCCGGCCCCAGGCCCGCGAGGGCTGCTGCGACTGCGTTTCCTCCCCGACTTCGCGGCGGGGCCTCGGCTCCGCCCGCCCTTTCGGGATCGCAGGGAGCATCGCAGCGGCCCGCGCCGCCGTCATCGCGTATCCGGCGAGGTCGCACGCATGAGCGCCCGGCAACTGCCCGAGCGGGACTATCTCGCGCTCAAGGCCGCGACCCGCGGCCTGACGAAGCTCGCCGGCGGGCAGGAGACCGCCGCCGGCGTCACCCGCGTCGGCCAGCAGGCGCTGTCGCGCTACGGCGCGGCGCAGGAGCAGGAAGCCTTCGCCCCGATCGACGTGATCGCCGACCTCGAGGCGGAGACGGGGGAGCCGGTCGTGACCCGGGCGCTCGCGCATCTCGCCGGCTTCGACCTGGTGGCGCGCGACAGGGGGGACGGCCAGCCGCTGCCGCGCCGGCTCGGCTGCATCGCCAAGGAGGCCGGCGACGTGGTGGCGAGCCTCGCCAACGCGCTCGCGGACGGCGCGGTCTCGGCCGACGAGCGCGGGCGGATCGAGGCGGAGACGCAGGAGCTGATCGCCGAGGCGCACCGTCTGCTGGCCGCGCTGAAGCGTGAGGAGGCGGCATGAGCCATCCCTGCACCTCCCTGCCGGAGATCGATACGGCCAAGCTCGCCGCGATCGTGGCCGCAAGGCTGCCCTCGCTGAACGACCGGCGCGCCTTCGTGGCGCAGCGCGGCGTCGGCTTCCACACGATCGTGCGGGCGGCGGCGAAGCGGCCGCTGGCGGCCCAGGCCTATCTGACGCTCTGCGCCGGGCTCGGGCTCGACCCGCTGACGCTGGCGC
>JAEZGH010000059.1 GCA_023417065.1 Bacteroidota bacterium
AAAAATTTTCTCCCTCCGGCAGGTAAAATCATCAGATACCGTCCCTAACATCAGTTCGCCTGATCGCCAACGTATATCCACAATAGCCCGGTTTTCTTATCATTCTCCACTCTCCCTCCACTCTTCCTATTATGATCTTATTATCATTTGAGCAGGCAGCGGGAGTAAGAGGCAGGAGAACGGACAATAAAAAAGGCTCCAGAGGAGCCTTTCAAGAAGCCTTAAAAAACATCACTGCCTGCGCTTAAAGATCGGCACTGTACTACACGGTTCACCAAACATCAGACTCGACACCACCGGTTGAAGCTTGGCCGCCAACTCAAGCCAGATCGTCTCAGGCACTTCTACGTTACCGCAGCCTTTCACGACGATTTTCGCCTCCTTATAGACGGACCAGTCGACTTTCTCCAGGTTTTTGCGAAACAAGAAAGTTTCCAGCTCCTTTTCCGTACCGAAAACAGTTGTTGCGGCATATGGCTTAAGGGCTACTCCCACCAGCATATAAGCCCACGCTGGAATAATCGCATCCGCCGAGCAATACACGCCGACGTGTTTTCCCTGGTACTGCGCCCAATCATGCGACTTCACAAACTGACGGAAATCCTTCTCCCTCAGCACGAGCCCCTGGAAAAGCTGGGGACTGATATCGAGATATGCCCGTTCTCCCGGTTCGTAGTATTTCTCAAGCTCAAACGAAATCAATGAGCTGGAAGCTACCCTGTTAACAATTGTTTCTTGCTGGTCCATGTGCTATAAACAGCGTTTTGAGCCTTACTTGTTCAATACACGCTCAAGTTTAGTTGATTTTTTGACAAGAAACTCCTTTAGGTATAATGGTTCGAACGCCATCAGATCCTGAACTTCCCCGCGGTCGAACGAGGCTGTTGCCAATTCTCCCAAATCGCGCGCGGATGGATAGATACCATGGATAAAACTGGCGTTGGGATGCGCAATTACACCAACGCACTTTTCGGCCCCGGGTCCGAAAAAGAAAACTTTGTTTTTTGCCAGAATTTCCTCAAATGCACCAGGCTCAATAACCAGCGCCTGAACCAGACTGACCGTGTCGAGCTGTGATGTGTACAAGCTGCAGTACACCTCCATTCGCCTTGCGTCCAGCATTGGACAAAGATGTCCATCGGACACATTAAGCTTGCTGACATAAGACGCCATCACCTTGAGCGAATCGACTGCAATCAGCGGAATATTCAATGCGAGGCAGAGGCCTTTTGCGGTTGACGTTCCGATGCGCAGTCCAGTGTACGAACCCGGTCCGCCAGAGACAGCAACAGCATCCAACGAATCCGCTTCCCAACCCAGGAGATTAAGGGCGTGTTCAATCAGCGGCGAGAGCTTGCCTGCATGAGCCTGATCCTCGTGGATCTCAGAAACGAATTTGAGATTTCCCTCCTGATGGAGAGCTACAGAACAAACTGACGTTGACGTCTCAAGGCTTAAGATTCTGCGCATGCGTTATAGCGAGTATTTCCTGATAGGTCGCACGATCATGCAGAATATTTTTAGCCTTTTGAACAGCGGGATCATTTTTCAAGGCCACGTCGGCCTGCCCCTCATTCAGTCCATAGTGAAATCCTATTTGTTCCTCCACAAGATGTTTTATTTCTGCACGGAAGCGCTGCAGATCATCCTGTTTTCCGGTTTCAATCTTGGTTTTCAACTGATTGAGGCTTGCCTCAATCTCAGGGTAAAATTTCTCCTGCTTTGCAGCTTCAATCAACTGCTTTGTGCTCCGCTCAAGGGGAGTTGAATACGTAAATTTGTTTTCCTTGAGGAAAGCTATGAATTTTTCGTACTCGGCGTCAGTCAATGTGAATTTTTTCAGGTCAGGTGCTTTGGGATTCTGCTGCACATAGCGCGTTGCAAAATCAAAGATCAGTCCGGAAGATACCAGTCCACTGCTGATAGTCCCGCGATACGGCTCTTCAACTTCTACATCCGGATCGAGGCCACCGCCGTCGAGCACTTTGCGACCGTTGCGTGTAGAGTACGCTGTTTTCAAGGAATCAGCAACCTTGAGCACGGTTCCATCTGCTTTCCTGTGTGTATAGTCCAGTGCCTGTATGCAGCGACCACTTGGAATGTGATACTTGGCCGTTGTTACTTTTAGCTGTGAATTGTATGCAAGAGGGCGGGTCGTTTGAACGAGGCCTTTTCCAAAAGTCTTTTTACCTACGAGAACTGCGCGATCGTAATCCTGAAGGGCACCGGCAACAATCTCAGATGCAGACGCGCTGCCTTCGCTCACGAGTACTACCAGGGGTATTTCGGTGTCGACAGGATTGTTGAGCGTGTTATAGATCTTGTTCCACTCTTTTACTTTTCCTTTTGTCGAAACAACTTCTTCGCCTTTCGGCACAAACAGGCCAACGATGTTTACGGCCTCGTGCAGAAGTCCGCCGGGATTATCGCGCAAGTCAAGAATGAGGCTGGTGGCACCATTGCTTTTGAGTGAAGAGATTGCTTCACTCACCTCACGCGCAGCTCCGGGTGTGAAGTCGTCAAGTTTCATGTAACCGACGTTATCATCAACCATTCCGAAGTAAGCGAGGTTGGTAACGCTGATCTTTTCGCGTTTTATCTTGAAAGTAAGTTCATCCTTTTCTCCTGCGCGCTTCACTTTTATTTCGACGTCTGTTTTCGGCTGTCCCTTCAAAAGTGCGCTGATTTCTGACGTTGGTCTGCCACGGACCGATTTCCCATCGACGCTGATGAGTTCGTCACCTACGCGAAGGCCCGATTTATATGCAGGGAAGTTTCGATATGGATGAGTGATAACAGCCTTTTTGTTTACAACACCGATCATGGCGCCGATTCCACCGTACTGACCGGTAGTCGTTATACGGAATGACTCTACTTCGTCTTCGGGAATGTAATCGGTATAGGGATCGAGCGATTCGAGCATCGCGTCGATGCTTTTTCTTACGAGTTTCTGAGGTTCAATTTCGTCCACGTAATAGGTATTGACCTCTTTGAACAGGGTTGCATAGATATCGAGACTTTTAGCTATGTCGAAATACTTTTCGGCAGGGGTGAAAGCAAATGCAACAATGATGAACGAACCAATAATCAATGGCCATCTAAAACGTCTCCACATATCAAACCTGGTTTTGGGGTTCTTAAAAATGAACTGGAAGAAAAAAATCCTGATAGTAAATATAATCCAAAGGGACTATCATTTTCCAGCTTTACCTTCTGCGAGGCGCGAGAGCTTGCGCAGGGCATGTAACATTTTCTCAGAAATTTCCTGACTCGGGAGGATTTCTTTATGTACGTAGACGAAACCTATTTTCAATCCCGGAGCGGGCGGTAGGTTATATTTATTCAATCGATATGCTTCACGGATGCGGCGTTTGATGAGATTTCGATCCGGAGCTGTCTTGAAATTTTTCTTGGAAACGGATATCAGCACCTGATGGGGGCCAGTAGCATCGGCTGATTGCGTAAAAACGATCTTGAAGGGGAACAAATAAAAAGAGGAACCCTTTTTGAAGAGTTCCTGAATATCTTTTTCGCTACTGAGACGTTCTTCCTTCGAAAATGTAAACTTCCCCATGAGAATGAATTATCCCATTCTGCAGGGCGTTGCTTACCTCCGCAGGCGGGTTATTTATGCTTCAGCGTCTTTTCGTCTGAAACTGTAAGTTTTTTGCGCCCTTTTCTTCTTCTTGAAGCAAGCACTCTGCGGCCGTTGGCTGACGCCATCCGTTCACGGAAGCCATGCTTGTTCTTTCTTTTCCTGCGCGAAGGTTGATATGTACGTTTCATTTCTTATCCGTTTAGCCTAAAAATTTAGGGCTGCAAAGATGATCATGATTTCTTTAAATTACAAGCAGATCGGCTGACTTTCCGAAAAATCCTCAAAATCACTCTAAAAACCCACTATTTCATTGTGTCAAGTCTTTCAAAACCTTGGTAACCTGGTCAGGAGTTAACCTTGGTCCAAACTGGGCAACCACCCGTGATGACGCGAGGGAAGCCAGTTTTCCCGCCTCAGCGAAGCTGTGATCATGCGTTATTCCGTATAAAAAGGCACCGGAAAACATATCTCCCGCACCATTTGTATCGACGGCACGAACGCTGTAGGGCTCGATGCTGATAAACGTATCGCCGTCATAGATCAGCGCACCGTTAGCCCCCAGGGTTATCACAAATCTTTTGGCTACTTCCCGGAGCTTGACGCGTGCTGCCGCGATCGAATCAGTACCGGTGAAAATCATCGCTTCTTCCTCGTTGCAGAAAAGCAAGTCGACACTCGCTCCGACGATCTCATTCATCTGAGCCGAGAAGTATTTTACCATGCTGGGATCGGAGAAGGTGAGTGCAACGTCGATTTTGTTGCGTTCTGCGATGCGTTTGGTTTCCTTCATCGCGTCGAGGCCCTTCGGACTGGCAACGAGGTATCCTTCAAGGTATACGTACCGGGATTCGACAATCGCCTGTTCATCGAGATACTCTGGTGCCATGAACGAGCTCACGCCGAGAAATGTATTCATAGTGCGGTGTGCATCCGGCGTTGTCATTACCAGACAACGGCCCGTATGACCCGAAGGACACGTTTCGAATTTTACGTTCGTATCTACACCGTTTCTCTTGAGATCTTCCAGGAAGAATTTTCCAAGTTCGTCGTGCGCTACAACGAAGGAATAATACGCCTTTCCACCGAATTGACTAAGTCCTACGACCGTGTTGCCGGCCGAGCCACCACCCGACATACGACTTTTCTTCATGTCGATCGCCTTCATCAACTCGAGCTGACGGCGTTCGTCCACAAGCGTCATTACACCTTTTTCGATGTTGTTCGCCTCGAAAAAATCGTTGTCAACCTCCGTCACAATGTCCACAATGGCATTCCCGATGCCGTACACGTCGTACTTCTTCATTATTTGAAATTTGGCAGCAATGATAGTAAAAACCGGGGACTGGCGAGGAAATTATTTGCGCTGAATGTTAAGCGTCATCTTGTACTTGCGCGCCCGGTCAGGGTAATCTGTGATAAATCCATCCACACCCATTCCCTTGAATACCAGCATCTCGCTCTCTTCATTAACGGTCCAGGGAATGACGCGAATCTTGAGTTTGCGAAGGTAAGCCACCTTCTCGCCGTTCAGTAACTTGTAGTACGGACTGTATATCGCGGGTTTGAATCCAAGATTGGCCAGATTCTGGTCAATGGATTCATCATTGTCTACCAGTACTGCAACACGAACTTCAGGATACGTTTTGTGCCAGTATTTCAGCACGCGAAAATCAAATGATTGAATAACGACTCTTTCCAGAGGAAGATACTGGTCAACAAGCTCATAAACGAGGTCAGAGAATTCCTTGACAGATGGATGGAATTTGCCATCTCCTTCCGGAGAACTCTTGATTTCAATGTTATAGTCTACTTCGTAGAGAGAATAATTCCTGATGTGATTTTCAACGGCAACGATGACGTCACTCAGCAGCGGCTTACTAACCTTGAATTTCTCCTGCTTTGGGAATTGCGTGTTAACCTTTGACCCGCAGTCAAAAGCAGCAACTTCCTCGTAATTGAGGTTGTATATATTGAATTTTGAATGGTTGTCTTTGATAGGTTTTCCTTCGGGGTCGAGGCATATATCGGCTGAGATCCAGGGCTCGTGCGAGACGACGACCTTCTTGTCTTTTGAAATCACCACATCAAGTTCAATGGTGGTAACGCCAAGGTCGAGCGCGCGCAGGAAGGCCGGGATTGAATTCTCAGGCAATATTCCTCTTGCACCCCGGTGTCCCTGAATATCAAACTTGGGAATATACTGACCCGACAGATTCAAGGACAAGAAAACCAGACCGAGAAGCGCCCATACTTTCATTTCACGAAGATAAACAGCGGAACAATAACTTTCATTTCCTGAACAATTATTGTTCCGTTCCTGCGATCATCTCATGATACGGATCATATTTCCACCTGCAGGCCGCGCACCAAGAGGGTTTAACTGCTTGTTCAGCGCGTATGTGAAACTAACCATAAAGTATCGTCCAAGGTTGTTTGATCGCTGTCGTTCAAAGTAGTTCAGCGTAGCCACCTGCGAATACCCGACATTCCGGTTGAGGAGATTATGCACACCGAACTTCAACTCTCCGCTTCTTGCCTTGAGCATGAAGGCCGACAGCGACGCGTTCAGAAGAGGAACTTCCTGGCGATAGTCCGTGGTCCTGTTATTGTAAACGAGAAATTCAAAGCCGCCGCTCAGCCGCAGCCGCTTCAGGAAATTCAGGTTGGCTTCGGCGTTGTACGTGTTGTTGAAGAACAGCTGGTCCCGCTCGCGATCAGAATCATAGACCGCAGATTGCCGGGAGATGTCCGCGTCCAGGCTGAGATCAAAGACGTCGTTGTATCTGAAGTCATAACGAAATCTTCCGCCGAGAGTAGATTGTACGGTTTGGGTTTCTATGTCATTGACCACAACTGTGCCCTGCTGACCCCGTGCGTTCGCTGAAACACTGATACGGCTTTTGATCACATTGATGGGCATCCCAAAAGAAAGGTTTCCTAAAATGCTTTTATTCTCGCGAACGTTCACCGGCTGGGAAAGCCTAACTCCTTCTTCAGAAAAAGATTGTGCTACCGTGATGGCGTTGTCCGTGAGGCTGGCCTGTACAAATCCAAACAAAGAAATGAACGAGGCTGGATTGAACGATGAGAAGTTCACTCTCACGTTCTGACTATACGCCGGCCTCAGGTCGGGATTACCGACGTACAAGTTCAGCGGATCACTGTTGTCTACGACGGGCTGAAGTTGTTGTATCGTCGGCTCCTGAACGCTGGTTTCGTAATCCAGACTGATCCGGCGCGCTGTCGTAAATTCATAATTGAATCGCAGAACCGGTAGAAAGTTCTGATAGTTTTTCCGGATGTCGGCCTGGGGTAGTTCAAGAATGCCCTTAAGATAAGTTTGCTGAACACTTCCGCCTACCGTCAGGTTGTACTGACTCCGGTTCATGCGAAAATTCAGGCCGCCTCTGTGATATTGATAAACACTTGAATATTGTGTGCTCAACTGATCGTTCAGGTTAGATTCATTTTCCACCACATCAAACACGAGCCGCGACATGTCGTTTTGGTTCTCCCTGAAGTTATAGTTTAGTTCGAGATACTTCCGGCCGCCGAGAGGTTCCGTGTACGACAAGTTCCCGCCCCACGAAAGATTCTGAATCGCCTGCTCACTTCGTTGAAGAATAGGAGTGCCCTGAACTTCACCACCCCTGGTAACGAGGGCATCGAGCGTTCCCAGCCTGTCATTGTCCGAGTAATTGAAGAGCAGGTTCGTTGACAACGTCCGCCCCTTCTTTGCAAACCGATGACGCCAAAGAAGATTGGTGTTTAATGCCGTGTTGGTTCCATCGGAAATTGTGCGGCGACTACTTTCACTCATCGTTTGTTCATTTATCACTGTTTCACTCTCACTGTGCTGTTCCATCGACGTTGTGTTCAAAGAAAACGATGTGGTCAGTTTGAGGGAGTTCAGCGAGTCTATTTTATGATCCAGTTCGGTGTTGACTCTGTGATTGTGATTAGTGCTAAGCTGGCGTGAATTTTCATTCAGAATGTTTTCGCTGTTGTCGGGAAGGTAGTTGATACGCTGCAAATCGGACCTGATATTACCCCTCAGCTGATTATAGAAATAGCTGGCATTGAGATCGGTTTTCCGATTGAACGTGTTATTGAAGTTGACACCGCCTGCATAGGCAGAAAGCAGCCCCTGGTTTCTGTTTCCAAAAGACATCGGCACGCCGCTCTGATTGTTGCCATTAAACTGCATCCTGAACGTTCCGCCCTGTCCGGACATCATTCGTTGAGCACCTCCGGTAAAATTGAGATACTCCTCCATTCCGAAGCCCTGCTGATTGACGTTGTTAGCCATCCCGAGGAAAGAGATTTGCCTTTGCTTCTGGAAACGGTTAATATTTGCCTTGGCCTGAAAGCGATCCTGATCACCAACGCCGGCCATCAGACTGCCGAAGGCCCCTTTGCGTTTTTCTTCCTTAAGCTCAAGGTTGATAGTTTTTTCCCGCTGGCCATCGTCGATGCCTGTAAACACCGCCTGATCAGATTTCTTATCGAAAATCTGAACTTTGTCGATCGCGTCAGCCGGAAGGTTTCTTGTCGCTATTTTGGGATCTGTCCCAAAGAAAGTCTTTCCATCGATAGTCACTCTTCGCACTTCCTGACCTTGAGCACGTATAGTGCCGTCGTTGTCGACTTCAACACCCGGAAGGCGCTTGAGCAAATCCTCCACAAGTGCATTCTCCTGCGTCTTGAATGAACCCGCGTTAAACTCAATAGTATCTTTTTTAATGGTGACGGGTGCGCGCTCGGCGGTGATCATCACCTCGTCAAGTTCGTTGGTAACTCCTTCAAGCACGATCGCGCCTACATTGAAGTCTCCGCTGGTATTGGTTAAGTCAAGGCGCTGCATGTGAGGTTTGTACCCCACGTAGGTAACCTTGAGCAGGTACTGCTGCTTTGATACGTTCCTGATTTCAAATGATCCGTCGGTGGTGGATGCTGCAAAATTCACCAACGCCGAATCCTTTGCATTCAGGAGAAGCACTGTAGCTGAAGGCAGTGGCGCATTGACGGAATCTTTCAGCAGACCCCGCACTGTAATTTTTTGCGCATGGGCAACTACGGGAAGACTCAAAAGCAGGAAAAAAATATACTTCATGAAGCTGATGGTTAATTTCTGATGATCATCCGGCCACCCTGTGAATTTACCCGCTTCATTTGTTCTTCCATAAGAACGCGGAATTCGCGTTCAGTAATTTCTTCACCCGAAGAAGGTACTTTCAAGTCGTTTTTCTTCAGGGGCTTAAAGGACAACTCCACGGCCGTAATCATTCTTTCTCCGTCGTTGATATCCACCTGCAATACAGTTCCCGGTAAGGTGTTGTACGTTTCGGGACCGATAAAAGGTTTGAGTTTGTCGGTATACCATACCACGATGTTCTGCTTTCGCTCTTCATTGAAGTAAGAGGCCTGCCGGCATTCATACCCTTGTATCACCTTTTTTCCGTCGAGCATCTTCCAGGGTAGGATTGAAAGACTGTCAACGATAAGGTACTTTTTTCCCATGAACTCCTGTGCTCGCAGTTTTCTTCCGCTTTCGCTATTGACGTAGTACTCTACGTTTGGTCTTCGAAACCGCATGACCATGCCCCCGCCCTGGGCCGTAATTTCGTCATCACCCTCGTCTTCCACGGGTTTATAAATTGACTCAGGACCACGGAAGGCGAGCTTATGTTGCGACACATTGAACTCGGGAACCATATCCTTCAAGTCTTTGCGGTCTGGCGGCAACGTGCGATGCACATTCACCTTAGCCTCATATACGATTGTCCCCTCTTCCGGAAGTTGCCACTTTACAGCCTGTATTGCGATGGAGCAAACGAGGACGCCAAAGATTAGAGAGACCTTTTTCATGTTGTATCTTTTTTCTGTAAAAATATGGCTTGCTTCTTTCCCCTGCGGTTAATCATCCTGAATGCAACGTTAATTAAGGTTAAAACGGAACCAGAAAGATGGAATCGTATGTATTTTTGATTGATGAACAGGAACAGGAATGCCGTCAACCTCGGGCTTATGCTCACCAGCGTAGTGCTGCTGGTATTGCTTGAGGCATTATGGCTGTACCGTTCGTATGAAAAGGAAGCTTTTGAATTCAGGCGCGAGGTCAGCTTTCTGCTGCGAAACACGATTGGTGAGATGCGAGACTCCCTGTTGATGGAACGGGTTCAGTGGCTTCCTGGCGACTCTGTTCGCGTAGCGGCCCGTCACATCTTTTCGAGGGATTCCCTTCCGCTGATCACGCGGCATGAACGATCAGTTCATTACGATACGGGAGTTACCTCGTCAAAATCAACAGTAAAAGTATTCCTGTCCACCCCCTCCGACAGTCTGCAGTCTGAGATTCTTAAGACTGTGATCCGTCGCGCGGGCGACCCGTCGCGAGGGAGATCCGACCGCGCTTTTGTCATCCAGGTGCGTGACGACTCACTCAGCACCACCGATGTTGCCAAACGTTATACGGACGTTCTGCTCGGGCGACACCTTCCATCGCCTAAGCAGATTCACATGTCGAAAGAGTTACGCAGCGAAGTTCCACTCGATGTTTTGCAGAAACGTTTTCGTGAGACGCGGTCAACACTGCCGCAGGAAAGGCATCCAAATCTCTTTTCCAGTGAGATGAGAACAGAGTCGGTGCCCTACAGTCCGGCGTTTCACTATTACGCATCGTTTGCCGGTGTCCATTTGTATCTGATCCGGCAAATCGCCCCGGAGTTACTGTTCGCACTTTTTGTTACGGCGCTGACGTGTGGTGCTTTTGTACTTGTCTACGGGAGTCTGAAACGACAGCAACGCCTGGTGGAGCTGAAAGATACCTTCATCAGCAACATCACCCATGAACTCAAGACCCCCGTGGCAACGGTCGGGGTAGCACTTGAAGCGATGAGGAATTTCAGCGCGATGGACAAACCGCAGCTTACACGCGACTATCTGGACATTGCCATGAAAGAGGTGAACAGACTCGCCGCAATGACGGATAATATTCTAAACACCTCCGTTCTTGAAGCAGGAAACAACGATATAAAAAAAGACCCTGTGAACCTGCAGACGCTCTTCCAGGAAGTCATTGCATCCATGAACGTCCTCGCTTCCGGACGCGGGGCATCCATTGCATATGAAACTGAGGGCGATGATTTCGTGATAACGGGTGACGCCGCCCTGCTGGCAAATATGCTGTCTAATCTGCTCGACAATGCGATTAAATACAGTGACAAGGAAGCACGCGTGCTGGTTTCGCTCGGCCCGTCGGGTAGAGCCTTGACCTTGCGTGTGAAAGATAACGGCCCCGGTATTGATCCGGCATTTCACAATCAGATTTATGACAAGTTCTTTCGGGTGCCCAAGGGCGATGTGCACACGGTAAAGGGGTATGGCCTGGGTTTAAATTACGTGCGTTCCGTGGTTCGTCTGCATCACGGAACTATCGACCTCAACAGCTCGCGCGAAAAAGGCACTGAGTTTATTATCAAATTTCCCTTATCAGTCCAGCGTTCAAGATGAGCATTAAGGTTTTTTATGTTGAAGACGAGCCCTTTCTCGGGAGGATTGTAAAGGAGAGTCTGGAAAGCCGTGACTTCACCGTATGTATGGTTAGCGATGGCGCTGCCGCCATGTCAGCGTTCAACGAATTTAAACCGGATGTTTGTGTCCTCGACATCATGCTTCCCGGCAAGGACGGCTATGCCATTGCCAGAGAAATTCGTTCCGTTTACACTTCAATCCCGATCATATTTCTCACGGCCAAAAGTCAGACGGAAGATTTACTGAAAGGGTTTGACGCCGGCGGAAATGACTATCTGAGGAAGCCGTTCAGCATGGAAGAGTTGATTGTGCGCATCCACAACTTGCTGAAGCTGACGCAACCCAACCGGCAAAGTAATCACGATAGTGTATTGATCGGGAGTTTTGAGTTTTATCCGAACCGTTATGAGCTTCGACATGAAGAAAATGTGAAGAAGCTATCGCATCGCGAAGCCACGCTGCTGGCGATGTTCGTTGAAAACAAGAACAACACGGTGCTGCGACGCGATATCCTTATGAAACTATGGGGCGATGATTCCTTCTTCAACTCGCGCAACCTCGATGTGTATGTTACCAAATTGCGCGACAACCTGAAGGCAGATAAGAATATTCAGATCATTACCATCAAGGGTGTTGGTTACCGCTTCACGTGCGATTAAGACAAAAAAAGCCGCACCCATGGGACGCGGCTTTATGAATATCTTATTCGTTAGCTATTTGCGCTGCAAATTAAACCGCGCATTCAACGGACCAACCATTAGGTTAAAGTAGCCGTTCTCCAGTATCGGATTTCCTTTTTTGTCCGGGAACGTGAGATCTCTAAGCGGCGCGATTGAGAACTGTACTGTCTTTGTTTCGCCAGGTTCGAGGGAGATCTTTTCATAATACTTCAGATCTTTTACCGGCCGGGAAATGCTTGCCACTTCATCGTGTATGAACCAAAGAACTGCTTCCTTCCCACTTCTCGCGCCGGTGTTCCTTATTGTTACCGTCGCCGTAATCGTGCCTGATTCATCTGTCAGCAACGAGTCGGAAAGTTGAAGATTGCCGTATTCGAAAGTGGTGTAGCTCAAACCCTCTCCAAATGGCAGCAACGAAATCGGGTTGTCAATCTCGTGAGCGAGTTGAATTTCACTGATCTTGTGATTGTGCGGCAGCAGACGATTTACGGAATGCGGATAGTTAAAGCTTAGTTTACCACTGGGGTTTACCGTTCCGCTGATGACTTCTGCGATTGCCTGTGCGCCTTCAAATCCGGGAAGACCGGCAAAAATGACCGCCTTGCAACCCGGATAAATTTGTGTAATGATGCGTGGGCGTCCTGCGATGATAACCATGATGACAGGCTTGCCTGTGGCCTGTGCAGCTTTTACCAGCTCCACCTGATCTTCGGGCAGGTTGAGATCCGTGATGCTGCCGAAGCCTTCGCTGTACGGCATCTCACCCACAGCAACGACGATAGCATCGGCTTGTGCAGCTTTTGACTTCATTTCGTTCACACTTGCTGCCCACGACACGCTCTTAAATTCTTTCTGAAGTGCGGTGTATACCGTCAACATGTCTTCCGGGTATATATCTTCCTGCGCAGGAATCCAACGCAGCGTCCATCCGCCTGCAAGTGGTTGCTTCAGATTTCCAGTTGGCCCGGTTACCAGTACATTGCGCGTCGTAGCAGGGTTAAGCGGAAGCACGCTGTCGTTCTTCATCAACACCAGCGATTCACGCGCTGCGTTTAACGCTTTCGCTTTGTTTTCTTTACTTCCAACCCGATCGAACCTGTCGTTGCGCGGATAGGGGCTTTCAAAAAGACCCAGCTCAAGTTTAAGTCGTAAAATTCTGCTGACAGAAAGGTCTATTCGTTCTTCCGGAATACGCCCTTCTTCCACCAGCTCGCGGAGTAAGTCGCAAAATGTTGTTGTATAGGGAGTCATTGCCACGTCGATGCCCGCGGTGATCGCCTTGTACGTTGCTTCCTTTTCATTTTCGGCAACGTTGTGATTCCTGTAAAGACGAATGATATCCTCCCAGTCGGTTACAGCCACCCCTTTGAACTTGAGTTGCTGCCGCAGAATTTCGGTAAGTATCCAGTACGATGCGTGGACCGGCTCACCATTGATTTCGCCACTGTTGATCATCACGGTCTTTATTCCTGCGTCGACTGCAGCCTTGAAAGGAGGCAGGTGAAATTCATAAAGCGTCTGCTCAGAAAGGTCAACTGGTCCGCGATCCCAGCCATACTTGGGGTCCGAGTACGCGAAGAAGTGCTTCGCTGTAGCTGCAATTTTGTACGGCGCGATATCCTTATTCTCCTGAACCGTTTTTACGAAAATAGAACCCATCGTCGCAGAGACGTAAGGCGATTCTCCAAGTGTTTCGTAGAACCGTCCCCAGAGCGGAGTTCTGGCGAGATCGAAAACAGGTGCAAATAACCATTGGTGGCCAAGGTCTGCCGTTTCGATCGCAGTAACGTGCCCCATGTCTGCAGGAAACTGGTTGTTATACGTCGCCGCTGTGTTGATGGCATGCGGGAAGATCGTTGCGCCTTCGAGGTAGTTGGGCCCATGCATGTGGTCAATGCCGTAGATGATGGGAATTTTCAGGCGCGACACCTTCATGTTGTACTCCTGAATTTCCTTGTAGAACGTATACCATGTTTCTGCGGGAACAGCTATCCCGTTAAGGAACGATCCTACGTGATACTTCCTCAGCATGTTGCCCAGCTTTGCCGTGTCAAGGGCAATTTCAATTTTCAGGTCAGCGCCCGCACCCCAGTCGGCACTCGTCACAATTTCAGAATTGTTGATCTGCGTCATCTGACCTATCTTTTCTTCGAGGGTCATCTGCTTTAGCAGCGCATCAATTTTATTTTCAATTTCGGTGTTTGATGTTCGCTCAGCTTTTCTGAGATCAGCAGCGGAAACAATGTGATCTTTAGAACTGTTTTGGCTTGAGGAACATCCTATGGCGGTGAGCCCCACCAGGAAAAGGGTCATTAATCGGAGAATGTGGGCATTCATAATTGTGGTCGTTTGGCGAGCCCAATGTACTAATCTCTGTAACCGGCCGGGCTGATAAAACTCAAATTTCAAGTAATTGATTTCGCAATCGTTTTCGGGATAGAAATAATGCAGGCCTCCTTCCCTTTCTTTGTAACTTGTCAACCTCGGAATTTATGGAAAAATCACAGGAATGGATCGCTGGACTTAATTTGAAACCCCATCCCGAAGGAGGGTTTTACAATGAGGTATACCGTTCGCAGGTAACGGTAGAGCCATCGTGTCTTCCGGATGGATTTTCAGGCAAACGCCATATCAGTACCTCCATTTATTACTTGTTGCGCGCCGGCGAGAGATCCGTGCTTCACCGCCTCCTTTCCGATGAGATCTGGTATTTTCATGCTGGTGACCCCCTGACGATTGTGATGCTCGACCAGGATAAGCCGAAGCAGGTTACGCTTGGCTCCGATGTTTCCAACGGGCAGTTGCTCCAGTTCGCAATTCCTGCAGGTACGTGGTTTGGAGCCTTTGTGCCGAACCCTGGAAATTATGCCTTGTGCAGTTGCCAGGTGTCGCCAGGGTTTGACTTCGACGACTTCGAAATCGGAATGCGGGCAGAATTGATTAAAATGTTTCCCTCATGCGGGACGGAAATCGAGATGCTGACAAACATATGAAGCTGAAGGGGATCATTTTTATATCGCTTTTCTTTTTAGCGCACCTGCTGACCGCGCAGGAGTTGATTCAGGGGATGGTGGCTGATTCCAGCACTTTCGCGCCGCTACCCTATGTAAATGTGGTTCTGAAAGGCAAATACAAGGGAACAATTTCAGACACGCATGGCAAATTCAGGATCGTCGCTGCACCCACCGATACGCTCCTCTTTTCATTTGTGGGATACAAGATCGTTGAGATTCCAATGTCGGAATGGGAAGAAGGTATTGTCCTGCTGCCGGAACAACCTACGATGTTGAAGACAGTTACTGTCGAGGATCAAAGGATGGACCCGTATGGCAATATGTTCGATGAAGAAAACGCGCGGTGGGAGGAACGCAACGCAAAGCTTCCCTTTTATTACAGGCGTTCAAAGAAGCAGAAAATACTCATGGGACGATTGTCGGCAGAGAATGAACGCGTACAAACGTATGTCGACGTGATTATTCAGAACGAAGACACAAAGAAAAGATTAATGGCAACGTATAACCTGTCGGAAAAGGAGTATTACGATATACTCGCAGCTTTCAATGCGAGGCACTACACCGTTATGTATTATCTGACCGCCGGAGAGCTTATCTCACTTGTCAATAACTTTTTTGCTGCTGAGGTCCAGCGGAGACACTAGCCGGATCACTCCAGTTCCGCATTTCCCCTGATGAATTTCATCGTGTAACGCAAGCCGCTGATTCGCCAACCCTCGTCGGTAAGCACGCAAACTATGTCGTAGTCTCCAAAAAATTCACGGGTAGAGCCCATCCGCGTGTTCTTCTTGTAGTGGACTGTGGTCGCATAGCAGCTAACATCCGCGTGAACGTCTTCCTTAAAGCTGACAATGAAGTTTCCTGACTGGTGATACACTGAGTCCAGCCCTTCAAAACTTTTCTTCCAGTTTTCGGTGATAACCTTTGAAGAAAGCTTTGCCGGTGGCTGGCCACCCACTGACGACATATCGAAGACAACCGTGTCTGTGAAGACTTTCTCTATTAGCAGATCCCACTTTTGCTGATCTGTGAAGATGAATAGCTTGTTGACAAGCTCGATTATTTCTTCGCGTTTGGATTTCTCGACCATGGGACCCTGGACCTTGAATTTCAGAATGGTTTGTTGAGTACGAAAACTTCCTGTACAAACCGCTCGCGTGGAGCGCTTTCGCGTTTACGAAGTTTGTCAGGTAATGTGCCGGGATCTCCCGGATATCCCACAGCAATAAAAACTCCAAGGAGATATTCATCCGGGATATTGAGGTTGCGTCGGGCCAGGTCCGAGTCGTAGCCAGCCATCTGCCTGACCTGAAGGCCCAGCTCTACTGCCTGCAGTGACAGGAACGCATTTGCTCCGCCCAGGTCATACAGTGCATGGGCATTAGGACCTTCGTAGCGGGTAAAGTCTCTCCGGGCCACACTCATGATGAGGAGCGGTGCATCCTTCGCCCAAAGCTTGTTGCCTTCATCCAGCGCTTCGAACATCTTCTCCCAGAGTTCAGGCTGGTCGCGCGTCGCATAGATGAATACCCAGGGTTGTTCGTTCGTACTCGACGGAGCCCAGCGCGTCGCTTCAAAAAGGGAATTGATTTTTTCCTGTTCAACAGCACCAGGGCTGAACGCCCTGATGCTTCTCCTGTTTCGGATTAGGTCGTTTATTGGATAATGTATTTCTGCGGATTTCGGCATAATAGTTATTCATTGCCTGCTACATCGGCACCTCCATCAAAAGCAACTGCGCATTGGTGTCAGCTGCTATTGCTACCTGCGAGGTGTCCCACACGCCCAGGCCATCGCGTTTGTTTAATTCAATCCCTTCTACACTCGCGTTTCCTTCCAGGACAAAAATATATAAACCATTCCCATCGAGGTTGAATTTATAGTCGCTTTTGAATCCCGCATCAAAATCCGCCAGGTAAAACCACGCGTCCTGGTTGATGAGAACACTGCCGTCTTTTTTATCAGGTGATACAATCAACTGAAACCTGTTTTTCCGGTCTTCGGGTCTAAAGGTATTCTGATCGTAGTTAGGAGTAATGTTCCGTTGCTTCGGAAACACCCATATCTGCAGAAAGTTCACCTTCTGATCGCGATTCCGGTTGTACTCGGAATGGTAAATCCCGGTGCCCGCGCTCATGATCTGAACATCGTTCTGACGGATAACGGCAACATTATTCATACTATCCATGTGCTCCAGATCACCTGCCAGGGGAATTGATATAATCTCCATGTTGTCGTGGGGATGCCGCCCAAAACCCTTTCCACCATCTACGATATCGTCGTTCAGTACGCGAAGCGCACCGAAGTTGACGCGGGTTGGATCGTAATACTGACCAAAGCTGAAAGTGTGGTGGGTGTCGAGCCAACCGTGGTTTGCATGGCCCCGGGTGGCTGATTTGTGGATGACTGAGTTCATAACCGTTTGTTTTTAATACAAAACGGAAACTGGATATTAAAGTTCATACAATATTTGTTTATACATCTATCTATGAACGGAGCTTGTCCAGTATACGATTTAACTCCGCTGCTTCCGCCTTGGAGATGGTTTTCATGGATTCGAGCCAGGCTTCCGAATCATCATCTATCTTTTTTAGCAGGGCCAACCCCTTCTCTGTGATTGAAATATCGACCTGGCGCCGGTTATTGTCACAGATTTCGCGTTTTAGCAGGCCTTTTTGCCTGAGCTTCTCCACCAACCGCGTAGCATTGCTGTTTTTATCAATCATCCTGCTGGTGATCTCGGCAAGCATCAGGGGTTTAGGGCTGCTTCCCCGAAGGATTCGCAAGACATTGAATTGTTCCGGAGTGATGCCATGTGGTTTGAGCCTGCTCGAATTCTGATTGTGCAGCCAGCTGCCGGTAAACAAGATATTTACCATCGATTTTTCGAACTCGTTGGCAAATTTTTCCTGCTTGATATCCTGTTCAAGTCCCATATAATAGAATAACCGAATTTTCGATCGAAATAATTCCAACCGACTATGCCTTCTTCTTCTTCGCCGTTGAAGCCGCCACCTTCTTCTTTCCCTCCTCAGACATGGCAAATGAACGCGTCATCGTTTTTATTTCCTCAGCTTTCCTGAATCGCAGCGCACTCCAGTCCTCGTCGATGGCTACCATTCTCACGGGTTCGAAGCCGAGGTCGCCCAGAACCTTCCAGCCATTGTCGCGATTGAACTCACACTTATACTTCTTCGATGTTCCTTTGGGATAAGCAAACCACAGCAGGCCTCCTGGTTCAAGCAACGGCGCCACTGCGCGCGACAGGTTTTCTACCTCCGCCAGCTTTGTTACAAACGCCAGAAAGAAAGAAACAGAGCCTGTCTTTCCCAACCGGGTTTTGACCTCCGCGCCCTGACGCATTTCCTCCAGGGTGGGTTGAAAACCCTCCGGTGCATTGAGAATGTGAAGGACTTTCTGATCCTTATAATTCATTTTTTTGAAGGTGGCGTTCATAAGGACCAAAATAAATAAAAACGACTGGGGTTGTTGAGGGCTTGAATGAAAACGATTGAGCTTTATCTTGAAAATAATCAATTGTACATTGACATCACTATAAAAAGGAGATTATGAAAACAGACCTTAAGGATCGTGTGGCCATAGTGACCGGAGCCGGCCAGGGGATTGGTTTCGCCATCTGTCAGCAGCTGGCAGTGAATGGAGCCAAGGTCATCCTGAACGATATTGAAGAAGGTCTTGCGGAAGAAGCGGCGCGGAAGATCACAGCTGAACGAGGCATATGTATACCTGCAGCAGGAGATGCCAGCGATCCTGTTTTCATCCGGTCGCTGGTTCGCCAGGCTGTGCAGCAATTTGGCACGGTAAACATTGCAGTTGCCAATGCCGGAATTACCCTGTTCGGTGATTTCTTTGAATACACCGTCGGCGATTTCCAGGCAGTTATGAAAACAAATCTCCAGGGAAGTTTCTTCCTCGCACAGGAGACGGCCCGCGTGATGCGGGAGCAGGGTGCAGGAGGTAGCATCCTTTTCATGTCGTCTGTGACGGGGCATCAGGCGCATAAGAACCTCGCTGCCTATGGGATGTCAAAGGCGGCACTTGAAATGCTTGCGAGAACACTGGTCATCGAACTGTCGCCGCATCGGATTACCGTAAATGCAGTAGCTCCAGGCGCAACGGCCAATGAACGAACGATGCATGACCCTGACTATAAAAAAACCTGGTCGCGGATTACACCACTGGGAAAAGCCGCCGTACCTGAAGACGTAGCAAATCTTGTCACGTTCCTGGTATCACCAGCGGCGTCGCACATAACAGGGCAAACCATCGTCATCGACGGGGGGTGGTCGTGTATCAGTCCTTCTCCTTACGAAGAAGACCAGCCTAAATCGTCAGAACATTAAAGTGGAAATCAAACGGGTCGAGCGCCTCGTAGAGTTTAGACAGGAAGTCAGGTTGCTGTTGCTGGAAATTGAGAAAGTTATCGGCGCGTTCCTGTAAACTGCCACCGGGGAAGAGATGGTCTTTGACAAACTCTATCTGTTTGAGCTTATCCGCGTGAAGTCGTTTCTCGGCACGCAACAGTTTTCTTTCAATACGTTCAAGACTGTTAAGTGCACGCTTACCTTCAGCGCCTACAAACGGAGATAGTGTTTTATCTACCTGCTCTGCGCGACTGCGAAGCTCATTGTAGATTTCGTTGATCTTATTGCGTTCAATTCCAACGGTAAGGTTACGCGGGGAGTTAGTGAGAACCCAATGATTGTATAAGTAGTTTTTCTCCTCAAAGACGTCTTTCACTCCAAGGCCGGTCTTGCCCAGCTTCCTGACCACTTCATGATCCATAACCATGGCAAAGTTTCGCGGCAGTAGTATAGGGAACGGAGTGCTGTGATTGTCGAACATCTGCTTCAGCTGAAGCCAGTAGATCATCTCCGCCGGTCCGCCAACATAGGCGAGGTTGGGAAGAATCAGTTCCTGGAATAATGGACGAAGGATAACATTCGGACTGAACCTTTCGGGATGTTGTTCAATGAGGTTTTCCAGTTCTTCACGCGTGAAGACTATGTCTGTATCAACGACTTTAAATTCGTCTCCGGACTTTTCGATGCGTTGACGCAGACCATTGTCCAGGTAGAAGAAATTTATTTCACGACAGTATACCTGTGTCTTGTAGCCGAGGTCTTCGAGCGCGGAAGTGGTTTTGTCGACGCATTCCTTGTTCACGCTGTTGAAGATATCCTCGCGAATCACATTACTGATGATTCGCTTAAGCGATGCATCATCGGGGTTAACAACAATAAGACCCTGATCGCCGAAGAGGGCATTTACGTAATAGCGCACTGCATCGGCCAGTGTACCCATTTTGGTATATGCCTCTCGAAATATGGTAATATCACCGGGAATCTCCTCCATTAGTGTAGCCAGACCGTTGGGAGAGAACCTTCCTACGGCACCGGACTGCGAAGTGTTCCAGACGTATTTCTTCCCGTATAAACGAAAGTATTTTATCTCGTCGAAGTCGTGGTCTTCGGACGCCATCCAATACACGGGAATAAAATTGTATTCGGGATAACGTTTCTTCAGTTCGCGGGCTGCATTGATTACCGTAACGATCTTGTAGACAAAGTACAACGGTCCGGTAAAGATGTTCAGCTGGTGCCCCGTCGTTATCGTAAATGTCTTTTGATCTGAAAGAAGTGCAATGTTTGTTTGTACCTGTTCCGTTGTGGCAAGGTCACCATACTGATTGCGAATTGCCTCATGCAGAACTCTCCGGGACTCGGAAGGGAAGGAACGTTGCTTTTCCTCAATCTGTTCTTTGAAGTTTTCTACTGATGGGTATCGGTTGTAGAATCGCTTTAGTTTTTCTTTTTGTTCAATATAATCCAGGAAGAACTGACTGAAGGAACGTGTTTCGGAAAGTGGAAGTTTTTCAAGCTGCATAAGAGCAACGTCTGGTTTGAAGGTGTTATCAGAAACGTAAATCGAATAACGGAAAATTAAACAATTTAGTTATCAAACCACATCTCAAAATGGATGAACGGAATGCGGTGGCATCTTTAACAATCTGTTAACAAGTCACGGGTTGTTAACCAGCACACCTGACAGGTCAAACTCTGTTGCGCTTTCAATCTTCACGTCAACAAAATCACCTGTACGGAGGTACTCAGCGGGACTGTTTACCAGCACTTCATTATCCACTTCAGGAGAATCGAATTCTGTTCTGCCAATATATTGTCCGCCTTCCTTGCGGTCGATAAGAACCTTAAATGTCTTACCTATTTTTTGCTGGTTCAACTCGAGGGAGATCCCCTGTTGAATTTCCATCACACGCTCAAGCCGTTCCTGCTTTTCCTCTTCGGAAATAGTATCCGGCATTGTGTACGCGTGTGTGTTCTCTTCGTGGCTATAGGTAAATACGCCAAGGCGTTCGAATCTGGATTTTTCAACGAAGTCGAGAAGGTTCTCAAAATTCTCCGGTGTTTCTCCGGGATGTCCGACGATCATGGTTGTACGAATAGCAATGCCCGGGACTTTTGTGCGTATCGTTTCTAACAATTGTTCGGTCTTCTCGCGCGTAGTTCCCCTGCGCATTAGTTGCAGCATTTCAGTTGAGCCGTGCTGAAGCGGAATATCAAGATACTTGCAGATATTGGGACGTTCAGCCATGATGTCGAGAACATCAAGCGGGAATCCGGCAGGGAACGCATAGTGAAGCCGAATCCAATCAATGCCCTCCACATCAGACAAAGCCCGCATAAGGTCAGCGAGCCTGCGTTTTTTATATAGATCCAGTCCGTAGTAAGTAGAATCCTGAGCGATCAGGAGCAGCTCACGCGTTCCGGCCTTTGCCAGGTTCTTCGCTTCCGTTACAAGTTCCTCTATCGGCCGCGACACATGCCGCCGCGCATTAGTGGAATCGCACAAAACGAACAGGGGCGATCACAGCCTTCTGAAATTTTCAGGTATGCGTAGTGACCGGGATTTGTGAGAATACGTTCGCCGACAAGTTCCTGCTTATAATCCGCCCGGAATGTTTTCAGGATTCGCGACAGATCGCGTGTACCGAACCACGCGTCCACTTCGGGAATTTCGTTCTCCAGATCCTTGCTATAGCGCTGAGAAAGGCAGCCCGTCACGTAAACCTTGTCAACGATGCCTTCCTGCTTGGCGTCTACGTACCTGAGGATGGTATCAATGGATTCCTGTTTGGCGTTATCGATAAATCCACATGTATTGATAATGACGACGTTAGAGTCGTCGGTTTGCTGTTCGTGGGCGGCGTCGATGCCGTTCCCGCGCAATTGTGTTAAAAGTACTTCAGAATCAACCTGATTTTTCGAACATCCCAGCGTGACAATATTAACCTTCGTGTTACGGTTACCCTTCGTTTTCAAGATATTGGCCCTCTTTAAGTGGCAAAAATACAAAAATAAGTCGGTACGGAATTTGGGCTTGCCAGCGTTAAACTATCTTTACAGCCGCAAATTCAAACCGTGAAGAAGACAAGTTGGTTCCTGTTTTTTGTTGTTTTCGCCGTCTCGTGCCTTGATGAGCCCGAGTGTTATTTGCTCAATAATGACTGGGTTGGCGTCTATTTCCGGGTTATGGGTTCGAATCAGCTCGATACCGCAAACGTCACAACACTCTTGATTAATGGAAGAGCTCCGCTGATCACCGAAGAACTTCCCTGGCAAGGACTCGCTGACAATTACATGACAGGATTTGCCGTTCCACTGGATTATTTTAAAACCCAGACGCGTTTTGATCTGGAAGTCAACGGCAGGGCGGCACACCTCGTCCCGGAATATCAGGTACAGACACAATATGTCTCCGAGGAATGCGGCCCCAGATACGTTTTGTCAAACCTTCAGGTCGATCAGGATCACCATGGATTTGATTCCATTCGCGTCGTCAATACAACCCCCAATCGCGACAATACGGGGCGTCATATTGAAATATTCAGATGCCCGGTCACAGATACGATGCTGGTAACGTTTTATCAGCTGCTGCTGCCAGCAACCAATCAATCGGCGTCTAACCGTAGCCGCGCCGTTAGCAGGGACCTGGCGGGAGTCACTGTCAATGATGCTGCTACATTGTATGCTGGTGACCGTCGGGCAACGCTTCGTCTACCGGTATCATTGACCAGCAATTCAACAACTTACGAGTTCACGTTCCCTGATGATCCACAGGTGCGAAACCTGCAGGTCAATTATACAACTACAACCGTGACTCGCTACAGACAATGTGGTGAACAGACGTTTGTGACAGATCTGCTGGTGAACAGAGATCTTCATAATTTCGACTCCGTGAGTATTGCCATCGGCGCCGATGAATTTCCTAACCGCACTCTCACAGATCCGTATTCGCGGAACGTAAACATATACCGATGCCCGCCCACGAATATCATTCAGCTTGCGTTTCGAAGAATCCCTGAAGGCAGCACTACGCCACAAAACGTACGACTTGAAATTGAAAGGATCACAACTGATTATTCAGAAGCCGTGTTCTATGAAGACACCACAGCCAACGTGGTGCAACTGCCGCTGAACCTCGATGCTAACTCGACAACCTTTGCGATAGAACTGGCAGACAGGACAGAGACGATCACCGTAAACTATACCGTTGGTCCTCCTCCTTTGAGTCTGTTCCGCGGAGAGGCGTGTCGCGACATCCGGGTTGTTTCAAACATTACCGTCGCGGCTTCAACCACAACACCTACCGAAGTTGCCAATGCTTCCGTATTTTTCCCACCTGTAACCAACGTCAATGTCCAGGTACCCTAAAGTATACGCCGTACTCTTGCTGGTTTACCTGCCTTTCGTCGCGTGGGCACAGGAAGATTCCTTGTCGTGGAAGGAACGCCATCTGCCTACGGGACTTCGCATAGGAACCGATGCTATCGCTATCGCACGGGGTATGTATTCCGATAACTTCAAGGGATGGGAAGTAAATGCTGATGTGGATTTTCACCGGTTTTTCCTCGCGATGGACTACGGCAACTGGAGTCTGGACTATCCAAATGACTCGGTCAGTTACTCAAACAGCGGCAAGTACTGGCGCGTGGGAGCTGATGTGAACTTTCTTACGAAGGATGAGGAACGCAACATGTTTTTCGTCGGATTACGCTATGGCCGAAGCCGGTTTGATGAAACGTTCAGGGTATTCGACGGGGATCCTGCATGGGGTGAAAACGACCGGTTCGACAACCCTTACCTGAACACCAATGTACCTGCGCGATGGTTCGAACTCACCACGGGTATTAAAGTAAAGATGCTTTCGTGGTTCTGGATGGGATACACTGCGCGCTTCAAATTCGGACTGAAAACCGGCAGCACTCCTGAAATGTTGCCCTATGATATTCCCGGCTACGGAAAAACGCATAAGGAGACTACCTGGGGTTTTAACTATAACCTGATGTTCCGGATTCCATTCCGGCCACATCCACCCCTTCCGCCTTCTAAAAAGAAAAAGTAATTACTTTTTGAACAATGAGTCGACGAACTCGACTTTGTTGAAGATCTGGAGATCATCAGCCTTTTCACCGACGCCAATATATTTCACGGGGATCTTGAACTCGTCGCTGATGCCGATGACGACGCCACCTTTGGCTGTGCCGTCGAGTTTTGTAATGGCCAGCGAGGTGACTTCCGTAGCTTTGGTGAATTCGCGCGCCTGAATTACGGCGTTTTGGCCCGTGCTGCCATCGAGTACGAGTAACACCTCATGTGGCGCATCGGGAATTACCTTCTGCATAACGCGTTTGATTTTCGAAAGCTCGGCCATCAGGTTTACCTTGGTGTGTAACCGTCCCGCAGTATCGATGATGACGATGTCGGCCTGTTGATCAACCCCTTCTTTGACGGCGTCGAAGGCAACTGCCGATGGATCGGTGTTCATTCCTTTTGCAACAACGGGTACACCAACACGCTGACCCCATAATTTCAGCTGGTCAACCGCGGCGGCGCGGAATGTATCAGCGGCACCCAGGAGAACCTTCTTGCCACGGCTGTTGAACTGCGAGGCGAGTTTTCCAATGGTTGTCGTCTTTCCAACACCGTTTACGCCGACGACCATGATCACGTAAGGCTTTTTCCCTGCGGGGATTTCAAAATCGCGGAGTTCTTCCGTGTTTGTTTCTGCCAGCAGAGCCGCGACTTCTTCCTTCAGGATTTTGTCGAGTTCAGCTGTGCTGAGGTATTTGTCACGGGCAACGCGTTCCTGGATGCGTTCGATGATTTTTAGCGTTGTCTCTACTCCGACATCCGACGTCACCAGGATTTCTTCGAGGTTGTCGAGAACCTCATCGTCGACGGTGGATTTGCCGACCAGGGCTTTGCCGAGTTTGGAAAAGAAGCTTTCCTTGGACTTTTCGAGTCCTTTGTCGAGTGTCTCTTTTTTCTCTTTGGAAAACCATCCGAACATAGGCGTAGATCTTAATTCATTTATCGACTAAAATTTGATTCCGCGACTGTTGGCGAAGTGCTGATCGGCGGACAGTAGACAAAAAAATAAAAAAGGCCTCGGATTTCGAGACCTTTTTAAAATTTCTTTGGCAACCTGCTTATTTTTTCGCAAGTGTCTCTTTCACGAGATCAGCGGGAACGATTTCTTCTTTGAAGGTGTAAGCACCTGTCTTGTCAGACTTCACCGCGCGGATAACTTTCGCAAAGCTCTTTCCGTCGGCTTTCTTCAGGGTAGCAACTACTTTCTTTGCCATGGTTATTTAATTTCTTTGTGTACCGTTACTTTCTTCAGAATCGGATTATACTTCTTCAGTTCGAGCCTTTCAGTAGTATTCTTACGATTCTTGGTAGTGATATAGCGGCTCATGCCTGGCATCCCGGATGCTTTGTGCTCGGTGCACTCCATGATCACCTGAATCCTGTTACCTTTCTTTGCCATTTCTTTTTCTTTATCGGTTGACCCTTATAGTACGAGGTTTCCGTTAGCTTTCGCTTCCTTCAAAACAGCGGTAATACCGTTCTTGTTGATGGTTTTGATTGCTTTGGCTGAAACCTTCAGTGTAATCCACTTATTTTCTTCCGGAATGAAGAAACGCTTCTTCTGCAGGTTGGGCAAGAAACGACGTTTCGTCTTGTTATTCGCATGGGAAACGTTATTTCCTACTTGTGGTCTCTTTCCGGTAATTTGACAAACTCGTGCCATATCTGCTCTTTTAAAATTACCCCTTTTGAAAAGGGATTGCAAATATCGGAAAAAGCAGGACAAATATCCAAAGTCCGCCAGAAATATTCCCTAAAAAAGACTGTCTATCAGCTCCAGAGGGTCGAGACCGTCAAAATCCGGGATCGCCATATCGGCCTCGGTCAGCTCCTCCTTCGTATGCGTCGTGGTCAGCGCAACGACCTTGCAACCGGCGGATTTGCCTGATTTCACGCCGGAAATCGAGTCTTCCAACACAATACAGTTCTTTGGATCATACCCCAGGGCAGCTGCCGTCTTAAGATAGATGTCCGGATCAGGTTTGCCGCGCTCTACGAAACTCTCGTCCAGGATAACCTGAAAATAACTGCCCACACCGGTCTTCTCAAGGGTGAAATCGACGTTCTCCCGCGGAGCCGATGTCGCTATCGCCCGTTGCAGTCCGTAGTTGTCGAGCTTCTGAAGGAACGGCAATAGCCCTTTCAGCGGCTCTATCGTGTCTGCATAAAGATCCCGGAACAACTTCTCCTTTTCAGCCGCATACCGGGCAATCTGCTCCTTCGTAATGTCGCCAAAAACTACCGGAATCCAGTCCTTGTTAGTCCGGCCGTATATTTTTGTATGAAGTTGCTCCTCGGTAAGGTGAAATCCGTGTTCCTCACAAAACTGCTTCAGCGCAATCTTGTGGACCGGGTTGCTGTCCACGATAACGCCGTCCATATCAAATAAAAAAGCATACTGCTGCTGCATTGTCCATCAATTTCCGGCAAAGATGAACATTAATGAACGATGATCCGGTGCGAGCTCCTAAAATTTGTCGACGAAAAACGGACTATATACATCCCTCTGGCAAGTGTCGCCAGGTTAACGGAATTGAAACCAGCTCCAACGTCAAACCGCGGACGCGCGAGCTGGCCTTTTGAATTAAATATTTCTACGACGCCGCCCTCCCCTGTCACTATTAACAGGTTTTCTTCAGCAGACCGCAGGGGGTTTGGGTAGATCGCTACGGATGTCTGCCCGGATGCCGTTCCCTCGGCTTTCAGAATGCGAACTCCTCCCAGAGAGGTTCCTGCAATTATTGCCGGGCGACTTCCTGCATAAAGGTTCGCCGCTACAGGCCAAATCCTGCCACCAAGGTTGGCCGCATATGGCTCTCCCTCCCCATCGACAACAATATCGCTGACAGCGTTATCCATCGAGCGAACCCTGCGGTAGTCACTGACAATATGGATCTTCCCGTTATGATCACCAATCATAAGGTCAGGCCGGCCATCAAGGTCGAGGTCTGCAGCATAGGTGACTACGTTCACGCTCAGTGAATTTGCACCCAGGCCCATAAACTGAGGGTCTTCCAGCGTGAATGCCATGCTGCCGTTGTTGCGCCAATATTCAAGTGCACCCGTGTTGCGACCACGAAGTATGTCGGGGTGACCATCGCCGTCAACGTCTGTCAGGTGCAGGTTCTCCTGACTGAACATGACAAAGTTCTGCTTTTGCGGGGCCACCCCCGAAAAGTCGAATCCGCCCCGCGCCTTATTCGTCATCACATACAGGTTTGAAGTTCCATTGGCGGATGCCGTGAACACGAGGTCAGGACGCTGATCCCTGTTGACATCGATCACCTGAATCCGCAGGTTTGAGTATCCGTTAGCCGACAGTCCCAGATAGTCGTCGTCTTTGAGTGCAAACTCGGGTTCGCGGAAGTTTCCTACATTTTCATACAACACAATGGAAGATGGAAAACCATTATGACTGATGAGCATATCGAGGTCGCCATCGCCATCAATATCCGCAAATGCGGGAACAGCGTTGTCTCCCACGTCAATCATCGCAGACTGCAGGAAACTCTTCGTTTGCAGGGAAAAGTCGGGTTGCGCATTTGTACCCGTGTTTTTGTAGAACCAGTTCGACTGTTTGAGATCAACCTGCGCATCGGTTTTTGAGAACAGGTTGGTTGACACTAACAGATCCTTCTTTCCGTCGAAATCAACGTCTTCATAATACGCAGACGGATACAACGGAAAGATTGCCGGCGTTGCAGGGAAGGTAGTCGAACCGTTGAACAGCGCTTCGTCCTGACTGCCTTCATTCACAAGGCTCGAAAGAACATCACATTCCGCTTCCGATAACAATAAGTCGTTTATGCCGTCACCATTGGTGTCAAGTATCAGCAGGCTTTTCCCTCCCTGATGTTTGGTTCTCCCACCTGCCATGCCGCCGCAGTCATTATTATGGAACGCGAACTCAGCGCAATCACATTCAGCGACGCCGCCCCATGATTTTGTGATCAGTTCGAATTTCAGCGAGTCGCGGTGGCCGTATTGCTCAACACTCATGTTTTGATGATACTCTATACGACCACTTCCACCCCAGTCCATACAAAATATGTCCAGGTCGCCGTCGCCATCAGCGTCTACTATTGCAGGAAGATCGTCGAACTGAAGTTTGAGGTTGATCATACCGGACAAGCCTTTAGTAAGCAGAACATCACTTCTCGAAAATCCGGAGAAGAAATAAAACGGCGTCCAGTTAAGGGCGTCCGAAGTGGAAACGTTTCTAAAGACGCGGATGCCAAATACACTACCCGTGAACAAGTCTTTCCTGCCGTCGCCATCGAAGTCGCGCAACAGGACAAAGTCGGCAACTTCTTCCGGAAACGTCCTTTCGTATTCGGGGGCGTATCGGTATGCGTTGTTTTGCGCGATAAAGGTAATCACCTTGGCCGCCATGCGATCATACAGAACAAGATCCTCAACCCCGTCGTTGTTGAGGTCCATCGTGTTGTACTGTACTGCGTTCAGACCTCCGGCCCAAGGCATCGTCATTCTGTCACCGCCCACGGTAACGGGAATGTTCTGATCAGGCGCGTACACAAACTGCCCGTAACCGGTTGATGCTATAATCAGGAAAATCAGGACCGGAATATTTTTCATCAAATAAATCTCTTAAGCAATAAACGCACTTACCAAACTACTGTTATCTTTCCAGCGATGAAATGTTTGTGAAATATCGCTCGCTGTCAAGTGGCCATGAATATAAATGATCTGTATCAGAAGTTTCTCACCGCTGGAATTGTTTCCACGGATTCGCGAAATATAACGGAAGGTTGCATCTTTTTCGCTTTAAAGGGTGACCGCTTTGATGCCAACGCGTTTGCAGATGAAGCCCTTCAGAAAGGTGCAGCATTCGTCGTGATTGATAATCCCCAATATCAAAGGAGTGACCGCCATATTCTGGTTGACGACACGCTTGCCGCTCTCCAGGAACTGGCGAGATACCATCGTTCGCAGTTGAATATTCCGGTGGTAGGACTCACGGGTTCCAACGGGAAAACTACCAGTAAGGAACTTCTCAATACAGTTCTCTCAGCAAAGTATAAGACCTTTGCAACGAAGGGGAATCTCAATAATCATATCGGTGTTCCGTTGTCGATCTTGTCTATTGATAGGAGCTACGAGATTGCCGTGATTGAAATGGGCGCGAATCACCTCGGCGAGATTGCGTTGTTGTGTTCAATCGCGCAGCCGACACATGGTTTTATCACTAACATCGGAAAGGCACATATCGGTACGTTTGGCGGTTTTGAAAACATCATTCGTGCGAAATCTGAATTGTATGACCATCTGCTGCGAAACGACGGCACGGTGTTCATCAACTCACGTGATGAAATCCTTTCGAATATGGCAAAACGTTTTCGCGAGCCGATTATGTATTACCAGCCCGGAGACTACTACACGTGCTCTCTTGTAGATGCCAATCCTTTCATTTCGTTCCAGGCGGAGAATGGCGAAACCGTAAAGACCAATCTGATCGGATCCTATAATTTTGAAAATATTGCAGCGGCACTGTGCATTGGGAAATTCTTTCAGGTTGATGCTTCTGCCGCAAATGCAGCTGTAGCGTCATACACACCGGGCAATATGCGTTCGCAGGTGGTGCGCAAAGGAAACAGGACTATTATTCTGGATGCCTATAATGCCAATCCCAGCAGCATGAGGGTGGCCATTGAAAATTTGGCGCGCATGAGCGCAAACCGCAAGGTGCTGATTCTCGGTGATATGTTCGAGCTTGAAGGCGAGGCTGAGAAGGAACACCAGGCACTGGGTAAACTTGTCCAGGAACTGAGTTTCTCAGAAGTCTACCTTTGTGGAAAGCTCATGAAAGTCGCGCAGCTGGAAATCCCTTCAGCAAAGCATTTCGAAAAGAAGGAAGAACTGATGGAAGTCCTGAGGGCCAATGATTTCGCTGAAGCAACAATTCTGGTGAAAGCCTCACGGGGCATCGGATTGGAGGCGGTGGTTGACTGTCTGTAAGTAGTCTTGAAACTATACGAGCAGCTCCGTGGGTACACCAACGTCAACGCTACCCGCAACCAGTGTGTCAGCGAACCGCCTCCAGGGTTATCCCGATAAATATTGATTGTAATGGATTTTAAAACCGCATTTGAGTTCCTTAAAAAGCTATCGCGCAACAACAACCGCGAATGGTTCGAGAAAAACAAACCGGCATACCTCGGGATCAAGTCCGATTTCGAAGAGTTTACTACCGCCGTTTATAATGAACTGTGTGAAATTGATCCATCCCTCATTGGACAAGATCCGAAAAAGCTTGTATTCCGGATCTACCGGGATGTGCGCTTCAGCAAAGATAAAAGTCCCTACAAGGCATTTCTAAGTGCCGGCATTTCTTCTCAGGGAAAGGGCACCGGAGTTCCCGGATATTATCTGCAGTTCGAACCCGGAAACAAGAGCTTTGCCTGCGTGGGCCTTTATGCTCCATCATCTGAAGCGCTTGCCAAAATCCGTCAGGAGATTGACTACAACGGTGAGATTCTGGAAAAAATCCTGTCCGATAAAAGCTTTCGCAAGTACTATGACGGATTTTGGAAAGGCGACGCACTGAAGACTGCCCCGAAAGGGTATCCGAAAGATCACCCGTATATCGAATGGCTTAAACTCAGGCACTTCGTAATCATGCATCCGCTCAAAGACGAAGAAGTGCTCAATTCGCGTTTCCGTCAGAAGCTGGTTAAAGCGCTCGCTGCCGGCAAACCATTCAGTGACTTTCTAAAACACGGATTGGAGTAAATCACCAGTCGAAGTACTCGTCTTCTTCAACCTCCAACTCCTTAACTTTCTCCTCCTCCCGTTTTCGGAAGCCCTCTTTTATCTCGCGGAACTCCTGACGAATGTCGGTCACGATCTTCTTCTTTATAGCGTCAGTATCGAAGCCAATACGATAATCGTCTGTGGTGCCCGTTATTTTAAGATAGAGTTTGCTTTGGCCATTGCCTTCGTTGTCGAGAGCGCTCCCGGCCTGCTGATCCGTAAATTTCTTCCTGCCGCGCAATGGAGTCACCAGGTGGTAATCAATTTGCTGGTCAAAGGTGTGCGTGCCGCTGATGCGGATATCCGTTACGTTGCTTCGGATGTCCATCTGAGGGATGGAGATCACTTTTTTCTCAATATGAATGTCATTTCTTAAATCAGAGAAGCGCAACCGGCTTAACCCCTCGTCGTCAAGAAAGCGGTTTAGCTTCTTCATTGGCTCGAAATTATTCAACTCTCCGTTTCGGATAACGGCACTGATATCTGCCAGTAATGTTTCCGGGAACAATTTCAAATGCTGATTCAGCGTCATCTCAAAATTCACATCAGCCGTTACCTGACCTTTCAGGTGACGATCTTCAATAAAGTTCTGATCAAAATTTTCAAATACGTAGAATACGCTGTCGAGGTGAATGCCATTCAATCGGCTTGTGCACATCACATCGATTGCTTTAGGATTATTGGCATCGACAATCCCGGAAAGCGTAAGGTGTCCGCCCATCGTATTCAGCGACAGACGTCTTGACACAGCAACCTTGTTTTTTACAAGGAGGTCGCCTTTGATTGCTTTTCCGGCAAAGCGCTTATACACCAGGTTGCGTACATCGCAATTGAAATTCAGATAAACATTTCTTGAGATGGCGAATGAGTACTCACCACCGGACTGTCCTTCATCAGATCCGTAACCTATTCTCAAAAGCTCATTAAGGTCGAGATGATCTGATTTCAAATCCGTCTCGATACCAACAGGCTGATTTTCAAAAAGCAGAAATGTGATCACATTCTTGAAAAATCCGTTGAAAAGAAAATCGCTGTTTCCGAATCGTGCTGACACGTTGCTCAGCGCGAGGTCATTGTTGCTGAATTGAAGTGTGCCGCTAAGGTTCGACAAAGGAACTTTGTCTTTGCCGTACTTCAGGCTAATGTTTCGAAGTTCAACACTCCCCTGTGTGGTAACCTTTTGCGCGGTTGACTTGTTCCTGAGGAGTTCAATCCGGCCGCGGAATGATACGTCGGCAAGTAAGTTGCCTCCGACGTTCGAGATCTGCTCGAGCGGAAAGAACCCATACAATGCTGCGGCGTCAACGTTCCCCCGGAAGGACGCCTCAACCATTGGATTGTCGAACTCACGTATGGCAAAGTTCGCGGTAAACGGCTCGCGGTTCAGTGTGCCGGTCAGATCCCTCAGCACAAGTGAGCTTTTGTTCGCAAGCCTGAGGTTGCTACTCGAAAATGAACCATTCACGGTGGCTTTTTCAATACGCGACTTGTACTGCGGATGGTAAATCGTTGCATTGCGAAAACCAAAATCAATATTCAGCGCGGGCAACGCCGATTTCGAAATCACTCCGTGAAGGCGGGATGAAAAGTACACTTCGCCCTTACTCTGATATTTTTCCCATGGCGTTGAAATGCCTTCCGGAAGAAGGGAAAGCAAGGTTTGAATATCCGTATCCTTCCCATCGACTTTGATATCAATATTGTTTACCTCCTTCCAGCCGTATGTGCCTTCTACCAGGAATGACGAATTCTTCAGTTTCAGGTTTGAAGGTTTTATCAGAAGACTTTTGTCTGCGTCGTTGTAGTCGAGTGTGCTGTGAATGTTGAATGTCTTTTCAGCGAGAAACGATCTGCCGTCGATACTCAGCTTTTCCGTCGTCACCTCGCCCGTCGCCGAAATCTTGTAAACGTCGTCCTTCATGCTGATGGAGGCATTGAGGTCGGGACTCAGGAATATGAAATGTTGCCGCGAGCTGATGTCATAGTAGGACACTTTCGTTGACTTCAGCACGACATCATGGAGATCCATTGAAAACGATCCCGACTTTTGAGCTCCGCCTTCAACGGGTTTGAGAATGTCGTAGTTGGTTTTGCCGTCCTCATTGATTTTCAGATTTGTTTCGCTGTCGCGGATGGAGATACCGGTAACACGGAATATTCCGTTGTAAACGTCGAAGGGGTTGAGTTTGAAGGCAACCCGTCCTGCCGTGACCAGCGGATACGTTCCAGGGTGGCTGTCTTCGATGTATACGTCAGTGAGGACAATCGACAGGTTTGGGAAATTTCTGAGAATCCCTACGTCGATATGTTTGATCGTGACGGGGGTATTGAGGTGTTTATTGGCTTCGGCGATAAAACTGCGGATAATGCGGTCCTTAAACAGGGAGACGGTGAGTACGAGCGACAAAACGATGACGCCGGCCACAAGTCCTGTGTAAAAAAGTATTTTCCGGTAGTTCAAGTCAAAAAAATGTTTACAAAAATAGAATGATTCCCGTTGATTGTCAGAACGAAAAGGAAGGAATATTCATATCAGGTGAGGGGTAAAAAAGCGGGCCAGGGTGTTGTCCCCTGATAATCAGCACCCCTTTGATAGGGGCCTTCGTTGCCGGGTGCCGGGTGGCCGGTTTCCAGTAGATCCAGCATTTTTCAAAAGGATTTAATTACTTGGGGGTAGACGACACTCCGTTGCTTAGCTGCCGGTTTAGCGGCTGTTCTGAACTTGTGAGCATAGTCACACCTGTTCAAAACAATTTCGGATTTGAGATGATCCCTCCAGCGGGAATTACTGCTGTGTTCCTTGGCGACCTGGTTGATCGTGGGCCAAACTCTCCTGATGTATTGCGTTTGATGGATGCGGGGAACTGCTTATTGCCTACAGGAAATCACGCCTTGACGTTGCAGAAGTATCTGAACGGAAAGAACATTCAGTTAAAACATGGGCTCCAAACGACTGTAGAACAGCTCGCTAAAGAGGACGATCGTTTTAAAAACTGTTGCGAACCTCCTCTATGGATCAGTAAATCGCTTTCGGATAAATACAGATCATTTCGTATCATTTTCATGCAAACGGATAGTTTTCGTATATTTACGTATCAATACGTATCAAAATGAATAATAATGTTGTCCACACCGTGACACTTAGCCCGGACTGGAAACTGATTAACGAGCTTAGTCAGATTGATAAGTTTGGGGGCTCCTGGACAGCCATTGAAAAACGGGAAGGCCAAAGCCTGAAGCAGCTTAAGTCGATTGCTACCGTGCGGAGCGTGGGAGCCTCAACACGAATAGAGGGCTCAAAAATGACCGATGATGAGGTAGAGAGGCTAATTAAAAACCTCACGGTAGCCAAACTTGAAGAGCGCGATGCACAGGAGGTTGCTGGATATTACGAGACCTTAGATATCATCTCTGAATCTTTCAGAGACATCGATATTACCGAGAACAACCTGAAAATGCTTCACAACATTTTGATGAAGTACAGTGAAAAAGATGCGTGGCATCGCAGCAACTATAAGCAACATAGCAATGTGGTAGAAGCAACGCAGACGGACGGGAGCAAACAGGTTGTTTTCCGAACAGCCGATCCTGGTTTTGCTACGGAAGATGCTATGCGGCAACTGATCGATTGGTATAACGGTGATAACACCACACCTCCGATTATCAGGGTAGCAATTTTCGTATATGATTTCTTAAGTATCCATCCATTTCAAGACGGCAATGGAAGATTAAGCCGTCTCCTCGCAACGTTACTGATGCTTCGTCAAGGTTATTCATGGATTCAGTACGTAAGTTTTGAGCACGAGATTGAAAGCCGGAAGGGAGAATATTACGCTGTATTAATGCAGTGTCAGCGCCAGCGTCCTGGAGAAGATGTGCATGCCTGGGTAACATTCTTCCTCAATTGCCTCTCTAACATTCAACTAAAGTTGATGGCCAAGCTGCAGACCAGTAGCAGTCTTTCCAGAATATCTCCAAGGGAGAAAAAGATCTATACCTTCATCGAAAATCATCCTGGTTGCCAATCCGGTGAGATATCCGAAAAACTTGACATCCCCTTGCCAACCGTAAAACGTATCCTTACGGAAATGCTTGAAAGAAAACTTCTCGTGAAACATGGAACAGGAAAGGGCACAAACTACACTGTAGAGACAATCCAGAAAATAAAAAAAGACCTGATGTTCACCCTAACCGGCAAAGACAAGAAAAAGGAATTCCTGTTGATGAATTCAATCTCGCTTATCGAGATCAAAAAAATCTTGCTTGTACCCTTGTTCGAATGGAAAGATCCGACCGAATGGGGAACACGGCTGACGTCTCAGAATATCGGATTTAAAGTCACCTGTACAAACAATGCTGGTGGTAAAACTGAATTTCCACCACGATTCGTTATTGGTCTGGTTAGTCTGTATCATTTAAATCCAGTAGTCACACTTAATCAATCAATAACTCTTTCAGGAGAGAGCATTTGGCAACGATCATTAAAAAGTAATGAGTATCCAATTAAGGTCGTTATCGAGATAGTCAGTGAGCGAGATATGACGTTCGATATTCGTTTTGTTTATGACGCGGTGACTGATTGAGAATATGAAATGGGAAATACAAACGCTGCACTCGTGAAGGAAAATCACCTTTCTTCAGAATAGACGACCCGCCAGTCTCCGGTTTTTCCTGTAAAGCCCGAATGATTTGACTTATGTTTCCTGACACGCTCCTCGATCGGTTCGGTCGTATGGCCAACATAATAGCGCTTGCGCGAAGGAGAGTAGAGAATGTAAAACAACGGCATAAATCGAAAAATTACTGCTAACGAAAGTAAACCTTATGAGACCCAAAAGTTGGGAGTTGAGGGATTCGAACCCCCGACCCTCCCGACTAAGCGGGATGCTCTGAACCAGCTGAACAGCAGTCAACTTGACTCTTTCGAGCTAGTCCCTCTGTAGGCACTCAATAACGAAAACTCATAACAAAAAAGAGGCTGTCTCAAAAGGGCAGCCTCTTTTGTTATTGGCTAAAAAAAAAGAAGGAAACCGTGGCTCCCTTCTTTATGCAAGTCGTTATCTTGCTTGTGTGCAACTAAAATCAAAAGTAGTCTTTAAG
>JAEZGH010000079.1 GCA_023417065.1 Bacteroidota bacterium
CGGCAGTATAGTCATGTATCAGCAGATCATACATGTAAAATCAAGGCACGTCGGATATGACAAGGAGAATCTCATGCTGATATGGACGAATGATCAGCGCGAGAAGAATTACAGGACTATCAAGGAAGAACTGCTGTCGTCGGGATTGGTGGAAGCAGTCACGAAGTCGAGTGCACCCATTACGCGCATCTTCAGCAGTGTTGACGGGGTCAGCTGGCCTGGAAAAAGTGGCGATGATAAGGTCGAATTTGTTACAATTGCCACCGAATACGACTTCACCACCACTATGCGGATGAAGATGCTGGAAGGAAGGGATTTTTCCCCCGAAATAAAGAGCGATACTTCGGCGATCATTATCAATAAGGCTGCGCTCGATCTGATGGGCGTAAGCGATCCCATTGGATCTACCATTCGCATCTGGGGTGACGACCGCACGATCATTGGTGTAGCAGAAAATGTTGTAATGGGCTCTCCATATCACGCCGTCGGACCGCTTGGAATCGTCCTCATTCCCGAATGGAGCAGTACGATATCGGTGCGTCTGAAAGCTACAAACGACATTGCGAAAGCTGTAGCCGGCGTTGAGAAAATTTTTAAGGACGCGGATCCCGAGCACCCGCTCTGGCATCGCTTCGCTGACGACGAATTTGCTAACAAGTTTCAGAGCATCGATCTCGTTGGACGACTGGCGTTCGTGTTTACTGTTCTCGCTATCTTCATTTCCTCCCTTGGTCTATTTGGTCTTGCCGCATTTACGTGTGAACAACGGACCAAGGAAGTCGGGATTCGCAAGGTATTGGGCGCATCTGTCGTGAATGTGCTTTTGTTGATCACCAAAGACTTTTCGAAGCTGGTGATCATTGCCTTCCTGATCACCGCGCCTCTTGCGTGGTGGATGATCAATATGTTTCTCGAACAGTATCCTTATCGCATTACTCCTCACTGGTCGATATTGGTCGTAACGGGATTATCAGCAGTCCTTCTGACAGCAGTCATTGTCTCCACGCAGGCAGCAAAGGCCGCGCTCACCAATCCGGTGAATACCTTGAAAAGTGAGTGATCTGGCATTTGACTCATTGTCCAGCGGAACAACATGTTTGTTGCAGGTGGGCTTTCAACTCCTCATCCGCTTATACATCTTGACTAATTCAAACCACGTTACCGAGATAAAACCAACTCCGGCAGCAATAAGAATTTGATTCATGTTAAGGGGTGTGAATTGGAAAAATCCTGCCAGAGGCGTGATAAAAATAAAGCACGCTGTCAGGACAACCGTTACCGCAATGATACCGGCAACAAGGCTATTCCTGTAACCCATCGTCGTAATAATCGAATAATAAAACGATCGGTTTACCAGAGTCAGGAATATGTTGGCGCTGATCAGGGTGGTAAATACCATGGTTCTGGTGATCACCTCGCTGGCGTAATTATGAAAGGCGTACTGATATACAAACAATACCCCCATGGTAATTACGAGGCCTTGTACAATACTGATGCTCAATTCGCTCAGGCTGAAAAACGTTGTCGTGAACGGCCGCGGCTTCTGAATCATCGCATTTTTTTCGATAGGCTCGTTTTCATAAATGATTGAGCATGTCGGTCCCATGATCACTTCGAGGAAAATCACATGTACCGGTGTAAAAATCGCCGGATAGGCCCAACCCAGAACGAGCGGAATGAATACCGTGAGGATAATCGGGATGTGGATCGAAATGATATATTGAATCGCTTTTTTAAGGTTGCCGTAAATCTTGCGTCCCATGGCAATCGCGTCAGTCATGCGCGAGAGGTCGTCATCCGAGAGCACGATGGAGGAAACCTCTTTCGCAATCTCAGAACCCTTCTTGCCCATGGCAATACTGATATGCGCAGCCTTGAGCGCGGGACCGTCATTCACCCCGTCACCCGTCATGGCAACAACATGGCCATTTGCTTTAAGGGCCTTGACGATTCGAAGCTTTGCCTCGGGGAACATGCGCGTGAAGATGTTGTATTCCATGACCTTGTCTTTCAATACATCATCTGAAAAATGCATAAGCTCGTCGCCACTGATTGCTTTTTCATAGCCCGCAAAATTTACCTGCTTTGCTATGGTCGATGTTGTCGCTGCATTATCGCCGGTGATGATCTTGATCTTGATGCCAGCTTTGTAAAATGTATTAAAGACTTCCGTGATATTCATCTTTGGCGGATCATAAAAGGCAACTAGTCCAAGGAACGTGAATGTCAGGTCCTGTTGTCTTTGCGGAAATGCATTACCGTCAAACGCACTTACACTAATACCTAGCACCCGGTATCCTTCGCTGGCCAGCGATGTCAGGGCGTTTAACACAACTGTCTCTTGTTCCGCGGTCAGGTTAGAGACGGCAACTATTGCTTCCGGCGCCCCCTTGGCTGCAATAATCCTTTGTCCCGTGCCATTATCAAACACGTGCGTCATCATCGGAGGTTTTCCGCCCAAAGGATATTCGTGGATCATGGTAAATAAAGGACGCTCATCCTTGAACGCGATTTTTCCATATGCTTCGTGCAGGGCAATTTCCATAGGGTCAAAGGGAATCGGTTCACTGGCCCACATGGCAGCGGTGATCACATCTGCCACCTTCGGATCAGCCAATGCCGCTGATATCTGACCGGTAGCAAGAGAGAATACCTTTGTAAGCTGCATCCGGTTTTCTGTGATCGTACCGGTTTTGTCGAGGCAAATGATAGATGCGCTTCCCAGTGTTTCGACCGTCGACGTGTTTTTTACGACGACGCCTAACTTCATGAGCCGCCACGCACCCAGTGCCATGAACGTTGTAAACGCCACAGGTATTTCTTCCGGCAGAATGCTCATCGCCAGCGTGAGTGCTTTTAACAGGCTCGCGAGAAGGTCATACGACTGGAAATAATTGATTCCCCAGACGATCAGAAAGATTACGATCCCAACGATCGCCATCTTCTTCACAAAATTTCCGATTTGTATCTGAAGGGGAGTATTTTCTTTCCGGATGCGGTCAAGAGATTTACCTATTTTCCCCAACGCCGTGTTCATGCCAATTGCAGTGACCGCGCAAATGGCTAGCCCGCTCGTGACTTGCGTTCCCTGAAAGACGTTTTTGTCTCCATTCACATCTTTTGATACGGGTAACGACTCACCTGTGAGAACTGATTCGTCCACAGTGAAATCATTGGATTGAATGATGGTGGCATCTGCAGGCACCGACGTACCTTCTTCAATGATTATATAATCACCGATAACGACTTCTTCTTTAGGGATTGTCGCGACTTTGCCGTCACGGATGACCCTGGACAACGGCTGTGTCAGCGATCGGAGTTTGTCGAGCGCATTTTTACTTCTTGTCTCCTGATACAAAGATATTCCGGTAACCACTACAATGGCGGCCACCATAAAAAATCCGTCTCCCGTGTTTCCGGTGATGAAGTAGATGATTGCGGCAACAATGAGAAGGATCAACATCGGTTCCTTCACCAGCTCAATGATGATGTCTAAAACCCTGTTTTTGCTGTTGATGATCTCATTGCGACCATTAATAGTGCGTGATTCTTCAACCTTCTTCGCGGAAAGCCCAATGATTCCTGAATTTTCCACAATCTGATCTGCCTGCGTCCTCAATACGTTGAGTGTTTATAGCCTAAACCTGTCCCATCATCAATTTCGGCAATTCTTTCAATAATTATCAAGGCAGCATGTAGATATTGGTATAACTAACGACGTGCTGGCGCCTATGAAAGGTTAAATCGGTATATCACACGCCAGCATGACTGCCGCTCCGAAACTTTGTCCCGGAATGCCGTTTAGAAGATCTGGGCACCCATCTCACGACACGGGAAACAAGCTCGAGTATTATCTTTATATCGATCAGTCTCCTGATCCCTCTGCTGGCGTTATCGAACGATGTCAATCACCAGGCCATGTTGTTGCACGGCAGATCCAAAGAATTTGGTATCCGAAATGCCATAGGCCAATCACGTGTAAATCATTGTTCATGCATTGCACCCTTGATCATCGCGGTACTATCGATGATTGCGGCGTGCCTTTTTTTTGACACCAATTGGGTTAGGTCAGAAATCAGGAATCTGAAATATGGATCTGAATTCAGTACGTCCGCTTTCGAACTTTCGCGACCGATCCCGAACGCGGCACTAATTACCAAACGCAGTTTTAGGTCTCAAACCGACTTTTCTATTGGTCTGAATTTGGTAGCATGAAAAATTCACCATCTTGTTATCAGCAATCCTTGATTCCCGCCTATGATCAGGAATTACCTCAAAATCGCCTTCCGCTCCATCACTCGGAACAAGCTCACCGCTTTCATCAATATCGCCGGTCTTGCTCTTGCGATGTCGACCGCACTGCTCATCTACTTATTCATCACCGATGAACTGAGCTATGACAGCTACCATTCCAAAGCAGACCGCGTTTACCGCGTAACACGCGAGTTCCTGAACGACGACGGTGCAGTTGAGGGTTACTTCTCCGCTATCGCACCGGCTTTCGGGCCCGCCCTTCAAAACGCCTTCGG
>JAEZGH010000197.1 GCA_023417065.1 Bacteroidota bacterium
GCCGATCTTATTTTTTTGACTATAATTGCAAAAAAACACACATAAGTATAGTTTTGCAACCTGTAAAAACACAATTTATAAACCACAATCCAATGAGAAAAGTATTTTACTCATTTTTAGTCTTTGCGATTATGACCCTTGCGGGCTGTACATTGCCCAAGATGGTAAAAATGTCGAAAGAGCAACAGTTAACCGTGACACCAACCCCGCTGGAAGTTCACAAGGACACGGTTACATTCGATATGGCTGCCAACCTGCCGGTCAAAATGCTGAAGAAAGGTACCGTTTATACGGTTAATACTTTCTACAAGTACGGCGATCAGGAGGTAGCACTCGACCCAATCCCTTTCAAAGCTGAAGATTATCCGAACAGCTCAACAGAGCAACCTCGTGTAACCAAAAACTTTGCGTTTGCTTATCAGCCTGCTATGAAGACCGGAACCCTTGAGGTTGTCGGAACTGCAGAAAAAGGCGGCAAGTCGAAATCTACTGAAAGAATGCCTGTAGCTACTGGCGTTATCACAACTTCAAAACTGGTTCAGCCAGTGATTTTTGCAGCTTATGCAGATCACGGATATAACAACCAGGAAGAACTTGAGCCTGTGATTATCCCTGATTTCATCTTCCTTCAGGGAAGCTCTGTACTGAGAAGCTCTGAACTCAGAAGTGCAAAAGGAAAAGAACTCGATGCTTTCATCGCTTCAAAGAACGCAACCCGTACAGTAACTGTAACTGGTACCCACTCTCCTGAAGGTGCTGAGCGTATCAACGCAAGACTTTCTCCGGATCGCGCTGCCGCTATCGAGAAATTCTACCGCACTCAAATGAAGAAGTATGACTACAAAGGCATGGCTGATTCTATCAACTTCGTGTTGAAGCCTGTCATCCGTGAGTGGACTAACTTCCGCACAGAACTTGAAAAATACGACGGTCTGACTTCTGAGCAGAAAGCTGAATATCTGAACATCATCAATTCAGGTGGTTCTTTCGAAGAACAGGAAAAACAAATGAAGCGTCTGCCTACTTACAGAAAGGTATTTGCTAACGTTTATCCTAAACTCAGAACTGCGAAGACTGAAATCCTCGTGGTGAAAGACAAGAAAACTGATGCTGAGATTTCAGTTCTCGCCAAGCAAATCACACAAGGTGCAAAAGCAGACACACTTTCTTTCGAAGAGCTGATGTACGCTGCAACGCTTACTCCTTCCCTGGAAGAGAAAGAAGCTATCTACTCTGCAGCTACTAAAAAAGGTTCTAACTGGAACGCACACAACAACCTTGGCGCGGTTTACCTCGCACAGGCTAAAGAAAACAGCGCAAATGCTACTGCCCTGGCTGACAAAGCACAGGCACAGCTTGAACTGGCTTCCCGCATTCAGGATGCTCCGGAAATTCAGGCTAACCTGGCTTCTGTACAGATGATCAAAGGCAACTTCTATGCTGCTTACAACCACGCCGCAAAAGCCCTGAATAGTGGTTTACAGGGTGACAACGCTGCTGGTGTAAATGGTGTTAAAGGTGCTGCTGAAATCGCTAAAGCACAATATGCTGACGCTATCCGCTCTACTTCAAATGCAACTGATGATGTTGAGAACCTGTTCAACAAAGGTCTTGCTCAACTCCTCAACAAGGATTTCCAAAACGCTGCTAACTCCTTCAACGATGCAATCCAGAAGGATGGCAATTTCGCCCTGGCACACTATGGTGCAGCAGTTGCCGCTGCCCGTCAGAACAATGGCGATGACGTGGTGAAACACCTTACTAACGCTGTTCGCGCAGATTCTAACCTGAAAGCTGCTGCCCTCAGCGACCTCGAATTCGCAAGCTTCGCGGCTCAGGAATCTTTCAGAAATGCTCTGAGATAATCGGCCCGATTACGATAATCTGAAAACCCCGCCCAAAAGCGGGGTTTTCTCGTTTCTGACGGCTCCAATTAAAGACTGCGTTTTGTTTGCCCAATCACCCCTACCGTACTATTTTTACGCGCTTTTCAACTTAAGATATGAGAGAAATTCAGTTTAGAGAGGCTTTGCGCGAGGCGATGAGCGAGGAAATGCGCAGAGATCAGAGCATTTTCCTAATGGGTGAAGAAGTAGCCGAATACAATGGTGCTTACAAAGTGAGCCAGGGCATGCTGGACGAATTCGGGCCTGAAAGGGTGCTGGATACGCCCATTTCAGAACTGGGTTTTGCGGGTATCGGCGTCGGCGCAGCCGCCAACGGCCTCCGCCCGATCATCGAATTCATGACATTCAACTTCTCCCTGGTTGCCATCGATCAGATCATCAACTCTGCGGCGAAGATGCTCTCTATGTCTGGTGGACAGTACAGCGTACCCATCGTGTTCCGAGGTCCTACCGGAAATGCCGGCCAACTCGGCGCCCAACACTCCCAAAACTTTGAAAACTGGTTTGCCAATACGCCAGGTCTGAAAGTCGTAGTTCCTTCTAACCCTTACGACGCAAAAGGCCTCCTCAAGACGTCGATCCGGGATAACGACCCCGTTATCTTCATGGAATCGGAGCTTATGTACGGTGACAAAATGCACGTCCCTGCAGAAGAATACCTCATTCCAATTGGTGTTGCCGACGTTAAGAAAGAAGGATCCGATGTCACCATCGTATCATTCGGAAAAATCATGAAGGTTGCCCTGGCAGCGGCAGCGGAACTCGAAAAAGACGGTATTTCCGCCGAAGTTATCGACCTCCGCTCTGTGCGTCCGATTGACTATGCAACAGTAGTAGAGTCCGTCAAGAAAACGAACCGGCTGGTGGTTGTCGAAGAAGCATGGCCGCTGTCGTCAATCGCTACCGAAATCGCTTACCACGTACAACGCCACGCGTTCGATTACCTCGACGCTCCCGTTCACCGCGTGAACAGCCTCGACGTGCCCCTTCCCTACGCACCGACGCTGATTCAGGCGATCCTGCCCAACGTAGAAAAGACCATAAAGGCAGTAAGAGCCGTAATGTACCTCGATTAATTTCGAGCCTTATCATATCAAAAGAGGCTGCCTCAAAAGGGCAGCCTTTTTATATTTCTGATTTCTGATGAAGTTGGCTGGGTTTCGCTAACGGCAACAGAGCGTTCGTGCCTTCGGCAGTGTGATTTTGAGAGTGAAGAGCTGCGTGTACCCGGTTTAAAAGAGTGACTGGCAACGGGTAACTGGCAACAATAACGGCAACGCTTACCAGGCAGAATACCTAAGAAGCACCTGCCAGGCTTCGGCCACCTTGCCCTGAGCAATGAATTCTTTTGCCTTCCGCGCGGCCTCTTCCCGGGAAAGGGAGGTCCCCAATGTTAAAAAGACCGGATGAGCAACATCCAGGGAAGGGATCGCCTCCACATTGGCAAGCTGTGCCAGGTCATTGCCCGTAAGTACATCACTACTGCGAATGGTCGCGGGAATATTGTCGATGCCTATTCCCTTTTTCCCGACAGGCTTGGGCACCTTAAACAGCGACTCCCGGCCAATGCGCGCATACCAGTCCCCGCCAAGTCGCGCCACTGCGTCGAGCCTCACCGGGTCGATTTTCCCATTTTCATCGAGTATTGCATCTGACACGTGCATCAGTACGACTTCACAAATGATCAGATTTGCTGCCCCACCCTGATCACCCGTAGGGATCACCTGCCGGACTTTACACTCCATCGCCACAGGAGCCTCATTCACACGGGGCGGCCGAACCTTCACAGAAGGCGCCTCCGTGAATCCGGCCTTGACGAATTCATTTACACCCTTTTCATATTCAGTGCTGGCCAGCGAAACCTGCTGCACCATGTCATAGTTCACAATGTGAATAACAACTTCCGGGACTTCAAGTATGTTTTCATGCGTATGCTTCGTGGTATTGTCACGAACGCGTCTGGCAGGAGAAAACACCAGAATAGGCGGGTTCGAACCAAAACAGTTGAAAAAACTGAAAGGGCTCAGGTTCACCCTGCCCGCGCTGTCGATGGTACTGGCCAGCGCAATAGGTCTGGGGGTTACCGCTCCGAGGAGATAACCATGAAGGCTGGATACCGATATATTTTCAGGGTCAATTACAGGCATTACATTCAATCATAAAGATGGAAGAATCTTTCCACGGCATTCACCAAACCCGACACGAATACCGGTCTTTTCAGCATGGCCCCGCATAATAACCGTGTCGTTGTCTTCAAGAAATGCACGCACAGATCCATCAGGCATAGAAAGCGGTCGCTTACCATTCCAGGTGAGTTCGAGGAGTGAACCATATGAGCCGGGTGAAGGCCCGCTGATGGTTCCGGAGGCGTAAAGGTCGCCGATCTGAATATTGCACCCGTTCACCGTATGATGCGCAAGCTGTTGCGCCATATTCCAGTACAGGTACTTCATATTAGTGCGGCACACGACCACCTCATCTGTTGAGCTTCCTTTTATACACGCTTCAAGGTGAACGTCGAAATTTCTCCTGCCTTCAAAAGCCAGATAAGGTAATACTTCAGGATTTTGTTCCGGGCCATCGGCGCGAAATGGTTCCAGGGCGTCGAGTGTTACAACCCATGGCGAAATCGTCGAGCCAAAGTTCTTGCCGAGAAATGGTCCGAGCGGAACATATTCCCATTGCTGTATATCGCGTGCAGACCAATCGTTGAAAAGTACTACTCCTGCGATAGATGCTTCAGCCTGCGCCGTAGAAACAGCCTGACCGAGCGGAGTGTCCGTGCAGGTTATAAAAGCTGTTTCAAGTTCGAAATCCAGTTTTCGCGACGGACCGAACACAGGACTCTCCTGGTCCGGAAGCTTGATCTGGCCTTTCGGCCGATGGAGATCGGTACCAGACACGACAATGGAGGAAGCCCGGCCATGATATCCCACGGGGAGATGTTTCCAGTTTGGCAGTAATGCGTTAGCTGGATCGCGGAACATCGATCCTACGTTTCTCGCGTGTTCTTCGCTGCTGTAAAAGTCCGTATAGTTCCTTACTTCGACAGGAAGCAGCATCGTGACGTCTTTGGATCTGATCAGCGCACGGGACAAAGTTTCCTGATCATTTTGCAAGGCAGGGTTAGGCTTTGAAAGCAGTTCCTGAATTCTGGTTCTTACCCCGGAGATTGCTCCGCGTCCCTGTTTGAAGAAAGCATTAAGCGATGACTGATTGAAGATCTGATCGGGCAAATTCAATCCGGTGAAGTATCCTTTCTCATAAAGAACATGGAGGTCGAGAATGAAGTCACCAATCGCAGTGCACACGTGCGTATCGCGGTGCCTGAAGACACCGAAAGGAATATTGTGAACTGAAAAATCAGAATGCGGCGGTACGTCCACCCAGCTTTCAGACTCAAACTGGACTGATGGTTTCATGAGGTTAATGCTATTCGAGTACGCGACAAGTTATAGGATTTATAATCTTTGGCCAAAGTCGAATTCAGGAGACATCTGCGATGGCTTTTGCATTCGAACGATTAGTTTTGAAGCCATATGTCGAGCATACCGGAACAGTTTGAAGAACGCATGACCACGTTGCTTGGGACAGACTATCCAAACTTCGTCGGCGTGCTGGACTCACCGGCTCCGGTGAGCATTCGCCTTAACTCCCTGAAGCAGGTGGAGTTAAAAACCTCGGGTGTTGTTCCGTGGGCTGAAAGAGGATTTTATCTGGCATCGCGGCCGGTTTTCACCCTCGATCCGCGTTTTCATGCCGGGGCATATTATGTTCAGGAGGCGAGTTCGATGTTTTTGGAGCAGGCGCTTTTGCAGCACGCCCCACTTGACCGTCCGGCAACGTTTCTTGATTTGTGTGCCGCTCCCGGGGGAAAGTCGACGCATATCCAGAACCTGATTCATAACGACAGCCTCCTGGTTTCCAATGAAGTCATTCGGTCGCGGGTAGGCGCACTGGTTGAGAATCTGCAGAAGTGGGGCGGGGCCAATTGTGTCGTTACGTCAAATGACGCGGAGGATTTTCAACAGATACCCGGCCTGTTTGATGTGATTGTCGTAGATGCACCCTGTTCGGGCGAAGGCATGTTCCGCAAAGACCCGGGTGCGCGTACGGAGTGGTCGCCCGAAAATGTAGCCATCTGTGCTGCGCGGCAAAAGCGAATCGTCGAATCGGTGTGGCCTGCATTAAAGGAAAACGGGTTGTTGATCTACAGCACCTGCACCTTCAACCGTGCTGAGAATGAAGAAAACCTCCTGTGGCTCGCGCAAAACCACGACGTCGAATTCCTGGCAATCAAAACTGACCCAGAATGGGGTATCGAGGAAGTAGCGGAAGGTTCGGTTCGGGGATACCGATTCTATCCGCACAAAGTAGCGGGTGAAGGTTTTTTTCTGGCAGTGGTGCGGAAGCGAGAGCATGAAGACATCCCACATTTCCGAAACTCGCCAAAGGATGCGTTTTCTGCACCTTCGAAAAAAATAATTCAGGAAGTTGAGACATGGCTCCTGCCCGGGGACTATTCCTTCATTCAGCGGGAAGACATCATACAGTCGCTTCCAGCCAGGTGGCAACATGTGATCTGGGGATTGACCAGAAAGTTGAGGGTTACGTACGCCGGAACATATCTGGCGACGCAAAAAAACAACAAACTGGTTCCGGAACATCCGCTCGCACTTTCTTCCGTCCTTAATCACAGCCACTTTCAAACGCTTGAACTAACTGAGGCTGAGGCTCTCTCCTATCTCAGGAAGGAAAGCCTGAATCTCGACACAGATTACCGGGGGTTTGCAATTATGGCCTTTGAGGGCCTTCCATTGGGCTGGGGAAATGTTCTTCCCGGCAGGATAAACAATCTCTATCCATCGGGTTGGAGGATCCGAATGTAGGGCCAGTCTTTCCTACCACACCCCGAACGTCGCTTTCCTAATACTTGTTCGCTTCACGGAACTCTGCGAGATAAGCTGTATATAACCTGTATATAACCTGTATATAACCTGTACCTATATGGGTACAGCTTATATAGGAATTGGAGATAGCCGCGAGAAAGTTCGTTGTCGGCCGCCTGGAGGCTGGTGCGTCGTCAGAGTTTGCTTTATTGCCTCGAGGCATTTTTGATATCTGTCGCCAGCTACTTGTCAGCAACCTGATGCCCCCGGGGCCTTCCTTTGGCTCAGGTACATTCGGTTTTCGCCCGAATTCCGTTATTTTTGCGGCGCTTTAAGAATTTCAGATGTCGCTTTCAACGAAATACAATCCCGCAGAAGTAGAAGATAAATGGTATAAGTTCTGGATGGATAAAGGAT